>NZ_JBJHZY010000001.1:851116-957656 GCF_045310525.1 Candidatus Clostridium radicumherbarum | reverse complement strand
ACGTACTCGTTGCCACTCGTAGATTGCCCGTTAAAGTCCATTTAGGACTTTGGCTGCGCCCACTGGGCAATCTGACGTACTCGTTGCCACTCGTAGATTGCCCGTTAAAGTCCATTTAGGACTTTGGCTGCGCCCACTGGGCAATCTGACGCACTCGTTGCCACTCGTAGATTGCCCGTTAAAGTCCATTTAGGACTTTAACCTCCTTTAGCCGAGCATTCTAATCTCTAAGCTCTTTACCTGTTATTTCTAGGAATACATCATTTAAGGTAGGTGGCTCAGAGTATATCTTACCAACTGAAACATTCTTTAATTTGAAAAAGTCCAAGAGTGCAACTAGATTGTTTTTACCTCTGCTGGATTTGGCCACAAGCAAATTGCCATTAAGCTCTGCAGAGATTATATGTGGAAGATTTTTAATACCCTCTAAAATACTTTTATCGAATTTAAAAATTTCAACTGTAAGTTTTTCACCAGAATTTATCATACCTTTTAGTTCTTCATTGGTGCCTGTAGCTATTATCTTTCCTTTATCCATAATGGCGATCCTGGTGCAGATTTGTTCAACTTCCTCCATATAGTGTGAAGTGTACACAATTGTGGCTCCCTCTTTATTAAGCCTTTGTATTCCTTCCAATATATTATTTCGGCTTTGAGGATCAACTGCAACTGTTGGTTCATCCAGGATAATTAGTTTGGGCTTATGTGTAATACCGCAAGCTATATTTAACCTTCTAAGTAAGCCACCGCTTAGCTTCTTAGGATAAAACTTTCTGTAATCATTAAGTCCGACAAAATCAATAGCTTCCTCAACAAGTTCACGACGCTTTATTTTGTCTGTAATGTACATTCCACAGAAATAATCAATGTTTTCATAAACATTCAATTCCTCGAAAACTGCAACATTCTGCATGATTATACCTATATTACGCTTAATATCATAAGCATCTGGTGACATAGGTTTGCCATAAACTTCTATAGTTCCTTTGTCATATTTTAACAGTGATAATATACAATTTATTGCAGTAGTTTTACCTGAACCGTTAGGACCTAAAAGGCCGAAGATTTCTCCTTCTTCTACTTCTAAGTTTAAATGATCCAAAGCTACTAAATCAGCATATCTTTTTACTAGATTTTTTACCTTTATTACCATAAGTAACCTCCCATAATTGATATAACAAAGCTTACCTTACATATATTAATCATAATAAATTTAATGGTAATTTTTAAGTGATTATATTCCAAGCTCACCATGACAAATGTAACAATACGCTTGAGAACTGTAATATAACGTGCTAGTATTTATATGTGATTACTATTTTTACAAATAAAGGTTGGTAGTAAAATGAAAAAGTTAATTGATAAACTTATTATTTTTGTTATTTGCTCAGTAATATATATACCTAATGCAGATAACCTATACATGATTGTACCAATTCTAATTGCCATAATCCTAAGTGCATTCTTGAGCTACTTGGAAAATGAACCTATTACAATAGCTGTATTTGCTGTTTATATAATTCTTTGCTTTTTTAAACCAGCTTTATTATTTTTTATTCCTGTTTTGTGTTATGACGTAATATTTCTTAAAATGCAATGGATATGGGTATTAGCCTTCCTGCCGCTTATATATGATAATAGTCAGACTCTCTTCATCTCTAATTGGTTAATTGCAGCCCTTATTATGGCCTCCTATATTTTAAAATTCCGTACTATTACTCTTCAAAATATGGAAAAAGAATATCGTAAACTTCGTGATAATGCTAAGGAAATATCAATGCAGCTTGAAAAACAAAATAAGGAGCTTCTAGAAAAACAAGACTATGAAATAAATCTTGCAACCTTAAGCGAACGAAACAGAATAGCAAGGGATATTCATGATAATGTGGGACATTTACTTTCTAGATCCATATTACAAATTGGTGCACTGCTTGCTATCAATAAAGATGAAACTACAAAAGAAAGCTTGTCTTTAATAAAAAATACCCTTTCAGAAGCCATGGACAGCATACGTGCCAGCGTACATGATTTGCATGAGAAAGCAATTGACCTTCAAACTGAATTAGAGAAATTATTACATAGCTTTGAATTTTGCCCTGTGAAATTTGATTATGAAGTTGAAACAAATATAGATAAGAATATTAAATACTGCTTTATTGCAGTAGCAAAGGAAGCTTTGTCAAACATATCAAAGCATTCTAATGCCACCAATGCATCTGTAACAATTAGGGAACATCCTGCACTTTATCAATTGGTTATTGAAGACAATGGTACACAAAGCAGCTATGATAGTGAAAATGGTATAGGAGTAAAAAACATGACTGACAGAGTGGCTTCTATAGGGGGCAACATTAATGTCAGTACAAACAAAGGGTTTAGAATCTTTATTTCAATACCGAAAAAGTAAGTATTTCGAGAGAATGAGGTGAGATAATATGAGAGTAGTAGTGGTTGATGATGATAAATTAGTCTGCGTTTCCCTGAAAACTATATTAGAAGCAGATGGCCGTATTTCCGTTGTTGGTCTTGGCTGCAATGGAAAGGAAGCTATTGAGCTTTATGATAGTTTAAAACCAGATATTTTACTAATGGATATTCGAATGGAAACTATGACAGGGCTAGCGGCAGCAGAGGCAATTTTAAGAAGTGACAAAAACGCAAAAATACTATTTCTAACTACATTTTCAGATAATGAATATATAATTAAAGCACTGAAGATTGGTGCTAAGGGCTATATTATTAAGCAGAATTTCGAAAGTATTGTACCCTCATTAGAGGCAGTATATATTGGACAAAGCGTTTTTGGCGAGGCTATTGTTACCAAAATTCCATCTCTAATAAACAGCATCAATAAAAGCGATTTTTCAGCCTTTGGTATTACTGAAAAGGAACTAGAAATTATTACCGCTCTCGCAGAAGGACTTAACAATAAAGAAATAGCAAGTAAACTGTTTTTAAGCGAGGGCACCGTTAGAAACAGTTTAACTACCATTTTAGAAAAGTTGAACTTAAGAGACAGAACTCAGCTTGCTGTTTTCTATTATAAAAATAAATAAACTAGTAATGAAAATAGGATGATTGCTATATAAAGAAAAATTAGGAGTTCATTTTTGAACTCCTAATTTGCTCTACACGAAAGTTTTTATTTTCAGCAACTCTTTTAATATAATCATTGTCAGATTTCTTTGCTATCTCCTTGAAGCTATTATTAAGCAAGTTAAGAAGTTCTTTGTTCTGAATTACTGTAAAGTTCCAAGGCTGTTTATTTGAGCACTTGGTGAGTAGATAGCAGCATCTAAATAGGATATACTATTTGAATGTTTCTTTCTCTAAGCCAGTCTATAACATATTCTTTTCCCTTTTGCTCTTCATAATCATACCATTGATCTATTTCTTCTGGGTAATCACTTAGTACATTTTTAAAACTTCTCAATGGGTTTTCTTCATAGAGTACGTTTAAAAGCTTATTCTTTAAATCCTCAGAAGCTATATTGTGCTCAACAAAATTTTCAATTGCCCCGTTTAAGTAGGAAATGTCTATATTTTGTATTAATATGTATCGTCCCATTTTATCTTCTGCAACAGCATAGGCTTCTTCCAAAAGTTCCATCTGCCAATCATCTAAATCCTTCTCATCTGCTTTACCTGATGTAACTTTAAATATTTCCTCGGGAATATTTATTATCTCCCCTGTATTAGTGTCAAGGTATTCCTTACATAAATCTTCATTTTCGAACATAAAGGATTGGTAAAGTAATTCTAAATCTATTTTAAGTTTTTTCATTAAAGTTTTAGCTCCTTATTATTTTTTATTACCTTTATAGTTTTAATTCCTGCACCCTTCCCACAATACCATCTTCCAGCATAACCTTTATACCACGATGATGATTTGGTGAATTTGTAAGTATTCTTTTTACAATTCCTTCTGTTAGCTTGCCTGTCCGTTGATCTTGCTTTTGTACAACCAAAACCTTTGATCCTATTTTTATATTTGCTCTATTAGTTCCATCCATATTTTTTTCTATTACCTTTCTACTGCAAAATTCAATTTCCTCATTATATTTTAATAAATTTTCTTTTATTCAATAGCAATAAAGCCCTATTCTAGGCAGTTTTATATATTGCAGAATAAAATCCCTCCCGTGTATCTAATATTATCTACTATTCTTTGAATTTATCTATATACCAATCAATAATTTTCCTAGCAATACTGATTTCTGAAGGAAGACCTGGAAGGGTATTTACGTCAAACCACTTTGCATCGTCTATTTCTATTCCGTCTACAGCTATTTCTCCACTTTCATATTGCGCTGTAAAACCAAGCATCAAGGAATTAGGAAAGGGCCAAGGTTGGCTTTCAATGTACTTTATTTCCTTAACCTTTAGTCCAACTTCCTCCTTTATTTCTCTAGCAACGCATTCCTCAAGTGTTTCTCCAGCCTCAACAAAACCTGCAATAAGACCATACATATTTCCCTTAAAATTACGATTATGTGCCAAAAGAATTTTGTTATCCTTCATAACTGCAGTTATTACTGCTGGACAAATTACTGGATAGCTTAAATGACCGCACTTAGGACACTTCTTAGCTCTTTCACCCTCCAAAGTATAGGTTTCAGTTCCGCAGCTCCCGCAGAACTGATGAGTTTTATCCCAATTAACTATTTGAAGTGCCTTACCAGCTAGAAGAAACATGTCCTCTTCTACAAGTCCATATAATTCACGAAGGCCAATTAAAGACATTTCACCAAATTCAGCTGTATTTTGTGATACTTCTACAGAATAACAAGGGTGCCCTTTAAAAGTTCCTAGATATTGTTTTCTAACAGGAATGATATTTAATTCCTTCAGGCTGTTTGCATAAGGAATGTTAATCCTATTGTCATTATTTTCAACCAATAGCTTATCCAAATAGAATATAAACCAAAGGCAGCCAGCTTTAATCTCATGTTCAGCTTTAAGAGCTGGTATATAATTTTTATAAATACTTTCTCTATTCATTACGATATCTGCTCCTTAAATATCTTTTTTCTATTAGCATTTCTTTTAACTTCATATAAATTATAGTTCCATGCTTTTTATTCTTCTTAATCCCTCTACAAATTCATTTTTACCGCCCTGAGCAGGGTGTCTTACCTTTAAGCAGCTAATATTTAGTTTTGCAAGTGTAAGTTCAGCCTTCGTGCCCACTGCTACAATCTTTCTTATATTATAGATCTCAATTATTTTTATAAGCGGCTTTTCTCCTATGGCAAGTTCAGCTTTTAGTGGAGTTCTATTACTTTCAAAGTTACCTTCCTTATGTGGATGAAAGGGGAAGGCATTCCACCCTAAGGACATTATATTATATTTTACTATAGTATCCCATATTATTGTGGAAGTAGCTTCTTTAAGTAGCTTCTCCTTATTTGAGGCCAATCTATATCCTGCCTCTCTTCCAAAAACCTTCATTCCCTTCATATTATTCATAAGAAGGTATTCACTTGTAAATGGAACTCCTGTTAACCTGCAGCCTCTATATCCCGGAGCCTCACCAACAAGTAGAACTTCTGGTTTTTGTTTATGCATATACTCAAGGTATACTAGAAGATTTTTTCTTCTTATCTCATTTTCTTCAATTTCATAGGAATACTGGTTATAAACATTTTTAGTTACCTCTGTCATAGCCAGTTCTTCTACAAAATCCTTTAATTTACTTTTCATAAAATCAATCCCTTTGTATTGTTAAACTGCTAAATAATATTATATCACATTAATATAGTAATGCTTTGTAACAATTTGCCTAAGGATAAGTACATCTCTAATTTACAGAAAAAGAAAACCTAGAAGATATAATTATACCTGCTAGGTTTGAATTTACACAAATCCTTTTATATTAAATTATTATTAAAGCATATTGTCTTTTACCTTATGTAATTTACTGAGTTTTCTTTTCTTGCTGGTGCAATTGTTCTATTAATTTTTTTGTAACCAAGGGCTGCGGCATGTATTTGCTTATAACCTTCTGGAATTCCTAATTTCTTAGAAAATTCCCTACCTTCTTCACTATTAAATACATAAGCTATAAATCCAATCCAGCAGCCACCAATACCTTGTGCTTCTGCAGCTAAAAGCATGTTTTCTACAGCTGCTGCTGTGTCAACAGCTGCATAATTGTTATTTTCATCCCCAGAGACTATTATTACAGTTGGTGCATTGTAAAACACATGATAATTTTCATTATCACCAACTCTTTTAATATAATCATTGTCTGATTTTTTTGCTAGCTCCTTGAAGCTTTTATTTAGTAAATCAAGAAGTTCCTTGTTTTGAACCACAGTAAAGTGCCAAGGTTGTTTATTTGAAGCACTTGGTGCATATATAGCAGCTTCTATAATTTCATTTAGCTCTTCCTCTTTAATTTGTTCATTTTTAAAAGCTCTTATGCTTCTTCTGTTTCTTATAATTTGTAATGTTTCGTTCAATTGTTTTACCTCCATAATACTGAAACTTTTAATATTATTATTTTATCACTATTTTATAATTATAATAGTATCAATTTTCTCTTTTATTGATCCTCCACTTTAAATATTTTGTTGAATAATCCAGTGTTCTTGTAGGGCAAGCATCCACACAGTGGCAGCATCCTACACAACGATTGCTGCTTACAGCCTTCCCTTCTTTAGCCTTAATCTTAATGTCTATGGACATTGGGCAGGCTAAATTGCATTGGCTGCATTGTATGCATTTAAACTTATTTGTAACAATTTCCTGCCCAGCAATTTTCCCAAAGAAAGCTAACACTGTTCCTAATGGACAATAATAGCAATAACCCCTTCCAATAAATGCAACCCAGAAAAACATTGCAGCCAAAAGTTCTGAGCTAAGATATTTATAATTTTCAATTTTACTGATTATCTGAACACCGCTTGTTAATTCCATACCTGACAGAAGCATAATCCACCATAAGTTAAAAAATAAAGAAAATAAAAGTAATGCCCATCTTATTAGAGAAAAAACCTTAAGTCCCTTAGAAGTTAATTTCTTATCTTTCCCTATCAGCGGAATTGCAGGGTCAAATACTTCTGAAGAAAACCATTAAATAAACATATTGTGGAGCATTGCCAGCGCCTTCCAAATAATAAGGTTCCAGCTAAGACAATTATACTGTAGCAAAGATAAAATATGAGAGCTGCAGATATGCCATCAGCACCCCAAATTGAAAAGCGACTCATATAAAAGGGTGCTTTAGAAAATAAAAGCTGAATGGGAGTTGTTGTCCAGGGCAGAGGCATTGTGAAAAAATAAAGTTCTTCATTATGAAGAAGAATTGGTGCAGTTATATGCACGATTAAAGCTGCAGTGATAAAGCCAATTAAGTTTCTTTTCCTCATCAATGTTCTTTTAGACGTTCCAATAACTCTAATAGTAAGGAAACTTCCTATAATTATAAACAAGGTTTTTACCCAGTTTTCATAAAAAAGCCAAAGCCAATTTATAAATGCCGATGCTTGTGGAGCAGCATGGCTTGAATAGCCATAATTTAATCCGGCTATTATTATGCACAATGTAATGTAAATTAAAAGTATTATCTTAAGAATTTTTAACTCAACCCTATTATTTTTGTCCATAGCTTTTATTTTCCCTTCAACATTAATAAATTTAAGTAATTTTTAATTTGTATTTTGATGTTAAAAATTCCCATAATATAATCTATTACTTAAGATTTATGATTATGCAAAAGCCTGGTAATTCAAAGGGCTGTGTCATTATATAATCGCTAGTTTCATTCATATCTAGAAATCTAATTTTTTCCTATTTACTAAATTTAGAATAAAATTTATATATAAATAAAATAAGGCTCTAGAAATAGCTAAAGCCTTTTTGATTCATGTTACTCTTTTCCTTTTCTTTGTCTTACAGATTTTCTTTCCCAGGTTTCCAGCAGTTCCACCTCTATCCATAATGCTCTGGGCTCAGTTGCTTTAAACCTTCTGCTGTTTATTTTATAAAGTCCATCCTTAAGCTCTAATTTATCAGAATTCATATACATGTCTATAATTACCGCATCAGCAGCAGTATCTAAGTCCTCATAGCCCCGTTCTACAGGAAGTAGTTCTTTTTGTTCCTTCACACTTCTCTCAGATATGTCCTTTACAGTATATAATGGCTCTATATAGCCTTTCTTAAAAAACATAACTCTTAATTTGCTCATATAAACATCACCTCTAATATATCAGTATATGTTTATATATCTTATATGGTCCTATACTAAAGCAAATTAATTTTAAATTATAAAAATAGAGAAGACCTATAGATATAATCCTGTTTATATCTATAGATTCTTTCGCTTAAATCTATTTTTTATTTTCTACTAATGGAATATATTCCTCATAACCCTCTTCCTTCATTTTATTCAAAGGAATAAACCTTAAAGCTGCAGAATTGATACAATACCTCAAGCCGCCTTCTTTCATAGGTCCATCATTAAAAACGTGGCCTAGATGAGAGTCAGCATTTTTACTTCTAACTTCAATTCTATGCATATTATAGCCGAAATCAGATTTTTCCTTTATAAACTCTCTGCTTATAGGTTTTGTAAATGCAGGCCAGCCACAGCCGGAATTATATTTATCTGTTGAGGAAAAAAGAGGTTCACCAGATACAATGTCCACATATATACCTTTTTCGAAATGATTATCATAGGTATTTCTATAGGGCATTTCTGTTTCATTTTCCTGTGTAACCTTGTACTGCAGCTCATTAAGCTTTTCTTTTAGTTCTTCTTTGCTTGGCTTATTATAATTTTGTGCCATAGGAACACTCCTTATTTATTTCATCATTTCCAGAAGCTTATTCATTGTCTTCCAATTTCTTGTTGTAGCAGCAACCTTCAATTTTTTCTCTAAGATAGTATTATTCAATTTAGTATTTCCATACCCATTAGGGCAATATAAGTAAATCTCTTTCCCTCGAATTATGTATTTCTCATTTTCTTCCTTCTTTAAATTTAAAGATTCTATAGCTTCTTCTGGCTTATTAAGCAATAAAGTTACATGGAGCTTATCGATTTCTATGTTAGCTTCTACAAGTAATGGATTATTGCTTATTATATTTATTAGTTCTTCCATTGTACGTACAATTGTCTCTACATGAAATCCAAAGGTTTTATCTATCTCTTCTTTAATTTTTACTTCTAAACTCACTGTATCGCAAGCATCGAATTCAAAAATCACATTACCGCTTTGGATGTACGTTTCTACATTATTGAAGCCTAGAGTCTGAAACATAGCTTTTAAAGCTGCCATTTTTATGCTATTTTTGCCGCTTACATTTATTCCCCTAAGAAAAGCAATATACTTCAATTAAAATCCTCTCCTTATTTTTATTCTCTCATTGAAGATAATTATATTACTCTTTTTAAATTAATTAAACTGCCTAGTTATTTATTAAAACAAAATCAAGTTTATTTTTTAAATTTTCTGAATATTTCACTTGATTTTTATATATGTATAGCATATATTATAAATAAATAGCCTTTATGCTGTATTATTCTTTTAGTAGTATAGCACATTGTTATTTTTGTAACAATCCATGTCAATAAATAAGGGGGAAAAAATATGTATAAATGCTCTGCTTGTGGTTCTGAAGACAAATTTGTTACTGGTATAGTAAATACAAATTCTATGGGAGATCCAAAACGTTCTTATATTACCTTTTGTGAAAAATGCAATAAGTATTATTTTTACGAGAATATAAGTGCAAAAGTAGGCGGTAAACCTTTTAGAAGAATAGGTTTGACTAAAGATGAAGCAGTAGAGCTTATAGTTAAAATGAAGTGCTGTTTAGACCCTAAGGATATAGAATGTAGATGCAACGTCCATAAATTTATTCATACTTTCAGGATTAGTAATGAGCATAGAATGATAGCCTTATAGATAAGAAGGAGTTTTAGACTCCTTCTTTTTATGATTTTTCCAAAGCAATTATCTTATTTGGCTGTAATGAATTATTATATTTCACATAAGTTTATAAATTAATATTTTAACATATAAATAATAATAAATATTATTTAATAAATAATATTGACAATATTAAAATAATATTATATTATAATAGTAACAAAAATTCATAATAATCATTAAAGGAGTTGATTTTATGAAATCAAATAAAGTTAAGAAAGAAAGTAAAGCAAAAAAGATTTTATCAAGCTTCAGCGAAAAGCCAATGATGTGTATAGATTCAGAAGGAAAAGTTAGCGATTTTTGTGTAATAAGTATTACTAAAGGATTATTCTAAATAAATTATGGAAGGCAGGGATTAGTCCAATGTACAATACTATTTTAAGGAGATTCTTAAATGCTAGAATTTAAAACTAAAAAAATATAGGCACTAGGGCTTTTTATTAGAAATTGCTCTAGTGCTTATTTGTTTTAAAGACAGCTTTATTATTGTATCCAATAGATTACATACTAAATATAATAATATAATAGATAATAATCAAAAAGGGGGCGCCTAGTGGAGACAAACGCAGCAAACCCAAGGCCTAATCCAGCTCCAACTGCTAGATCAGCAAATACAGCAGCATTAGCAAGTGAATTAATTTTAATTTCTTCAGTAATTAACAATTTAAACAGGGTTACATCTAAAAAAGATAGTATTTATATTATTGCAGCTACAATAGGTCTTGCTTCAAACTATTTAATTAAAATAGCAGCAATTCAAGAAGCTAATGAACAGCAGATTGCCCCCGGAGTTACTACCTTCGCAAATAACCTAAAGCTTATTAGTTCATCTACTGCTCTTATAGCAGGAATTTTATCCTATTGGGCACTTCTTATTGAAGCTTCTTTAAGAGCACAAGGAATACCTGCTCCTCAAACACCTGGTGCAGTAGCTAATGCCACTATTTCTGGTTCATTGCTTGCACAATAAAAGCAATATAAAATTTAATAGAGTCGCCATAATTACGGCATAAGTAAATAAAAAAGCAAAAGCCGCACTTTTTAAATACGACTTTTGCTTTTTATGTTTCTAATATAATAGAATTAATACTAGTTACAGACCTTACCCGGATTAAGTATGTTCTTTGGATCAAAGGCCATCTTAATTCCCTTCATTACTGTAATTAATTCTGGTGCAAGTGATTCCTTAAGGTATGGCCTCTTGGCAAAGCCTATGCCGTGCTCTCCTGATACTTGTCCATTTAGCTCTCTTCCTCTTTTATACATATATTCCATAACTTCTAAAAGCTTTTTCTTCCAAGTTTCCTCATCTAATGCATCTCTTAAAATATAGATGTGAAGATTTCCGTCGCCTGCATGTCCAAAGCTTCTTATTCTTATATTAAATTCCTTTTCCAGCTCATGAGTAAACTTAATGAATTCCGCCACTTTGTTTCTTGGAACTACCACGTCTACCTCGTCCATTTCTGTAGTGGAAGCTTTTATTGCCTCAAGGAAGGCTCCTCTTGCAGACCAGATGGATTCCTGTCTTTCTTCAGTGTCTGATATAAATACATCTAGTGCTCCTGCTTCTAGACATATATTTGCTACATTTTCATAGTTTGCTTCAATTTCTTCCTTGCTGTTGCCGTCAAAGGTCAGAAGCAAGTATGCATCAGAGCTGCTGTCAGGGAATTTTTTACCTAAAAATTCTTCTGCAGCAACAATGGCTGACCTTTGCATGAATTCTATAGCTGTTGGTACAGATTTAGATTTTATTATTTTTGGTACAGTTTCAATAGCTGATTCAAGGCTTGGAAAAGGAATTAGTAAACTTACAGCTTTTTTTGGAAGCGGCAGCAGTCTTAGTACAGCCTTTGTAATTATACCTAAGGTTCCTTCTGAGCCTACTATAAGATCTTTAATGCTGTAGCCTGAGCTGTTTTTAACCACCTTGCCTCCAAGCTCTAAGATTTCTCCATTAGGAAGAACAACTTCCAGTCCTCTTACATAATCCCTTGTAACCCCATATTTTACTGCTCTCATACCGCCTGCATTAGTATTTATGTTTCCCCCTATAGTGGCTGTTTTTTCACCTGGATCTGGAGGATAGAATAAATCATGCTCCTGTACAAATTTTAATATTTCCATAAGAAGAACTCCAGGCTCTACAGTTAATGTTAAGTTTTCTTCATCTATTTCAAGTATTTTATTCATGGCACTTAAATCTATAACTATTCCACCATGAATAGGTACTGCAGCACCTACAAGGCCTGTCCCTGAACCCCTTGGAGTTACGGGGATGCTGTGTTCATAGGCATATTTCATTATTTTTGAAACTTCTTTAGTTTCTAATACCTTAACTACTATTTCAGGCATCTTTTTAACAGCACCTAATTCATCGTGGCTGTAATCCTCATTTATTTCTTCCCCTACAAATACTCTTTCTTTATCATTTATAACAGATACAATATATTCTATGTCTGCTGCATCAATTTTCTTATATTGCATTATGAAAAATCTCCTTTCCCTGCTTAATTTCCTCAATTAATTTAGGTACTATTTCATAAATATCTCCAACTATTCCATAGTGAGCCGTCTTAAAAATAGGAGCCTTTTCATCTTTGTTTATAGCAAAGATATATTCTGAGTTGTTCATACCTGCTGTAAATTGAACTGCTCCTGATACTCCGCAGGTTATTATAAGCCTTGGTCTAACTGTTCTTCCGCTTAAGCCTACCTGTCTCTTAGCATCTACCCAGCCTGCTTCAATTAAAGGTCTTGTTGCAGCTAGTTCTGCTCCTAAAATTTCTGCAAGCTCCTTAATCATTTCAAGATCCTTTTCTGACTTCACGCCTCTTCCTGCAGCTACAATTATTTCTGCATCTGAAATACCTCTTTCTTTAACCTTTGGAATAACCTTTAGCACATTAATATTTGAAGTTAGCTTTTCTTTCTCTAAGCTGCAAATAGTTATATTACCTGATGTTTTCCTGTTTCTTTCTGGTGCAGTCATTACCTTGTATCTAACTGTAGCAAGCTGTGGTCTGCTGTTTGGAGTAGCTATTTGTGCCATTATATTTCCACCAAAGGCTGGTCTTATTTGCACTAGGTCTGTATTTTCCTTCATGTCCAGTACTGTACAGTCTGCTGTAAGTCCTGTTCTAAATCTAGCAGCTAGTCTAGGAGCTAAGGAGCGTCCTACTGTTGTAGCACCTACCAATATAGCTGCAGGTTTATATTTATTTACAAAGTCCTCAAATACTGCAGCATATGGCTCTATTGTAAAATGCTTAAGCTCACAATAATCATAAACTGCAACCTCATCTACTCCATAATGAAGCAGTTCATCTGCCTTTGGAGTAATATCATAGCCCATAAATACACAATATACCTTCTGATTAATCTTTGCAGCAAGCTCTTTAGCCTTGCCTATTAGTTCCAAGGTAACAGGATGAATATCGCCTTCTAAATGGTCTACAAAAACTGCTATACCCTTCCACTTATTTTTGTCTATTGATTTTACTTCCTCTTCCACAAATTCTACAGCACCAGTTGGTCCCTTTTTTACACAGAGCTTGCACATTTTGCAGCCAGCATTTATTGTAATCCCCTGTTCACTTTTTTCTATTGCTCCAAAGGGGCATATTTTAACAAGTTCTTCTGCATTTGTAATTTTATTTTGATTAACAATTAACATTCCCATCAAACTTACCTCCTAATACGCCTTAGTCTGTGCATTTTTATTTTTATGCACTTACACAAGCTTTAAAGCCTTAAGCTTATCCATAATTTTATCACTTAATTCCTCAGCATCTCCTGACCACATTTCACGGTCATTATTTATATCCGGCGGGAAGATTCTTTCAACCTGCGTAGGTGAACCATTTAATCCATATTTTTTTTCATCCTGATCTTCTAAATCCTTAAAGCTAATTACCGTAATTTCTCTATCTTTAGTAGAAAGCTTCTTTTTATAAGAGGGAAGTCTTGGCTCAAATATTCCTTTGTCTACTGTTATTAAGCAAGGAAATTTTATCTCAGAAACTTCAATGGTGTCTCCCATGTCCATTTCAACTATCATGGATTCTTTATTCAATTCTTCTATTTTCCTTACATTAGCTATATGAGGTATATTTAAATACTCAGCCATTTCTGGGCCAACCTGAGCTGTATCTCCATCAGTAGTCTGTTTTCCGCAGATTATAATATCATAGTCACCAAGCTTTTTTATTCCTTGAGATATTGTATAGGAGGTAGCTAGTACATCAGCCCCTGCAAATTTTCTGTCAGATATAAGCATACCTTCATCTGCTCCCATGGTAAAAGCTTCTTTAATTATTTCCTTAGCTTGAGGAGGTCCCATGCTTATAACCTTAACTCTTCCACCTGTTTGTTCCTTAAGTCTTACTGCAGTTTCAAGGGCATATAGGTCATAGGGATTCATTTTAGAATCTATTCCATCTCTTTTTAAAACTCCAGTAACTGGATCTACTTCTACCTTTGTGGTGCCAGGCACCTGTTTAATACAAACTATAATATTCAATGCTATCCTTCCTCCCAAAATTCAAGTGGTGTTACAGTAAAATAATAATTTAGATCTATATAATATATACTTTAAAGTATTTATAAAATATATCTTACAATATGGTATGATGGTATTACCAATTTATTAATTTTATACTAGCATTATTATCTGAACATTTCTACAATAGTTATTTTATTAACATCTAATTTTTTTCAGCTCCTTCGAGACACCTTCTAAATTAAAGCTTTCATAAATTTATTTGAAAAATATATTATAGATAATATCGTTTACAAGATAATTTTGTTATTTTTTTATCAAACATTTAATTTTTAATAAAAAAGAAAATCCCCAAAGAGATTTTCTTCCTAATTTCTTATTAATTTTAAATTCTAAATACAATAATAGTCCTTAATCAGCTTAAAATGTCCCTTCATTGCCTCATAGGCTTCACTTTCATTTCCATCTTTTAAAGAAATATAAATCATTTCATGCTGATTATTTAGCTTTTCCTTGTTATCTTGTACAGATAGAATTTTCTTTCTAGAATCTATTATAACTTCATCGATTAAACTTGAAATAACATTAAGTACACTCATAATTAAAACATTTTTGGAGGCTTTAGCTATGGCATAATGAAAGCTTTTATCATAAGCTGCAGTAATTTCCTCATCTTCGCTATTTTTAATTTTATCTACTAAAAGTCTTATTTCTTCAAGTTCTGCCTTGTCAATATTTTTAGCAGCTAAGGCTGCGGCTTCAAGTTCCAGTCCCTCTCTAAGCTCAACAATCTCATTAGGATTTCTGCTTTCCAGCATAAATATCATAGATATAGGCTCAAATAAAACCTGATCAAAGTTTTCCTTTATGTAATTGCCTGCTCCCTGCCTTGCTTCAAGAAGTCCAATAACCTCCAGTGACTTTATAGCCTCTCTTATAGAAGCCCTGCTTACCTGAAGCTGCTCTGATAGTTCTCTTTCAGTAGGAAGCTTATCTCCCTTTTTTAAAGTTCCATCTATAATCATCTGTTTAATTTGTTGAACTACCTGCTCATATACCTTTGTGCTTTTAATTGGCGTAAACATAATTTCTCCTTTAAAATCCTGTAAATAAAATTATAGTTACATATTCATTTTTTCTATTATAACATATAAAATATTACTAAATGCATAAATAGTAGTTAGTATTACTTTATTAATTTATTGTCATTAATCAAAATAACCTTACAATTTAAAAAAGGCGTAAATAGCCTCTTTATAAAAAAATGAAAAGCTCTCAATCTGAGCTCTTCATTTTCTTATCCAATTATTAAATTCTTCTTCAGTTGCCAGCACATAATGGGTTCCATCAACATGCTGATTTACTCCTTTTGTGTAATCTATTCCACTAGCTTCATAATCATAGGACTCAGATATCCTTGCTTTCTCCACAATTGGGTTTGGATGTGGAATAGCAGATAATAAAGACCTTGTATATGGGTGGATTGGATTTGAGAATATTTCATCAGTTGTTCCAGTTTCGAGCAAATGTCCTAAATGAAGTACTCCAATCCTGTTGGAAATATATTTAACCATTGATAAATCATGAGCAATAAATAATAATGCAGTATTTGTTTCCTTTTGTATATCCTTCATTAAATTTACAACCTGTGCTTGAATAGATACATCTAAGGCACTAATAGCTTCATCTGCAATAATTAGCTTTGGGTTCATAATAAGAGCTCTAGCTATTCCTATACGCTGCCTTTGACCACCAGAAAACTGATGAGGATATCTTGAGGCATGTTCTTTTGAAAGTCCAACCTTTTCAAGAATATTATATACCTTTTCTTGTCGTTCTTCTTTGCTCTCATATAAATGATGAATATCTAATCCTTGAGCAACAATATCTAATACCTTTTTACGAGGATTTAAGCAGGCCATAGGATCTTGGAAAATCATCTGCATGTTAATTCTCAAATGCTTGTTTTCCTTTTCAGATAATTTATGGGTGATGTCCACTCCATCAAAATTTATTGTACCTGTTGTTGGATCATAAAGCCTAATTATAGAACGTCCAATAGTAGATTTACCGCTTCCAGATTCTCCAACAAGACCATAAGTTTCCCCTGGATATATTTCAAAAGAAACTCCATTTACAGCTTTTACAGTAAATTTCCTGCTTATTTTAAAGTATTGTTTTAAATCTTTTACTTCCAGTAAAGGCTTTTTATCTTCCATTTTCTTTAGCCTCCCTTAGCATTCTGTCTACTCTGGTTTTAAGCTCGGCTGGCATTTCCACCTTAGGTGCTTTTTCATGCATAAGCCAAGTTGCAGCGTAATGGGTATCTGAAATTTTAAACATTGGGGGTTCCATGCGGCTATCTATTTTTAAGGCATATATGTTTCTTGGAGCAAAAGCATCTCCTTCAACTTTACAAGCTAGATTTGGAGGCGTTCCTGGTATTGTATAAAGCTTATCGTCTTTTGTATCTAAATCAGGCATTGCTGACAAGAGTCCCCAAGTATAAGGATGTCTCGGATCATAGAATATATCATCTATTGTGCCTTTTTCCACTATTTTTCCAGCATACATAACAGCCACATAATCAGCTACCTTTGCTACTACACCTAAGTCATGTGTAATATATATAACAGAAATATTCAACTTCTTTTGAATATCTTTTATAAGCTCTAATATTTTAGCTTGTATGGTTACATCTAAGGCAGTTGTTGGTTCATCACAGATTAACAAATCCGGATTACAAGCAAGTGCTATAGCAATAACTACTCTTTGCCTCATTCCTCCTGAAAGCTGGTGAGGGTAGTTTTTCATACGTTTCTCTGCATCCGTAATACCCACAAGTTCTAATAATTCTACTGCTTTTTTATAAGCTTCTTTTTTATGGGTTTTATAATGCCAAATCATACCCTCCATAATTTGAGCCCCTATGTTCATGGTTGGATTTAAAGAAGTCATAGGGTCTTGGAATATCATTGCTATACGCTTTCCATTAATTCTTGTTCTCATTTCCTTCTTAGATAGCTTTAAAATATCTACCTCAACCTTTTCCTTATCTCTATAATATGAAAATTTTATAGAACCAGAATTTATTTCCTCGTTGCTGCTTAATATGCCCATTGCTGCTTTCATTGTAACTGATTTACCGCTGCCGCTTTCACCAACAATAGCCAAGGTCTCTCCTTTATATAAATCCAATTTCACCCCACGGATAGCATTTACCTTACCCATTGAGGTTTTAAAGGAAATAGATAAATCTCTAATTGATAATACTTTTTCATTTCCCATTTATAAAACCTCCTACATCTCTTTCATCTTTGGATCAAAGGCATCACGTATGCCATCAGCCAGCATGTTAAAACTTAACATTAATATTGCAAGCACCACTACTGGAGGTACTATCATGTATGGATGTGTTGTAAAGGACTTAAAGGAATCACTTATAAGTGACCCTAAAGAAGCCATTGGAGCTGGTACGCCAAGTCCGATGAAGGCTAAAAATGCCTCTGTAAATATGGCATTAGGTATTGAAAACATGGTGTTTGTAATAACTTGTCCCAATATATTCGGAAGAATTTCTTTAAATATTATAAAGAAATCTTTTGCTCCTAAGGTTCTTGAAGCCAGTATAAATTCTTGTTCTTTTAATTTCAGCATTTGGGCTCTTGCAATACGACTCATGCCTATCCATCCTGTAATCATAATAGAAAAGGTAATTGTTAATAATCCAGGCTTTAAAATTAAAATTAAAAGTGTTACAACTACTAGATTTGGAATACCGTTTAATATTTCAGCAAAACGCTGCATAGCATTGTCAATTGCTCCCCCAAAATATCCAGATATAAGTCCATAGCTTAAACCAATAACCATATCTATTAGTACAGCAATAAATGCGATATAAAGTGAAATTCGAGTTCCCATCCAGGTCCTAGTAAAAATATCTCTACCTAAAATATCAGATCCAAACCAATAATACACATTTTCAAGTCCTGTTTTCTTCCCATCTGAAGATATATATTTATTTACTTTAACTACTCCTGTGGATGTCTGCAGCTTTTCACTTCCATTAAAGATTCCCAGTTTCTCAAGTCCTGGAATTCTCGGTGCAAGATTTTGCTGTGATATAATTTGTGAATCATAGGTATGTCCACTAAGCCCTACTCCGATAATGGCCATAAATGTAATCAATATAATACAAACTAAACCTATTATAGCCCCTTTATTCTTTTTAAATCGATTTAAAACATCCTTAAAGAATGGTTGACTAGCATAGTTGTTATCAACATGAGCCAAATTTTCCTCACCGACTAATTCAAAATCATTATCTAAAAACTCCATTTAGCTATTAACCTCCTTTGCCAGTCTAATTCTTGGGTCAATAATACCATACAGCACATCTACTACAAGCATAATACCAATATACATTGCACTATATATAAAGGCTAATGCTACGATAACGTTATAATCATTGGATTGTATGGCAGTTACTAAAAGACTTCCTATTCCAGGAATTGAAAATATCTTTTCAATAACTAGACTTCCTGTCATGAGTCCAACCACTAGAGGTGCTAACACTGTAATAATTGGGATTAAGGCATTTCTTAATTCATGTCTAAAAATCAGCTTAAAGCCGCTAATTCCTTTACTTTCTGCTAATAGTATATAATCCGAATCCAGCACCTCAAGCATTTCCGTCCTTGTAAAACGAGCTATTGTGGCAATTGTAAACATACATAATGCCACAGTTGGAAGGGTTGAGGATTTAAATGGTATGTCGTTTGAATATAATAATGGAAACAACTTAAGTTTGTACCCTAAAGAATAAGATAAAGCAAGTGCAAATACATAGGAAGGCAGGCTCACACCTATTACTGAAATTACTGTAGTAAGAGTATCCCAAATTGTATTGTGCTTTAAGGCGGCAATTATTCCTAAAATTAGTCCAATTATAGTTCCTAGTAAGACTGATTGTCCCCCAATCTGCAGTGATATTGGCAGCCTTGTTTGAAGCAGAGATGAAATAGGGGTGTTTTTTGAAATGGAATAAGAAACACCAAAGTCTCCTGTAAGCATATTTTTAACATAGGTTATAAATCTTATAAGTACTGATTTATCTAACCCATACTTTGCATTTAATAATGCAATTTGATCTGCTGATAATTTTTCATCATTAAATGGTGAACCTGGCATAAACTGAAGCATTAAGAATAATATCAATAAAATTACAAGTAACGTAGCTATGGAAACTGCGATTCTCTTAAGTAAATACTTTTTCAACCTTTTCCTCCTTTCGTCGGAACACTGAGTAATTTAACTTACTCGTTCCCACTCGCAAATAACTCGTTAAAGTCCATTTAGGACTTTAACCTCTAAAGAAATTACAGTGGTTATAAGCTAACCACTGTAATAAATAATAATGGTTATAAAGTTTTAATTTTTTGAGGCATTTTTTAAAATTCTAGGTATACCAACCGAATGGTACTCTACTCCAGAAACATTTTTCTTTATCAAAACAGCACTTCCTTTTTGATATACTGGAAATATTACTGCTTGATCCATTACCATTCCTTCAGCCTTCTTTAATGCTTCCCATCTCTTTTCAGGATTTAGAGAAAGCTCTCCATCTTTTGCAGATTTAATGATAGCATCATATTCAGCATTAGACCATTTGCCAGAATTGTTAGATGCTCCTGTAATCCACATATCTAAATAAGTCATTGGATCTGCATAATCTGGTCCCCATCTAGTTAAGCCTAAGTCATATTGACCTTGTCTCATCCTTTCAAGTCTATTTTTCTTAGGCATAGTTTCAATTTTTATAGTAACGCCTTTAAGAGTGTTTTGAATTTCTGACTGAATAAATTGAGCTACATTTTGAGCAGATTCTGTATCCTCAACAATTAAAGTATATGTGAAGGAACTTTTCCCTAGTTCCTGTTTTGCTTTGTTGAAGTAATCTACAGCTTTTGCTTTATCAGTAGAAAGATAAGTTCCAGTAGTAGCACGGAAGTCTTTTTTGTCAGGACCTGTTGCTAGTAAAGCAGGTATTGCAAAGTCTGCTGGAGTAGAACCATCCTTCAATATGTTGTCAACTATTGCCTTCTTATCATAGGATAATGCTAATGCCATACGTAGATTTAAGTTTTCTAGTCCGGCAACCTTTTGGTTAGGAGAAATATACCATAAATAGCCCTCTTGAATTGTATGGAATTCTGGATCAGCTTTAAACTGATCTACTTGTTCTCCTTGAAGATTAGCAACATCTACATCTCCATTTTTATAGGAAAGCATAGCTTGCTGTGCATCTTTTATTACCTGATATTGAATACCCCCAAGTTTAACTTCTGCTGCATCCCAGTAATCCGGATTCTTTTCAAGTGCTATTGACGTTGCAGCTGGTTCATAGGATTTAATTTTAAATGGACCATTGCTTAAAATAGTATCAGGTGAGGTTGCAAATTTACCTCCAGCTTGTTTACAAAATGCCTCATTTACTGGAAGGAAAGAAGGAAAAGCCATTAATGATTCAAAGAAGGTAACTGGATGTGATAGTTCTACTACCAGAGTTTTATCATCTTTAGCTGTTACACCTAATTCTTCTATTTTCTTTTTGCCTGCAGCAATATCATCTGCATTTTTAATACCTGCTACACCAGCTATAAAAGCATATTCACTGGCTGTTTTTGGATCAACAAGACGTCTCCAGGCAAATACAAAGTCTTTTGCTGTTACAGGCGTACCATTTGACCATTTAGCATCCTTTAGTGTAAAGGTATAAGTTAGTCCATCAGCACTTTTCTTTGCATCCTTTGCTAAGGCCAAAACTGGTGAACCTACCTTGTCAAGAGAATATAAGCCTTCTGTAACATCTGCAATAACTTCAAACGAAGTACCGTCTGTTGCAACTTGAGGATCCATTGATGCCACTTCAACATCTAATTGAGCCTTCAGAGTTTGTCCTGAAGCTTTTGATGTGTCTCCAGCAGCACCTGTACTTGCAGTTTTTCCCCCACCGCAAGCTGTTAAGCTGACTGTCATAGCCATTACCATGGCCAGAGACACAATCTTCTTAATACTATTCATTTTACCCCCTCCAATTATGTCAAATAAAATACAAAAGTCCTATGTATTAACCGTGACTCGTATTTTATAAATAATAATAAATGCAATTTTGAATATTGTCAATATCATTTTTTGAAAAAATGAATGAAATTTAAAATATTTTGCAATTTATATTTTCATTGTTTCCTCTTTTAATTAATTTTATCAAATTGGCTCATATCAGCGCATATGAATACGTTATCACAAAAATTCAATTGTAGATTTATTGAATTTTTGAATTCATTATTGAATTTACTAGTTTATAATCTTGCAGTTTATGAAGGATTGTATGTATTTTCATTCACGAAGTACAATATTGCATATTTAATATCATAAACTGATTTTATAATTTAGTATTCATAATTACACAAATCATTTCACATAAAAAACCTAGAAAATATAAATCATTTTCTAGGTTTAACTCTTAAATACTAATAAGCCTTATAAAATCGCCTGTGTTTTAGATTTAATTTAAGAGAGCATCTTGTGAATAGCTTCAGCAGCTCTCTTTCCTGCTCCCATTGCTAATATTACTGTGGCAGCTCCAGTGACAGCATCTCCACCAGCGAATACTTTTTCCTTTGTAGTTTGTCCTGTTTCCTCTTCAGCAACAATGCATTTTCTCTTGTCTATATCAAGTTCCTTTGTTGTGGAAGCAATTAGCGGGTTTGGTGATGTTCCAAGTGACATGATTATTGTATCAAATTCCTGAAAATACTCAGTATTAGGAATTTCTACAGGTTTTCTTCTGCCTGATGCATCAGGCTCACTTAGTTCCATCTTTACACATTTCATTCCTTTAACCCATCCATTATCATCAGCTACTATTTCTGTTGGATTTGTCAGAAGGTCAAAGATAATTCCCTCTTCTTTTGCATGATGAACTTCTTCAGCTCTAGCAGGAAGTTCATTTTCACTTCTTCTATATACTATGTGAACCTCAGCTCCAAGTCTTAAAGCAGTTCTTGCAGCATCCATTGCAACATTTCCTCCACCAACTACAGCCGCCTTCTTTCCTACTTTTATGGGAGTGGAATAATCCTCTCTATAGGCCTTCATTAAATTATTTCTAGTTAAAAATTCGTTTGCTGAGAAAACACCATTTAGATTTTCTCCAGGGATACCCATAAATTTCGGCAGTCCTGCTCCTGAACCAATAAAAACTGCATCGTAATGCTCATTTTCTATAAGCTCATCTATAGTTAATGTCTTTCCAATAATTACATCTGTTTCAATATTTACACCTAATTTTTTAACATTTTCTACTTCATGCTTAACAACGGTGTTTTTGGGCAGTCTAAACTCTGGAATACCATAAACTAAAACTCCCCCAGGCTCATGCAGAGCTTCGAATATATCAACTTGATAGCCAAGCTTTGCTAAATCTCCTGCACAGGTGAGTCCAGCAGGGCCGCTTCCAATAATTGCAACTTTCTTGCCGTTACTAGGCAAAGTTTCGGACAAATCAACATTGTTTTCTCTAGACCAATCAGCTATAAACCTTTCTAGTTTTCCAATTGCTACTGCTTCGCCTTTTATGCCAAGCACACATTTTCCTTCACATTGAGTTTCCTGCGGACAAACTCTTCCGCATACTGCAGGAAGTGCACTTGATCTTGCAATAACCTTTGCAGCTTCCTCAAATTCTCTGTTTTTTATATATTGTATAAATTCTGGAATACTAATTGTAACTGGACACTTTGTAACACACAAGGGCTTCTTACAGCTTAAGCATCTTGAAGCTTCGGCTACAGCTTCTTCTTCTGTATAACCTAAGCATACCTCATCAAAGTTTGCTCTTCTTAGATTTGGATCTTGTTCCAATACTGGCACTCTCTTCATTCTATCCATATTTACTTCCTCCATATTGTATATGTCAATATATTTTAAGTTACACTGCATCACAGCTGCATTTATGACCGCCTTCATTTGCATGTTCTTTTTTAAATTCAGATTTTGCTTCTTCAGATTTATACATAGTTTGTCTTCTCATAGCCTCATCAAAATTTACAAGATGTCCATCAAATTCAGGTCCGTCTACACAAGCAAACTTAATCTTTCCGCCTACTGTGACTCTACATGCTCCACACATTCCTGTTCCATCCACCATTAAGGTGTTCAGGCTTACTATAGTTTTTAAATTTAATTCTTCTGTTAGCCTTGAAACGAACTTCATCATTATCATTGGACCAATAGCAATAACCTCATCATATTTTTTCCCTTGCTTTTCTACAAGTTCCTTTAATAAATTAGTTACAAGTCCTTTATAGCCATAGGAACCATCATCAGTTGCAACATATACCTCTCCTGCTACTGCCTTCATTTTCTCCTCTAAGATAACTAGATCCTTAGTTTTTGCTCCTATTATTACATCTGCCTTTACTCCATGCTCTGATAACCATTTAACCTGTGGATATACCGGGGCAGTTCCTACACCGCCGGCAATAAAAATTACTTTTTTCTTTTTTAAAGCTTCTGCCTCTTCATTTACAAATTCTGAGTGAGTTCCAAGGGGTCCAACCACATCAGTAAAGAATCCTCCTTCTTCATAATCTGCCATTTCATTGGTAGAGTTACCTACAGTTTGAAAAACTATTGTTACAGTACCTTTTTCCTTATCATAATCACATATTGTTAAGGGAATTCTTTCACCCTTTTCATCCATTTTCACAATTAAAAATTGTCCTGGATTAGCTGAGTTAGCTATTCTTGGTGCTTTTATTTCCATCAAATATATCTGATTAGCTAAAACTGTCTTCTTTACTATTTCGAACATATATATTCCTCCATAATTTGATTTGCGAATAAATGGTAATAAACTATTAAGAGTCAATTTTCAAAATTAGTTCTCAATAGTTTTACCTTGCTTAGATTTTAAATATTATAAAAGACTCTTATCTGGAGTAACAATTATTTTTACATGTTTCTTCTTTTCTGGTCCAGTTAAGGCTCCAAAGCCTTCTTCAACAATATCCTCAAGTGCTATTCTCTTTGTAATGTATCCCTCTGCCTTTATTCTTCCATCCTTCATTTGAGCAATAGTTGCAGGAAATTCATGTCTATAGGCTAAGGTTCCTACTATTTTCTTTTCAGAAAATACTAATAGGTTAGGATTAAAGCTTACTTCATCCTCCCATATACTTGTTACAACCATAACTCCTTCATGTTTTAAACTATTAATTCCTGTATCAAAACCAACCTTTGCTCCTGTTGTTTCAAAAGATACATTAACACCTACCCCGTTTGTTAGTTTTTTAACTTCATCAGCTATATTAACTTCATTAGGATCTAGAACTACATCTGCACCAGCTCTTTTTGCATATTCCTGCCTAACAGATTTTCTCTGAAGTACTACTATAAGACTTGCCCCTGCAGCCTTTAAGCATTCAATTGTTGCAAGTCCAATAGGGCCTGAACCTAATACTAAAGCTGTATCCCCTGTCTTAAAGCCAGAAATTCTTATAGAATGAAGCGCAACTGCAATTGGCTCAATTAAAGCAGCTTGTTCATAAGACATACTTTCAGGGATTTTATGCACATATTCTTCTGGGAATACTGTATACTCTGCTAAACCGCCTCCAGTTCCACAAAGCCCATGGAAGCCTAAAGAAGAACAAATATTATATTTTCCTTCTTTGCAAGCTGGACATTTTCCGCAAGCTACGATCGGTTCAACAACTACTCTATCTCCAACTTTCAATTTTGAAGCTCCTTCTCCGATTTCTACAACTTCTCCTGAGAACTCATGGCCTAAAACAACTGGAGCTGTTGCACCACTTAGAGGATGAGGTTGTCCAACTGGAATAAAAATAGGTCCTGCTAAATATTCATGTAAATCTGATCCACAAATACCGCACCATTTTACTTTAATTTTTACAGATCCTGCAGTTACCTTTGGCTCTGAAATTTCTTCAACTCTAACGTCCTTCTTTTGATACCATAATGCTGCCTTCATAAATAAATCCTCCTGTATAAATAATTTTTTATCAATCTTGTTAATATATTCACATATACTATTAGCAATTTCCATGCCAAAATAAAAAAGCCTTAAATAAGGCTTTTCATAATTTGTATCTCAATTTGATACATTTATCTTGTATCAAATTGAGATATTATAATGGATTTTTCTCATATTGATACAATAGATTGTTAATATTATATTTTTTGATTTTTCTATATATTGTAGCACGACTTATATTTAAAAGTTCAGCTGCCTTATTTATATTTCCACTGCAGTACTTTAAGGCTTTTTCTATGCTTTTTCTTTCTAAAATATCAAAAGTTAGAATTTCATCTACTTCATCTTCAATTTTATTTCTTATATTCCAATTGTCTCTCTCTTTATCAGCTGTCTTTTCTTCAGAATAATTACCACTTATTGTATTACCTTCGCTAAGATAATATTCTCTCTCTATAGTATTTCTAAGCTCACGTACATTTCCAGGCCAATTATATTCCTTTAAGGCTTCAATGTATTTTTCACTTATAACCTTATTTCCCTGTTTATTTTTATTGTTTAAACTTCTAACAAAGTGCTTTGAAAGCAGTTCAATGTCTTCCTTCCTTTTGTATAGAGGAAGGGTTTTTATATTCATTACATTTAGCCTATAATAAAGATCTTCACGAAAATTTTTCTTATTTATTTCTTCTTTTAGCTTTCTATTTGTGGCTCCAATTATTCTTACATTTAATTCTTTTTCGTAGGTTCCGCCAACTCTAGAAATTTTATTATTATCTAACACCCTTAAGAGTTTTGATTGTATGTCTAATGGAAGTTCACCTATTTCATCTAGAAAAATAGTGCCTCCGTCTGCAAGTTCAAATTTTCCAGGATGGCCTTCCTTTACTGCTCCAGTAAAAGCACCTCTATCATAGCCAAATAGTTCGCTTTCTACTAGCTCTCTTGGTATAGAAGCACAGTTTATGGCAACAAAAGGTCCTTCACATCTTTTGGAGTAATTATGAATAGATTGAGCAATTAGTTCTTTTCCTGTACCGCTTTCACCTTCTATAAGAATATTACAATCACTTTTAGATGCTTTTTTTGCAAATTCTATAACTTTTTTCATTTCTTCATTACCGGTTATAAAATCCTCAAATCTATAGGAAGCTTTGTAGCCAATCATTTTATTAACTAGCTTATGAACATATTTAGCTTCAATAAATGTAATTACTACACCTTCAAGCTTCTCATTTACCATCAATGGTACAGTGTTAATAATACATTTAATTCTTTTATCCTTTATATAAATATCACAATCTACATTACTAAAGCTTCTATAGCTATTACTTCTTATCTCATTTAAATCTATGCCCTTAAGCATATTTAAAATATTCATTCTAAGTATTTCATTCTTGGTTACACCTAAAATGCTTGTTGATCTGTCATTTATTCTTTGTATATTGAAATTTTTATCAGTAACAATCATTCCCTCTGAAATTGAATCAAAGGTAATATTTAAAAGATTATATGAAATAAGTAGAGAAAGTTGATTTTGTATTGCCTCGGCAGCCAAGGTTACAATGCCTAAAGTATGAGAATGGGCTTTATAATAAATCCCTGACATATTAATGCAGCCAATTATTGTACCATCTTCATCGTGAATTGGTGCTGCCGAACAAGTCCAAGAATGCTGATTAATTCCGTAATGCTCTGCTCCTATTGTTTGTATAGGCTTATCAAGGTAAAGAGCTGTACCTATTGCATTAGTACCCACTGCTTTTTCAGTCCAGAGTGCTCCCTTTACAAACTTCAGTTCATTTGCACGATGCATAATGTCTTCATCACCAATAACGTCTATTATATAGCCCTCTCTATCGGATAGTATTATGGCAAACCCTGATCCTGCTACAATAGAATATAAATTTTTCATTATAGGATGAGCCGTAGATATTAATTCAGCATTTTCCTTAACCTTTGTTTCTATTGGAACCTTGTATATATCATTCCCAAGACCACTCATGTAGTCAACCTTATATCTTTTACATCGCTTCCAGGATTCCGCAATGTCCTTCTTAACCTTTGGATTAATATTATCTTTTTCAGTAAATTCTTCCCATGCTTCTAATATAAACTGCATATACTCTTCCATAAATACCTCTACTTCCACAAAAATATTTAATTAGGTGAAATTTTATCACTTAGTTCATATTAAACGTGCATATTCATTTATAACTTCATAAGTTAATTATTTCTTAAACTTATTCAGTTCATTAACAGTTATATTAGGATTTTTATATCTTCCTTTTTTCTCAGTTCCTTTTCCATATTGAATCGCATTAACAGGGCAAAGGTGCACACAGGCTAAGCATTGACTGCATTCACTGCCCCAGCAAGGTTTCTTGTCAACTTTAATAGTATTGCAATTACATACTCCTTCACAAATGCCACAGCTTGTGCAGCTATCATTTGCATAAAACTTTTTTGTATCAATTGCTCCTTTATTAAATAATGGATTTATTACTCCTGTTAATAGAAATGGTACAAATCCTTTACTAACTTTAAATACTCCCTTTGTTTTTTTCTTTATAACTTCATTAATATTATTCAAGGTTTCCTCTGCTTCTAAAAGTTTTTTCTCTTCTGCCTTTTTAGAATCCACATCACCTATAATAATATAGTTATTTGGCATTACAATTGAAAAGCCACTATCCAATATTAGATTCTTTTTCTTTAAGGTAGACATCATAACTTTCATTGTATTTCCTATATTGGCACCACATGTTACAACAGTATAAATATAATTACTATTATAGTTAATTAGCTTTAGCTTATTAATAAATTCCAGCACCATCTTAGGGGGACCCCAAGAGTATATAGGAAAAACGAAACCTATACTTTCCTCTTCAGCTAAATTATAATCATAGGAAGAATTTTTATCATTCATTATTTTTGCTATAGAAATTAACTTTTCATCATTATGTTTTGCTATATTTTTAGCTGCTTGTAAAGAGTTTCCCGTACCTGTAAAATAAAATATCATTTTATTTCCCCCTTTTATTTAAATACACCCGCCATAATATTATATTATTTCAGTTCTGAAATTATATTATTAGGTATCTCACCTATAACTCCCTTAACCAGGTTTTCTGCTGCCATATTTGCCATATCAATACGTGTCTTTTCTGTAGCTGATCCAAGATGTGGAAGAGTAACTACATTTGACATTTTAAGCAGCTTATTATCACTATTAATTGGTTCTTTCTCAAAAACGTCTAGTCCTGCAGCATAGATTTTCTTGTTTTCTAAGGCCTCTATTAATGCCTTCTCATTCACAGTCTGTCCCCTAGATGCATTAATAAATATGGCAGTACTTTTCATTTTATTAAATTCTTCAGTATCTATTAAATGGCGAGTCTCCACTGTCAAGGGAGTCATTAGGACTATAAAATCGGATTTTTCAAGTAATGAATTTAAGTCAGTATACTGTACCCCTAAGTTCTCCTCTACTTTTAATTTTCTACTTCTATTGTAATACATAACTTCCATGTCAAAGCCGAATTTAGCTCTTTTCGCAACAGCCTCTCCTATTCTTCCCATTCCAATAATACCAAGTACAGCATGATGCACATCTAATCCAAATAGATTTTCTCCGTCACTGCTAACCCACTTATTATCTTTAACATACCTATCTAGCTCTGCAATTCTACGAGAAGCTGATAACATAAGTCCTAATATTAAGTCAGCTACAGTATCATCTAAAACATAAGGTGTATTTGTTCCTATAACCTTTCTGTTTTTCATAGCCTCTATATCAAAATTATTGTAGCCAACAGAAATATTACTTACTATTTTTAAATTTGGAGCATGACTTAATAGTTCTTCATCGATTTTATTACCAGTAAGCATTATGCCATCTTTATCTGCAAGTTTTTGTAATAATATTTCTCTAGGAATCTTATCTTCCTTATTCCATATTTCATAATCGCAGTATTCTGCAATATATTTTTCTGTTTCTTCTGGAATTTTTTCTGCTATAAATACTTTTGGTTTGCTCATAATTTTACCGACCTTTCTATGTACTTTTATCTAAATAATTATATAATTAAAAAGTTTTTTAGTCTACCTTATGATAACTTCCTCTATGTTTTTAACACTTAAATAACATAAAATCTTATTATTTTAAAAATAGATATTTAAGCAATATTCTCAATGATTAATATAAAACTTTATTATTCATTTTTCTAAATAGTTTGATTTGTTACATATTTTAAGCTAAAATTAAAGTTATAGAACAAATGGGGGAGAGAAAAAGTGAAAAATCATTATAAGGTATTTCTTGTACTTTTTATTTTAATAATTTTTTTCACTTCTTTAGTAATGTATATCATCAAGGCTAATGATATACAAAAGCATAAAGTTAAAAGACTCACTATAGGCCGCGCCAGCGATTCCTTAAGCTTAGACCCAGCTAATACAACAGATATGGATTCCATTAAAGTTACGGTTAATATTTTTGAGACCTTAGTTAAATATGAAAAGGATGGCAAAGAAATAATACCAAGCTTAGCAGCAAATTGGAAGTCCAGCGAGGATGGTCTGAGCTGGATATTTAACCTTAGGCAAGGAATTAAATTTCATGATAACACTAAATTTGATGCCGCTGCTGTGGTATTTAACTTTCAGAGATGGATGAACACCAGCAACCCCTATCACGATGGTGAGTTCAGCTATTGGAATTATGTATTTGGAGGCTTTCCTGGCTTTATAAAAAGTGTTAAAGCAGTGTCTGAATATTCTGTAGAAATAAAGCTTAGCAAACCATTTGCACCCTTTTTAAGCACACTTGCAATGCCTGTTTTTGCTATTGAAAGCCCTGAAGCAATCAAAACCTACGGTGTGGAAGTGTACAAGCATCCTATTGGTACTGGACCATTTACTTTTAAAAGCTGGACGCCAAATGATAATATAATTCTTTCCCGCAATAATAATTACTGGAATACCCCTGCTAAGGTGGATGAGGTGGAATTTGTAGTGATTCCTTCAAGCAGTGACAGATTAGAAAAATTAAAGGAAGGAAAGATACTTATTGCAGATAACCTAGGACCTGATGACACTTCAGTAATCGAAAATGACCCTAATCTTAGTTTGTATTATAGACCCTGCTTTAATGTAGGCTATTTAGCTATAAATAACGAAAAAGCTCCCTTTGATAATAGACTAATAAGAAGTGCTATGAGCTATGCAATAAATAAAGATGAATTAATTAAGACAGCATTTAATAATATAGCAAAACCCGCAAAAACACTTATTCCACCTGTACTTTGGGGTTTTAATGAAAGTATAGCACCAAGTGAATATAATATAGAAAAATCTAAGGAGCTTCTAAAAGAAGCTGGATTTCCAAATGGTTTTAAAACTACTCTATGGGTAATGAATACTTCAAGAAACTATTTTCCTAAACCTCTTGAAGTGGCAGATTTTCTTAAGGCTAGTTTTCATAAGGTAAATATTGAAGTTACAATAAAAACCTTTAATTGGGATGAATATTTAAACAAAATCAAAAATGGTGAACATGAATTAGCTTTAATTGGCTGGACTGGAGATAATATAGATCCTGATAATTTTCTCTATACTTTATTATCCTCAGATAACGCTAAGCCTGGTATGGCAAGCAATTATTCCTTCTATAAAAACAAGGATATTGACATGCTTTTAAATCAAGCTAGGGAAACTACAGATTTAGCCTTCAGAGAGTATTTATATAGAAAACTTTTAGAAGCTGTAAATATTGATATGCCCTCCATTCCACTTGCTCACACTATGCCATTACTAGCAGCTAATAGATCAGTAGTTGGCTATTCACCCTACATAACTGGAGTAGAATCTCTAGAAAAAGTAGATATAAAACCATGATAGTCGAGGATTATAAAAATGAAATTAAAAGCTTTTACATTGTTAACACTAGCTGCTATTTTAGTAGTTCTTGGTATTTATAAATTTAATTTCAATAAAAGAAACGAAGTAAATGTTCTTTTACTCCCTAGCCTTCCTATGCCTATTGCTAAGGAATATGCTCTAATAACCAGTGCTGGACAAAGTACAGATTCCTATATACTTAATGATATTTCTAATAAACTTATGATACACAGCTACTTCATGCCTCAAGCAAATACAACAGATTTAGATGGAATAAACTCCATTGTATTTGTAGTAGGCTATAGCTCTCAAGGGGAAAAGCTTAGCGGCATAAGCTATGAAAATGAAAAAAGCCGCATTACTGAGCTGTTAAAAAAAGCTTCAGAAAAAAAGCTAGCAGTAATATCAATATATATTGGAGGAAAGGAACGTCGCGACATTAAAAGCGAAGAGCTCTTAAACCTTATTGTTCCTATAAGTAATTATTTAATTGGAACAAAAGACGCTGATTATGATGGTTTCCTTTCGAAACTGGCTAAGAAAAGCTCAATTCCTTTAACTCTTATAAACGGGGTTAATAATCTATCAGAACCTTTTGCCTCAGCTTATAGATAGATTCAAATTTAAAGGGTGTACATAGAGGTTTTTTATGAACAATAAAAATATTAAATATTATGATGTTATTATTATAGGAATTATTATATTTATTTGTTTCGGGTTCTTTTTCCCTTTCTTTTCAAATTTTTATTGGTTTAATATTATCTATAATATAAGAAGGGCCATAAATGCCGGTGACAGCGGTTTATTAGTGCTTGCTAGCGCTTATATCAGTATTTTGTTTACCTTGCAAAATACTGCTTTATTTTTAGGCTGCCTGCTTATAGTGTTTTATACACCCTTTAGATTTCGTTTTAGTAACACAATCTTATATATTATAACCTTTCTTTTAATTGTTTTTTTACAGGTTCTAAACTCTTATGTTTTTAATATGTCCTGGGAAATAGTTTCAACTATACTTCCTATAATTTTAAGCTTATTTATATTTGCAAAGTTTTTTTATGAAAAAAACAGTTTTCTCCATATTTCTATTGTTTCAATACAAGTATTTTTTGCCTTTCAGTGGATAAACATTATGCCCTTATTTTCAAGCTATTTTATTGGCGAAGGTGATATTCCCAGCAGCATAAAGCTTACTGGCCTATACCTTCATTCTTCATCGGTATTAAATTTCACTGGCTTTGCCTTTTTTCTTCCTTTTATATTTTCAGCTTTCATTACCTCTGCTTTATTTAGAAGTTATTTAAATAATTTAAAAATTATTAAATTAAATTATGAAAATGAAAAGGAATTACAAACTATGAAGGCAAAAATAATTGAAAATAGAATAGAAAAGGAAATAAAGTCCTTAGTTCACGATTTGAAAACTCCTCTCGTAACAATTCAAGGCTTAAATTCCCTGCTTGCAATTTCAAAGGATACAGCAAAGCTTATTGAATACAGTGAAAGAATCGAAGGCTCTGTAAGTAAAATGAACGAGATGATTTCAAGTTTTCTTTATGATACTTCAAGGCAAAAGATAAATTCATCTGATTTAATAAGTTATATAAGAGCCCAGCTGCCCCTTGAAGATGAGACTATTAAAATTGATATAGACATTAAAGAGGAGCTTCCTGTTATATATGTAAATAAAATTAGGGTAGCTAGAGCAGTTATTAATATTTTGGAAAATGCCATTGTTACCCCTTGTAAGAAACCTTTTAAGCATATTGTATTTCAGGTAAAACCCTTTGATAATGGGCTATGCATCTTTGTATCTGATAATGGTATAGGTATTAAGGAAGCTGATTTACCGAGAATATGGGATATTGGCTTTTCTACAAATAATACCTCAGGACTTGGACTTTCCTTTGTAAAACAGGTTATAGAGGATAATGAAGGTACAATTAACATTATTAGTGCTGTAGATGAGGGAACTTCTGTTACTATATATCTTCCTGCATTTAAAGCATTAATTGAGTAGACGAAAACAAGGAGATGATAAAAGTGAATAAAATGCCCGTCAAAAAGAAAATAGTTATTATAGATGATGAACCTGATATTCAATATACTATAAAAGAAATATGTCTACATGGTGGTTATGAACCGGTTATTGCCCACAGTGGTGCTAACGGCTATGAACTATGCAAAAATAAAGGAATAAACTTAGCCATAGTTGACTACCATATGCCAGATTGGGATGGTTTAACAACAGTTAAGAAAATACGTCAATTAGATAGTTCAATTTCAATTTTAGTACTTACTGTTGATGAAAGACAGGAAATTGCTGAAAAATTCATGGCTGTTGGTGCCACAGATTTCGCCATTAAACCCATTAAATCCCCGGATCTGATTTCTAGAATAAAAATCAATTTAAAAATAAATGAAATACAGCAAAAATATATTGAAGATAAGGCCATAATATTTATTGAGAAGGGTATTGGTCCTGCCACTTTAAATATTATATGCGATTATCTAAAAGAACAAAGTGAAGGTCTTACCATAGAAGAAATTGCTGCGGCACTGCATCTTGCCTATCAAACTGTACATAGATATATTCAATATTTAGTAGAAAATAAAACTATAGAAATTCTCCCTATCTACGGGCAAATAGGAAGGCCTAAAAACAAATATATTCTTTCATCCAGCAAAATTTAATTATCTTTTATAATTTCTACCATAGTTTTTAAAAGAAGCTTGTTATTGTATCAAATTTAATAGCTTTTATTAATCAGCTCTTAACTTAGAATAATTGTATTTAACCTAGTTCAATTATTCTAATATTGGGAGTTTTTTTATTTTTCTGAATTATTTACAGAGAAATATGTGATAAAAATAGGAAACTCTTACATTTTCTCGAATAATTTTAGTGTCATTAAATATAATATAATAATTTCTTTGTTAGTATAGAAAAGCTTAGCTTTTCAACTAAATAAATTCATTAGTAAATCGCTATTTGTACAAACAATATCCTGTTGTACCTACAGGTTTTGTGAAGTTCAAATAGTAAATTACTTTGAAATTTATAATATTAAATCTTTAGGAGGGGAAAAATTTGAAAAAAACACTATCATTAATTCTTTCAGCTATTATGGTGCTTAGCTTAGTTGGCTGTGGAAAAGCAGCTGATACAAATGCTACACCAGCGAAACCTGCAGACAAGAAATTCCACATAGGAATAGTTACAGGTACTGTAGCTCAGTCTGAAGACGAGCTAAGAGGCGCTGAAGCCTTTATTAAGGAATATGGCGATGTAGCTAATGGTGGAATAGTTAAGCACGTAACCTATCCTGATAATTTCATGCAGGAGTCTGAAACAACCATTTCTCAGATAGTAGGACTTGCAGATGACCCAGATATGAAGGCAATAGTAGTAAATCAATCAGTTCCAGGAACAGTTGCAGCTTTTAAGAAAATCAGAGAATTAAGACCTGATATACTTCTTTTAGCTGGTATCCCACAGGAAGATACAAACATGATTGAAGCAGCTTCTGATTTAGTTGTAGATGCTGATAACGTAAAACGTGGTTACTTAATGATTCTAGCAGCTAAGAAAATGGGAGCAAAGAACTTTGTTCACATTTCCTTCCCAAGACACATGAGTATTGAACTTTTATCTAGAAGAAGAGCTATTATGGAACAGGCTTGTAAAGATTTAGGACTTAATTTCTATTTTGAAACAGCTCCAGACCCAATGAGTGACGTTGGAATACCAGGAGCACAGCAGTTTATACTTGAACATATGCCAGCATGGGTACAAAAATATGGCAAGGATACAGCTTTCTTCTGCACTAACGATGCTCAAACTGAGCCTCTATTAAAAGAAGTTGCAGCTCTAGGTGCTATATTTGTTGAACCAGACCTACCATCACCAATTATGGGTTACCCTGGTGCTTTTGGTATAGATCTTAAAGCTGAAGCTGGAAATTGGCCCGCAATACTTAAAAAGGTTGAAGATACAGTTGTAGCTAAAGGTGGAGCTAAGAGAATGGGAACTTGGGCTTATTCCTTTAACTATACAACTACAGTTGCTCTTGCTGAATTTGGTAAGAGAGTAGTAGAAGGAAAAGCAAAAAAGGATTCCTTTGATGATTTAATGGCTTGTTTTGAAAAATATACTCCTGGTGCTAAATGGAACGGCTCAGCTTATGTTGATGTAGCAACCGGAACTGAGAAAAAGAATCATATTATGGTATACCAAGACACCTATGTATTTGGTCAAGGTTATCTTGGACAGACAAAAGAAACTATTCCTGAAAAATATAATAATATAAAATAATTTTAAATCACATAAGGAGCGGCCATAAAAGGCCGTTTCTTATAACCTTATTTCATATTTGCTTAAATTAAGAGGTGAATTAATTGTCAAATGAAAATGTATTATTAAAAGTTGAAGGTGTAAGTAAACAATTTGAAGGTAATAAGGTTTTAAAAGATATAAATTTTACCTTAGAAAAAGGTAAAATTCTTGGTCTGGTAGGAGAAAATGGTGCTGGTAAATCAACACTTATGAAAATTCTTTTTGGAATGTCTGTAATTGCAGAAACTGGAGGCTATGAAGGAAACATCTATTTTGATGGAGAAAAGTTAAACTTTAAAAGTCCTATTGATGCTTTAGAAGCTGGAATTGGAATGGTACACCAGGAATTTTCCTTAATACCTGGCTTTACCACTACTGAAAATATATTGTTAAATATGGAAAAAACTAAATCAAATATAATCTCAAAAATCCTAGGAAAGAAACTTGAAACCCTTGATATAAAGGCAATGAAAAAAAGTGCTGAAAAGGCTATAGAAACCTTAGGAGTTCAACTTAATCCAGATACCCTCGTATCTGAAATGCCTGTTGGACATAAGCAGTTTATTGAAATAGCAAGAGAAATAGATAGGCAGAAAGTTAAACTTCTAATTTTAGATGAACCTACTGCTGTATTAACTGAAACCGAAGCTGATATATTATTAAAAACTATGAGAAGGCTTGCTGACCTTGGTGTTTCAATTATCTTTATTTCTCACAGACTCTTTGAAATAACCTCAGTCTGCGATACCATTGTAGTTTTACGTGATGGAGTAGTTGTTGTTGAAAAGCCCTCCATTGGAATAAATGTACGACAAATTGCAGAATGGATGGTAGGAAGAAATGTTGAAACTAGAAAAACTGAGACTGCAAAATCAATTGATCTAACTGAGAATAACAAAGATGTTATATTAGAAGTTAATCATCTTTGGGTAGATATGCCTGGAGAAACAGTAAAGGATGTTTCCTTCAGCGTTAAGAGAGGTGAAATCTTTGGAATAGGAGGTCTAGCAGGTCAAGGTAAGCTTGGAGTTCCAAATGGCATAATAGGTATTATCCCTTCCGATGGGGAAGTTATATTTAACGGCAAAAAGCTGCCGCTTAATTCCACCTTTAATGCCTTAGAAAGTGGTATAGCCTTTGTTTCAGAGGACCGTAGAGGTGTTGGTCTGCTGCTGGACGAGCCTATTGATTGGAATATTGCCTTTAATGCTATGCAGGTGCAAAATAAGTTTCTTAAGAAATATTTAGGTGGATTAATAAAATGGCGTGATGATAAGGCTATGAGAGAATGTGCTGAAAGCTATATAAAGGCCTTGGAAATAAAGTGTACAAGCGTCAAGCAGCATACTCGGCAGCTTTCAGGTGGTAATCAGCAGAAGGTTTGTTTAGCAAAAGCTTTTGCACTTGAACCTACTCTGCTATTTGTATCAGAACCGACAAGAGGTATTGATGTTGGTGCGAAGGAACTGGTACTTAATTCCTTGAGAAGATACAATGCTGAAAATAATACTACTATTGTTATGGTATCTTCAGAACTTGAAGAACTAAAGTCTATATGTAATAGAATTGCTATAGTTAGTGAAGGTAAAGTTTCTGGCATTCTTTCTCCTACTGCTGAAGCTGCAGAATTTGGACTTTTAATGTCTGGGGAATATCAATTAAGCGAAGGAGAGATAAGCAATGAGCAGCGTTAAAGGCTTTATAAAGAATTTCGGATGGCCTCGTATTATAATCTTTTTATTCTTAATATCACTATTTATTGCAGGACCTTTCTTTGGTGTAAAGACAGATATGTCTCTAAATGACGTTATTGTTCGTTTTGGCATGAATGCTGTTATGGTTTTAGCTATGGTGCCTATGATACAGTCTGGCTGCGGCTTAAACTTTGGAATTCCTGTAGGACTAATTGCAGGACTTTGTGGTGCTGTAATGAGCCTAGAGTATAATCTTACAGGTTTTAAGGGAATATCAGCTGCCTTTGGCATAGCAGCGGTTATTGCAGCTGTACTTGGTTATGGCTATGCAAAGCTCTTAAATAGAGTTAAGGGCGATGAGATGATTATTGCTACCTATGTAGGATATTCTTTTGTATTTTTTATGAATATACTTTGGGTTATACTTCCCTTTAGAAACCCTGCAAGTGTACAAGGCTTTAAAGGAGAAGGTCTTCGTGTTACTATTAGCGTTCAAAACTACTGGTTTCATCAAATCAGTGATTTTCTTGCAATAAAAATAAATAACAATTTTACAATTCCAACAGGTATGATATTATTATTTGCCTTTATGAGTTTTTTGGTTTGGGGTTTCTTTAGAACAAAAATTGGTACTGCCATAACTGCAGTAGGTTCCAACCCAGAATTTGCAAGGGCCTCGGGTATAAATGTAGATAAAATGAGAACTATATCCGTTGTTTTTTCCACAGTAATAGCTGCTATTGGAATAATTATTTATCAGCAGAGCTTTGGTTTTATACAGATGTATAATACTCCTCTATCCTTTGTATTCCCTTCTGTAGCTGCCATTTTGCTGGGTGGTGCCTCAATTAATAAGGCCTCTATTGCAAATGTAATTATAGGAACTCTATTATTTCAAGGAGTACTTACAATGACACCTTCTGTAATTAATAGTGCAATCAGTATTGACGTTTCAGAAGTACTTAGAATTATAGTAACAAACGGACTAATAGTATATGCACTAACTAGGAAAGCGAGGTAGAAATATGAAATTTGATAAGCAATCCATGAAAAAGTTTTTGACAAGCAGTGCTGTTCCACTTTTATTCTTATTTATTAGCGCCATTGCCATCCCACTTTCAAAATATAGCGGAATATATTTAGTTAGAGAGATAGTAACCCGTCTTTCTAGAGATTCTTTCCTAGTACTATCCCTGCTGCTTCCTGTTATGGCTGGTATGGGAATCAACTTTGGAATGATTCTAGGTGCCATGGCAGGTCAAATTGGTCTTGTTTTTGTAACTGATTGGGCTGTTAAAGGAGCTCCAGGACTAATTTTAGCTATGGTAATAAGTATCCCTATTTCTATTCTTCTTGGCTATTTTGGAGGTGCCGTTTTAAATCGTGCAAAAGGCCGTGAAATGATAACTTCTATGATGCTTGGCTTTTTTATTTCTGGTATATATCAATTCTTCCTGCTCTATATATGTGGTTCCTTAATACCAATAAAGAGCAAAACCTTGCTTTTATCAAGAGGCTACGGCATTAGAAATGCAATTAATTTAGATGTTTCAAGTGGCTTTGATAAGCTTTTATTAATAAAAATTGGTGGAGTAAACGTTCCTCTTGGAACCTACTTAATTGTTGTTTTAATATGCCTATTTACAGTATGGTTTAGAAAAACAAAGCTTGGGCAGGAAATGAGAGCCGTAGGGCAGGACATGTCTGTATCAGAAACTGCAGGCATAAAAGTAGATAAAACACGTATACATTCAATTATTTTTTCTACAGTAATTGCAGGTTTTGGTCAAATTATTTATCTTCAGAATATAGGTACTCTAAATACTTATAACGGTGCAGACCAAGCGGCCTTATTTGCAGCTGCAGCCTTACTGGTAGGTGGTGCAACTGTAAGTAAAGCAACTATCCCAAATGCCTTTATAGGTACTGCCTTATTTCATTTAATGTTTGTAGTTATGCCTATGGCAGGTAAGAACCTAACAGGTCAAGCTATGATTGGAGAGTATTTTAGAATGTTTGTTTCCTATGGAGTTGTTACCATAGCCTTGGTACTGCACGCCTGGAAACGGCAAAAGGATAAGGAATTGGATAGAGCCTATCTTAGGGCAGGAAATCATTAATATAAGAAAGTGCCGCCTCTTTGGCGGCACTTTTTATTTGCCAATGACATTTATAAGCTTTTCTGCTCTGCTTCTGCTAAAGTTAAATTCACTTAGATGTTTTTGCCTTAATATTTCAGCCTTCATATTATTTAATTTCTTGTCAATAGCAGCTCTCATATTTGGGTCCTCTGCATTTCTTAATTCTACAAGATATGGTACGGCTTCATAGGAAAGTGAAGTTAAATAGGAAATATCAATTTTTCCTGTATTATTATATCTTTCTATATTTTTCTTAGCTATAAAGGCATCTATATTTATATAATTTATTACTGTATACATTATTAGCGTTATTACTATAAGACACTTTACTATTGGAAGCTTTCTATACCAAATACCAATTAATGCAATGATTGAAAGTATAAAAAGCAGCAGCATGAAGAGATGAACGAATACTCTTAAATAGGTATAGCCATAGCTGCCTTCGTATAGGCTTAATTTAAAATTCGCTGAGTAAAGCATATTTAAGGTAAATAATATTAAAAATGAGAATAAGATATTACCGGTGGTTACTAGTTTCTTATTTTCTTTTTTCATGTATTTTAAGCAGCAAAGCACTATTATAAAGTTAATAAAAGTTACAGCTGCTAATTCAAAAAAGCCTCTTCTTGCATATTCAGCATAGGTAAAGCCTGCTGGAAGATCCATATTTCCTCCCCCATATAAATAGGAGAATTGAATTATTGTAAATAACAAATATAGCACGTTAAGTACTACTAATACAGTTATTATTATTAAAGCTTCTACTCCAATATTCTCTAGGTTTAAAATCTTTTCATAATCCTTATCTTCTTTTTTAAAGCCCCACACATAGCCAAATAGATAAAAGGCTATTATTATAATTAAGATCAAATGAGGTAGTACATTATTTAAATTAATATTATCAAATATAGTTGTTATATTATTTAAATAATAGCTGAAGACCATATCAGCATTATTTAAAAGGCCTAAAATTATTATTAGAAGGGGGACAGATATTACAAGCCCTATTAATATTTGATTTCTGATAGTCTTATTCTTTGATTTTTCTTTTCTAACTATAAGTTTTCTTATAATAGCAAATGGACTACCTATACTTTCCAATACATTTATAATACCTTTTTTAACCATATAGAAAATAAAGGTGAATTTATCCCATTTTAATTCTGGCTTTTGTATTAATATAGAGCTTACCACCATAAGAAATGGAATTATTACTAGATTTAATAGCATGAATACAACATTTGTATATAAAGTATAACTAAAGGAAAGTAAAGAAATTGGAATAAGCAGAAACCATCCTAGATTTTTCTCGATTTTTATACTCTTTCTTAATGACCAAATAAAAAAACTCATACATAAAGCAAGAAATATAAAATGTGATATGCCAATGCCGACCTTGAAAAAAAGTCTATCAAAGACTATCCCTAGTATTAAAGAAAATATAATATAATACAAACCTTCTTTTGCATTAAGTTCCATATTTTTTTCTTCTTCTAACATTACCTATACCTCCTTGTGTTCCTTCCTCCCTCGGTGTAATCTTACTCGTCCATTGCCATGGACTGGATTACCCGTAAAAGTCCATTTAGGACTTTTAACACAACAATTATTAATTGTCGTGTCCCTTAAATTCCAATATATCTCCAGGCTGACAATCTAGTTCCCTGCAGATTGCTTCTAATGTGGAAAATCTTATAGCCTTTGCTTTTCCAGTTTTCAAAATGGATAGATTAGCATTAGTAATTCCTACCCTTTCAGCTAGTTCATTTAAGGAAATTTTTCTCTTTGCCATCATAACATCTAAGTTCACAATTATAGCCATGTTTCCTCCTATATTCATTCATGTACTAAACAATTTAATTGTCTAGACACTACATTCTTTCTAGATTATTCATTATATTATCTTTATATTGTAAAATCATTTTCTTCTTTAACCTCTACTGCTTGTTTATAGATTTGTGCAAGTATGAGAATAAAAAAACCTGCAAAGAAAAAAATCAAAAATTCTGTATCGGTATGTATTCCTTTTGCATCTATATTTATTAAAGCAAAGCTGCTAAGCTGATTATTATAAAAAAAGTTCACTAAATAACATACTGTTATAACAAAACAGCTCACTGCTATATTTTTTAGGTTTCTTACATTGCACATATTAAATGGCCCTTCCTTTATTACAGCTTTTAAGATCTTTCTTAGGCTTATAAGAATAAATAACAAAGAGGCTGTACCAATAAAGAACAAGGAACAATTTACCATTACCTTAGTGTTTATGGTTTTTGCGGAGGTTCTTATTATTATATCGAATAAGGCCAATACTCCAAATGTAATAAGTAAGTTTAAGGTTACTATTAAGTATTTTCCCATAGTTTCATATTTATTTTCTTTCATTTTAATACTCCTTTTTTCTCTTCCAATATTTTGTACCTTTATCATACTACAATATATTAGGTTTTTCAATAATTATTTATTGTTCTTCGATAAATAATTATTGAAAAGCTTTATATTATTTAGCGTGATGATAATCTATACCCTATTAAAATAGGCGTCAAAAGAAAAGAACCAAAAGCTTAAGAAATGAAAAATAAAGGAATATATTTCATTTCTTAAGCTTTTGGTTCTTATTTCTTAAAATTATTATAATAATGTTATTATCTTCTTGTTATATGCGCTATAATTGCAATCAATTGAAATATAAGTCCAGTAATACAAACTCCGGTCCACCCATAATGTGCCCAGTTGTAGGCTCCTAATATAGAACCTAAGGATCCTCCTAAAAAATATGAAACCATGAAAATTGTGTTTATCCTATTTCTCTTTTCTGCATCTAAGGCCTGAGTCCTAGATTGATTTGAAACTAGCCCTGATTGGGTTCCAAGGTCTAAGAAAATTACTCCAATGACTAGTCCCCATATTTTAAAGCCTAGTGCCCAAAAACATATATAGGCCAAAGTTGATATTACAACTGCTATTCCAACAGTGAATCTTGGGCTTTTCTTATCAGCTAACCTTCCAACTAAGGGAGCAGTCAAGGCACCGCCTACGCCTACTAACCCAAATAGTCCTGCAGCCTGAGGGCCTAATTTGTAAACAGGACTTTCTAATAAAAAAATAAGCGAAGTCCAGAAGGCACTAAAAGTTGCAAACATCATTGCTCCATTTATAGAAGCTTCTCTTAGCACCTTTTCTGATTTAAGTATTTCCCATAAGGATTTTATAAGCTCACTGTATGGAATTGATGAGGTAGGTTTAGTAATTGGCAGTGTCACTTTAAGAAGGGTTGCAAGAAGTATCATTAATGCAGTGCCAATAATATATACCACCCTCCAGCCAAAAGCTCCCCCTATTATTCCACTGAAGGTACGTGACAGCAATATTCCAATTAAGAGTCCACTCATTACTGTTCCAATAATTTTACCCCTGTCTCTAGGATTAGCCAGCTGAGCTGCAAGTGGCACAATTAATTGAGGAACCACTGAGGTAAAGCCTACTGCAAAGGCTGCAAACAATAATACTTTTAAATTAAAGGCCATAGACATTAGTAATAGAGCACCAGCAGCCGAATATAGCATTAATACAATTAGTCCTCTTCTCTCTCTTATATCACCTAAGGGTAAAATAAAAAACATACCTGTTGCATAACCCATTTGAGTCAACATAGCAACGATTCCAATACTTCCTTCAGATACCTTAAAGGTTCTAGCTATTTCAGAAAGCAGTGGCTGCGCATAATATAAATTTGCTACTACAATACCTCCAGCAGCTGCCATAATTAATACTAGTGTTTTTGATAAAATAAAACTCTTTTCATTATGAATTTTAGAACTCATTTTTTTCCTCTTTCGTAAATATATTAAGTCATTTCTATTTAAAATTAGCTTTTAGTAAGTTATCAATATTCTTATTTATCCCTTTCACATCAACAGAACTGACTTTATCGTTATTCATATTATATTTCCTTTTTAATTTTAATACTCGAGTAAGCTTTTCATCAATACTTTTTTCTGAAATAACCTTATTTTCTACAGCTTTGGTTATTGCATCTATTACAGCAGTTTCTTTATCAAAATCATGACAAACTAAAATAATATCTGTACCAGCCATTAAAGATTTTACTGCAGCCTCACCAATATTATAGTTTTTAACTATGGCCCCCATGGTCATATCATCGGTTATTACTACACCTCTATAATTTAAATAATTTCTTAAAACATCTGTAATCACAGTTTTTGAGAAAGAAGCTGGATTGTCTTTGTCAATTTTGGGCAGCAGTATATGTGCTACCATTACCATATCAGCTCCATTTTTTACTGCACTTGAAAAAGGTAAAAGTTCAAAATTTTTAAGTCTGTTTAAATCATTATTTACAATTGGGAGTCCTATATGAGAATCAACTGAAGTATCTCCATGTCCCGGAAAATGTTTAACCGCTGATGCAATATTTTTACCTTGTATCCCCTTCATTGTAGATATTCCAAGGGTGCTAACAATATTAACATTTGATCCAAAAGCTCTATCTCCTATTATAGGGTTTTTGGGGTTGCTATTTATATCTAACACGGGTGCAAAATCCAGATTGAGTCCAAAGGCCATTAGTTCCTCTCCTAATATTCCGCCAATATTATATGAAAGATTACTATTATTTTTCTGTCCTATAGCTTTGTTTGTTGGTAATTTAGAAAATTCCGCCGGCATTCTGGTTATTCCGCCGCCCTCTTCATCTATTCCCAAGAATAAAGGTATTTTATTTTTTGAATTAGAGGATTTTAAGGAATTTATTAGAGCTAGTGCTTGATTAGTGTCCTTAATATTCTGCCCCAGTAGTATAAAGCCTCCCACCTTATACTTTTCAATAAGTTGGCTGGAATGTTCATCATTTGTATATCCATCAATTCCAGCTATAACTAATTGGCCTACTTTTTCTGATAAACTCATCTTACTTATTTGTTCTTCAATACTATCTGAAGTATTATTCTCTACTGCTTCATTACTTGGTGTTGTATTCGATGTATTATTATTTATAGAGGAATCATTATTGCCATCTGGATTGCTATTTTGTATTGGTTTCTTTATTATACTGCAGCCTGAACATATAAAAAAAGCAAAACAAATTGTCATGATAATAATTCTTTTAAATTTCATTTTGTCACCTTCTTTAATAAGATTATAGTCACAAGTGCTCAAATAATACTAGTATCTATAAATACATATTATGTCCTTATGAGCTTAATTTCTTGTAATGTCTATATATATTAACTCAAACCTACCCTATCATTATTTATATATTACGAATGAAAATTAAAAAAGTGTAAAACCATAAGATTTCACACTAAGACCTACTTATATTTTAACCTTCATTCATTAATTAAGGCTGCTAAATTTTTAATTATATCTATATTTATGTGCCAGTTAAGAGGCTATGTTTCTACTATAATACTGCTGTAAAAACAAGCAAGCCAGCTTATTGCCGCATAATTCTTTTACTGTTGGTGACATTCCTTTACTGCTGAAGAAATTAACTATATCCTTTAAATCCCTTGTGTTCATTGCTATACCTTTTAAATTACTGTTTCTCATAACATACTCCCCTTTTCCTTAAGTTAATATTAATATATATTCAATCTCTTCAAGTTGTATTACTTTATTTATGTATTATTAATTGAAATATTCTATATTTATATTATATGCGAACATATGTTCAATGTCAAGGAAAAATAAAAAAAACAGCCAAATAACTACTAAGTCATTTGGCTGCCATCATTAAATTTTATATTATTTTATAAAAGTATTAGCAACTGTAGTTGTCCAATTAGAAATTGGTCCAGGGAACAAACCCATTACTAATATCATTATTATACAAACTACCATTACTACCTTTAAGGAATTGTGGATCTTTATTGGAGAAGGATCTTCTGCATCATTCATAAGCATTACTCTTATTACAATACTGTAATAGTACATTGAAACTACGCTCATTAACATTGCAAATAAGGCAAGCCATAGGTAATCTTGCTTAATTGCCTCTGAGAATAAGAAGAACTTTCCAACAAAACCTGCTGTAGGCGGTATTCCTGCTAAACATAATAAACAAATTAAGAGTATGGAAGAAAGAAACGGTGAACGCTTCCACATACCACTAAAATCTTTAATGTCTTCTTTGCCAGTTTGATTTGTAAAGGCCGTTATTGCTGCGAAGGCCCCAATATTAGCAAAGACATAAAGCAGTAAATAATAAAGCATTGCGCTTATTCCACCCTTAGTGTAAGAAACTAAACCCACTAAAATATATCCAGCATGAGCTATGCTTGAGTAAGCTAACATTCTCTTTAAGTTAGTCTGAGGAATTGCTATTATATTACCTACTAATATAGATAATACTGCCAATACAATTATTAAAACGACCATTGTGTTATAGGAATACTGCATTATCTGCATAAATAGCTTTATCATTACTGAAAAAGCAGCTATTTTTGAACCTGCAGCTAAAAATGCTGTAATTGGAGTTGGTGCTCCTTCATATATATCTGGTGACCACATGTGAAATGGTACTGCAGATATTTTAAAGCCAAAGCCGGCTATTAAAAGGATGCCTCCAACAACAACTATTGGCTGAGCTGATCCTGTTTTCATAAAGGCAATTATATCTGAAAATACAGGGGAACCGCTTATTCCATAAATTAAACTCATACCATATAACAAAACGGCAGAGGACATTGCATTTAAAAGTACATATTTTATACCTGCTTCTGTTGACTTAATATTCTTCTTATCATAAGCAGTTAATACTATAAAGGAAATAGACATTAGCTCAAGACCAATATAAAGTGTGATAAAATCATTAGCTGATGCCATTACCATCATACCTAAAAGAGCAAATATAAGTAAAACAAAGAATTCACTTTTACTGTCTGTTAGGTTCTTTACATAGCTAACAGACATTAAGGTAACTAATGCTGCAGCTATGATGAATATCTGTTTAAAATAAGTTGAAATACTGTCACTTACATAAATGCCTTTTATAAAGCTTATACCTTCTGAAGGCTTATAAATAAAGCTTATAGCTAGTATAACAAGAAGTGCTGCTGCAGAAATATATCCTATTACTGTTTTCTTGCCTTTGGGTAATATAAGACTTATAGCAAGAAGCACTATGCCAAGTATAGCTACGAGAATTTCAAGCGTAATTGCATTATAATTCATTAGAACAGCCCCCCTATACTTAAAGAAATAAATTTCTGAGCTATTGGAACTATTCCACTGTTAAACATGTCCATAATAAGACTTGGGAAACATCCAAGTATTATTAAAATGCTTCCTAATAGGACAATTGGAATTAACTCTACACCTTTTGCATCCTCTAAATGATCCCATTTAGCATTGCGTGGACCAAAGAATACCTGCTGAATAACTCTTAAAACATATATAGCAGTTATTACTATAGCAAATATTGATATAACAGCTAACACTGGGTAAACCTGTATAGCTCCTACGAAAACTGAAAACTCAGCTATGAAGTTGAAGGTGCCAGGAAGACCTAGTGATGCAAGTCCAGTAATCATGAAAGCTGAAGCTAGTATTGGCATTTGATGAGCAAGTCCTCCAAAATCAGCAATCATCCTAGTATGTGATTTTTCATATAAATTACCTATTAATGTAAAGAATAGTGCTGCCATGATACCATGTGCAAACATCTGAGCTGCTGCTCCGTTAAGTGATGCTGCATTATATGAAGCAATACCTATAAGCACATATCCCATATGACTTACTGATGAGTTTGCAATCATATATTTTATATCCTTTTGAACCATAGCAACAAAGGCAATATAAACAGCATTTATTGTAGCAAGTACCGCTATTACTGGGGCCCAAAAATGTGCACCCTGTGAGAAGAAGTTAAGTCCAATACGTATTAATGCATAGCCTCCAAGCTTCATTATAACACCAGCAAGAAGCATACTGATTGCTGTTGGAGCAGCTGAGTGTCCATCTGGTGTCCATCTATGAAGTGGGAACATAGGAACTAGTACTCCAAAACCAAGCATTAACATAAAGAATATAGCCTTTTGAAAATTAACATCATATTTTACAGCTGAAAGAGCTGCTAAATCCATTGTATATGTTCCAGTTTGGCTTCCTGCATAAGCATAAACTGCTACTACACCTATTAATGCAACAGCACTTCCGCCAAGTAAATATAGTGTATATTTCATAGCTGAATATTCTTTGTTCTTACTTCCCCAAACATTTATAAGAATAAACTTTGGAATTACTGCCATTTCCATAAATAAGAACATTAAGAATAGGTCACCTGTCATAAATACACCAAATACTCCACCTACAAGTACAAGCATATAAAAGAAGAATTCCTTAACTCTTTTATCAAGTTTCCAAGATACAAATACTCCACTGAATAATATTATTGCAGTTAATAGTACCATTGGCATACTTAAGCCATCTACACCAAGTATAAAGTTTATTCCATAGCTTTTAACCCAAGAATAACTCTCAACAAACTGCATTCCCCCTGCTGCCTTATCGTAATTAAAATAAGCTACAAGTGACAAAATTAAAGCAACGGATGCAGCTATAGCTGCTATTACCTTAACATATTTATCATTTTTTTCAGGTACAAATAATAAGAGGATTGCACCAATAATTGGAGCTAAAAATATAAGAAACAATATATGAAATCCCATTATTTAAACACACCTCCTAATAAAGGAGTGGACATAACTATTACTATTATAACCACTGCTGTAAATATTACTAAAGCATAGCTTTGTAAATATCCAGTCTGCATTACACGTGTCTTCTTTCCTGTATATCCCAAAAGTCTTGCAAATCCATCGAAGATTCCATCTATAACCTTATGGTCTATCCAGTCAAATACTTTTCCAGCTGCCAACATTATGCTGTTAAATACCCAGCCATATATTTCATCAATATAAAACTTATTATAAAGAAGATTATATAGACCATGATATTTTTTTGCGAGTTTTTCTGTATTTACAGCATTTTTAATATAAATAAGGTAAGCCGTCAGTATTCCTGCCAGCGCAGCTATTGTTGATATTCCTGCTACTGCCATGTTTACGTGAGGTACTTCTGCTTCCTTAAAGAATATTAGTGTACTAAAGCTTTGTCCAAAGCTGTTATAGAACCAGCTAGAATTAACAAAACCTGAAACTACTGATAAAACAGCAAGTATTATAAGTGGAAGTGTCATAACCCAGCTTGATTCGTGAGCATGTATATCAGAACGTTTTTTACCAAAGAATGCTATAAATATTAATCTAAACATGTAGAAAGCAGTCATAAAGGCAACTATAGTTCCTATAACATAAAGACCTGTATGACCACTGCTTAAAGCTGCACTTAAAATTTCATCCTTACTCCAAAAACCTGCTAGCGGGAATATACCAGCTAATGCAAGTGACCCTATAACAAAGGTCCATGTTGTAATAGGCATTTTTTCTTTAAGATTTCCCATCTTAAAAATATCCTGTTCTTCTATTGCATGAATTACACTACCTGAACCTAAGAATAATAATGCCTTGAAAAATGCATGAGTAGTTAAGTGGAACATACTAGCTGAAAGACTACCCACTCCCATTGCCATAACCATATAGCCAAGCTGACTTAATGTAGAAAAGGCAAGTATTCTTTTAATATCCTTTTGTACAAGTGCTATTGAAGCTGCAAATATTGCTGTGAAGCCTCCTATATAAGCCATAGCTGTTAAAACTTGTGGAACGCTTTCAAATAGAATGTATCCTCTAGCTATTAAGTAAACGCCTGCTGCAACCATTGTTGCTGCGTGGATAAGAGCACTTACTGGGGTTGGGCCTTCCATTGCATCAGGAAGCCATACATGTAATGGAAATTGAGCAGATTTACCAACAGGTCCAATAAATACAAGTGCTGCTATAATTGCTATTCCTGCTCCTTTAGAACCAGGTATTAATGTCGCTAATTCTCCGAAGTTAAAGGTACCAAAATGAACAAATAATAAGATGATACCCATCATAAATCCAAAGTCTGCCCATCTATTTGTTATAAAAGCCTTTTTACTGGCATCTGCAGCTGATGGTTTGTGGAACCAGAAGCCAATTAATAGATAGGAGCAAAGTCCAACTAATTCCCAGCCAACGAACATCTGGAAATAGTTATTTGCTATTACTAAAACAAGCATTGAAAATACGAAAAGTGAGATATATGCAAAATATCTAGAAAAACTTGTATCACCTTTCATATATCCTAATGAATAGAGTATTACTAACGTAGCTATAAAAGTTACAATAACAAGCATTAAAGCTGAAAGTGGGTCAATAAGAATACCCATCTGTATATGAAGTCCCTTAAAAGATCCAATGGAAGGAATGTTAAGCCAATCCACAGAAAACTCCTTTGGGGTTTTATCTTTAAGCACATTAATAAATATGTTTATAGATAGAATAGCAGAAGCTGCTATCGCTGCTAATGCTATAATAGCGCTGACCATTTTTTGCTTTTTAGTAATGAACACAATTACTACAAAGGATATAAGCGGTAAAAGTGTTAAAAGCAACGCATTAAGAGCCATTAATATTCACCTTCCTTATAGTAATCTACCATTTTAATAAATCAATATCATCAACAGTTGTTGTTTTTCTGTGGCGATATAGGGATAAGATAATTGCAAGCCCTACTGCAACTTCGCAAGCTGCTACAGCTATAATAAATATTGCAAAGGTATGTCCAGCAAGTACCTCTGGTTTTAAAAAGTGATTAAAGGCTACTAAATTAATATTTACTGAATTAAGCATTAATTCGATACCCATAAATACTCCAATAGCGTTCTTCTTAGAAACAGCTCCATAAAGTCCTATAGAGAAAAGTGCTGCCGCTAAAATTAAGTAATGATACAAAGTTATCATTTGGTTTCCTTCACTCCTTTCCCTATTACTATTGCCCCTATGGTAGCTGCTAAAAGCAGAACACCTGAAACTTCAAAGGCAATTGAATAATCATTTAATAGAAGTGTTGAGATTGCAGCGATTGTAGATTCTGCTGCCTTGCCTCCGCTTGGAACAAAATTTGTAACCATAATTGTTCTTACAAATACAGCAAATATTAGGACTGCTACTACAGCTGCATATTTACTATATCTATTCAGTCGACTGCTGTCATCCATATATGTTCTTTTAGTAAGCATAACACCAAATACTAAAAGTATAGAAATAGCACCAACGTATATCATAACTTGTACTACAGCTAAGTAATCAGCATTTAAAAGTACATAAATCACAGCTATTAACATGAAGGTAGCAGCCATAAATAAGGCACTGTGTACTAAGTTTTTAGAAAGTACCATATTTAGTGCTGTAAAAATTATTAATGCAGCTACAATATAAAATATTATTGAAGCAACCATGCCTACACCTCCAAACCTTTCTCTGCAGTTTCTGCAGGAGAGTCTACTGCAATTTCTTCCTTAGCACCTTGTTCTTCCGGTTTACTCCAATAATAGCTGGTATCAACCTTGTCAAAGCAGGTCATATGAAAGTCAGTAGAAAAGTTTATAGCGTCCTTTGGACAAGCCTTTACACAAAGTCCACAAAATAGACAATATCCAAGACTCATGTTATATTTTTGAAGAACTCTTTTACCCTTCTCGTCTTTAGTAAAATCAACTCTTATAACACTATTCGGGCAGGCATCTGCACACATGTTACAAGATATACATTTATCAAAATCAAATTTAAAGGAACCATGAGAACGCACGGGTAAGTCAGGCTGAACATCTGGGTACTGCTGAGTTACCTTCTTTTGAAAGAATTTTTTCATTGTTATTTTAAGTCCCTTTAACAATCCGAAACCATACATGTAATCACACCTCCAAACTATCTAATTAATTGAAAAAGTTTTATTCCTAAACCTGTAACAAAAAGATTAGCTATAGAAATTGGAATCAAAACCTTCCAGTTAAATTGCATCATTTTTTCTATTCTTGCTCTTGGAAGTGTCCATCTAAGCCACAAGAAGATGAAAATCATAAAGTAGGATTTAAGCATAAACCAAAGCCAAGATGGTAATATTGGTCCCTGCCAGCCACCTAAGAATAAAGTAACTCCTAATCCAGCCATTACAAATAAATTTGCATACTCAGCCATGAAAAATAATGCAAAACGCATTCCAGTGTATTCAGTATGATAACCAGCTACAATTTCCTGTTCTGCTTCCATCATATCAAATGGGGATTTATTAAGTTCTGCAAGTGCTGAAATAACAAATAATATAAAGGCTACAGGTTGTCTTATTATATTCCAAAGACCATTTTGTGAAGCTACAATATCATTTAAATTAAGAGTTCCTGTTATCATAACTATACCAATCATTGAAAAGCAAAGTGGTATTTCATAGCTTATAATCTGAGCAACTGTCCTCATTCCACCAAGAAGTGAGTATTTATTATTTGAACCCCAGCCAGCCATTAGGATAGCAACAGTTGAAGTGGATGAAATTGCTGTAAAATAAAGAATACCAACATTAATATTAACTGCTGACATTCCCTTTCCGTAAGGCAATACAGCATAAAGCATTATAGTTACTGTAAAAATAATAATTGGAGCCACTTTGTAAACGGTTTTATCTACAGCTTCTGGAATAATGGATTCCTTACCTATTAGCTTTACAGCATCAATCATTGACTGCAATAGGCCAAAGGGACCTACTCTATTAGGACCAACTCTTTCTTGAAAAAAGCTGGCACCACGTCTATCTACCCATAATATCATAATGATATTAAAGGTAACTACAGCTGCAACTGCTACAAAATAAACTACATCCATAATCAAAGTTGAGAAAAATCCGTGAATACCTATGGCATTTAAAATATTCTGTATTAGTTTCGCACCACTTATAAAAATATTATTTAATACATCCATTTAAAATTCTCCTTCTCAAAAGCCAAATTTTAAAAATTTTATCGATCAATTTCAGCCAGGCATATGTCAAAGGATGCCAAGGTAGCAACAAAATCCTGAAGTGTCTGCCCAACTGCAATTTCTGGGAAAACACCGATGTTAACAAAAGAAGGGGAATGTACGTGACATCTATAAGGTTTAGTACTTCCATCGCTAACTAAATAAAATCCAAGTATACCCTTTGAACTTTCTATTTGACAATATGTCTCTCCTATTGGAGGCTTTATAATTCTTGGCACCTTTGCCATAATAGGTCCTTCTGGTAAATTTGCAAGAGCCTGCTTTATTATCTTAATACTTTCACGTATTTCAAGGATACGCATATAGTATCTATCAAAGCTGTCTCCATTTTGAAGTACTGGAACCTCAAAATCAAATTTATCATAAACACTATAAGGAGCAACTTTTCTTAAGTCATAAGGTATTCCTGCACATCTTACATTTGGTCCAGTTATACAGTACCTTTCAATCATTTCTTTAGTAATAACACCGATACCTTTTGTTCTGCCTTGGAAAATCTCATTTCCTGTAATTAGGCCATCAATATCCTTTATTCTTTCCTCTATTATAGGAAGGTTTTTCTCGAAGGCTTCTACGAATCCTTCTGGAAGATCATCCATAACACCGCCAATAATACAGTAGTTAGGAGTCATTCTTGAACCAGTAATCATTTCTAGTAAATCTAGTGTATATTCTCTAGCAGTAAAGCCGTACATCCAGCCTGTAGTAGCATTCAAGTCAATAAGAGTACTGGAAATCATTATAAGATGACTTGCAATTCTTTGAAGTTCACCAACTATTACACGAAGATATTCTGCTCTTTCAGGCACCTCTACTCCCATAAGCTTCTCAACAGCCATAACATAGCCCCAATTGTTTAGTGCACCAGCTAAATAGTCAATTCTAGGGGTAAGAGCTGCAAATTGAGCATAGGTTCTGTCTTCTGCCAATTTTTCCATTCCTCTATGAAGATATCCTATGTGATTTTCACATTTAACAATATACTCACCATTTAAGGTAAGCAGCGCCCTGAATACTCCATGAGTACTAGGATGCTGTGGTCCTAAATTTATTTGATATTCCTGTGTCTCAAAATTTTCTTCTAATAAAGACATTTGAAACCCTCCCAGCGTTCCTTATTCTGCACTGAACAATTATTAATTGTTCAGCTCCTAGCATTTCTTTTTTCACTGAACAATTATCAATTGTTCAGCTCTTTTCATTTCTTAAAATCTGTTGACTTTATCAAGCTTAAAGCTCTTTTGAAGCGGATGTCCTACAAAATCATCTACACACAAAATTCTTGTAAGATTTCCATGACCTTTAAAATTTATTCCCATAAGGTCATAAATTTCTCTTTCTTGAGGATCAGCAGCTTTCCATACGGGAGTAATGGTTGGAATTTCCATGTCATCCTTTTGAAGTTTTACCTTTACAGCTAGAAGTTCTGCTTTTACATTTAATAAATGGTAGATAACTTCATAGTGGTCTTCATAATCTGCTGAGGTAATATCTGCAAGTCTTCCAAATCCCAATTCTTCCTTTAACAATTTTAGGGCTTCAACTATATTTTCTCTAGTTACATAAATTGCCTGTCCATTTTCTGAAAGTACTATCTGTCCATTAAAATGCTTATTTAATTCTTCCAGTAGATTATTAATATCAACCATTTCTCTTCACCTTCACAATCTCTGGCTTATTTAACTTTTCTTTAAGTTTTAAGAATCCATCAATTAAAGCTTCTGGTCTTGGAGGGCATCCTGGGATAAATACATCTACAGGTACTAACTCGTCTACTCCACGAACTACGGAATATGAATCAGCAAAAGGTCCTCCTGAAATTGCGCAGCTTCCCATAGCTATAACATACTTTGGCTCTGGCATTTGCTCATAAAGACGCTTTAAAAGCGGAGCCATCTTATCTGTTACAGTTCCTGCAACAATCATAACATCTGCTTGACGAGGTGATGGACGGAAAACCTCATATCCAAATCTTGATATATCATATCTAGCATCACCAGATGCCATCATCTCAATTGCACAGCATGCAAGTCCAAAGGAAACTGGCCACAAAGAATTTGAGCGGCAATAATTGATGGCTTTTTCTACAGTTGTAAAAGCTACATTATTAGCCATAAAATATTTAGCGTCTTGGTTATCTGCTATAAGCTCTTCAATTTCTTTATCAAATTCTGCTTCTCTATCTAGCGCTGTCTCTTTATTGTTTACTTCCATTCTAAGGCTCCTTTCTTCCATGCATACCATAGGCCTACTACAAGAATTGCTACAAATATACACATTTCAGCAAAAGCGAAAAGTCCTACTGATTTAAATGCAACTGCCCATGGGTATAGGAAAACTGTTTCTACATCAAATATTACAAATATTAGTGCGTATAGAAAATAACTTATTTTGAATTGTACCCAAGTAGGTCCAAGTGTATCAAGCCCACATTCGTAAGTTTTTTCCTTTTCCGAATTTGGCCTTTTTGGTCTTACAAACCAATTGGTTATAATAACTATAAAGCCGAATGCAATTCCGCCTAATAAAAATATACCTAAGGTGCCAAAATCTTGATTCATTTTATGCTCCCCTTTCATAAATAATATTTTTATCTGTATCAAAATTTTGAAAGAAAAAAATGATACAGTTTCAATATGATAATATTTATTAACACATTATTAATTTTAATTCTTTTAATATTTTATTTCAATATATGGCTAATTAAATATTAGTTTAACAATGTGCTTCTATTTTAAGTAGAAAAACCATTGTTTAATATTAATTTTAAAATTTTTAAGCTATTATTTTGAGCTTTTTACATCGCAGCTTTTTTATATTTTTAATGGAATAAACATCTAAAATCAATGGAAATGAATGATATGAATTGCCAACTTGTTAATGGCTTAATGTTTTGCCCCATTTGTGAAAAATTCAACAAAAATCAATTTTAAAGGTCATTTTATTGTAATTTTTCACATTAATAGTACATATTTAATATATTTTTTCACTAAGTTTTTAAAGGATTAGAATAATTTATTAAAAAAAAGCTTCTTTATTTTTTAAAAATGAACCTAAATAGATACACTTTATATAATGATAGTGATACAGCTTTTTCAATAAAATTATATAAGATTGCCTAACAGCAATTAAAATTAGTATAATTATAGGTAAAGGTTTCCTAAGAAGTACTATGTAATAAGTCTTAACAATATTTATTGTCTGTAGTAAGATTAAGATTTTATAAATATTAAAAACCTTAATGGTAATAATAATAAATGATGGAGGTCATTATGAATAGAATAAAAAAACTCATTCCTCTTACAGCAACAAAATTTTTGAGTGTGTATGATGCTGAGTATGAAAATAAAAAAGGCGCTATAAAGCATTGGATGGTAGCTTCTAGAAAAGATTTTGAAACTTTAAAAGCTCAATATTTTAATGGTAAGGATGAAAATATTGATGCTGTTATTATTGCAGCCTTACATAAGGAAAGCAAATGTCTTGTAATAATAAGACAATTTAGAGTTCCCTTAAATGATTATGTCTATGAACTTCCTGCTGGTCTTTTAGATAAAAACGAAACCTTTGAAATTGCTGTCAGAAGAGAATTGAAGGAAGAAACTGGTTTATCCTTAATCCAAATAGATCGCCAAAATACAAAGAGTAAAGTTTATATTTCTGCCGGAATGACAGACGAATCAGTGGCTATGGTATATTGTAGTTGTGAAGGAGTCATTTCAAAAAAGTATCTTGAAGATGATGAAGATATTGAAGCTATATTAATCAATAAGGAGGAAGCAAAATCCTTATTAAACAGCAATGCAAAAATGGATATCAAGGTATTACTAACTCTTCAAAGCTTCGTAAAATTAGGTGAAAATCTATTTGATATATTATAATTCCTTAAATATTGAGTATATATATATAATAAGAAAAACTTGATTTTGCAAGTTGTAAAATAGTTTGTTTCATATTTTATTGATAGAGCCATATTTGGAAATTTATTTGTAGCTGATTTGCAATTGCTTTAATAACTAATTTAAGATTTAATAATTTGGTAATATAAAATTTACAATTTTACATTGTCAATAATTCATTTTACCCATTGACCATTATAATTTTTATACATATAATATATATTATGAAGGATGAATTATTTCACATTTCATTTTTCGTTTGATGTATTAAATTTATTACAAAAATCTAAATTTGGTAATTAAGGGGGCTTGAAATGAGTATTTCAAAATTAAATAATCAGATAAGTGAAGTGTTAAAGCAGGAATATAATGAAGTTATTTATACAGCATGGCTTTCTTTTATTGAAACTGCTGAATTAGAGAATGAAAATATTGTTGTTTCAGTTCCTAATCAATATATAAAAGAAACCTTTCTAGAAAGATATGCTAATGATGTTGAAGAATTATACAGAAATTGCTTTAACTTCAACAAGTTAATTATTAAAACTCTAGCTGATGGTGAATTTAAGCCAAGTATTGGTTATCCATTGTATTTAAGCAGCTCAGATGCTGATATTTCTGAAATTGTAAATTCATATGTAAAAGATATATATGATTTTATTGAAGCTGCAAGTAAAAATGGAGATACTAAAGTAACCTTGGAATTTTTGAAGGATTCTGCATTCATTGAAGAATTATATTTTAGAATAAAGGAATTTCTTTTAAATAAAGGTTTTAAAACTGAACTTTTAACATCTGGCAACAATTATACCTTAAGTTTATCCTGGTAGATATTAAGGCGGTACAGTATTTATTCTGTACCGCCTTTTACTTTCCTTCTACTTTGAAATATTCATATTCCCATTTCACAGTTATAAAGGTTCAATCATATTATAATTTATAGCAATTTAAGAAAGGATCTTATCATGATTTACTTCAGATATCCTGAGAACGTGAGCATGGATATAGTCAAAGATAATATTTCTGCAGGTCTTGATGAGCAAATACTTTCTCCAGCTGAGTTTAAATTAAAATATCCACTTATTAAAGAGCTTAAAAATGAAGTTGCAGAAGATGCCATAAATGACTCCATCGTTTCTCTAGAAGGTTCATTATTTACTGAACACGCCCTTGTTAAGGAAAAGAAAGATTTAACAGATGTAGTAAGTGACTATAAGGTACCTTTAAATGAAAAGGGCCTCATAAGCATGCTTTTTGAATTATATATTTACGAAAACCATGCAGCTCATGGAATGACTTATTTTGGTTCTATAACCGCTAATTTAGAGACAGGAGAAACCTATGAATTTTCTGACCTTTTTAATCAAAAAGTATATTATACAAGGATTTTAAGTGATATTGCAATAAAAAAAGTAAAGTCTATGGGGGTGCCTCTAATCGCACCTTATAAAGGTATTACAGAAAATCAGAAATTCTATCTAACCCCTGACTCACTTGTACTTTATTACAAAATATATGAATTCACACCCTACTATTTTGGAAACTTTGAAATTAAAATTCCATACAATGAAATATTATATGTCTTAGGTCCTTTGAGCCCTATCAAAAATCTTTTACCTTAAATATGTTTAATGCTTGAAGAGTAGTTTACTTCAAGCTTGACAAATGTTTTTCAATAATAGATTTAAAGGGGTGCTTCAAATTCAATTCGCAGCATCCCTTTACTTTATCTTTTCATTATAAATATCTATTTGGCTTAATTTTTCATAATAATATATACTTCTTTTTTCAGTTCTCCATCCAAACAATATAAATGTAATAGGCTCCCATAACGCAACCCATCCAATAATAAGCAAGCTTTCTTTAATTATCTTAACAACATTGGTATCAGAAAATCTCTCTAAAACTTCTACTAATATTATGCATAGTATGAGAAATAAAAGTCCTATTGTCATATTTGTCATCCACTGCCTAAAATGTTCTTTAAGACTTAAATTCTTTTCTTCTGCCTTATATTTAAAATGTGTATGTATAACTTTTTTTATTGAAGAAATATCTATATAATCATCCTGCTTCATAAAGCTAATAATTAGACTTACCTTGCTTTTAAGTGGATAGTTTTTTATAGAATTCACAATATAGGTTTCAAAGCCTTCATTCAGGACTCTATCCTCTAATGATCTGTAGCCAAGCTTTTCAAAGATATCCTTTGTATCATTTACTATAACTTTAATAATGGCAATTTCCTCATCTATATCAATATCTGAAGTGGAATTTTTTATTTTAAGCACCTCATTATCCTCCTTGTATACCAACCTTTACTCACCAATTCACATCAGTTAGCTTTATTGTATCCACTAAATAGTAAATTATATTATACAATAGTTTTCTATAGACTTTTATCACAGATATTTGTATAAGAAATCTTTTAAATGTAAATTAAAAGCCTGCTCATTATAACCACACCCTTTTTCCTAAATTGTAGCATTAAAAAAGTAGACATGTTTTTCTTCATGTCTACTTTAATATTAAAACTTCAGTGAACCTGTGCTTTTAATTTTCTAACTTTATATTTTTAGTTTGAAGTTGTAGTTGTTGTATTTGTAGAAGTTGCTGGTGCTGTTGTATTGGAATTAGTTGTAGTTGTTGATGTTGCTGGTGCTGTTGTATTGGAATCAGTTGTAGTTGTTGATGTCACTCCTGCTGTGCTAGTAGAGTCTGTTGATGTAGTAGGCGCAGGTACAACTGCTTGATTTGCTATAGCAAGTGCTGCATCCAAATCACTATTTAATTGTTTCAATGCAGCTAATCTTTGTTGAAGTCTTGAAATAACTTTATCCATTGATGCTAAAGCATTATTAAAATCTTTACCGCTAACCTTTGATTGAGTGTCAGCTACTTCATTATTTATTTCTGCAGTAGCTTTAACTTGCTTAGTATCGAGTTTAAGATTTTGTGCTGCATCAAGAAGAGATTTTAGCATATCAGGTGAAAGTGTTTTATTTCCTTCTTCTATATCTTTTATAATAGCCTGAAGCTGCTCTCTTTTTTGCTCTACTTGGCTTCTTAGTGCTTTAGTTTGTGTTCTTAAATCAGCCATTTGAGCATGCTTTGCTCTCATGTCAGTTTTAAACTGCTCAATTTGCTGTTTCTTTGCAGCTTGATTTTGCGCAGCTTCTTGTTTATGTTCTTGTACCTTTACTGCATCCTTATTATCATTCTCGTTATCATTTTCCTTATTATTATCTTTTTCTTGATCCTTGTCTTCGTTATCGCTGTGCTTTTGGACAACTTGCTGCCCTTTTCCTGTATTACCCTTTGAATCATTATTACCCTTTGCATAAGCAGTAGCTGGTAAAACTACAAGTATTGATAAAACTAGTGAAAGTATTTTCTTTTTATTCATTGTTAATTCCTCCTTTTAGTCGGAACACTGAGTAATTTAAGATCACTCGCTTCCGCTCGCAAATTACTCGTAAAAGCCCATTTAGGACTTTTACCTCCTTTTAATTTACCGAATTATAATCGATATCTTTAGCATCTTGAATTGATTTTAATGTACTATCTAAATCTTTCAAGGTGGAGTCTACTTTAACATTTACCTGTGCATTTTGAACTCCTGAAAGTTTTGGAACAGTACCAGGCTTAATAGCGTTAAAATTTGTTTGAACCTGTACTCTTTGGTCTGTTTGAGTGCTCTGAGTTCCTGAAGCATTGTTCCCTGATGCATTACTAGATTTTAAGCCTATACCAGAACAACCTGATAGTAAAATAGTTGATACTAATAGTATTACCGCAAGCTTCCGCTTCATATTTTCCCTCCTGTATTCCTAATATGCACATAACAATTATTAATTGTTATGCCACCTACGTCCGCATTCAAGATTATATACGCACCATGGATTTTATTTTAAGGGGGGAGTAAAAATAATAATTAAAGTATTTTGACAAAATAACTTCCAAAGTATAAAATTAGTAATACTTTGAAATTTGATTATATAAAGGAGACCAACTATGTTAATACCATTTGATGATCTAGGACTTAATTCAAATTTAATAAATGGATTGAAAAAGGAAAATATATCTACACCTACAGAAATTCAAGAAAAAGTAATACCAATAGCACTTAAAAATAAAGATATTATTGGTCAATCACAAACAGGAAGTGGTAAAACCTTAGCTTATTTGCTGCCTATATTTCAAAGAATAGAAAGCGAAAAAAAAGAGATGCATACAATTATTCTAGCACCTACACATGAACTTGTTATGCAAATAGATAAGGTAATTAAAACCTTAGCTGAGGATTCCAATATGCCCATTACTTCTTTAGCAGTTATTGGAGATGTGAATATAAAAAGACAAGTGGAAAAATTAAGAGAAAAACCACATATAATAGTAGGCTCTTCAGGAAGAATTTTTGAGCTTATTAAAATCAAAAAAATCAGTGCACATACTATAAAAACCATTGTTATTGATGAAGGTGATAGGCTTCTTAATGAGAAAAATTTGGGTACAGTAAAAGATATTATCAAAACGACCCTAAAAGACAGGCAGCTTATGTTATTTTCAGCAACCATCGATGATAGTGTTATAGGCGCAGCCCAAAGTCTAATGAAAGAGCCTGAAGTTATTCGTATAAGTGATAATATTGATATTAATCCAAATATAGAACATATGTATGTTTTAGCAGAACAAAGAGACAAAATGGAGACCCTTAGAAAAATAATTGCTGCCGAAAAGCCTAACAAAGCAATAGTTTTTATAAATAAAAGTGATGAGACAGAAATAACTACTTTAAAGCTTAGATATCATCACTTTAAAGCTTATGGAATACATGGTAAAGCCACTAAAGAGGAACGCCAAAAGGCGATGGAGGACTTTAGAAGCGGGAGGCTGCAAATATTGGTAGCCTCGGACCTAGCAGCAAGAGGTCTAGATATAAAAGAAATTACTCACATTTTTAATCTGGATTTACCACCTCATTCTAAGGATTATATTCATAGAGTTGGTAGAACAGGCAGAGCTAATGAAACTGGTAAAGCTATCTCCATAGTAACTCAAAAGGAATTGAGCACAATTAAAAAATATGAAAAAGAATTCAAAATCAATATTGATATAAAAGAAGTACACCTTGGCAAGCTAACTGCCCCTCATTTCCACAAGGCCTTTGAAAAAAAGAAAGATACCTCTTCTAAGATAAATTTAAACAAAAGGAAAAATATTAAGTAATTATATAATAACTGCAGTAAAATAATAATAAAAAATCAGCCCTATTATAAAAATATTTTTTATAATAGGGCTTCTCTTTTATAAAAAGTTAATTAACATGTTACAACTCTTTTAATATTATAAATAAAGGGGGTGAAAATATGCCTACAGCATTTGATTTAATTGATTCTGAAAATATAGCTCAAGCAATTTTTATCTTATCAAGTTTACTAGGTATTGAATCCGGTAATAAAGGTAAAGAGGCAGAGCTTCAAAAGGAGGAGGGGTTAGCAGCAAAATCACAAAAAACTACCATAAAAACTACTGAAATTGCAATTTATTCAATTTTACTATCTGTACTCTCTTACCTAATATTCTTGAAAGTTGCCGTACTAAGAAAAAATCAAGTACTGCAGGAAATACAGGCTGGTAATTCAAATGAATCTATAAGACCAAATATGATTATTATAATAAGTTTTATTTTTTCTATAATAGGTACACTATTAAGACTTAAGGTTGCAAATCAAAAATTAGAAGAAGCCCAGTTACCAATTAGCTTGTTGTAAACCCTCTGCTATTTTTACATGAAATTATTAATAATCATTAATATAACTCTACTTTTATTATTGCTAAATTTATATCACCCTTGTGACAAAGCTTATTTATAAACATATACTGATATTATGTGAGCAACTTTAAAGGAGGAAAATAAACATGGCTCATGATGAAAAACCGGATTTTAGTATGTACCAAATGCAGGAGATGAACTTTAACCCTAAAAATAACTGTATTCCACAGGAAACAGTTATTAGAAATGTACGACTTGCTGCTGCTTATGTTCCTTATCAAAAATTATGCACAATCTTCTCTCCCATAGAGGCTCTTAGTAACGGTACAGTTTTTCCAGAGCTTTATAGTCCTTATGAAGGAAAAGATAAGAAAACTAGACCACTGGGTAATATATAAAGGAGGTAACTGAAAATGGATAAATTTCAGCTTTTAAAACAAATAACCGCTGTAAATTTCATGGTAGAGGACCTCTCTTTATATTTAAACACACATCCATCTGACCGTGAAGCTCTTATAAAATACAATGGTTATGTAAAAGAAGGCTTAATGCTTAAGCAGGAGTATGAAAGATGCTTTGGAATGATTGGTGAGCATGATTCATACAGCCCATATCCTTGGCAATGGATAAAAGAACCATGGCCATGGGAATATGAAGCCAACTTTAGGATATAAGGGAGGGAGTAATATATGTGGACATACGAAAAGCTGCTTGAATTTCCAGTAAAAATTAAGAATCCAAATCCAGAAATGGCGAAGATTATAATTGCCCAATATGGCGGGCCCGATGGTGAACTAGGTGCATCACTTAGATACTTAAGTCAGAGATATTCAATGGTTACTCCTCAAGCTATTGCTACCTGTAATGATATTGGTACAGAAGAGCTTGCGCACTTAGAAATGGTTGGAGCCATGGTTCATCAATTAATGAGAAATGCAACTTTAGAAGAAATAGAGAAATCAGGAGCTGCTCCTTACTATGTAGATCATGGTAGAGGGATTTTTCCAGCAGGAGCAAGCGGCGCTGCATGGACAGCAGCCTACATTCAGTCTAAAGGTGATCCAATTGTTGATTTAACAGAAGACTTAGCTGCTGAGCAAAAGGCTAGAGCAACCTATGAATATTTAATTAACCTCGCTGATGATCCTGATGTAATAGAGCCTCTAAAGTTTTTACGTGAAAGAGAAATCGTTCATTTTCAAAGATTTGGTGAAGCTTTAAGAACTGTTCAAGATCGTTTTGAAGAACCTCATTTGTTTGTAATGCCAAAACCTGATTTTATGAAATAAAATTTTCTTAAAGAGCTGTTGAATTCCTCAATGGTTCTTTATTTTTAAGTTTTTCCATATTCCCATATAATAACTTTATCTAAAATTCCATAAATATAATGAAAACTTAACAAATTTATGTTATAATTTCACTTTGTGTGTACAAAAGAATACAAGGAGCATAAGCATGAATAATGCTTATCTACAGGTAAAAGTCCTAAATGGATTTTTACGGGTAACCTAGCTTATTGGAATGGTTGAGTACAGGTTACTCAGTATCAAGAATGCAGGAGGCTGAAAGATTAATAATCTTTCAGTGGAGAATAAGAATACAGGAGGGAAATAAATTGATAACAGTAACTAATGTTGGATTAAGATATGGAGATAAAAAACTATTTGAAGATGTAAATATAAAATTCACTCCAGGAAATTGTTATGGTGTTATTGGCGCTAATGGAGCCGGTAAAAGTACGTTTCTAAAAATTTTATCTGGTGAAATAGAACCTAATTCAGGTGAGATAAGTATAGATAAAGGCGTTAGAATGTCTGTTTTAAAGCAAGATCATTTTGAGTATGATGAATATGAAGTACTTCAAACTGTAATCATGGGAAATGCACGACTTTATGAGATAATGGAGGAAAAAGAAGCGTTATATTCTAAGGTTGATTTCTCAGATGAAGATGGAATTAAGGCTTCTGAGCTTGAAGGTGAATTTGCTGAGCTTAACGGCTGGGAAGCTGAAGCTGAAGCTGCAACCCTGCTTCAAGGTCTAGGTATTGGTATGGACCTTCACAATAAGAAAATGTCTGATTTAGGTGGCTCTGAAAAGATTAAGGTCTTGCTAGCACAGGCTCTCTTTGGTAATCCAGGAGTCTTAATTCTAGACGAGCCTACTAATCATCTTGATATAAAATCAATAAATTGGCTTGAAGAATTTCTAATAAACTTTGAGGGTACGGTAATTGTGGTATCCCATGATAGACACTTTTTAAATAAGGTTTGTACTCATATGGCTGATGTGGACTTTGGTAAAATTAAGCTGTATGTTGGAAACTATGACTTTTGGTATGAGTCTAGCCAATTAGCTCTTCAACTGGCAAAGGATCAAAATAAAAAGAAAGAGGAAAAAATAAAGGATCTTCAAGAATTTATTGCACGTTTTAGCGCAAATGCATCTAAGTCCAAACAGGCAACTTCACGTAAGAAGCTCCTTGATAAAATTTCTATTGATGATATTGAGCCTTCCAGCAGAAGGTATCCTTTTGTGGGTTTTAAGCCTGAAAGAGAAGTGGGAAATGATATTTTAACTGTAGATGGCTTATGTAAAACTATAGATGGAGTAAAATTATTAAACAATGTAAGTTTTACCATGGCTAAAGGAGATAAAATAGCCTTTGCTTCTGAAAACGAAATTGCCACAACTACACTATTTAAAATATTAGCTGGAGAAATGGAACCAGACAGCGGAAGCTATAAATGGGGAATTACCATAACAAAAGCTTATTTTCCTAAAGATAATAATGAATTCTTTAATGATGTAGCTTTAAATCTTGTTGACTGGATGAGGCAGTTCTCAGAAGAAAAATCTGAAAGCTATTTAAGAGGTTTTCTTGGAAGAATGCTTTTCTCTGGAGATGAAGCCTTAAAGGAAGCCAAGGTACTATCTGGAGGAGAAAGAGTTAGATGCATGCTTTCTAGAATGATGCTTTCAAGCGCTAACGCACTAATTTTTGATCAGCCAACAAATCACCTTGACTTAGAATCAATAACTGCAGTAAATAATGGGCTTATAGATTATAAAAGTGTTATTTTATTTGCCTCTCATGACCATCAATTTGTACAAACTATAGCAAATAGAATTATAGAAATTACAAATGAAGGTATTATCGATAAAAGAATGGATTATGATGAATATTTAGAATTTAAATCTCAACTATAATAATAAGTGCCGCTCTATAGACAAATTATATCCTGTCTATAGGGCGGCACCTCTTTTATCATTTATTATTTTATTTTCTTCTTTACATAAAAGTAAACAGGTAAACCTATTAAAGTAATTACTATACCGTAAAGTGAGGAACTAGTATCAGTAATTAAAGTACTTATTAAAATATAAATACCTCCTACTATCCCTACTAAAGGAACTACAGGGTAGAGAGGAACTTTATAAGGTCTATCAATGTCTTTATGCTTACTTCTTAGAATAAAGATCCCTGCAACTGTCATTACAAAGAAAATCCACATAACAAATACTGCAAGATTAGTCAGGGTATCAAAGGATCCGCTTAAAACATAAAAACAAGCTAAAATTATTTCAAAAATAAATGAATTTAATGGAGTTTGAAATTTATCATTTACTTTTCCAAAGAACTTAGGAAAAGGAAATAGTTTATCTTGTGCCATAGCAAATGGAATTCTAACTCCTGTCATTAAGTAACCATTTAAGGCTCCAAAGATAGAAACCATAATACCTGCTGCAACTAAGGCGGCTCCACCTTTACCAAATAATATTATTGCTGCATCTGAAGCGGGTTTTGTAGATGCAATTACCGCGCTAATTGGCATAACTTTTACTATTGCAATATTTATTAATATATAAACAATTATGGTTACGAAAAGACCTAAAATTATAGATTTTGGTAAATCCTTTTTAGGATTTTTAAGTTCACCAGCAATGTTACCTACTCCAGCCCAGCCATCATAAGCCCAAAGTGTACCAAGAATTGCAGCTCCAAATCCAGCTGCCCCTACTGAAGTTGCAGCCTGTGAAGCTGCAGGTAAACTGCTTGCTGTACCTTTTAGTAGACCAAAAACAATTATTACAAAAATCGGTATTAGCTTTCCAAAGGTTGCAAATAGTTGTACTTTACTGCCTAATTTTGTAGAAATTACATTTATTATCATAATGAAAAACAACATAAATATTGCTAATATTTTTTGCTGAATATTAGACATGGAAGGAATAAAATAAGTTGCTTGTGTTACAAATACTATTGATAATGCAGCTGCAACTCCAGGTACGTATATTAACGTCTGCATCCACCCAAATAAGAAAGCACTCTTTTCTCCGTATAACTCCTTTAAATAAGCAAACATTCCACCAGTCTCTGGTATGGCTGTTGCTATTTCTGTTACAGTTAGAGCTGAAGCCATAGTAATTAATCCGCCAATAATCCAAGCTAAAATTCCTAAAGTTGGTGTTCCTGCACTTTTATATACTGAAGATGCCTTAAAAAATATACCTGATCCTATTACTACTCCAATTACAACTGTAATAGCCTCTAAAAGTCCTATTTCTTTCTTTAATTGCTTAGGAACATTTGACTCACTGCTGATTGATTTTTTTAATTGCATGTTTAAACCATCCTTTTTTAATTTTGTGCCCCAAGTTTTATAAAAGATATATACAGAATTTGATTTTATATGTAAACGAGCCTCAAGTCAATGTATACATTATACTAGACAGGTATATTCTGTAACTATATTTATTGAAAATTAGATAAATACATCATGAAGTTAAAATAATTTTTAATAAGAATACCGTAGTACTCATTTCAGAATAATACGGTATTCAAAATCCATTATTAACTTTCAATATTTCATTAAATACTCTATTGAATAATTTATTCTTCAATAAATTTGACTATTTCTTCGTTAAATTTGTCACGCTGGTCATAGAATGTCGCATGACCGCTGTAATTAAATGGTATCAGTTTTGAATTTTTAATACCTTGATTTTGTACTTCACCAAGCTCAAATGGAATAATCTTATCATGAATACCATGAATAATTAAAGTTGGAACATTTATAGTTTCTAAATCAGAAAACAGTACTTCATTTATCCAAGTATTTGCAATAGCAGCAGTTGCCCATCCTGCCGCCTGTAATCCTAATTGGAAAAACCAATCAGAGAATGCTTCAGTTATATACTGAAAGAAAAATGTGTCACCAAAATCTCTCAGCATTTTTGGACGATCATTATATGTTCCCTGAATAATTTTGATTACATCTTCTTTTTCTAAACCATATGGGAAATTTTGACGTTTAATAACAGTAGGAGCTGCTGCATCAATAAGAACAAGCTTAGATACACCATGTCCTTTATGTCGGGACATGTATCGAACAGCCATTGCTCCCCCTGTTGAATGTCCTGCGAGAGTAAAGTCATGTAATGCAAGTGCTTCTACCACACACCGAACATCATCTGATAATCTATCATATCCATAGCCAGTCCAGGGCTTATCAGAATTTCCAAATCCTCTTGTATCTATTCCGATGCATCTATATCCCTTCTTTGGAAGTTGATCGAATTGATATTCAAACAGTTTATGGCTTCCAGGCCAACCGTGTAGGAACAAGATTGTCTTTTTGCTCTCAGGGTTAAGATCCTCAACATAAATTTTCACATTAGGTTCTACTTTAACATAGTACCCCATTCATAACCTCCGATAAATAATTAACTATTAATAGGTTATTCAAATAAAAATAAATTTATGAATGACTGAGCTATATTATAATGTGGGAAAAGTGTGGGAATAAATAAAAACACCAACGTTTAATCTCTTGAGAACGTTGGTGTTTTTGACTTGGTGACTCCTAGGGGAATCGAACCCCTGATACCACCTTGAGAGGGTGGTGTCTTAACCGCTTGACCAAGGAGCCATAATTTAATTGCCTTAAATATAATAACACTTTTTTAAAATTATGTCTAATAAAAAATATTTATACATATTTCAATACTAATTTTATTTTTCTATACTGTTTTCTAAAGTTTATTAGAACATTCTATTAAATATTAACAAATTGTAAACTATATAATAATTAATATTATTTGATATATTTTATTATTGACAACCAAATATTTATATGTAATAATAATTTCAAGAAGATACTTAACATCCCCCCAAAGATATCTCCCTAACCCCAAAATTAAATAAATTTGAAGGAAAACTTCCCAGTGAATATATTTATTTACTGGGAAGCTTTTTTATAGCTTTCTTTATTATAAACTAATTAACCGTTAAGCTGTACTTTTTTGTATTTGAGGCTCCTTCTGCTCTTTATGTGATCTAAAGGTTCCGTCCCACTTTGAGATTTTATCCTCACTTTTTTTAATAATTTCATCCCCTTTTTCTTTTGTTATTTTTCCTTCAGAAACAGCTTTTAGAACCATTTCCCTTTTTGTTTTAATAATGAAATCTCTAGCTTCTTTTTCTGAGTATCCCTTTTTCTTTGCCAGTTCAAAAAAATTCTTTCCATTCTTTTTTGCTTCTTTTAGATCGTTTTGACTTATACCCATTTGTTTAGCTGCTTCAAATATACCAGAATGGCCCTTGCCCATATGATGCTTATGACCATCTTCTACATTTTTTTCTGATGTATCTGCCTTATTTCCAAAAGGCAATAAGGCTTCAGCATGTACAGCAGCACTTGAACTTAAAGATAAAACTATAGATAATGCTGCTATTTTTTTAAACTTCATAATAATACCTCCTAGAGTTTAGAATAATTTACCGTTTTATTATGTGCATATTTTAAAATTTAATTATTAAAATTTAATTAAATCTTCATTAATTGCTAAACAAAATTTTTAGCTAAATTACTAGCAAAAAACTTAGGAGGCTGAAGGAATTAATAGTTCCTTCAGCCTCCTAAGCTTAAATTAGTAATTTCAAGTATTCCTATTTTAAGCTATTATAAATTAATTTGAATTATGCACCCATGAACATTTTCATATCATCATCAGCATTTGTTACTCCACCAATTCCAAAGTTCTCTACAAGAACCTTTGTAACATTTGATGATAAGAAGCCAGGTAGTGTTGGTCCTAAATGTATATTCTTTACTCCTAAGTATAGTAGAGCAAGTAATACTATTACTGCCTTTTGCTCGTACCAAGCAATGTTATAAGAAATTGGCAGTTCATTAACACTATCAAGCCCAAATACTTCTTTTAATTTTAATGCAATTACTGCAAGAGAATAAGAATCGTTACATTGTCCTGCATCTAATACTCTAGGAATTCCATTAATATCTCCTAGATTTAGCTTATTATATCTATATTTAGCACAACCAGCTGTTAGAATTACTGTATCCTTTGGAAGTTTTTCAGCAAACTCAGTATAGTAATCTCTACTCTTCATTCTTCCATCACAGCCAGCCATTACAAAGAATCTCTTAATAGCACCAGTCTTAACTGCCTCTACAACTTGATTAGCAAGTGCAAGAACTTGAGCATGTGCAAACCCACCAACAATTTCTCCCTTTTCTATTTCTGTAGGAGCTGGAAGTGTTTTTGCAAGTGCAATTAGCTCTGAAAAATCTTTAATACCATCTGCTTTTTTATCTATGTGCTTAACGCCTGTTATTCCTGTAGCACCAGTTGTGAACATTCTATCTTTATAAGAAGCCTTTGGAGGAACTATGCAATTAGTAGTCATAAGTATTACTCCATTAAAGCTTTCAAATTCTTTATCCTGTAACCACCAAGCATTTCCATAATTACCTACAAAATGTGAGTATTTCTTAAATGCAGGATAGTAGTTAGCTGGAAGCATTTCAGAATGAGTATATACATCTACTCCTGTTCCTTCTGTTTGAGCTAATAATTGTTCCATATCTCTTAGATCATGACCACTTATAAGTATTGCTGGATTGTTTCTAACTCCAATATTAACCTTTGTTATTTCAGGATTACCATAGGTAGTTGTGTTTGCTTTATCGAGTAATGCCATGGCATCAACACCATATTTTCCACACTCTAAAACTAATGAAACATATTCATTAACACCTAATTTATCATCTGTTGCAGCTGCTAAGCCCTTTTCCATAAATTCAAATACGGTATCATCAGTATAGCCTAAGTTAAATGCGTGCTCTACATAAGCAGCCATTCCCTTTATTCCATAAGTTAATAATTCTCTTAAAGATCTTATATCCTCATCCTTTGTTTGAAGAATACTTACGTCTCCTGATTCAGCCTTTGCATCAAGTTCAGCTTCTGATAAGCCTGTCCATGTTAATCCTTCATAATTACTTTTAATAACTCCACTTGCATTTGCTACAGCAGCTTTGATTTCGTCTCTTAATTTAAGACCTGCCTTTATTTCATCATAGAATCTAGCTTTGTCCCAATTAGCATTAGTTATAGTCATAAATAAACCATTAAATACAAATTTATCAGTTTCTTTAGTGTTAACCCCAAGCTCTCTTGCTTTTACATTAGCTACTGAAATTCCCTTTAAAACATAGATTAATAAGTCTTGAAGATTTGCTAAATCTGAAGTCTTACCACAAACACCCCTAAGTGTACATCCTTTTCCACCAGCAGTTTCTTGGCATTGATAACAAAACATACTCATTAATAAAACCTCCATATAATATAATAAAATATTTTTACTTGTTATTTTTAATTAAGCATTTCGCTTATTCTTTCTGACTACAGGTAATATATTATCAAAGTTTATTATTTAAATCCGTAACATATATTACAGGTTTTAATATTTTACTAAATTTTAGAGTTCAAATTTGCATTTATTACATAAAATAAATATTATAAATCTTTGTAAGGTGATAAAGTGGTAAATTCATACAATCAATTAAGGCAAAATAAGTATTCAAGAGAAAATGCCGTTAACTATGCCCAAACCTATGCATTAAGTCCTAATCCAAATTATAGATATTTTCCACTTATTAATGATACAAGCGGAGACTGTGCTAACTTTATCTCCCAATGTCTAAGGGCTGGCGGCGCACCTATGACTTACATGCCAAATCACTCTTGGTGGTACAATAGAAATGGTAGTACAAATACAAAAAACCATACCTGGTCAGTTTCATGGGCTGTAGCCCATTCTCTCTACTGGTATTTAAAAATCGGTAAGGCTAATAATTATGCCGGACCTAAGGGACTAGAAGTACAAAGTCCCTCTCAGTTGGAACTTGGAGATGTGATTTTTTTTGAAGATAATAATGGAATGATCTTTCATTCTACAATTGTTACAGGTTTTTCTGAAGGGATGCCCCTAGTCTCTCATCATTCCTTTGAAGCATTAAACATACCATACAGGACTTCCTGGCCTGTAAAACAATATCATTATTTGAAAATCAGCGTTTAAAAAAAGAGCCTCTTTTAAGTTCATCCAAAAGGTAAGAATATTATAACCTTTGAGATGTATTAAAAGACGGCTCTTCTTTTTTAAAATCTAATAAAATGTTTTAAAATAATTTTTATAAATGATGTTTTATTAAACTCCTTCTACACCATTTAATCATGTCTTGGGAATTTCTTTACAAGCTCAATAGATCTCATAATAGCTTCTATTACATCAATTTCTAATTGCTTACTTATATCGTCATATCTTCTGTATATTTCTCCAATGTCACTTACTATATATTTTGGAGTAAGTCTATTTAAGGCTATAGCTTTTATGTCAAGTATGCATCTGTCACATTTGCATATTTCTTCTTCATTTACTAACATACCTGGTAATATTTCATCTACTAAAATCTCCATATAGTTTTTTAAATGATACATAAAATTCCCCCCCACTTATCCTAAGTTTTAAATTAATTATAATATATTTATATAAGACATAAAAGTATTTTATTTATAAGGAACACTAGGATTTCTTATTAAGGAGACTCTTACCTTTATTACAAAATTTTAGATATATATCATCCGGCAAAAATAATCCCCCTGTTGCCCAGGCTATATGGGTGGAGGTATCTTTAGCCTTTACTAGCAAAGGCCCTAAAAGTCCTGCTGCTGCAGAAGGTTCAATTTTTATTCCCTCACTATCCTTAAGTAAGGCCAAAAGTTTATAAAGTTCATCATCTTCTATGGTAAATTCTCCATCAATTAATTCTTTAACAATATTTGAAATAAGCTCTGAAGGTGACCCTACTGCAAGTCCATCAGCATCAGTAATATTGTCAATTCCAAAATCCCTTACATGGAGCTTACTAAATTTTTCAGTCATTAAGCCTAACAACATACAAGGCGAATGGGTAGGCTCTACAAAATAGCAGTGAACATTATCTCCAAAAAATGCTTTTAGACCGTAAGTTATTCCTCCTGGTGCACCACCTACACCACAGGGAAGATAAACATATAATTGGTGCTTATTATCTACATTAATGCTCTGCTCATCTAGCTGCTTCTTAAGTCTTAAGGCAGCAGTTGTATAGCCGTAAAATAAGTCCTTGGAATTTTCATCATCTATGAAGTAAGCATTAGGATCCTTGCTGCACTGTTTTCTTCCTTCTTCTACTGCCTTGGAATAATCCTCTTCATATTCAATAACTGCTGCACCTTTTTCTCTAAGAAGCTTTTTCTTCCATTCCTTAGCATCCTTTGACATATGAATTACTGTGTTAAAGCCTAAGGCTCTAGACATGATTCCAATGCTCAAGCCAAGATTACCTGTAGATCCTACTGCTATAGTATATTTAGAAAAAAAATCTTTGAAGCTTTTCTCTGCCATTATAGAATAATCACATTCTTTTGTTATCATTCTATTTGTAAGGCATAAGGTTTCTGCATATTTTAAAACCTCATATATTCCTCCTCTAGCTTTTACAGAGCCCGCAACCTTTAAATGGCTGTCGCACTTTAAATATAATTCACCATTAATATTAGAATTATAGCATTTCTCTGAACTCTCTTTCATACCTTCTATCTTCATAAGCGGTGACTCAATTATTCCATCTTCAGTCTCAGGGAAAAATCTTCTTATTAAGGTAGCAAACCTTTCTAATCTTGCCTCTGCCTCATATATCTCTTCTATACTTACATCAATATTTTTTAAAGCTTCTTCAGACTTTATCAATTTACTATTTTCCCAAAGCACTGGCTTTAATTTAATTATTTCCTTTAAAAGAGCTTTATCATTTTCCAACAATTTTAGCAGCACCTCATTCTTTATTAAATGTTAAGCATTATTTTTAATTGGTATTTCCCATTCTTTTAATAATTTAATTATACCTTCCTTTGCATAAATCTTATTATCTTCTGAAACATTAAAAATGTTTACATCTTTTCTTGCAGCTATATAATTGATATAATCGCAGTTCACTTTTTTAAGCAGTGCAATAACTACCTTTTCACTATTTAATGCCTTGATTACTTCCCTTGTAAACTTTTCTGCCTTTGATTCCAAATAACCGATTTCATTAAAAATCAATACTTCTCCATGATTTAAACTTTCTTGTAAAAATTCCACTCCCTTAGTGTTAAAAACCTCTATATTAAACTTAGCTGTACCTGCAGCATCATTTGTTTTGTAAAAAATGTTCCCTTTTTCGTTACTGTATAGGGATACTAAATCAAACTCTCTAATTTTATTATTTTCTTCATCCCTTTTAATATGAATACAATAGCCACCTATAGGGCAATTTATTATCTTTTTTATCTCACCAAGAAGTTTTTCCCCAGAAGCTTGTCTACCTTCCTCAACAATTAAAATATTTCTCATTTTATTTACTTCCCTCAAAACCATAATAATTTTTCATAAAAAATATATTACCGAATATTCTATATTTTCTTTATTTTAATAGTTATTTAATAACAGTACTCATATTGTACCATATTTTTACTATTTTTAAAAGTATTATACAAAAGGTTAAATTAAATTCTTGTTAATAAAAAAAGAAAGCAATGAAAACTGCTTTTATCTTATATATAAACTCACTTTTATTCTGAATTTCTATTATATAGATATAATATTTAAAGTGTACTAAAAGCCCATCTGTTTCCAGATGGGCTCTTGGTTTTGCACATTCAAATTCACATTCATTTAATAAATAAACACCAATTTTAAGCTTAATAACAGCTTACATATATATATTATTATAAATTTTAAAATGTGTCAAGAAATATTTTCAAAAATTGTGAAAACTAAATCTTCTGTAATTTCATCCTTCTTTATTAAATTTCATTACCTTCTATGTAGAAATCATTAACAATTTTCAAATAACAATTTATGTGATACCCTATTAAATATAAACAATTATACGTATATGTTTCAGAGAGAGGTGATTTAATGGAATTAGTGCAGCTATCTCAAAATAACAGAGATGAATTTATAGCCCAGAGTAAAGCTTTCATATATAATACTACCTACAATATATGTAAGAGAAAGCTGTATTTTGAAAATGATGATGAACTCTCTATCTCTCTAATAGCCTTTAACAACGCCTGTAATACCTATGATGAAAATAAGGGAAACTTTTATAGTTATGCCAAGGTACTTATTAAAAATGCATTAATTGATTACTTTAGAAAGGCAAGTAAGGTTCCCTATGTTGTTTTTGACGAAGATGATGAGACTAAAGATTTTATAGATAATAAAAACTCTATGACTCAATATAATATAGATTCTGAAAATATGAGAAGATCCGAAGAAATAACTTTATTCTCTAAGGAGCTAACTGAATATAAGCTTGATTTTAGTACTTTAATAAAATCTTCTCCATCACATAAAGATACGAGAGATTCTCTACTTAATATAGCTTTTAAATGTGTTAATGAACAGCATATTTTAGACTATATTAAGAATAAGAAGCTTCTGCCCGTTAAAGAAATAATACTTCTTACAGGTAGTAATAGAAAGCTTATTGAAAAGTGGAGAAGATATATTTTAATTCTAATCCTAATACTCTCCAGTAATGATTATCCTTACATAAAGTCCTATTTAAATATAAAGGTAGGTGAAAGAAATGAGTAGCAATACAGGTATCGTTATGCAGCTTAATAAAAATCATGCTTGTGTTATGACAAGCTCAGGGGAGTTTTTAAAACTTAAGATTAGTAAAACCCCTCCAAAAGTTGGGGAAGTTTATACTGGCCAGATAGTTAAGGATATCCCCTTCTATAAATATGCAATTACCGCCGCTACACTTACATTTATAGTTTTGTGCAGCAGCACAGCTTACGCCTATTATACTCCAGTAGCTTCTGTAGTCGTAGATATAAATCCTTCAATTAAATTAGACCTAAATAGATGGAATAGAATAATTAAGGCAACTCCCTTAAACGAGGATGGAAAAAAGGTACTTTCAGAACTTAAGGTACAAAATAAATCTTTAAATGATGGACTTAACACTTTAGTTCTTCAAGCTAAAAAAGACAACTTTATCAATGGAGATAAAAGCAATAATGCTAATACAGTAAATATAGACATTGATAGCAGCAGGTCTATTAATGATTTTAATATTTCACAATTTGAGGAAAAAGCAAAGTCTGATAACATAAAACTAAACATTACCACAAGCAGTATTAATAAAACAAATGATAAATCCCAAAATTCAGATCAGAAGAAACCAAAATTCAAGGAAACTGAAAACAATCAAAATGGAAATGGTAATAATAAAGACCGTGATACAAACAAACAAAATAATAACAATAATAACAATAATAACGGTAATAGTAATAAAAATAAGAATAAAAATATTAATTCAAAAGAAGTTTCCAACTCTAATTCAAGTAACAAGAATAACCAAAATGACAATAAGCATAACGGTAATAACAATGATCAAAATTAAATAGATCAAAACATTAAAAAATGCACAACGAAATGGTTGTGCTTTTTTTCTTACAATTAAGTTAATATCATTTACAGTAAAATCATTATGAATTCACTTGAAAATATGACATGATATGAAATTTCTTTTAATCCTTCTACATATTACGTTATATTGCTGTACTCTTATGGTATAATTATGTAATAAATTGGGGGTGGTTTCATGATAAAATGGAATGATAAGTTTAGTGTAAACGTAGCTGAAATTGATAATCAGCACAGACAACTATTTTATTTAGCAGAAAAAGTTTCTTCTATTTTAGCGGTAAACGACGGATATGATCATTATGATGAAATAATGAATACTTTTATTGAATTAAAAAACTATACACTATATCACTTTGATTATGAAGAAAAGCTTATGATGAAAATTAACTATGCTGACTTTTCAAATCATAAAAAAGAACATGAAAACTTTATTAATGAAATTTTAAGACTAGAAAAAATAGATGCAGAAACCAAGCAAAAACTTGTTATGACAAATATACTTGCCTTTATCCTCGATTGGATTGTAGGACATATTTTAAAAACAGATATGTCCTATAAGTCCTTCTTCAACGAAAATGGAATAGCATAAAGAAATGTGATTAAAAGCATCAGCTTTTAATCACATTTTTGATTTTACCCCCTTGCGATTTATGAAGCAATTTTATGATAATCTGCGATAAATTAGTAAGTTATAATAAAATCTAACCAGCATATCAAATCTTAATCTAAAACGGTTATTGAGTTATTAAATACCATATTATATAATAATAAATGTACAATGAATATTAAAATAAAATATGGATGGGGGTAAAAACTATGAGTTTAAGTCCAGAATTAATAGCCTTGCTCATTAGGATTGGCATAATAATTATAGCTTTTCTTATTATACTTTGGGTGGTTGGTATTAAAATCATCCCAAATGATAAGGTTGCTATTATTGAGAAATGGTGGTCAAGTAAGGGGTCCTTAAAGGAGCAGATCATCGCTTTAAAGGGCGAAGCTGGTTATCAACCAGTAGTAGTCAGAGGTGGTATCCATTTTTTAAGTCCGCTTATTTATAAAGTTCACAAAGTTCCTTTAGTTACTATACCTCAAGGTAAAATTGCCTATGTATTTGCAAGGGATGGCAAGCCACTAGAGCCTATTCAGACTTTAGGTAAGCTTGTACCTGAATGTAACAACTTCCAAAATGTTACGGCCTTTATTGAAAATGGAGGTCAAAAGGGTCCTCAAAGAGGTATAATCCGTGAAGGTACCTATGCCTTTAACCTTGCACAATTTATAATAATTACAGAAAACAAAACCTATTACCTTCCAATGGGCAATGATGCGGAACAAAGGGCAATTATGGAAATGGCCCAGAAAATAAGAGAACGAAATGGCTTTGAACCAATAGTTATTCAAGGTGAAACAGACTTAGTTGGTATAGTTACTGTTCACGATGGTCCTTCCCTCGGTAAGGATAACATTATTTCACCTACAGTTGGTGATGAACATTCAGATGAAAATTACCATAATAACTTCCAAGACCCAGAAAAATTCTTAAGAGCTGGTGGTTATAGAGGTCGACAATATCAAGTACTAGCTGATGGTACCTACTTTATAAACAGGCTTTTTGCTACTGTTGAATTTATTAAAAAGACTGTTATTCCAGTAGGATATGTTGGAGTAGTTGTTTCTTACACAGGGGCTAAGGGTACAGATAGTTCAGGAGATGACTATAAGCATGGAGAGTTAGTTCAAAAGGGCTACAGAGGTGTATGGAGTGATCCATTAATGCCTGGTAAATACGCATTTAACACCTATGCAGGAAGCATTATTCAAGTCCCTACCACAAATGTAATCCTTAAATGGATAAGTAATCAAAGTGGAAATCATAGATATGATGAAAACCTTAAGGAAGTTAACCTAATTACAAAGGATGCATTTGAACCATCATTACCACTTTCAGTTGTATTTCACATTGACTATAAAAAGGCTCCTATGGTTATTCAAAGATTTGGTGATATTAAGATGCTTGTTGACCAGACACTTGACCCAATGGTTTCTGCATATTTTAAAAATATTGGTCAAACAAAGACACTTATTGAGCTTATTCAGCAAAGAAATGAAATACAAAATCAATCTTCAGTTGAAATGAAAGCAAAATTCTCTCATTATAACCTAGAGCTTGAGGAAGTGCTCATAGGCACTCCAACCAGTTCAAAGACAGATACCAACATCGAACAAATTCTAACTCAGCTTCGTTCAAGACAAATAGCAAAGGAGCAGCTTGAAACTTATGCAAACCAACAAAAGGCTGCAGAAAAGGAAAAGGAATTAAAAGAAGCTGAAGCCATAGCAAAGCAGCAGACTTCTCTTACTGAGTCTGATATTAATATTAGAATTCAAGAGAACCAAGGTAAGGCAGATCTTATGAAATCAAGGCAAGATGCTGAAAAGATTCAAAGATTATCTGAAGCGGATGCCTATAAGGTTAAACAACAGGCTGAGGCTGAGGCTTACAGAGTTAAACAACAAGCTGAAGCTCAAGCTTATACCTTAAAGCAGACCGGTGAGGCAGAAGCTTTCAAAATTAAGAGCGTTGGTGAGGCTGATGCAGATAGAGAAGCTAGAGTGGGTATTTCTAAGGCTATAGCAGCAAGGGAACAAGTAAATGCTTATGGTGGCTCACAATTTAAGATTGTTCAGGATGTAATGAATAATTTTGCAGATGCTATTAAAACCTCAAAGGTAGATATAGTTCCAAAGACTATAATAACTTCTGCAGCTGGAGAAGATGGTAAGGGTGTACCTAATGCCTTTGAAAGCCTAGTAACACTTTTATTAAGCGAAAAACTATCTTTAACTAACAATCAAGAAGCTGAGCTTTCTCCAGAGTCACAAAAAATAAGGAAAGAGATATTAAATAATATTAAGCCAAACAATATAGAAGCTAAAAAGTAATTAAAATAATTAAAGGTCACAATAGAATTTATAATTCTTAGTGTGACCTTTTCTTTTTTAATTATATATTTATTAATTTAATGCATAACTTATATTCTAATATAAAATGCGCAGCAAAAAAGGATAGCCTTTATGGCTATCCTTTTAAACATTATTTCACTTCAGTATATTCTACATCTATTACATTTGCAGTCTTAAACTCATCATTCTTGCTTGTGTCAAAACTGCCATTTTTCACATCTACCTTAGGGTCTTTTCTTAGATTCCTATTTTTAAACTTCTTGTAAACATAGTTAGCAATCCACATTATACCGCCAATTAATAAAATATATGGCAGAAAATTAATTAAAACTAAGAAAACCAAAATAACTAACGCTAATATTAAAAAGCTAGAATTACCTCTATTTATAAAAAACATTTAACTACACTCTCCTATAGATATTTTACTGCAATTATTTAGTAATATAGAAATAATGCTTTCAAATATATAATTGATGAAATTATTATAACATATTATATGTAGGACAAGTATTAAATAATTCTAAACAAGTCATTAAGTTTCTATGACTATTTAAAACAGTATAATATACCTTATAATTTCATAATTTTTATACTTCAAATACCTTATAAGACATTAACCCTTGGTTAAAGCTAAGCACTTTTATTAATTTTTCTACATAATTAAGTTTTATATGCAAATAATAATATTGTCGGCATGAATTTGCCTTAAGATAAATAAAGGAGGAAATATTAATGACTAATACAGCAGCAACTAATAATCAAAATAAGCAAATTGAAAGCAATAACTTAAAGGTAATACAAGATCAAATCGGTTATGAAGCTCTACTTACTAAAAAATGCAATGAATACGCAGAAATGTGTACGGATCAATCACTTAAGAATTTATGCACTCAAGCAAGCAGAATTCACAAACAGAACTTTGACAGTTTGAAAACATATTTAGATTCACATCAATAATTATTTTTCAATAACTTTTAAAATGAAAAACGTTAATATGGAGGAATAAATTTATGAATAATAAATTAAGCGAAAAGGATTTAATGCATGATTTACTAGCAACTGAGAAACAAGTTGTCAGTGCTTATAGTACTGGAATTACTGAGTCTTCCTGTGAAAATCTTAGAAATACCTTAGTAAATAATTTCAGAAATGTTCAAGATACACAATATAAGGTTTTTGATGCAATGAAACAAAAGGGATGGTATACCACTAAGGATGCTCCAGATGCAGATGTTCAAAAACTTAAAACTGATGTAACTGCAATGGCTAATGAATTAACATAATTTTAAAGCAGGAGTTTAAAATAACTCCTGCTTTATGTTTAAGCTGCATTTTCATAGCTTCTTATACTGTTTATTTTTTCTTTATTTTTAAAGGCCATATATACATAGAAAGGAATGCCAGCTAACATAAGTAAGAATCCATACATTACTGTTTCTGCTCCTGAACCATAAATTGTCCAACAAGCATATATAAAACCAACTAATGGTACAAAAGCACTTTTTACAAAACTTAAAAAATTAAAGTTCTTTTCTCTCTTAACTATAAGCATCATATCGGCTGCAGCAGTAAATGCATAAACAGGCAGATATGATAATGTAGCAAGTAATATAACAAAGTTAAAAGCAGCTGTTAAACTCTTTTGATAATTCATAGCTAAAAGTATATTTACTAATACTGCACTAACAATTAAAGAAACCTTTGGTGTTCCATTTTTACTTATCTTTGCAAAAAAGCTTGGAAACATTCCATCTTTGCCTGCAGCATATGCTATTCTAGCTGTAGAAAGCAGCCACCCTATTGTAGTTCCTAATATAGAAATAACAACACCAACAGTTATGAGTTTAATTATTCCATTGCCAAAATATTGAGACAAAATTTCTGCTATTGGTGCACTGCTTTTAGCTAAAGCAGATTGTGGCATGGCACCCATTGCAAATATATTAATTGCCATATACATCACCACTGCTATAGAAATTCCAATTATTGTACTCCTAGCTACGTTCTTCTCAGGATTTTTGATTTCCCCAGCAGCTATGGATGAACTTTCAAAGCCTATAAAAGCCCAAAGAGTAGCCGTTGCAGCGGCTGGCAATGTACTAATTCCCTTTCCACTTGGAAATGCAGGAGTAAGATTACCTATTTTAAAGTGAAGCGCAGCTGATATTATAAAAAATAAAAATAATCCAATTTCAAATATAGTTATAGTAGTCTGAACCTTACCTGCTAGTTTTACCCCTATAACATTGATTAATGTAAATATCCAAAGTATTAAACTTGCAAATAGAAATGAAGCTAAATGATTGCTTCCTATAGTGGGATATAAGGTTCCAGCATAGCTGGTTACAGCAATTAATACTGCAGCATTACCTATCCATGAGCCATTCCAATAAAGCCAAGCATTTATGAAGCCCATGAAATCACCGAAGGCTAATTTAGAATATTCATAAGGCCCACCAGTCTTATGTATTTTTCTGCTTAACCTTGCAAAGGAAAGTGCTAAAAAGATTGAGCCTAAACCAGTTATAATCCATGCTAAAATGGTTGCCCCTGGTCCAGAGGTTGATGCTAAGGTGGCAGGAAGCATAAATATACCTGAGCCCATAATATTTCCTGCAACAAGCGCGGTAGCTATTACTAATCCTAATTCCTTCTTTAACTTTGTGTTTTGTTCCATATTGTTTAGCCTCCAATAAAGTTTAAAGTTTTGCCAGAATAGCTTGTACAAGTTTAGGATAAGCATACAAAAGACCTTGAGCAAAACACTCAAGGCCTTAAAACACGCAAAAAACACATACTTTTATTCCCATGAATGATAGCTCTCCACAATATAATTGTGACAGTTTTGTACATATTATATACAGAACCAGCTATACAGCTTTAAAGCATAAGCTGTATGCTTCGGCGATGCTTCCTTTCCTGCTGTTTCTCTGTGCTTGCCTCCACAGAAGTACTATTAAGCCTCGCGCCTCTACCCTTGTTATTAACTTTTCACTGACATGTATTATTATGCATCAATACTTTAGCTTAGTCAAGTGTTAAATAGACATAAAACGACATATTTTTTGTTTGTTCTATTTAATATTAATTATATTTATAGCCTAGAAGCTCATACATAAGCCTTTCATCTAAATTGCCACCTGATACTACTACAGCTACATTTTTCCCTTTAAATCTTTCCATGTTTTCAATGATTGCTGCTACTGATGCAGCCCCCGCTGGTTCGGCTATTACCTTATCCTTTTCAATAAGCTGAACAATTGCTTTTCTAATTGTTTCTTCATTTACTACAATTATGTCATCAATGCATTTAGCTGCCATTTCATAGGGAATTTCACCTACTCCACCAACTAATGCATCACAGATAGATTCCTCACTTTTATAATCGAAGTAACATTGCTTATCTCTTAAAGCTGCAACCATGGCTGGACAAGCGGCAGTTTGTACACCAATTATCTCAATCGATGGTTTTAAGTGCTTTGCTGCAACACTTATACCTGTAATAAGACCACCCCCGCCTATTGGAGCAATTATTACATCAATATCTGGATTTTCATCAAGTATTTCAAATGCTATAGAGCCTTGCCCTGCTATAACTTGAATATCTGAGCAAGGGTCAATAAAGGTAAGCTTTTCTTTTTTTCTTGCTTCCTCAGCTTCCTTATGAGCTTCATCATAGTTTTCCCCAGTCTCTATTACTTCTGCACCATAATACTTTATCTTGGTGAGTTTTGCCTTTGGAGTAGTTTTAGGAACAAATATTTTTGCTTTTATTCCTCCTAACATATATGAAGCAAAGCTTACTCCAGCACCATGATTTCCGGAGGATACTGCAATGACACCCTCTGTTCTACTCTCCTCTGAAAGCCAAGTCATTTTGCTTAAAGCTCCCCTTACTTTAAAGCTTTTTAACCTTTGCTGTGATTCAAGTTTTAAAAATATCTTAGTATGTTCATTGCTTAAACTATAAGATAATTCAAGAGGAGTTTTATATATAAATTTATTTATCCTTTCTCGTGCTGATAAAACATCTTCAAAAGTTACCATAAGAATTACCCCCAAAATTCTTTTAATAACCCTATTTTACCATTAATTTGCAATATTTTAAAATATATTTTCATCCTTTATTTTGAAAAAGATCAAGTACAAATTTTTTTCTTTCTGAAATTTTATACGTAAATATAAGCAGTATAATGGAAATAAAAACATAAAATAACTTAACTTTTAAAATTTCACCTTTTCCATAATCACTATATTGATAAATATGTCCAAGGATACCCTTTGTCTGTGTTATCTTACATCTCCATAGCGCCTCCTCAATTAGGTAATAAGAAGTTATTATAGAAGTACTTACTGCTATATCCCGTGAAATATATATAATGAATAAGCTTAGTGAAATGATAAATACATTTGTTACCAAAGAATATAATATTATTTCCTTAATGGATATAAGATTACCCATTCCACCAACTTTACTTATATACAAAGTGTAAATATTAGTAAAGGATATTAAATATAAAACAGTATAAACAACTAATAGTGAGATCAGTTTTCTAAACATAAATTTATTGGATTTACATCCTCCAATTGCTAGGCTTATTTCTTCCATGCTGTTTTTAAAATCTGTGCCTATATAGAAAAAAATTAATATTATAAATAAAATAAGCAAATATACATCACAAAACTTAAATAAAGCAACCGGCACTATCTTTGTTATAAAATTATTGCTGTAATTACTTGCATTTCCCACAATAATTTCAGGCTTTAACCTTACTATAATATTTACTCCTAAAACACAAATGCAGATTATATATAATAAATTATTAAGAAGCATATTATTAAGAATCCTTAAATGAAACTTAATCATAGCTATTTACCTTTTGTGCCCTATTGCTATGAGCAATATATGCATCCTGTAGATTAACTTTGGCACATACAGAATTATTAGTTAAGGCTTCATTACTTATATATTTAATATGAAAGTAATCCTTATTCTGCAAAGTGGTTATTACTATATTTTTTTCCCTCACTTTAATATAAGTTTCGGCATCCATATCTGCTTCCCATAACGTGCCTTCAATTTCCTTTATAAAATTCTCTTTTGTTCCACTATATATTAATTTTCCATCCTTTATTACTAATAAGTAGCTGCAGTAATACTCAATATCTTCTACTATATGAGTGGTGGCAAGTACAATCCTATTTTTGCTTATTACAGGGAAAAGTTCTCTAATAGTATTTCTCTGTTCTGGATCAAGTCCTACGGTAGGCTCGTCAACAACTATGAGGTTAGGATCTCCAGTTAGAACTTGTGCAAAACCCAGCTTTTGCTTCATACCCCCTGAGTATTCTTTAACCTTTCTATCTATATACTCATTCATATTTAACTTTTCTACTATTTCATCAACATGGCTGCTAATTTTTTTCTTGTTAGAGTCTAATTTTAAGCTTGCAATAATCTCTAAAAACTCCCTGCCCTTTAAATTACCATAAGTAGTAAAGTCCTGTGGAAGATAACCTAGACTTCTTCTTACTTCTTTTAAATTCTTCGTATACTCCATGTCGTTTAAATATATTTCTCCTTCTTGCAGCGAAAATAGAGTTGTTATTAACTTCATTGCAGTAGTTTTACCTGCACCATTGGGTCCTAAAATTCCTATTAAACCTTCATTAACCTCAAAGGATATACCCTTAAGAGCTTCTGTCTTTCCATATTTATATTTCAAATTAGTAACTTTTAAATTATTCATAACCGCTGCCCCTCACTAATTAATCAAATGAATAAAGATAATCTTTATCATAGTATTTTTCCATCTTTGTTCCCCCTGGAATAATAGGTGAAAATATTACCTTTTCAACATTAGTTAGATTTTCCCTTTTTATATCACTTATTACTCTGTCACATTGTTCATTGCTTTTTACATATTCTTCATTTCCAATAAATATAAAGTTCTTGTATTTTCTCTCGGTCATATTTCCGCTTATTAAAAAGATTTCTTTATCTTTTCCTGTAAAATTATATATACCATCCTTGTTGTTTTCTTTTAGATTAGAATATAATTTGTTTTTTCCACTGTAATCAATTCTGAGTTTATATTCTTTTTCAGAGCTGTCATTGAGTTTTGGATACCACTCAAACACATCTGCTAGAAACATTACGTTATTTCTTTGAAAGAAAATTTTTTTCCCTTGCAGCCATATAGTATTAATTTCACCTTCATAAGCAACCTTCATGTTTAATATATCTCCATTATTATATTCTCTGCTGAGTTTTGCAATAAAGTTATTTTTATTTCTATTAAAATTTAGTTTCTTTCCATCTACTTCTATATCAGTTATATTTAGCTTCTCATATAAACCTAGCTCCACTGATCTAATTCCGTTCTTATTTATTCTTATTTCCATATTACAATCATTTTTTAATTTATTATCAAACTTTAAAGACATATTATATTTATCAATATAATAACCGCAATCAACATTACCAAAAAATGTATCAAACTCATTTTTTCCAGATTCAAATTCTCTTCTTGCTCCAATAGTATAAAGATTAGGTTTCATAGAGTTTATTTTTATACCTAGACCTACACATAATATCAGGGCTAGTATAATTGCACTAATTTTAAATAAGAAATGTCTGTTTCTTTTAATTTTTCTATATTTGTAAACATAGGGTGTTATAAAAATAGTAAAGGATAATATTAACCAAAAAATAATATGATATTCATAACTTGTATCATAACTAATAACTTCAAAGCTTCCTGGAAAAGTTCTTATATTAAAAAGAGGTAAAATAACGTTTGAGAGTTTATAAAAATTGCATAGAAGTAAAAACAAGATTATAACAGTAATATATCCAATTATATCTCCAAAATTTTTACTTATGACTTGTCCTATAAATAGCCCTAAAAAATTACAAACAACAAGAGTAAGAATAGTGTTTATAATAAATCCTGTACTTTGATAAAAAAAGTATCCCATAGAAGCTTTACATATAGCCCCTACTACAGTTACTAAAACTATATTAGCAGCAAGTATAATTCCTTCAATTATTAACATAACAGCTAATTTACTTAATATAATATCTTTAGGTGAGATGTCCATGGATTTAAAAATCTCATTTTCACTTTCTCCTACTTTAAGGCTTATAAGCAAAAATGGAATCATAATAAAATTTATTGGAAGCCATGAATCTTTAATTAGACCAATTAACGTTAGAGAATGTTGTCCAAAAGTAAACATACTGCTTAAGACCTGTTGAATTCCAAAAGCATAAATTATTAACATAATCCATATTAATAGGCCTCTTCTAATGTTAATGAATTCATATTTAATTAACGCATTAATTTTTTTCAAGTCTTTCACCTAACTTTCTTATAAATAGTGGCAAACTATATTGATAGATTGCCACTATTTAAATAAATCAATAACTATTAATTTGTATAATTAGTATCTTCATAGGTATAAGTACCATCATAACCTGTTACATATACATAAGTTCTATATTGTTCTCCAGCATTACAGGACGATTGGTTCCACCCTCCATTAGCAGTGTAAGATGTATCTCTTACATCATTTGGTTTATACCATGCAGTTCTAAATTCTAAATTAGCTTTAAATGTAAGCGGAGAGGCATAACTAACCAGGTGATCTTCATGTATAGTTCCAGTATTAACAGCTGTAACATAAGAATCGCAATTCGAAGCTGAAGTATTAGAATATTGTAGATAGATAGATTGTCTTGAAATTGTACTTGATGCAAATACAGGAATTGCCGTGCATAAAACAAGAGATATTATCACTAGACTCGTAATTATTTTGCTTTTTTTCATTATAACACTTCCTTCATATTTAATATTTATTATTAAATGGCGCCAATAATAAACTATTACACTATTCACGATTGAATAGCCTGATCTCATTAGTATTTTTGAAAGAAAGTTTTCCTATAAAATATATTGATTGTTTCTGATGAACTTTAATATATAATTATTAAACTAATCTTTTAATTGAATTGTTTCATATAGCTTTAACTACAAATATTATTATTAGATATTATGAATATATGTGGGGGTTCATCCACTACATAGTTTTTATTGGTATGTACTACACAATTTACTCCAAAATTAACAAATATTATTAAACTTAAAATTAAATATAAAATCTTTCTCATAATTTTTCCTCCTATTAATTTTCTTAATATAAATGTATCATACAGCTTGTACACCATAAACCTTTAAATTATGTATTTATATCAATTTATAGCTCTTTTTGTAAATTTATATTGTTTAATATCTATAAATCATAAAGATAATACCATTAGTATTTATCAAGTAAATATTTGTGAATATATTGCACATTTATTTTAATTATAAATTAAACAAAGCATGCAAATATTTTATAGTATCAAAAAATCCTTAACAAATGTTAACATTCAGACTTTTTTTTGATAAACTTAAACTATTAAAAAATATTGGAGGAACATATGATTGAGAATATAGGTATTATTATAAAGACTCTAAGGCATAAAGCAAAACTTACACAAAGTGACTTTTGTGGAGACTATATGGACAGAACTATATTAAGTAAAATTGAAAACAATATTATTGTGCCTAGCATAAGTCAAATAGAATATATAGCAAAAAAATTAAATATACCTATAAATTATTTTTTTAATTCTTTTGATTATGTTATACCTAAAAATAGCTCCACATTGGTTTCTAATGATTCTCTAATTTCAAATTTGTATCATAATTGCAGATATAATGCAATTATAAAATTATATGAATTTTGTTCAAATAGCTATGTACGACTTATAGATTCTTATAAAGACTTTTATGTAGGTATGTCTTATTACAACTTAGGCCTCTATAATAATTCAATTAAACTTTTAAAAAAATATATAAATAAATACCTAAAGTGCTCAACTAATATACAAGAAGCAGAGGTAATTAACTTTTCTATTTCTCTAAATACTATTAGTAAAATAATGTTACAGAACTCTAATTATTTAAAGGCAAAGCAATATCTTTATCTAGCTAAAAAATATCTTTTAGAGTATAATCAATTAACTTCAACAATAAGTTATTATATAAATAATAATCTTGGTTATGTTTTGAATTCCTTAGATGAATTTAACAAAACTATTTCAGTGCTTGAACAATTTACCACTTTAAGCAAAGAAAACATAAATATTACAGTAATGCCTTATATTCATTGGTCATTAGGCAAAGCTTATTACAATATAAGTAAATATGATAATGCAAGAGCACATATATACAAGAGTATTTATTTGTTGAAATATTCTGGAAATGCTGAAGAGGTTGGAAGGTGTTATATCAACTATTTAAATATTTTAAGGTATTCTAAGCAATATTCTGAAGCACTAAATACAATAAGAATATGTAAAGCTGAATTTATTTATAACATGATTTTAATGAACAAATTTTTAGTTGAGGAAATGGCTGTATATTTCAATCTTGGTGATTTTGAAAAAATATTAGACTTATATACAAATATTGAATTTAGCAAACTTACCGATGTGTATAGAAATTGTGTTTATTTTATGATAGGTCATACATATTGTATGGTAAATAACTTAAATAAAGCTAAAAATTATCTAATAAAATGTCAGAAATATTTTATATCACAAGATTATAGCTATGATCTAGTCATAGTTTATGAAGACTTATATAATATTACTAAATCTGATTTTTATTTAGTAAAGCTAAATCATTATAAATCAATTAACGGAAAAAGAAATATTGTAGCTTAAGAATGACAATCATTGAATTTCCATAATCTAAGGTATAATAAAGAGCATATAAATAATAATAATTAAGTAAATCTAAACTAACTGCTGTATAATTAAATTTTCATTTAATTGTAGTGGAAATATCTGAAAAATTATTATACAGCAACAACATTCAGTAAATGATCTTACATATTATTCAGCATCCAAAAGGAAAAATTTAAAACTCCAGCATAGCAGAGCCAAGCTATAAAAGGTATCATAACTAAGCCAGCTAATTTGTCTAGCCTGAAAAATTCAAAGGTTGTAAGCATCACAAATACAATTGCCAGCATAAGCATGAGAAAAGCAAGTCCCACCAATCTAAATCTCAAGAATATAATTAGCCAAATGAAGTTTAAAAATAATTGAATAAAATATAGCCTTACAGCTCTTCCTATATATTTTTCCTGCTTTCTAAGCATCCATATTCTATAGGCTGCATACCCCATAACAAGATAAACAAATGGCCATATAACGGCATATACCCACATAGGAGGTGCAAATACAGGCTTTACTAGATTACTGTAGGTATTAATTTTGAATATAGCTAAATAAGCGCTTAATATTAAAGCTGATTCTGTAAATACTATTATTATAAGAAGACTTAATAAACTCCTTTTGTTTTTGACTTTAAAAAATCCCAAACTTTCTCCCACCTTTAATTACTCTATTTTAATATAGGATGCAAATATAAAAATTATGCTATAGCCAAGGCTATATTGTAAAATTATCCTAAGAAACATATAATTGTAATATAATTTATTTTTAAAGGCAGGTGCTTAAAGTGAAATTTAATGATTATCAATACATTCGTCCGGATATAAAGAAAATTGATGTGAATTTTAACACACTTCTTAAGGCATTTAATAATGCAGGCAGCTTTCAAGAGCAGGACTCTATAATGGAGAAAATAACAAAGCTTAGAAGTGATTTTGATTCAATGGCTCAAATCGTAAGTATAAGACATACTATTGATACCACTGATAAATTTTATGATGCAGAGCAGGATTATTTTGATGAAACCATGCCAATGTATCAAGGTCTAACATCAAATTTTTACGGAGCTCTTATTAATTCTAAATTTAGAAAAGAGCTTGAAAATAAATGGGGAAAACAGCTTTTTACAATTGCTGAGCTGACACTTAAAACATTTTCTCCTGAAATAATAGAAGATTTACAAATTGAAAATAAGCTTTCCAGCGAATATACAAAGCTTATAGCCTCTGCAAAAATCATGTTTGAAGGTGAGGAGAGAAACTTATCCCAGCTATCCCCCTTTATGCAGTCTACAGAAAGAGCTATGAGAAAAAATGCAAGTGAAGCTAAGTACAGCTTCATGAGAGATAATGAAGAAAAATTTGATAGCATATATGATAAGCTTGTAAAAGTTAGACATAAAATAGCTAAGCAGCTTGGTTTTAGAAATTTTGTGGAGCTTGGCTATGCCCGCATGCTTAGGGCAGATTATAATGCTGAAATGGTAGCTAACTTTAGAAAGCAGGTAGAAGACTATATAGTTCCTGTAGCTACAAAGCTTAGAGATAGACAAAGAGTAAGGCTAGGCCTTGATTCTTTAAAATATTATGATGAAAAATTCTGCTTTAATAGTGGGAATGCTAAGCCTCATGGTAATCCTGAATTCATATTAAACTCAGGCAAGGAAATGTATAGTGAGCTTTCCCCTGAAACTAAGGAATTCTTTGATTTCATGGTAGAAAATAATTTAATGGACCTCGTAAGCAAAAAAGGTAAGGCTGGAGGCGGCTACTGCACCTATATAAGCAAATACAAAGCTCCCTTTATTTTCTCAAACTTTAATGGAACCTCTGGTGATGTTGATGTTTTAACTCATGAGGCTGGTCACGCCTTTCAAGTTTACAGCAGCAGAAATTATGAAACTCCAGAATATAACTTTCCTACCTATGAAGCTTGTGAAATTCATTCTATGAGTATGGAGTTTTTCACCTATCCGTGGATGAATTTATTCTTTAAGGAAGAGGTAGATAAGTATAAATATTTTCATCTATCTGAAGCCCTGTTATTTATACCCTATGGTGTTACCGTAGACGAATTCCAGCATTTTGTTTATGAAAATCCTGATGCTTCTCCTATGGAAAGAAAAGCAGCCTGGAGAAGAATTGAAAAGAAATATTTGCCTCATAGAGATTATGAAACAAATGAATACCTTGAAAAAGGCGGATGGTGGCATCAGCAGGGACATATTTTCGAATCACCTTTTTACTATATAGATTACACCTTAGCCCAAATTTGTGCCTTCCAATTTTTTAATAAGGCCTCAGAAAATAGAGAAAAGGCTTGGTCTGATTATTTAAGACTATGTAAGGCTGGTGGAAGTGCATCATTTTTAGAACTAGTTAAACTTGCTGATTTAGTTTCCCCTTTTGAAAATGGCTGCATTGCTTCAGTTATTGGCAATATAGAAGCTTATCTTAATAATATTGATGATAGAAAACTCTAAATTTTAAACAGCAGACAATTATTCGTCTGCTGTTTCTTCATTTATACTATCATCATTATCTCTTAACAATCTTCCAATAGGTCCTTTATTATTTACAATGTCTAATATACTTGAAAACTCAATAGTAACCTCTGGAAATCCAAATTCAACTGCTGTATATTCACCCATTTCAAAAAATATTACCAGAGAGTCCTCAGTTAAATAGTAGTCTTGATCTGATTTAATCCCTTCAAATTCTTTTGTAAGATTTATATTTTTCATTTTAATATGCTGTTTAATAAATTCATTAATTATACCTATAAATTTATATTTCTTAATCCTTCTAGAAAATAAGTCATCAATGTGATAGACTCTAGAATCCTTCAAGCTTACATTAATTGGTCTTCTAATAGTTGTACCCCTTGCTTCACCCTTTATATGAATAAAAATTTCCATTATAATACATAAAGTTCCTCTTTTATTAAGCTTAACTAAATATCCTCCAGTAAATTTTTTATTTTCATCACTTCCATAGCCATTTTCCTTTAGTATTCTATGGACTTCCTTCTTAATATATCTATTAATTCCGGCTTCAGCGCTTTTATGCTTTAGCTCACTTACTTTAGGATATGTGAGATTTAGACCAGGGCTTTCTACTTTTACATCTGAAATCACCGCAGGTTTTCTTCTTTGTCCCAATACAGTCCAACTCCTTTCTTAATATGTTATAATATTTCTATATTTTCATTTACAATAAAATATTCCCTATATAAATTTATATTCCAGTCCTTATTATTTATATTATTCAAATGTGGAATAAGTTGTAACTTTTTATACTATAAATTTCCTGTAGATAAAATTTCTTTTTAACTATACACTTTTATATGAACTTTGTAATATATTTGAGGTGATTACAATGCTAAATGCAGGTTATATCCTGGATGGAAAATATGAGATAATAGATATTCTAGGAAAGGGCGGTATGGGCGTAGTATATCTGTGCAGAAATAATCGCTTAGGTAATCTTTGGGCAATTAAGGAAGTTCTAAGTGAATGGAAGGATAAAATAGACTTTTTAGCAGAGCCTAACATTTTAAAAAATTTGAATCATCCTGGAATTCCAAGAATAATAGACATATTCTATGAAAATGATAATTTATACATGGTTGAAGACTACATAGATGGTAAGAATCTAATGGATTTAGTTGAAGAAAAGGGGTCACTAGCTTCAGAAAGCGTTAAAGCCATTGCACTGCAGCTATGTAATATTTTAGAGTATCTTCACAGCTTTACTCCTCCTATAATTTATAGGGATTTAAAGCCTTCAAACATTATGATTAAAGAGGATGGAAAAGTTGTACTTGTTGACTTTGGAATTGCTAGGACTTACAAAGAGAATAAAGATAAGGATACTTTGCTGTTAGGTTCTAAGGGCTACATGGCTCCAGAACAGCTATATAACGTTCAATCAAATATTCAAACGGATATTTATTCCTTAGGAGCTACCCTTTATTACTTAGCTTCTGGAAAAACATTGAAGTCATCTGAAGATGTTAAGACTCTTTTTGAAAAGGGGGAAATCCAAGATGTAAAGTTAATTAAGCTTATAGATAAATCCACTGCTGCAATACCTGAAAATCGCTTTAAGTCCATGGCTGAGTTTAAGGAAATGCTTTTAATGGATGATTACATAAAAACTAAATATATTTCTCCTCCTAATTTAGAGGACAAGACCATTTTAGAAACTCAATTAATTAAGACTAAGCATAATAAGAAGCTTCCAATACTTTTTGCTGGAATTTTGCTTTTAATTATAGTTTTAAGTACTACCTATTTTTTATTAAATACCAAGAATCTTAAAAGCTCCTCAGCAAATAATGCTGGTAACAAAGCCAACATAGCTGAGTCTAATAATGGAACAAAAAATACTAAATCAGTTCAAGATAAAGATATTATAACTAGAGGAATTCTATACAAAAATAGTCCGACTACTCTTAATGATGTTCAAAGTAATGATAATAATGATAATAACGAAGGCAATAATAGTAATGGAAAAGGTAAAGGTAAAAATAAGGATAAGTCTAAACCTAATATTGAGAACTTTCACCTCCTTTTTACCTTAGATCCCAAGGCTTCCATTGATAATTCTAAAATAAATATTACTGTAAACAGCATAGAGTTATTAAACAGTACTTCTATATTGGATATAGGTATAAGCAATAAAACAAGCGAAGATATAAGCATGAATTTAAGTAATGCCTCTTTACAAAATGGAAATAATGTAGCCTTTTATCCATCAATAAATGATTCAGGTAACATATTAGTTTCACAAAATAGCAACCAGAATATAAAACTTTATTTTAATGATTTTGATTTTGAAGGCAGCAGCTATTGCTTTAAAACCTCTATAAATTATGGTATTGAGAAACAGGTAAATTTGTTTATAGATGTAAAATAAACAAAATCCACAGCAATGTATATATTATATTGCTGTGGATTATATTTTCTTCTTTTAGAAATCAATTATTATATAAAGCCGCCATCTACAGTTATAATTTGGCCAGTTATGTAATTGGCATCATCACTTGCTAGAAATACTGCCAGTTTACCAATATCCTCCGGACTTCCAAAGCGCTGCATAGGAATTTCACGTGTTAAGTCTTTTCTTTCTTCCATTGTAAGCCAATTATTCATTTCAGTATTTATTACCCCTGGTGCAATGGCATTCACCCTGATTTTAGAAGGAGCCATTTCCTTTGCTAGTGCCTTAGTGAAGCTATTAACGGCACCTTTAGCTGCAGAATATATTGCTTCGCAGGAGGCACCAGAACTACCCCATATTGAAGAAATGTTAATTATATTTCCCCTTTCTTGTCTTACCATGTGCTGCAGTGCATAATGAGAGCAATTTATAACTCCCTTTAAATCCACATCAAAAAGCTTATTCCACTCACTTTCCTGCATATCCATAAATAAGCCTACATGAGAAATTCCTGCGTTATTTATCAGTATATCAATACTACCAAAACTCTTAATGGTAAAATCAATCATATAAGCTGCATCCTTATATATACTTACATCTCCTTTAACGCTCTTTCCAAAGCCTCCAATTTCTTTTATTAGCTTTAAAGTTTCCTCAGCTTCTGCTTCGTTCTTACTAAAGCTTATAACTACAGCAGCACCAGCTTTAACTAGTTCTATAGCTATGCTCCTTCCAATACCTCTTGAGCCACCTGTTATGAGAGCTACCTTACTCTTAAGCATTTACATCAGCCTTCCTATAATATTTACATTTGGTACAATTTCATTAATTTCACCAATAGAATCTGCTTTCACAGCTGCTATTACGCATGTTGCAGGTCCGCTGGATTTTTGTATATTTACATTAAGATTTTTTTCAAAATTAAATTTAAGATTGTTATATAAAGCCATTTGCTCACATTCATAAGCAATTCCTTTTGAACCAACTGGTATAATTTCATATACATAATTTAAACCAAGCAAGGTTTTTAAGTGTAAATATGTAATAATTTCATCATCCTTAAGGTAATTAATTTCATCTCCTACTTTAGGAAGCCCTATGCTTATAACATAAGAACCCGCCGCAGCTGTATTTACCCTTAATAGATTATTAGGCACTAATCCCATTACTGTAACACCCACTGCAGTAGAAATAGTTTTAAAATTTTCTTCTGTACTTCCTGTAAGCACAGCATCATCAATATAAGCTTCAGCTAGTTCTTCACTAATACCTCTAATCATTTCTTTACCTGTAGGTTCCATCTCATTGCATACATTGTTAGTAATAACCATAACCTCAGCTCCTGTACTTAAAACTTCTAGTAGAGGTACTCTGGCTGCAAATTTTCCAACGAATAAAGGCGGAACCTTTAAAGCATCTCCTTCCTTCATGCCAATGCCTCCACAACTGTCACAGGCAATTACCAAGGTTGTTTTATTATCTAAATCAACTAAACTTAAGTCTCTAACTTTTCTTAGTTTCATTTGTTATTCTCCAGTTAAATAATTATAAAATTTAAGTCGGTTATATTAATAATATAACATTATATTATCTTTTGCTTAATACATTTACAGCTATACATGTAATAAGTACAAAGATTTCTACTAATTCATTATTGGCACCAAGAAGATCACCAGTAATACCGTTAATTTTGCTTTCACTATACTTATTTACTAATACAGTAACTATAAAGGAAATTAAAAAAATGATTGCAGAATTAGTAACACCAATAAGTATTATACTAATTACAAAAGAAAGTAAAGCAGCAAAGATTACTATTGTTCTACTCATATTCCCAATAAATAGATTACCAGAGCCAGTACTTTTAGCAGTCTTTCCTATTAAAGAAATAAATATTATAGAAAGCCTTCCAATTATAGGGGCCAAAATAATAATAAATCCTAGCTTATTTTCAATTATATAGGTTAGCGAGGATACTTTTAATAGTATATCCACAACTATAGCAATACAAGCATAGCTGCCTATTCTGCTATCTTTCATTATTTCAATTATTCTGTCCTTGCCCTTAAAGGCATAAAAGCCATCGCAGGTATCTCCTAATCCATCTATGTGGAGGGCACCTGTAATTAGCACAGACATAATAAAAACTAATACTGCATTTATGTTTGCTGGCAGAAAAATATTTAATATATAATAGGCTGTCCATTCAATACCACCGACTATTAATCCAATTATAGGCAGATAAAAGGCTGCCTTCTTAAAATTATCTTGTTTACATTCTAAATTTATATTTACAGGAATTCTTGTTAAAAACTGAAGCATAAGCAAAAAATTGTTAAAATACTTAATCAAAATCTCCAACCCCTTATTTCATATGAGTAATACTGTCTATGAAAATATTTCCATACTCATACTTTATTAAACTTATATCGCAATTCTTGGAGCTGAATTTCCAAAAGTTTTCTAAGTTTCCCCCAAGTACATAACATAAAATTGTTCTAATTATGCCTCCATGAGTTACTACTAAAACATTTTCACTTTGCTCCCTTAAAAGCTCTTCCATGAATTCCTTTACCCTATTATAAACCTCTAAATAGCTCTCTCCCCCTGGAGGTGAAAATTCCTTCCAGTCACGGCTCCAGGATTCATATTCCTTAGGATAAAGTTTTTGAATTTCTTTATAGTCTTTCCCTTCAAACTCACCAAAATCCATTTCATTTATTCTTTTATCTGCAACAAATTTATTTAAGCCTTTACGAGCAACTAAGCTTGCAGTTTCTTTTGTTCTTAGCCTTTCACTTGTATAAACTTTATTAAAATTTACTTCTTCTAAAAATTCCCTAGCTTTAAGAGCTTGTGTTTTTCCCTTGTCATTTAAGCTAACATCTAATTTTCCATAATAAAATCTATTTTTATTTTCCTCAGTTTCTCCATGCCTTAAAAGATAGATATTCATTTTTGCTCCTAAATTAATTTATTAAATTGTTTTTTGTCTTGCTCACATTAGTTTCTAGATTATTTTATTATATATATTGATATCTGGCTTATTTGCTGTAAGTTTACCTATCATAGGAACTAATGTTGTATAATGCTCTGATTTCTTATGCTTATTTAAGGCATCCTTACTTTCCCATTCTTCTATTACAGCTAGCACCCGAGGATCACTTTCGTCTTGATATAACTCATATTTTATGCAGCCTTTCTCTTTTCTGGATTCCTCTACTAATTGCTCATATAAGGCTTTGACCTCTTCGATTTTACCTTCATTAACTAATTTTCTTGCTACTACCTTTATCATATTTTTTTGCTCCTTGTCTTTAATAATAAATTATAAATGAAGAATGGTAGATACTTTGCAGCCCATTCTTCCTCTAGTTATAAATAACTAAATGTAAAATATATCTGTAAAATTATTATTAATTTAAACTTATTATATCTTACTTGTGTTGTCAACAGTACACAGTTTTTATTTAAGTCTTAATCCAATAATAAATAATAACTTATATAGTAATAGATAATAATATAATTGTTAATAAATTATCCATATATAAAATTTGTAAACTTTTTTAATATATTTTATAATTAGTATGAAAACATAATTATTATTTATAGCTAATAATAGATGCAATTTAATTAATAATTAATATTGCTGCGTATAGAACAAACATAATAAGGATCGTAACAATTAATAATTGTTACGTGTAGAATTAGCATGGCAAGGAGGATTAATATGCTAGATTTTAAGCCTCTAACTCTTGAGGACAAGGAACTTTTTGATAAATATTTAAAGCCCTATAACTTTTTAACCTGCGAATATTCCTATACAAATTTATTTATTTGGCGAGATGGTTTAGATATCCAATATGCTATTTATAAGGATGCACTAATCATTAAAAAGAAAGATTTTTATAGTGACTATCACTTTATGCAACCAATTGGATATACAAAAGAAAATTTAAGGACTATTGTTGATACATTAGAAAATGAAAAGACTTGTTTAAATTTGAAATATTTATTTAGAGATGCAGAAGCTCCTTTTATAGAAGATCTTAAGGAAATATATGGTGAAAAATTCACTGTCCAAGAAGACAGAGCTAACTTTGATTATATATATGAAAGTTCAAAGCTAATTTCTCTTTCCGGTAAAAAACTACATGGTAAAAAAAATCACTATAATAATTTTATTAAAAATAATAGCTTCCGTGCCGAAGAGATAAATGGAAACAACATCGAAGATTGTATTAATGCGGCCTGTAAGTGGTGTAAATTAAATGATTGTAAGGGCTATTTAAAATTTGAACTCAATGCTATTAAGGAAATTTTACTAAATAAAGATAAGCTTGATTTTATCGGTATGGCTGTTTATGTGGCTGATAAGCTTTCTGCCTTTACTATAGGCGAAAAAATAAATGAGAATATGGCCATTATTCATATAGAAAAAGCTGATGCTGAAATTAATGGATTATATACATATATAAATAAAACCTTTATTGAAAATTACTTTTCTGAGGTTCCCTTTATAAACAGAGAACAAGACCTAGGTAAAGAAGGATTAAGGAAGGCAAAGCTATCTTATCAACCTATTAAATTAGAACCTAAGTATATAGTAGATTAATATAATAATATTTAAATAAATTTATATTTAAAACAAAGGGTATACCATCACATTTGGCATACCCTTTGTATATAATTAAAAATCATCTGTATTTTATTACTTGTACTTCAGCATTAACCTGCCTAGATGTTATATAGGCTAAATAGTTCTCGGATATTGCAGGCATTATCTGCGGTTCTTTTCCAGTCATCAGATATTCTTTTCTTGCTTCAATGTCATATAGGAATATATCAGAATTAGGTTCTTTGCCGTTTGCATAAACATCATTAGTAGAAGTTCCGTTTCTTTCATCTGTCCAAACCAGATACTTATCAAAGAGCTTAGGCTGGGACTGGTTAAATTTATCCTTGGTAACTCTAATTTTCTCTTTTTTATTTAAGTCATAGAGGTATATTTCTGCTACAAAGCCATTTGTGTTTCTATCTTCCCAGGCGATATAATTTCCATATATTGTTGGATTACATTCCTGAAGGGCTCCTGTGGCTATAGCTTCTTCTTTACCGGTTTTTATATCATACATATAAATATCCGTATTATTTTCAGGTACATTACCTCCCCATCTCAGTTCTTTCTTGCCCTTAAAGTTTCTTCCGTCTTCCCACACAACTTTATTATCATTTATACTTGGATTAGTGTGTATTCCGGGTGCTGTCGATATTAATTTTTCTTCTCTAGAGGATATGGTGTATAAATATATATCCCATTCAGGATTCATATCTTTAACACTATCATTTCTATTATCCTGCCAAACTATATAATCACCCCATACCTTAGGCATAATCTGTCCTGAAGCATTTGTTGTTATTTGCCTTGTGCTTCCCGTACTGATGTCATATAAAAATATATTGGAATTAGCAGTTTCATCATAATAGGGATCTTTTCCAATTTCTGATTTGTTATTAAAAGCAGACCATACAACCTTTGTGCCGTCTATGTCATAACCTAACACATAATTATTCGGTATTTCAATTTCTTTTATAATTTTTTTAGTGTTTAAGTCTATTATTCTAAGACCTTTTTCCTGCACTACCAGATAGTTATCACTTAGTTCAGCTGAATATCCACTAGTAGTATAGTAAACATCCTTTGATAGCTCACCTTTACTACTGCTGGTTGTTGGACTTAATTGACTCTTGCCGCAGCCTCCAAGTATAAACATAAAGATAGCAGCTATAACAATTGCATTTCCTTTCAATCTAATCCCCTCTTTTAAAACATTTTAACATTAAAAAAAAAATTTTTTTAACTCATAAGCACATTTTAATACGGTAATTATATACAAAAAGTTACTATATTAAACCAGTTACTATATTTAGTCATATATCTGAAGTATTTAAAAAGGGTAGATAAATTACTTTTTAATAATGACATTTGTCATTATGTAAAAAAAATCCACACTGTAATCCTTTATTGGACTCTAATGTGGATGAACTATACTTAAATGATTATTGATGACATAGATAAGTGTCTTAATTAGACTACTTCAGCTTTCCAATTAAAAACATAGTCTTCATACCCTTTGAAGTAAACTTTTCTTCGTATTCTGTTACTATATTTTCAGTAAAATCACTGTTATGAAGATCATAGGTTAAATATTTAATGTCAAAGCCGCATTCTTTAAAGTATTCTATAGATTCTTCAAAAAGCTCTGTATCGTCTGTTTTAAACCATATTTCGGAGTTCGGTTTTAGAAATTTCTTATATTCCGTAAGAAATCTTGTATGTGTTAATCTTCGCTTTTTATGCCTATCCTTAGGCCATGGGTTGCAAAAATTAATATATATTTTTGAAATCTCGTTCTTTGAAAATACTCCTTCTATTAGCTGAATATTTAGTGGAATAATTCTTACATTTGTGACCTCAGCATCTAATACTTTTTTTAATGTATTTATTAAAACCTCATCCTTCAAATCTATAGCTACATAATTATTATTCGGGTTAAGCTTTGCTTTTTGGCTTATAAAGCCTCCCATTCCACAACCTAATTCTAAATGTATTTCATTATTGTTTCCAAAAACCTGATTCCAAGAGCCGCAGTATTCCATTGGCTTTGTAATAAAATACTCGCTGCTTTCTAGTTCAGGCCTTGCCCACCATTTCTTCCTTAGTCTCATAGATCCTCCAGTAATATATATTTAGTTCAATATTTTATGTTTTTTCATACTTTATTATATATAATATTTTGCATCAAAGCTATTTATTTTTTAAAAAAGAGGTAAAAGGTCTAAATGACCTTTTACGGGCAATCTACGAGTGGGAACGAGTGCGTCAGATTTCCCAGTGGGCGTAGCCAAAGGTCTAAATGGACTTTGACGAGTAGTTTGAACGGAAGCGAGTAAGTTTAAATAAAAGTTTTTATTTCTTTATTAATTCTTAACTTGTAAATTCCAATTAAGAGAAAGGTGCAGGCAAAGGCAAGTAAAATCGCTATATTTATCAATACCTCACTAAAACTATTTCCAGCTTGAAGCTTAGTTATTGCTGAAAGAGCCCATTTTTGTGGCATAAAGTTAGATACCTTTTGAACGGCTGTGGGCATCAAATTAGTATTCCAGAAACATCCTCCAAGCATGCAGGTTGGTGTAATTATAAGTGTGGACAATCCACCTGCTTGAGAAGTATCTTCAGTAAAGGCTACAATTAAGATTCCAAGACCAATGGCTACAAGTCCAAAGCATAGTAAAATTAAAATAAGCTCTACAGAAGGCACATAGGTTTCAACCTTAAATATTTTAACCGTAAATAATACAACCACTGAAGCCTGTATGGCCATAATTAATAAATTAGCAAGCATATTCCCAATTAAATAGTTTTTAGAATTAACTGGAGAGGAGAGTATTCTATAATAGGTCCTATCTCTCTTTTCCTTTAAAATTAAATTAGAGGTTGTGGTTGCACCAAGCATCATAAACATTACCAAAAACCCTAAACTCTGTAAGGTAACTGCTTTACTACGAAACTGATCCTTAACCGCAGCTTTTTCTATAAGTACACCATTATTTTTATATTGGCTGTAAATCTTATTAAAGGCTTCAATATTACCTTTTGAAGCTGTACTAATGTCAAGAAGGTTTTGGATATATATTTCCAGGCTGTTTTTTATCCAGACAGTAGTATCTTCTCCTTTCAAAGTGATCAATTGAATTTCCTTAAAACTTTTGTTATAAATACTTTTGCTGAAATCACTAGGAATTACTAAAATGCAATCTACTTTTCCATCTACCACTGAACTATTAATATTGCTACTACTTATATTTGTAATTGTGTATTTATCGCTCCCTTTTAGGTCTTCTATTAAATTTCTAGATAATACTGAATTTTCCTCATCACTTATTCCCAATCTAATATTTCTTGATCCTGCATTAGAATAGAGTGCTAGGGAAATCATGACACTAGCTATAGGTATTATTAAAATGACTATTAAGTTACTTTTCTTTAAAAATATCATCTTTAAGGTATTTATAGCTACTAATATTGAATTTCTCAAGACACTTTCTCCTCTCTATATTTTATTGAAGCTGCCATTAAGAAAACTACTGCTACCATTAAATTAATAAGAATGGCTGGAAGTACCTTACTAAAGTCATTGCCATATATTACTTTGAATAGTGCATCATTGATCCATTTCAATGGTGAAATTTTTGCAACAGTTGTTAGTATATTGCTTCCAAACTGTTCAAGTGGAAAATACCCACCGCCAAGTAGTACAATAATAGGGATTATAGCATTTAAAAGCCCGCTTACAGCTGTTTCATTTTTCACTAAGAAGGCAATCCCTTGTCCTAAGCTAACAGCCATAATTATCTCGGATAATATAATTAATCCGAATGTTAGCATGTTCTCCCCTAAATATGCATTTAAAACATATTTACTGAATAATACTACAACAATCATTTGGAATATTGTTAATATGACGCTTCCAAATAATTTTCCTATAAAAAACTCATATCTATTTATTGGACTAATAAGCACCCTGTTATAGGTTTTTCTTACTCTCTCCTTTGTAATCCCATAGGAAGCTGTCATGGAGCTGTATAATATTATAAGAGTTAACATGGTAACTGCGTAATAATCTTTTGCTCTAGGTGTTCTATTCTTTTCTAGGCCTACTGTTTTTACAAGTTCTGAATTTGTTTTGCTGCTTACTATCTCATTTAAAGCCAATGGATTCACCTTTGAGATTTCATAATATAAATTATATCTGTCTACAAAGGAACTTAAGGAGCTTTCAATAAGCCCTGCTGAAAAATCAAATCTATTATTTTTGTATAAAGTCAACTTATTTGCATTTTCATCAATTTTTATATAGGCGTTATAAGTAGCATCTTTAACATTTTTAATTCCTTCATCTTCGCTATTTGTTTTCACAAATTGTACGCCTATATTCTTTAGATTGCTTTCAAAACCTTCGAAAGCCTTTTCTAAATTTCCATTACCCGTGCTAGAATATATTACTTTTGTATCTAAATTAATTTTTTCTCCTTCGAAAACCCCTGAAAGAGCTAAGCCTAAAATGCTCATTAATACAATGGGGAACAGCACCATCAGTATCATAGCTCCTCTATTTCTTAAGTTGTGTTTTATATCTTTTATTATTATTTTTATTATATTCATATCCTAATCCCTCAGCTTTCTGCCAGTTAGGGTTAGGAATACCGTTTCAAGATCTGGAACCTTACTTTCAATATTTTTGATATTAATCTTATTTGAAGTAAAATATAAAATAAGTTTATCTAGATTATTTAATTCTTTTTCACTGCTTATTTTTATTGTGTTCTCATCTATTTCTACTGTTTTTACTCCTTGTATTTCTTTAAGCTTTTCTTCTCTTACTTTAGAAGCATCACTTACAGTAATTGCAACTGTATTAGAATCTGTAATTATTGACTTTAATTCTTCCTTTGTTCCTTCTGCTATTACCTTACCATGATCCATTATCGCTACCATAGTGCAGATTTCTTCAACTTCCTCCATATAGTGTGAAGTATATATTATTGTGCAGCCCATCTCGTTTAGCCTTTTAACTGACTGCAGAATATGATTCCTTGACTGAGGATCTATTCCCACTGTAGGTTCATCCATAATTATTAGCTTTGGTCTATGGGCAATAGCACAAGCTATATTTAGTCTTCGTTTCATACCACCAGAGAACGCATTAGGCAGGCCCTTTAATTTGTCCTTTAACCCCACAAAATCCAGTGCTTCCTCAGCTCTTTCCCTTAATTCCTTACCTTTAAGACCATAAAGACTTGCAAAGAACTTCACATTCTCAAAGGCCGAAAGATCTTCGTAAATTGCAATATCCTGAGGTACTACCCCTAAATTTCTTTTAATGTCTATACCATGCTTACTAATGTTTTGCCCCAAGACTTCAATACTTCCAGAATTCATATTAAGAAGTCCAGCTATAATATTTATAATTGTACTTTTACCTGCACCGTTAGGTCCTAGAAGTCCAAAGATTTCCCCTTCTTCAATACTAAAATTTACCTTATCAACTGCAGCTACGTCCCCAAACATTTTAACTAAGCCTTCTATTTGTAAAATCTTCATGATAAACCACCTCATTAAATAAACTATAATATTATAATATATAAAAAAAGACCTCCTAGTAAGTGTAGGAAGTCACTTTTAGCTATGACGAAAGTCATATAAGTAATTAATCATATGGATGCCATTATCCCATATAGTAAATAGCAATTTGTGTTCTATGAGAAAGTCCTGTTTTGTCTAGAATAGAAGTGATATAGTTTTTAACTGTCCCCTCAGAGATATAAAGACTCTTTGAAATTTCCTTATTAGAAAAGCCCTTTGAAATTAGTTTCATTATTTGCAGTTCTCTTTCAGAAAATAAGCTTTCATCAAATTTTCTCTTCTTTACATTTAATCCTTCTTTAAGTTTTTCTAAGACAATATCTTGTATTACAGAATTTCCTGCATAAACCATATTTATTGCTTCTTTTATTCTATCAGGAGAATTATTCTTAAGAAGATAACCCTTTGCTCCGTTTTTTACTGCTTCAAAAATGAATTCATCATCGTCAAAGGTTGTTAATATTATTGTTTTTGTCTTAGTTTTTAAGGATATCTCTTTTACTGCTTGTACTCCATTCATAACAGGCATTCGTACATCTAATAAGGCTATATCTATATTATCATTTAAGCAATACTCCACTGCCTTTTGGCCGTTTTCTACACAAGCTGCCACCTCAAAGGCTTCATCCATGCTTAGAATAATTTTTAAACTTTCTCTTATGAGTGAATCATCGTCAGCAATTAAAAGCCTTATGGCCAAAATAATCACACCTTTCAACAGAATTAAATTTTAACTGGCAATAAAAAAATAACAGAAAATCCAGCTGACCCGTCTATAATAACTTTACCACCAGCACCTTCTGTCCTTTCTTCAAAGCCAATTATTCCAATACCCTTAATAAGCTTATTTGCACCTATTCCATTGTCTTTAACTTCACACTTAATATATTTATTTAATACTTCGATATTTACACTTACCTTAGTGGCCTTAGAATGCTTTATTATATTTGTTAAAGCCTCTAAAATATTCTCCTGCAGAACCTTCCACTGCAGGTTTGTAATTATCTCTAAGTCCCCTTTAACATATAATACTCCAATAATATTACTAGAAAGCATAAACTCATCTAAAATAAGTTTGATTTTGTTTATTCCAAGCTGCTCTATAGGAGGCTTAACATTTCTTAAGGTAACTCTTATATTATCCATTCCAACCCTTAAGGTGTCTATAGAATTTTGCAGTATATGTTCTGCTTCGGTTTTATCCCTTTGAAGTAAAACTTTGGCTGCCTCTAATTGCATTAAGCTTCCAGCAATAGTGTGCCCAATTTTATCATGTATTTCCTGGGCAATCTTATTTCTCTCTTCTAACTGGGACATATATTTTATTTGATTCTTATAATCTAAATTTTTGCTCAAATTATAATTCAAATTATAATTCTTATCCCTAAGTTCATTTCCCGTCTTCAATAAATCATTTATCTTTTTATAGCTTCTAATGGAAAGTAAATTAATAAGGCAGCTTAACAGCAATATTAAAATATATTCGGGGATAAAACTTTCCTTTAGGAAAAAAATCTGTATAATACTTAATATGTGTGCTATAATCATAAAATTCTTATAATAAATAGAGAATACTTCATAAAGTCCTAAAGGAATTAGCAAAATAAATAAATTATTTATAAATTTATAACTTATAAATAATAATATTAAAGAACAAAAAGCCAATAAAATCTTCATTGGCCTGTTCTTAATTATATACATAAACATAGTTATGCATATATAACATAAAAATACTAGTATAAAGGATGAATTAATGGCATTCGCCATAAAAAAGGCCTTTAACAAAATATATATTATTATAAATAACTTGCTTAAAATAATCCAAGTTTCCATGTTAAATCCTGCTTACGATATTAATTATTAAATTGCCAATAAAATCGGCTGGTTTTTGAATAATGTATGTTGATAATGGACTTACAAGGAAAACTATCATAATAATAAATTGGTATTGATATATTTTGTCAGAGAAATTATAAAACAGCTTTGGAAATAGATCTCTTAATATATGAAAACCATCAAAACCAGGTATTGGTATTAAATTTAATACAAACAGCATGCAGTTCATATCCACAGATAAATATAATATAGAGTAGATTATTGTATTTAAATTTGGACTTAAATTTATATTAAGTTTAATATATAGTGCTAAAACTAAGGCAGATAGAAAGGCTATTACCAAGTTTGCTAGTGGTCCAGCTATTGAAACCTTTAAGTCATCTTTATAATAATTTTTATAAGCGCTAGGATTAGTTTGAACCGGCTTTGCCCATCCAAAATGAACTATCAATATCATAATAAATCCTATTACGTCAATATGCACAAGAGGATTGAGTGTTAGTCTTCCTTGGAATCTTGGAGTTTTATCTCCTAATTTATCAGCAACATATGCATGGGCAAACTCATGAAAAGTAAGGCCAAGCAAAATGCCTGGTATTAAAAGCACTGTAGTTAAAATCTGATCTCTCAATTTAATCCTCCTTTTAGTGGTCACGAATGAGTAGTTAAAGACTACTCGCTCCCACTGGTAAAACTACTCGTTAAAGCCCATTTAGGAC
>NZ_JBJHZY010000001.1:0-851018 GCF_045310525.1 Candidatus Clostridium radicumherbarum | reverse complement strand
GCTTTGGCTCCGCCCACTGGGTAACTTAAGATGTTCGCATCCGCTCACAAGTTACCCGTTAAAGCCCATTTAGGGCTTTGGCTCCGCCCACTGGGTAACTTAAGATGTTCGCATCCGCTCACAAGTTACCCGTTAAAGCCCATTTAGGGCTTTAACCTCCATATTAAAAGGTTTTTTTACTTAATATCCCCTCAGATACAGAATATACACCAGCATTATATATCTGCAAAAATTGTCCATCATATTGTATTTCTTTATTTTCTGAAATATTATAAACTATACCCTTAAGATTATCATTAGTATAAATTTTACCATTGCTTGTAACATATATATCTTCAGCCTTTGCAGGATTTTTCAGATCTATACTTTTCCAGTTACTTGTACTTTCATTTATATTTCCATAGTATATCTTTGTAATATTACCGCCTTCTCGTTTACCTATATATAAATTATCCTCTTCATCAGTGGCAAGAAGAGCTGGGCTTGTTACACCTTTTATACTTATAGGATTTTGGATACCAGTAACATATATTTTATGATATGTTAAATTCTCGTAGGCCATTCTTGAATCAGTTCTAAAGGTTACTATATTACCAGTAAAATAGCTATTAATCTTTAGTTTATTCATTCGAGCCATTACATCTATGGAATAAATACTATTTCTGCTTCCACTGTGTCCAATCTTAGCGTATATCATATTTGTAATAGCACTAAATTCTAAATCCTGAACTTCTGACTGTTTATCTGGTAAGGAAATAAATACTGGATTACCCTTATTATCATTATTTATATCTATTTTTTTATCCTTTTGAGGCTCATATCTTGATAACTTTATTGAATCACCATTTGAAGTAGTCTTTTTTTCAGCAATTAACAGATTATCAACATCTGCCTGCCATTTATAATAGGATAATTTTATATTTTGATCAAAGTTTACTTCTTTTAATTCTCCTGTCTGGGTGTTAACTACTTTCAAAACCTCATTTTCATAATAAGCTAAATATTTTCCATCAAAGGAAACGCTTAATTTTGTTGCACTACTTGGTACATTTATTTTTACATTTTTTACAACAACTTTTTTACTATCATCTACCTTTTTAGCTTGGAAATTCGTTTCAGTTACGAAATAATATTTATCTAAATATAAAAGTACAGAAGACTGTAAAATCAAAGAAATTACAATCCAAGTAACTATCCTTTTAAAGTTATTCATAATTCCCTCCTTGAATAAGTTATAACTTATCTCTCAACGTATACAGCAGTGGCTACAGACCTTTCCCCTAGTGGATCACTAGGATTACTAATAACTTCTCCGTCATAATACATGGTAGAAGAAGATCCTCCATCAAGATTTGTAGCATTCCATGCACCAAACTGATGCATTATCTGCTGAACGTCCTGAAGGCTGGCCCCAAGCTTTATACCTTGCCTACCGTCAATAACAAGCAGTAATATTGTTCCGTCTTGTTTCTGTCCAATAGCAGTTCTTGGATTTGGTCCTGCATCTAATCCCTTTTGGAGTTGACCATTAACAATAAGAGCTGGTCCAAAGGCAATTGCTTGAGTTGCTTTTTCCTTTTTTAAGTCGGTAAGACTTTTTTGTCCAACTATTAAGTGGCCATCACTTGACATAGCCATAACGCTTGTTTTTTCGTTTTCAGACATATCATTATATATTACATTTCCATTAGAAATAACAAAACCTAATGGAGTTCCTCCTGTTCCAGCCCAAACTTTACCATCAGAGGATTTATCAGTGAAACCTCCTCCGTTAATTGCTGCTATGGCATTATTATTTTCAGCTATCTGGCTTGTTCTTTGTCCTTCTTTACCAAGTTTTTTCGTATAGCCAACTTTGATTCTAGATGGATCTTTTATTTCCAGCATGTAGGCACCAGACCATTTTTTCCCTGGAATATCGTATCTTGTAATTGTATCGTCATGGCTACTAGAAATCTTGACATCATTTAGCTGCTCATCAGCAGTACTTCCGGTAGTCCATGAGCCTAAATTATTTGCATCTCTATTTAATATTTTGCTAATACTGTCTTTTGAAAGGAAAGTAGTAGCTAAATATTGATGAGTTTTAGTCTGCATTATTGCACTGACCATTGATTTTTTCACATTTTGAAAAGGCCCATAATAAAGGAGAAATGGCCCAGTTACACCAGTAAAAATTATTTCAAATATAATGAACATTATTAAAAATTTCCATGAAAATTTTTTCTTCGTTTCTTTCTTATTACCTTTACCCTTAGTAGTCATTTTCAGTAACATCCTTTCTCTTTTCTACATATTTATATATACTATGTGATTTTCGCTTTATCTTTCATACAAATACATTAATAATTCTACTATAAAACAATCCAATTTAAAATAGTATTTCTAAAGTAAATATGTAAAAGAATTTTAAATTCTTATTAAATTTGTAAATTAAAAAGAGGTTGCTTAAAACAACCCCTAAAACTTATCATAATCTTTTTGAGGATTCATAGGCTAAAGGTGATCTTTCACACTCATCGTATTTTAAGCTCACCTGACAACACAGCTCGCTTCCCTTCATTCTTTCAGCTGCGTAACATAACCCGTTAGATCTTGAATCTAAGAAAGGCTGGTCTATTTGCTCAGGATCCCCAATTAGTATAAGCTTTGTTCCTTCTCCTACCCTTGTTATTATAGCCTTTACCTGTTTTGGAGATAAATTTTGTGCTTCATCAATTATTACCCAATTTTTCACAATAGACCTTCCTCTTAAATAAGCTACGGCTTCAGTAGTTATTATCTTTCTATCAAATAATTCTCTAACCTTATCATCTAATTCTTTTTCATTTTTGTACCTTTCCTTTTCATCTGAATCCACAAGTATTTGAAGATTATCAAAAATAGGTCTCATAAACGGAGATATTTTTTCCTGCTCGGTACCCGGTAAAAATCCTATATCTTCATCCATAGTAACATTAGGCCTGCATACCAAAATTTTTCTGTACTGACATGAATTTTCCTCCATCACCTTTTGAAGTCCAACTGCTAAGGAAAATAAAGTTTTTGCTGTTCCTGCAGGCCCTTTTATTATTACTAGAGGTACCTTATCTGCATCCATATATAAAGCTTCTAGAATAAATTTTTGGCCTACATTTCTTGCTGCTATTCCTAGTGGATTCATTTCTTTAAATAATAGAGGTATAACTAACTTTCCATCATATCTGCCTAAGGCACTTTTTCTTGGATTATTTATAGCATGTATGATTAAAAACTGATTTATTATAAGTTCAGGTAAGTAATAATCATCTTCTTCTGCTCCGTAGCACAGTAAATCCTCTGCTTCCATATATTTTTTTTGATAAAACTCATCTATTTTTTCTGATGCAGTAAAAACTTCTATTCTTCCAGTATATTGACTTTCATATTCTGGTACTAGTTCTTCATAGAAATCATCTGAATCAATGTCTACAATATCAGCTTTTATTCTCTCAAATATGTCCTTGGTAATTAAACAAACCTCATTCCCCTTCTCCATTAAGCCCTTGCAGACCTGTATTATTCTATTATCTGCCTTATGCCTGCTCCAGGACTGAGGAATTTCAGTATCAAAATGATTCATTTCCACCCTCAGCTTCCCTCCGCTTGGAAGCTCAATGCCCTTGTTAAGCTTACCTTCTTTCCTTAGCTTATCTAAAATTCTAGCAGCATGTCTAGCATTGGAACCTAAATCACTTTTATCCTTTTTAAAAGAGTCCAGTTCCTCCAAAACCACCTCAGGAATTACAACATCATTGTTGCCAAATGAGAAAAGTGCGTTTGGCGAATACAAAATGACATTTGTATCTAATACATAGGTTTTTTTCAAAATATTGTCCTCCTTTACATCAGGCATAATAATTAAGTATTGAGAAAAATATATATTATTAATATAATATGATTAGTTGCTAATTTGTGTATTAATATACTGTTAAAAAATAATATGCTTTAATTATCAAAACTATGATTCAAGTGAGTTTTCTTTGACAAAGAATAATATTTATTATATAATATAACTAATTACTTAATAAGGATGTGAACCAATGGATAATTTGACTGAAGTTTTTAAAGATAAGAAGCTAAAACTAACTCCTCAGAGGATCGCAGTATACAAATATCTTAAAGCTACAAAAGAGCACCCATCAGCTGAAGTTATTTATAAAGCCCTTCAACCTGAATACAGTACAATGAGCTTAGCTACAGTTTACAAAGCTCTTAAAACGCTTGTTGAAGTTGGATTGATTCAGGAATTAAATGTAGGAGAAGGAAACTTCAGATACGACGGTAATATGTGTGATCATTCTCATATACAATGCTTAAGCTGTGGTAGAGTTGATGATATAGAAGGCTTCTGCTTATCCGATTTAAATCAGACCATTAAATCTCATACAGATTATGAAGTTTTAACTAATCAAGTATACTTTTACGGGTTATGCAAAGGATGTCAAAATAAACCTACTAATAATTACGAAGAATAATATTTTTATTTGGAAAATAAAAGATATGTAGAAATAATCCTACATATCTGTTTTTTTATTTATAAGCTTCATTAATTATATCCTGCCACTCATTGCCAGTATATTTTCCCTGCAATATATTATCTATTTTACCTGAAATAATGCTGTGAAGTTTATTAGGCAGACTATAAGTATAAATTATACTATTATCATCTCCTAAAGACAAATGCTTAGCAACAACCTGGGAGGTACCAACTAGATTTTCATTTGTTTTTTTACTGCTAGTAATATAATCTTTTTTACTTAACATTTTCTGAGTTTCATCACTTATTACATATTTTACAAATTTGCCCGCCTCTTCAGAGTTTTTCCCATTTGAAGGCATGCATATTAGACTATTTACTATTACTGGTATATTTTCTTTCTTATTTGGAGTAACAATATAATTTTCTATTAAGCTGACATTCTCATCTTTAATTTTATTAAAGTAATAGGAATAACTAATTACCAATGGTATATTACCCTTTGCTAAGGCAGTAAAGCTGCTGTCATTACCAAGTTCAAATAAATTTTTATTAATGGAGCTAATCTTTACCATATTATTTATAGAACTGAAAATAGTTTGCATATCATTAAGTCTTCTATATTCATCCTTACTGTCATAAATTGAATCTAATCTTGGAATTTTTATTGTATTGCTTGCTATAATAGAAGATAACATTAAGTTTATATCTAGGTCTTCTGGGACTACCACAGGAATTTTCACATTGTTATCATTTAGCCTTTTTGCAATATTCAAAATGTCTTTAATATTTGTAAGTGGTGTTATTCCAAGTTTATTAAGTGCATCAGAATTATAATATACTTCAAAAGAGAAAGGTAGTATTGATATACCATAATATTTGTCACTTACTCTGCCATAAGAAGGAATAATATTATAAAATTTATCATTAATTTTATTTTTTTCGTAATATTGTGCCATGTCACTTATTAAACCCTTTTCTGACAGTTCGATCATTGTGTTTCTTGATGTTATTATTAAATCTGCCATTGTGCCTTTACTTATGTCGCTTGCTATATTATCTGCTCCGAGCACATCATTTATTTTAAGTTTAGCATCTGGATTTTCTTTTTTATATTCATCAGTCAAGAATTTTATTATATTAATAGCACTTTTATCTTTAAGGTCAATATAGATGTTTAAATTTTTTTCATTATTATCTTTATTCTTTTTCTGACATGATAAGCATGGAAAAACAAAAATAATAACTAATATGATAATAAATATATTTTTACTTTTCAACGTTACTTACCTCCTTTCCTCATTTCCATCGCTAATTAACCTTTTAATATAAATTATATTTATTTTATGTAAAATAATTAAATATATAATTGCTTCATATAATTAAAGTGGAGGTGAATTATATGAAATTTAGGGTAATTTTTCTAAAGAAAAAACATATCTACTATATTATTTTATCAATAATACTAATCATCTTATTTATTATTCTTCTTTTTACTAAGAAAACAACTGAAACCTTTAACACCTTAGTTAGTAATAACAAGATGATACAAGCAGATTTAACTGGTGATGGCAAAAAAGATATACTTTATATTAAAACCGAAAAGGACAAGTATTACTTGGAAGTAAATACAGGAGATAAAAGTTTTTATCTAGAGCCTGATAAAAAGCTTGCTACAACAGGTATTTACGATGAGTTTAATCCTCTTAAGATAACTCTAATGGATATTACAAGAGATAAAATTCCTGAGATTTTTATTCAGTCTAACCAAAAGGATACTTCGCTGCAGCACATATTTTTCTGGAACGGAAGTAAATTCAATGATATTTTTTGCAGTTCCAACAACATCATAGGCTTCTGCGACAGCAGTAATAATAAAACGCCAAAATTTCTAACAGGAAAAATTGTAGGAAATAAAATAGAACTATCTAGCTATATGTTTATGTATGATAAAGGTAAACTTGAGAATATTGTATTCAACTACAAAGATAATTTTTTAGGAAAAGATACAATATATTCCTTTATTAAATACATAGAAGGTCTGCCTCAGAGCGAGTCTAATAGTCCTGCAAATATATTTTATCCTGGTTTAAATGGACAAGATCTTTCAGTAATTGGGAGACTAGCTGGTGAACAAAATACATATTCCTTCCAAAACAGCGTATTTAAGGATAGTAAGTCAGATAAAAATGGAATAATCACCGATGTTACCTGGACTCTAAACTTTAAAGCAGTTTCAAATATTAGCATAGGCAAAACAAGAAATTATACCTTAAATGTTTACTTAAGACCTGAGGGAAAGTCAGATGATTCAAATTATTTCAAAATAATTGCTATAACATTAAATTAATATCTATAAAACAAAAGGGACCGTTATTCACGGTCCCAAGGGGGATGGGGGGTTCTAACATACAATTAAAATTAATATTTTATTGTATGCTTTGGAGATGTTATCTCCATTTACATTATTAATATTGACAAACATCGAAGATTTTATACATAAAAAAATTTATTATTTTTTAAAATATATAAGCACAAATTTTTTTATATTCTAATTTTTGTTTTATATATTTTTAAATGTAATATTATTTTAGATAAAAGGAGTGATCATTATAATGTTTAGCGATAAAGAAAGAAATACCAATAAAATTGAGACACTAATTGGAGAAAGATGTAAAATAATAGGCTCACTACAGGGTGAAGGCTTAATAAAAATAGACGGCTTTATTGAAGGTGATATAACTTGGCAGGATGATGTTATAGTAGGTGAAACTTCCTACTGCAAAAGCACAATCACTTGTAAAAATGCTTTAATAAATGGTAAAGTAGAAGGCAATGTTATATGTGAGAGCGCCTTAAATTTAGAAGCTAACGGTAAAATAACAGGAGATCTCACGGTGAAAAACTTAATTGTAAAGGAAGGCGGATCCTTTGAAGGTAAATGTACTATGCTTGTAAGTAAAAGAATAGAAGAAGTCCTTGAATAAAAATAATGGAGGGGCTAGCCCCTCCATTATTTTATATTAAACTATCTTTTGCATGGATTGCAGCAGGAAAGATAGAATAAAGCTATGATGAATAATATGCCATTATCCACTAAAGATCCTTCTCTGTCTCCTATTCCTTCAGTTCCTGTAAGTCCTAATATTCCTGTTCTGTTAAATTGTAGGATTATTAGAATTAGTATAACTAAAGTTGGAAAACTGCAGCAGCAATTGCTAAGACCTTTTTCATCATAACTACACTCGTTTCTGTGCTTTCTACTCATATGAACCCCCCCTTTCTTGGGCAATGGTTTAAAGTAATCTAATTTTTAACTTTTGTATTTTAATAATTTTAGTTTTTGTTTAAGCTTAATTCTGTTGTTGTTTGGGATATATGGATTTCTGCTGTAGCCTTTTGGGCATTGAATTCCTTTGTTATTATTTAACTCTAGTCCATAGTAGATAACACTCAAATAAGCTGTCTTAGGTTAATTTATGCTTAAATAAACAGCTATTAGTATATTTATCTCTGAAAAGTCAGCTGCTTATTAAAGTTTCTATTTTTTCATTATCTGGCTTATATTAAAGAGCTGAATAATTGAATCGATAAGTTGAGATCTTTCTGCATTTACTAAAGGTTTCATTGCATTTAAAAGTTCAACGCTTCTAATGTTGCCAATTTGATTTCCCTTGCCTCCTTGACCATTATTAGAGCCTGAAAACATATTTTTAAATTGATTAATATCTACGTTGTTTAATAATCCTGATAATTGATTAGGATTCATATTATTTAATAAACTTCCAATGTTATTTAAATCTAAATTATTTATATCAAAGCCATTATTAGTATTATTAGAATTATTATGTTTTTTTCTTTGCTTAGACATATAATCACCCCTTATGTTATGGAGGGGCTAAGTAGCCCCCCAATTTTTAATACTCTCTGCAAGGATTGCAGCATGCAAGGAAGAACAGTGCAATTATGAACAGAATGCTATTGTCTATTAAGTTATTGCTTCCAAATATTGTCTGTTGTGGTTTTGATGTTCCACAATCTTCCTCTGAAGCTATAGGTGAAGTGATACCAAAGAAATCTCTTCTCCTATTAAACTGAAGAATTATCAGTATAAGAATGATTAAAGTAGAGAAATCACAGCAGCAATTTCCCATTCCAAAAAATGTATTTTTTTCCTCGCAATTTTCATTTCTTCTTCTACTCATTAATATATCCTCCTTCTCATTAAGGGCGCTATTTCACAGCCCAAGCTTTTTATTTTCCTGCTTATGCTTATAATTATACTTGTGCATCATCTGTGTCTACATTAATAATGTTGGTGTTTGCTCCTCCGTCGTTAAATAGGAATAGTACTGCAAAGATAATTAGAATAAACCATCCATTCCCCCCACCAAAGATGCCATCAAGTCCATTGTCATTTTCATCGCGGCAGTGGCGACGACGACGACGACATCTCTTGCAACAGCATTGGTTATTTGAACCTCCAAAGCCGAAACCGTCTCCTCCATTGAAGATAAAGAAGATAACAAAAATAATTACCCAAATAAATATATTATTATTTGATCTTCCATCTCCACAAAAGGCATTATTAGCATCTGTTATTCTAGTTACTGCAAGCTCTTGTGATAAACCGTTCATAATTTCTCTCCTCCTTTTAAGAAGATTATCCTATCTTTTGTTTTCTAATATATACTATTCTGTTAATAACTTTTTGACACAAAAAAATAAGCTGAGTACAAATAAATGTACTCAACTTATTTTTTGCTGCAGCATTAAAAGTGTATTAATACTATTAAAAAAGCAGTGATTAAAGACCGCGTACCAATAGCCTTTCTTTTCTATAAGATAGCAGTTAATAAGTCCTATTGTAATCATTACAGGCATAGATCTTAAATTAAAATGTACCATGGAAAAAATTATGCTGGAGAGAATTGCTGAAAAATATATGCCTATTTTAGGTTTAAATAACTTCTCAAATAAAAGCCATCTAAAAGTAAATTCCTCTACCACAGGCGCAAAGATTATCATAATTGGTATCATGTATATAAATTTATTAAGAGGTACCTTCATTAAATCCGTTACAATTTCCTGCTCCTTAAGGTTTAAATTGAAGTAATTTAAAATAATAGTTGTTGCTATTCCAAGTAAAATAGTAACCCCATAGGTTTCTATTGCATATTTTAAAGCCTTAAAAATCCTAACCTTACGAATATCGAAGTTAAATCTATAATAATCATGAATTTCTTCATTAATGTATCTAGATTCATAGCTTTCAAAATTTGCATTTTTTCTTAAGTATCTTATGCTTATGATGACAATTATGAAAGGTAATAGATTCTGAGTGCTTATTGAAAGAAGTAAATATGCAATACTTACTATTGTTAATAAAAATTTATTGATGCCTCTTTTAATAGAGCAGCTTAAAAAAAATATTAAAGGTGGTATGTATAAAAAAATAAATACTAGAATATTTTCAATATAATTCACTTTCCTCCTCCTTGCCTTTTATAAAAAAATATGTAAAGAAAGCATTTCTAAAAAATTAGAAATGCTTTCTATTTAATTATCTTAAAGATCTGAAAAGATAGTATCAATAAGTTCTTCTCTACCTTCTTTGTTTAAAGATGAAAAGAACATAATACCTTCATTTTTATTAAGCTCAAAGGTTTCTCTAATTAATTTTTCACTTTTAATAACTTCATTTTTAGTAAGCTTATCCTTTTTTGTAGCAACTATAACTGTTTCATGTCCGTAATGCTTTATCCACTTATACATCAATATGTCATCATTTGTTGGTTTATGCCTAGAATCTACTAGTAAAACTACCTTCTTTAATTGGGGTCTGTTTAAGAGATAAGTCTCTATAATTTTACCCCAATTTTCCTTCTCACTTTTTGAAACTTTTGCATAACCATATCCAGGTAGATCCACAAGATAGAAGGAGTTATTTATTAGAAAAAAATTTATTAGTCTTGTTTTTCCGGGCGTTCCACTGACTTTTGCCAAACTCTTTCTATTTGTAATACTGTTAATAATAGATGACTTACCAACATTAGATCTGCCAACAAAGGCTATTTCAGCTTTATCATCCATGGGATATTGAACTTTAGTCACTGCAGAAGTGATAAACTCAGATTGCTTTATCTCCATATTATTCCTCACTTATAAGCGCGTTATCAAGCACCACATCAATTTTATCAGCTAAAATGAATTTTAACTTATTTTTTATACTCTTAGGTATCTTCTGCAAGTCATTTTCATTTTCTTTAGGTATAATCACTGTATCAATACCAGCCCTAAAAGCAGCCAAGCTTTTTTCTTTTAGGCCACCAATTGGCAGAACCCTTCCTGTAAGGGTTATTTCACCTGTCATTGCTACATTGTGTCTTACTTTTTTAAGGCTTAAAGCTGATATCATAGCCGTAATCATAGTGACACCAGCTGAGGGACCATCCTTAGGAACTGCACCTTCAGGTACATGAATATGAATATCCTTCTCTTTATAGAAGGTTTCATCTATTCCATATTTTTTTGTATTCCCTCTTACATAGCTATAACCAGCTTTGGCAGATTCCTTCATAACATCACCAAGTTGTCCAGTAAGCTCTAATTTCCCATTACCTGGCATAACTGTTACTTCTACAGGTAATGTATCACCGCCATATCCAGTCCAAGCCATTCCAGTAACAACACCTATTTTATCTTCCTTTTGAATCTTATCATAGGTAAAACGGGCTGGACCAAGATATTTTTTGACTTGGGTTGTAGTTATATTAACAGTATTTTTATTTTCTTCAACCATTTCAGCAATACTTTTTCTAATTAAAGTTGCAAGAGTTCTTTCTAAGGTTCTAACACCCGATTCTCTTGTATAACTTTCGATAACATTATATAGAGCATTATCAGCAATATTAAGTATGCCATCATTAAGATTATGTTCCTTAATAAGTTTTGGCATTAAATGTTCCTTAGCTATATGAAACTTTTCTTCATAGGTATAGCCTGAAACTTCAATTACTTCCATTCTATCTAAAAGTGGTCTAGGAATAGTCTCTAAACTATTAGCTGTTGTTATAAATAAAACCTTTGATAAATCAAATTCTAATTCAAGATAATGATCTCTAAAAGTACTATTTTGCTCAGAATCTAAAACTTCTAAAAGTGCATCCGCAGGATCCCCTCTAAAATCATTGCTCATCTTATCTATTTCATCTAAGAGAAATAAAGGGTTCTTTGATTTTGCTTGTTTCATACCATATATTATGCGTCCAGGTATTGAGCCTACATAAGTCTTTCTGTGGCCTCTAATTTCAGCTTCATCCTTAACACCGCCAAGGGACATCCTAACAAAGTTTCTATTAAGTGCATGTGCTATTGATTTTGCAATGGAAGTCTTACCTACTCCTGGTGGTCCTACTAAACAGAGTATGGGCCCCTTTAAATTGTTACTCATATTTTTAACTGCAAGGTACTCAATAACTCTTTCCTTTACATCTTCTAGTCCATAGTGTTCCTTTTTAAGGATTTCTTTGGCTGATTTAATGTCTAGATTATCTTTTGTTTCATTATTCCAAGGAAGTTCTAAAATCCAATCTAAATAGGTTTTAATAACGCCACCCTCAGCTGAATAAGAACCACTACCCTTTAATCTATCTAATTCATATAGAGCCTTATCCTTTGCTGGTTTTGGCAGTTTTGCCTTATTTATTTTATTCTTATACCTATTAACTTCCTTTTTATCCTCGTCTTCCTCTCCAAGTTCTTCTTGAATTGCCTTTAACTGTTCTCTTAAATAATATTCTTTTTGACCTTTATCTATATTGCTCTTTACTTTTACCCCTATCTTTTTCTCAATTCTTAAAATATCAATTTCATTATTTAATATTAAAAGTAATTTTTCTAATCTCGAGGCAGTATCATAGGCATCTAAGAGTTCTTGTTTTTTATCACCCTTAAGCATTAAATAGGAGCTAATGACATCTGCTAATCTTCCTGGGATCTCCAAATCATCTAATGATATTAAAAGTTCTGTAGGCATATTCCCGGAAAACTTAATGTAATCGTCAAAGGCTTTCCTAACACTTCTAACAAGGGCCTCACATTTTTTATCATCAGAACATTCTTTATCGACTAATATCTCTACTTCTCCTTTAAAAAAAGGATCAGCCTCTGTGTATTTATTTATTCTGCCTCTATTTGTACCTTCTACTAATACCCTAACAGTATCCCCTGGAAGCTTTAATATCTGTTTTATAGTACAAATAGTTCCTATTTCATATATATCTGCTTCTTCAGGTTCCTCAATTTTTGCATCCTTTTGAGAAACCAAAAATATCTCCTGATTATTTATCATTGCATCTTCTAATGCAAGTATAGATTTTTCTCTGCCTACATCAAAATGCATAACCATATACGGAAATACAGTAATACCTCTTAAGGGAATTAGAGGAAGAATCTTTATTTCATTTTCCATTTTACTCCCCTCACTTATCAAATAAGATTAGACAGCCAAGTGTCTTGACATTTATTCAACCACACTTGGCTAGACTTAATATATTATACCCATAAAACATTGGATTTTCAATTATATTTTTTAAATATTTGTTAGGAAACAAAGGGCTTTGCAGTAAGGATATTATTATTTCCATCTATAGTTATAGGATTACTGCTGCTTTCATCTTTTATTAAAGCAATATCCAAAACCTCTCTAATATTACTAACTGCAATAATATTTGCCCCTTCAAATGCTGAAAAACTATCTTGCCAATTATCTTTAGGGATAATAATTTTTTTTGCTCCAGCTTTAACGGCAGCGGAAATTTTAGCATTTACTCCACCTATAGGCCTTACATTTCCGTGAAGTGAAATTTCTCCAGTCATTGCTACCTCATTATCCACAGGAATGCCTGTAATAGCACTATATATTGCTGTACTTATACTTATACCAGCTGATGGACCATCCACAGGGGATCCCCCTGGAAAATTAACATGAATATCATATTTTTCACAGTTTATATTCAGCACTTTCTCCAGTACTGTTATTACATTTTCAGCAGAACATTTTGCCATACTCTTTCTAACCATTTTTCTGTTAAAGCTGCTTATTTCTTCTTCTTCAACAATACCAGTAATTTTTATGGTACCTTTTCTAAATTTGCTTTTCATGGCTGTAGCTTCAATTTCCATTACTGCTCCCATATTTGCTCCGTATACAGCAAGGCCGTTTACAAACCCTATCTGCGGTTTATCATATACCTTCTTCTCGAGCCTTGGGGTGTATTGACCATTCTCAATAACCCATTCAACATCATCTATGTTAATTTCTGTTCTCTCGTCATTAATTGCTATGCCACAGGCCAATTGAATTAAATTAAGAGCATCTCTTCCATTACTTGCATATCTTCCAACCATCTCTTTTGCTTTTTCCTCTATCTTGAGGCCAACCTTATCTACAGAATTTTGCGCAATTTTTTCTATTTCATCAGGAAGGAGAGCCCTGAAAAAAATTTCTACACATCTTGACCTCAAGGCTGGAACTATTTCATCTGGATTTCTTGTAGTTGCACCTATTAGTCTAAAATCTGCTGGTAGACCATTATCAAAGATGTCTTTTATATATAATGGCATATTGTTGTCTTCGGAATTATAGTAGGCACTATCTAAAAACACCTTTCTATCTTCTAATACTTTCAGAAGTTTGTTCATCTCAATTGGATGTAGTTCACCAATTTCATCCAAAAATAAAACTCCACCATGAGCCTTAGTAACTGCTCCAGGTTTAGGTTGTGGAATACCAGCTACACCAAGCTGACCTGCACCTTGATAAATAGGGTCATGAACCGAACCAATAAGGGGATCAGCTATTCCTCTATCATCAAAACGCACTGTTGTAGCATCTATTTCAATGAACTTTGCATTTGCTTTAAAGGGAGAATTCATTCTTTTCTTTGCATCTTCTAATACCAATCTAGCAGCAGCAGTTTTGCCGATACCAGGAGGTCCATATATTATTACATGCTGAGGATTTGGGCCGCATAGTGCTGCTTGCAGGGCTTTTATTCCCTTTTCTTGACCAATTATTTCCTCAAAAGTAGAAGGTCTACTTTTTTCAGTAAGGGGTTCTGTTAGATTTATATTTCTTAGTTTTCTAAGTTTTTCCATTTCTTTTTTATTTTCTTTGTCAACAACAACTTTGCTGCTTTGTTGGCCTTTTAGGGCATTAAAAAAATATAAGCCCATAATAACTGTAACTAAAAGCTCAATAAATATTAAAAAATTCGTCATATAAAATCTGATTTAATTTTAAAAAACCTAAAACTAAACCTGTACCTCCCTTCAATATAAATAAATTTTATAAACTTATCCCTTGTTAGTATGCACAAGTTTAATCTAATATATTCCTTAATTTAGCAGATAAAAAGGAAAAAAGAGCAGAAAGTTTCTGCTCTTATGCTGATTCTATTCCTTTTTTATTTTTTGCTTTTTTTGAAGATTTTAAGGGAGTCCTCTTATCCCCTTCAGCTAGTTCAAGCTCTGGAGTCTTATTTTTTAGAGTTTCTTCATTAATAATTACCTTGGAAATCTCTTCTCTTGTAGGAACTTCAAACATAACATCTCTCATTATGTCCTCTATAATTGCTCTAAGCCCTCTTGCGCCAGTATTTCTTCTTATAGCTTCATCGGCTATTGCAAGTAATGCTTCCTCTTTAAACTCTAGCTGCACATTATCAATTTCGAAGAGTTTTTTATACTGCTTAACCAAAGCATTTTTTGGTTCTGTCAAAATACTCATTAATGCATTTTTGTCTAAGGACTGGAGAGTAACAACTATAGGTAATCTTCCAACAAATTCAGGAATAAGCCCAAATTTCAAAAGATCTCCTGGCATTATTTCTTTTAAGAGCTTCCCTATATCCTTTTCTGTTTTTGATTGTATTTCTGCACCAAAACCCATAGCACTTTGTCTTGTTCTTTTTTCTATAATTTTTTCAATTCCATCAAAAGCTCCGCCGCAAATAAAAAGTATATTTGTAGTATTAATCTGAATAAACTCCTGGTGCGGATGTTTTCTTCCACCTTGTGGAGGTACGGAAGCTACCGTTCCTTCAAGAATTTTCAGCAGCGCCTGCTGTACGCCTTCACCAGAAACATCTCTTGTTATAGATGGGTTTTCAGACTTTCTTGCTATCTTATCTATTTCATCAATGTAAATTATACCTTTTTCTGCTCTTTCAATGTCATAATCTGCATTTTGGATCAGCTTTAGAAGAATATTTTCAACATCCTCACCTACATAGCCAGCTTCAGTAAGTGTAGTAGCATCAGCAATAGCAAAAGGAACATTTAAAAACTTAGCTAGTGTTTGTGCCAATAAAGTCTTACCTGAACCAGTAGGTCCTAAAAGCAGAATATTGCTCTTTTGAAGTTCAATATCTTCAAAATCCATATTAGAATTTATTCTTTTATAGTGATTATAAACTGCAACTGCCAAGGCTTTTTTTGCATCTTCCTGACCTACTACATAGCCATCAAGATAGGTCTTAATTTCCATTGGTTTTGGAAGTGCACCAGTTTCAATCTGAATATTTTCATCAAACTCATCAGTAATTATTTCAGAACAAAGCTCAATGCATTCATCGCAGATATATACTCCTGGTCCGGCAATAAGCCTTCTTACCTGATCTTGATTTTTACCGCAAAAGGAACATTTCAATTGCTTTTTATCTTCATTTTTAGCCATACATTTCACCTCTTTAGGTTATTTCTTTTTAGTAATAACCTCATCAACTAACCCATAATTTTTTGCTTCTTCTGCAGTCATAAAGTTATCTCTTTCTGTGTCCTTTTCAATTTGTTCTAAGGGTTTCCCTGTTCTTTCTGATAATATTTTGTTAAGATTTTTCTTTATCTTTAAAATTCTATCAGCATGAATCCCTATATCTGTAGCCTGCCCTTGGAAACCACCTAATGGCTGATGAATCATAATTTCACTGTTAGGTAGTGCATATCTCTTTCCTGGTGCACCAGCTGTAAGTAAAAAGGCACCCATGGATGCAGCCATTCCTACGCAAATAGTTGAGACATCAGGCTTAATGTACTGCATTGTATCATAAATAGCCATACCTGCAGTAATAGATCCTCCAGGACTATTTATGTAAAGATAAATGTCCTTGTCTGGATCTTCACCTTCTAAAAACAGCAGCTGGGCAACAATTAAACTTGCAGTAGTATCATTTACTTCTTCGCCTAAAAATATTATTCTATCCTTTAACAATCTTGAATAAATGTCATAGGATCTTTCGCCTCTATTAGTCTGTTCTATAACCATTGGAACCAAACTCATAAAATCTCCTCCTTATAAAACTATATTTTTATAAAATTAATTGCCAGAAATATCTCTGGCAATTAGCTACCCTTTATACTATGCAATAGCCTTGCTATTATCAACTAGTAATTTTATTACTTTTTCATTAACTACATCAAGCTTTAAGTAATCCTTCTGAGCATTAAGTATTAATTCAGTAGTCTTATCTATATCTTTTTCACCATATTGCTTTGCAAGCTCAGCTGCTCTTTCTTTAAGTTCTTCTTCTGATGCTTCTACATTTTCTTCTTTTGCTATTTTTTCAAGAAGTAAATCAATCTTTACCCTCTTTTCAGCACTTTCCTTCATATATTCTCTAACTTTTTCTTCGTTTGTGTTAGTATATTGATAATATGAGTTAAGATCAAGTCCCTGATATTGCAATCTCATTTCAAGATCTTTAATCATGTTGTCTATTTCTTTATTAATCATTGCTTCTGGAATCTCTACAGCTGCATTTGCACTTGCAGCATCTATAACAGCTTCTTCATATTCTCTCTTTGCTCTCATATCATTAGATTCTTGAAGCTTTTTCCTTGAATCAGCCTTTAATTCGTCTAAAGTGTCAAATTCTGAAACTTCTTTAGCAAATTCATCGTCAAGGACTGGAAGTTCTTTAACTTTTCTCTCTTTTATTGTAACTTCAAATACAGCTGGTTTGCCATTTAAGTCCTCTTTACCGTAGTTTTCAGGGAACTTAACATTAACATTTTTAGTTTCTCCAATCTGCATTCCTATAAGCTGTTCTTCAAAGGTATCTATAAATGTACCTGAACCAATTTCTAAGGAATAATCTTTAGCCTCTCCGCCTTCAAAGGCAATACCATCTACATAACCTTTAAAGTCAATAATAGCTATATTTCCATTTTCAACAGTTCCTTCAGTCATGCTTTCAATTCTAGCATTTTTTTCCTGCATGTTTTTAATCTGATTTTCAATTTCTTCTTCACTTACAGTATATTCTACTTTCTTAACTTCTACGCCTTTATACTCTCCAAGTTCAATTTCAGGATATACAGTTATATCAGCAGTGTATATAAAATCTTTACCCTCTTCAATTTGAACTATATCAATGTTTGGATAATCTACTGGTCTAATATTATTTTCTTTTATTGCTACAGGATATGTATCATCACAGCAGAAGTTGATAGCATCTTCGAAAAATACTCCGTCTCCATAGTATCTTTTTATAATATGAATTGGAGCCTTACCTTTTCTAAATCCAGGAATATTAAATTTCTTAGCATTCTTTGCATAAGATTTCTTCAAAGCCTCATTAAACTTTTCAACTTCTACAGTTATTTCAAGTTTAACGGCATTTTTTTCTATTTTTTCTACTTTAACGTTCATTGTACTTTCCTCCTAAAATGAATAAATCCTATGTAAGCTCTCTGATTCTTTTCAGTAAGCCTTACTTATTAGTCAATTTATAAACTTTATATTTCTACAAAATAAATATATTTAACCACAACATTATAACATACCACTTTGTAAATTTACAAATATTTATATAAATTTCTTGCATAATAATTATATCATAAAGGATAAAGTTTACAAGAAATTTTTATTATTACTAGCTTTTCAAATCTTATTCTGAAATTACTATTGATTTTCCATTATACATTATAAACTTCGTATTGTTATCTATTGATATTTCAAGACCTTTAGGTGTTATATTCCCAAATTTAACATTGTCACCGCCTAATTTTTCATACAAGATGTGATCATTTCTATCTTTTATTTTGTTGTCATTAATATTAAAAATCCATACATATTTTGTTGTTCTCTTATCAAACCAGGGTACCTGAGATATATATGCTACATAATTATCATCTATAAACTTAGGAGATGAACACCAAATATAGCCTGGTTTTGATGCTAATACAGCATCTTTAGGTAAAATACCTCCTGAGGAGGAAATATATTTTGAATCATTTATCTTATTTACACTTCCATCAATAGTGATTTTAAACATACTTTGTGTACTGTTTTCCAGCACTATCATAGTTGTACCTGAGGGACTTATGCTGCTGCTGACAGGTGCATCTAAAGGAGTTATGTATTTAAACATATTTTTGCCATCTTTGTTTTCGTAAACTGCTTGAATTTTAGTACCATTACTTAAATTGACTTCTATAGTTTTTTCTGTTGTACTATTAGATGAGGCTTCTGGTATTTTTGTTTCTTTACTTGAAACATTTTCATTGCTTTTAATTACCTTATCATTTTTATTTGATTTATTAATAATACTAAAAAATTTACTGTTTCTTATATAATCATACTTATTATAAACATAAGCCTTAAGGCTGCTACTAAAAAAGATCACCAAAATTGCCATTACAAAAATTATAACTACAGTAATAGTTCTTTTTTTTCTTTTTCTTCTACGTTTATTATAATCACTACTAAAGATACTTACTTTTCCCAAAAGTATCCTCCTTTCAGCGGTCACACTTAGCAATTAAGCTCTCTCGTTCCACTCGATAATTGCTCGTAAATGTCCATTTAGGACATTTTCCTCCTTCGTCGGAACACTGAGCAATTAAGCTCTCTCGTTCCACTCGATAATTGCTCGTAAATGTCCATTTAGGACATTTACCTCCTTACAGCTAAACAACTTGCTTTCTTATAAACAGCATCATAGTCTATTTATTATGTCACAAAATAGTTTTGTAAATTCAATTTTTTAAATAATTTTAGCAATTTTTGAATTTGATTTACAATTAATACGAATTTTGGATTTTGCTTTTACTTCCTGTTTTAATTTTATATATAATTTACTATAATTTGCAAGTAAATATAAAAAAAAATAAAATAAATGTTGTATATTCTGCATATTATATATATATATTTATGTAGCTCATTGTTAAATTGACAAGGTTAGTAAAAAATATTAAACTGTTTTTATATTACATATTTATATACCACTGTAATTAGTTATCTAGTATTTTGATTTAAGGAGAAAAATAAATGGAAAATGATGATAACATTAAAAAGAAACCAACTAAAGAAAAATCCCAAATTAAAGATTATATTATTTCCATAGTCATTGCCATATTAATTGCACTTACTTTTAGAAATTATGTTTTTGCAAGAGCGGATGTTGAAGGTGAATCTATGTATTCCACCTTAAATAATAAGGATGTATTATTCGTAGAAAAGCTCAGCCTTTTGACACATAGTATAAGTAAAGGACAAATTATTATTTTTGATTCCCAAAACCCCACACATGATATTTACGTTAAAAGAGTTATAGCTACAGCAGGGGATCAAATTGAGGTTAAAAATGGAAAGGTGTATATAAATAATAAAGAAATAAATGAACCTTATTTAGATAAAAATATAATAACAAACCCCGGTCCATTTTTGACTGAAAATCAGCTTTATACCATAAAACCCGGCTACATTTTTGTTATGGGTGACAATAGAGGGGACAGCGTAGACAGTAGAATTCTGGGACCCATATCTATAAATGATATAAAGGGCCATGTAATTTTACGAGCTTACCCTTTTAATACTATGAGATTCTTTTAAAAAATTTGGCAGAAAAGTTTGCTGCAATATATAAAATAGTATATTTTATATATTGCAGCTTTTATTATTTTAAAAACAATTTACTATTCTCTTATAAGTATTCTCTATTATGTTATCCGGATAACCTAGAAACTTTAATAATTTTATGGCATTCGTAGTTTTTGATACTCCTTTTCTTATTAAATAATCAAACTTAAGGCCATCTTCTCCAACATCCTCTGTAAAGTAATAACATTCATAAGATCTATCAACTATTTCAGTTAATTCTAGGTCATGTGTTGCAACAATAGGAACACTGTTGTGGTTAATTAGATAATCTAAAATTTCCGCGGAAGCTGATATCCTTTCTATAGGATTCGTTCCCCTGAAAATTTCATCAATAATACATAATGAAGGAATGCTCACTTCACAATTATTGATTATTCTGAGTACAGCTTCAGCTTCTCCTAGATAATAACTTTTCCCTTGAAGTATGTCATCATTTGGACTTATTGAGGACAATATTTTAAAGTAGCTTCCTTTGTAGTTTTTTGCTAGACAGGTAGCTATTGTTTGCGCTAGCAATGCATTTACACCTATTGTCCTTAAAAAGGTAGATTTACCTGACATATTAGAGCCAGTAAGTACTATACCCTGATTACATATAGAAATTGAATTTGCTATTGGATTATTAACTAGAGGATGAACTAAATTGCTTATTTCTAGAACCCTTTCTCCTGATACAAGTTCAGGTTCCACATAAAAGGTCAGTCCTTCCCTAAAGGAGGCAATAGAAATTAAGGCATCTATTTCACCTATTGTAATGTAAACATTCTGAAGTTCCTTTTTGTATTTTGTAAGTTCTCCTATAACTTTAAAAAAGCTTCTTTCTTTTGTTAGAAATAATATATTAAAATATTGTATTATAACATCTGCTTCTATATTTCCTAATAAGGAAGCTGATTTAGAAGCCTTAATATGCTTTAGGCTAGACTTTAGCCCTTCTGTAAAATCACTTAAATCACTAGAGTTAATTTCCCCAAGTTTTTTTCCTGTATTAACAACTGCACTAAGGTATGACATAGCTTCAACATGAGCCGATATTTCATTTCTAAACTTAAAACTTATGTACATGTTAATAATGAAAACTAATACTATATAAATTCCAATTTTAATCCCCATAAAAGGAATGAATATCAAAATTATAATAGGAAGAAGAGCCATAAAGTTGAAAAAGATACTTATCCTGCTCTTTTTCGGAAGTTCCCCCCAGAGCAAATCAGTTATTCTATTTTTTGTCTGTCTTCCTAGATAATAAAGCTCCACTAGTATTTTTTCTCTTAATTCTTTATTTTCTTTAAAAAACTTTAGAAGAGACTTTCTTTTTGAGAGTTCCTTATCATTAAACTTTGGAGTTCTTAGCATATGGTAGAGTAATTGTTCACCTGGTGCTGAAAAAGTTCTGTCTACTTCTTCAAATATCTTGTTCATAGTAAAGTCATCCCAGGTTTGATCATCTATGAAAAATACATCTTTATTTTCTCCTTTTATATAATCATAGAGCTTTTTTATATCCTCAAATTTCCTTTTTCTAGTATCCTTATTTGCCCAGTTATTTTTAATACTATACAGAGCCTTGTATTTAAGCATTTTTCTTCTGAAATATAAGACTAAAATCCCTAAAGGAATAATTAAAATAAAGCCTAAATAATATTCTTTACCTATTTGTTCACCTAATAAAAGAGCGGCATAAGCGGATATGCCTATTAACACAATAAAGCTCCACATAGCAAATTTCATATAGCTTGCCTTTTGTATAAGCATTTCTTTTTCATTCAAGGTGCTCCCCCCTATCAATTTTTCCTAAATTTTCATAGTTTATACTATATACCATAGAGGATTTCTTTGCAACAAAAGATAAAAAGTCAGCATTTACGCTGACCTTTTGACATTCCAATTAAATCAATCTAACCTTATATTCCTTTAGCCATATATTTATTTGAATTAAATAAGCCATAAGCTGAGGACCTGTCATTAGCTGACCATACCAAGGCTTTTTAAAAGTCTTTCCTTCTGATTCTATTAGTTCATTAACTTTGTTAGTATCAATTAGACTTAAAATAGGTGAGCTCTTATCCTCCAAAATTTCTTTAAGCCATTTTTGCACGAATTTTGTATATGTGGGATTATGAGTCTTAGGATAAGGACTCTTTTTTCTATATAAGACTTCCTCTGGCAGTAAACCTTCAAGTGACTTTCTTAAAAGTCCCTTTTCAATATTGCCATAATATTTAATATTCCAAGGCACATTAAAAGCATATTCTACAATTCTATAATCTGCAAAGGGTACTCTTACCTCTAAGCTGTTTGACATACTCATTCTATCTTTTCTGTTTAATAAAGTTACCATAAACCATTTAATATTTAAATAGAATAACTCTTTCATTCTATGCTCCCTTTCAGATTCTCCAGAAAGCCTTTGAACCCTTTTTATGGCTTCTTCATACTTTTCTTTTGAATTTTCTTCTAAGGGCAATTTTTTTAAATCCTCTGATAAAATATCTTTTCTCTCATTTACATATCTTGACCAAGGAAAGGTTTTTGCATTTATATCCTCTTCTCTTCTAAACCATGGATAGCCCCCAAAAATTTCATCAGCACATTCTCCTGAGAGAGCAACAACTGCATCCTTTCTTACTTCTTTGCAAAATAAATATAATGAAGAATCTATGTCAGCCATACCAGGCAGATCATTTGCTAAAACAGCATCTTTTAAAGCCATAGCCACAGCTTCATTATCAACTATTATATTGTGATGGTTACTGTCAATATAATTTGACATTAATTTTATATATGAACTATCAGCATTAGGCTGATATTCATTTGCTTTAAAATATTTATCATTTCCAATATAATCTATAGAATAAGTATTTAACTTATGCATATTATTGTTTTTAAAATAATTAGAAGCTATTGAAGAAATGGCACTTGAATCAAGTCCTCCTGATAGAAATGTGCAGACAGGTACATCAGCAATAAGCTGCCTTTCTACTGCATCAATTATTAAACTTCTTGTATGCTCAATAGTTTGTTTAAAGCTTTCTTCATGAGGTTTACTTTCAATTTTCCAGTATTCTTTAAGCTTTAAGCTATGAGAATTAAACACAAGACAATGAGCTGGGGGCACCTCCTTTATATCCTTAAAAATACCGCTTCCAAGATTACGAGCTGGTCCAAGTGCGAATAACTCAGTAAGCCCATCTTTATCCACTACAGCCTCTACATCTGGGTGGCTAAGCAGAGTTTTAATTTCAGAACCAAAAATAATAGAATTCTCCCTTTTAGTATAAAATAGTGGTTTTACTCCAAGAGGATCCCGTGCTAAAAAAAGTGAATTGTTAGCTTCATTCCAAATTCCAAAGGCATAAATACCGTTAATATACCTTAAGCATTCTTCACCCCAAGCAATAAAGGCAATTAATAAAACCTCCGTATCTGAATAGGACTTAAAAGAAAAACCCTCTGATTTTAATTTATTTCTAACTTCTTCAGTATTATATAGTTCTCCATTATAGACAATAGTGTATTTATTTCTTCCTAATTCCCTTGTCATAGGCTGTGCTCCACCGGAAGGATCTACCACCACAAGTCTTCTATGTCCCAGCAGTGCATGCTTGTGCTTATATATTCCAAACGCATCTGGTCCTCTCTTTTTAAGTGCAGCTGTCATGTTTTCAATAATTTGCTCAAATCCTAAAAGGTTTTTATCGTAATCCACCCATCCAGCAATACCACACATAGTATCATCTCCTAATAATCAAATTTCATATATTCAATTACATACTATGATTTGATGGGTAAAGGGTGCATATTAAAAAGCTTTAGAATTATTTTCGCAATTATTAGTACTTTGTAGTTACTTAAAATTACATAGTTATAATATGGAATTATTATTTTTAACCTGTTATAATAAAGAAAAAGATTCAAATATTTTATTAATATCACTTTTTATTATAAATAAATTTATATTTCAATAATAATAATCTTGGGGGCCATATTATGAGACTTGTTCCAGTTGAATGTGTAAATGAAGGTAGTAGTTTGGCTAAAACCATCTACGATAGTGAAGGTCGAGTTTTACTTAGGGAAGGAGTAAAACTTAATGATACATTATTGAAAAGAATAAGACATATTAAAATATTTTCTATATACATAAATGATGAGTATAGCGATGACATTATAGAAGAAGTAATTAAGCCTGAACTGAGGCAAAAGGCAATTAAAACCATCAAGGATACATTTGTAAGCTTTGAAAAGTATAATACCTACGCTTCAAAAGGCACTAGCTCCAATAAGGATTCTAAATTTATTCAAGAAAAGCAAAAATATTTCTTATCTATTGGAGAAATTGCTGCCAGTATTTTGGAGGAAATATTTGCACAAAAAAATGTTCTTATAAATGTTGTAGATATAAAGAACTTAGACAGTTACACTTATCAACACAGTGTTAATGTAGCTGTAATATCATTAATTATAGGAATGCAGCTTCAGCTTTCTAAAGCAGAATTATATTCTCTTTGTCTTGGAGCTTTGCTGCATGATATAGGCAAGGTATTTATACCAAATGAAATAATTCAAAAATATGATAAACTGACAGAAGTAGAATATAATATTGTTAAAGAGCATTCACTAAAGGGCTATGAATATCTAAAAGGAAGCCCTGATATTTCCGCCCCAGCAAGAATAATTGCCCTTGAACATCATGAAAGAATTAATGGTTATGGGTATCCAGAGTCTCTAAAAGGTAATGATATAAATAAATTAGCAAAAATTGTGGCAATAGCTGATGTCTATGATGCTTTAACCTCTGACAGACCCCAAAGAAGAGCTCTAAGTCCAAATGAAGCCCTTGAATATATTATGGCAGGTGGAGGAACTTTATTTGATTACAATATGGTTCTGGCTTTTTCTAAAGTAGTAGTCCCCTATTCAGAAGGAACACTGGTAAGGTTAACAAATGGTGATATTGCTATTGTTGAAGAAAATCATCCCAATTATCCATTAAGACCAAAGCTTAAAATAGTAAAATCAATTGATCCAACCATAAAAAGAAATACACATGTTGATTTATTGGAAGAACTTAATTTAGTAATCCAGGGAGTTCAATATGAAGTTCCAAAGTTTTCAGAATAACAAAAGGAAGGTCTAAATGAAATCCATAGCAAATATTAGATATTTTTTGTCTAACATTTGTATGCATTTCAAGACTCTTCCTTTTTATTCTTATTTAATAACTTTAACTATTTTAAACATATCCTCAAGCACTGCCCAGTTTTGTGGGAAATCTAAGCCAAGTACCCAATAACTTACACCTCTAAGACCTAATTCACTAACCATTCTATATTTTGCTTGAACACTTCTTGCATCGTCAAACCAAACTACATGCTCTCTTCCTTGATTAAAGTAGTTAAAAAATGGAGCTTGCGCCTTAGTATCATATTTAATTTGGGCACCAAACTTCGCTGCTAGTTCAACAGCTGCTAAAGGACTTATTGCCTTTGCATAGCCTCCTCCTGGAACATAAGGAAGAATCCAGTCATAGCCGTAAAGAGGCATTCCCATCAATATTTTCTTCTTTGGAATTACTGAAATAGCATAATCTAAAACTTTTCTTACTTCATTTATTGGTGCTACAGGAAGAGGTGGTCCTCCAGACCAGCCCCATTCATATGTCATTAATACTACAAAATCTACTATTTCTCCGTGTGCCTTGTAATCATGAGCTCCATGCCAAGAACCTTCAGTTATATCATAGGTTTTAGGTGCTAAAGCTGTTCCAACTAAATAGCCCTGAGGGTGGAGAGCAGCTACTACTTTTCTTAAAAAAGCATTATACTTCTGCCTGTTTTCTGGGGAAATCTTCTCAAAATCTATTGTCAAAGCATAATAACCTTTGTCCTTTAAAGTTTTTAAAACATTATTTATTAAAGTCTGCTGCAGAGCTTCATTATTAAGTATGGTATTAACAAGTACCGTATCAAAAGCATCGTCTTTAATATTTGTAATAACCATTATAGGGGCTATTTTATAGATTCTTGCAGCGTTAAGTATAGCCTCATCCTTCATTGGTGTAAGAGACCCATTTTCAGTAACTTGATAGCTAAAAGCACTGACGTAAGTTAAGTAGCTGCCTACATCGCTGACTGTTTTTGTTTCAGCTTCAGGTGTGGAAGGTTTAACATAGCCGTTAGTCTCAATATAGCCATAATTCTTAGAAAACTCAGGTATCATTATTACCTGGCCTGGTGTAATATCAGCTGGCCTTGCAATCTTATTTAAATCTGCTATACTGTCAACACTTACATTAAACTTTCTTGAAATACTCCAAAGGCTGTCACCGGGCTTTACAGTATACTCCCTCTTTATCCCAGGAATCACTAAAGCTTCGCCTATTACTAAATTTCTATTTGGATTTATTGCGTTTACATTAATAATACTATTAACAGGAACGTTATAAGTTTTTGAAATACTGTATACAGTATCTCCCCCAGAAACAACGTGTATTTTCAAGTTTTACACTCCCAAATATTTTTTATCAATAATTATTATATTCTAAAATTTTTAAGGAGTGACTAAAAAATATTATCTCTCACCAAGCTTTAAATTAGGAATGGCATTAAGTGATAGATCAGCAGTGTTTCCCTTAATAAATTCAAAATAAGCCGCACTTCCAATCATTGCCGCATTGTCTGTACATAATATTGGAGATGGAAACAATACTTCTATGCCATTTTTCCTTCCCTCCTCTATTAGATTTTCTCTAAGCTTGGAATTAGAGGCAACGCCACCTGCAACTGCTATCTTAGAAACATTTCTCATCTTACAGGTTTTAATTGCATTATCAACTAGCACACCAACTAAAGCCTTTTGAAAGGATGCAGCAACATCTGCCCTGTTTATTTCCTGTTTAGTCATTTCCATTTTATTTAAATAATTAAGTACTGCTGACTTTAAGCCGCTAAATGAAAAATCTAATGAATCATCATGAAAATTAGCTCTTGGAAACTTTATTGCATCTTCGTTTCCCTCTTTTGATATTTTATCTATTTTAGGGCCTCCTGGATATCCAAGCCCAATAGCTCTAGCAACCTTATCGTAGGCTTCCCCTGCTGCATCGTCCCTAGTCTTTCCGATAACCTCAAAATCTCCAAAGTCCTTCATATAAACGATAAATGTATGTCCTCCCGAAACTACAAGACATACAAAGGGTGGTTTAAGCTCCTGATGCTCTATAAAATTTGCACAAATATGTCCTTCTATATGATTTACTCCAATAAGAGGTTTATCTAATGCATAAGCTAAGGATTTTGCATACTGGAGCCCAACTAATAATGCTCCTACAAGTCCTGGGCCATAGGTTACTCCAATGGCATCTAAATCTTCAAAAGATACATTTGCCTTATTTAAGGCCTCTTCTACCACCTCACTTATTACCTCAATGTGCTTCCTTGAGGCAACCTCAGGTACAACCCCACCAAATTTGGTATGAATATCAATTTGAGAGGAGATTATATTTGAAAGAACCTGTCTTCCATTTACTACTATAGCAGCTGAGGTCTCATCACAGCTACTTTCTATTGCAAGTATTTTTAAGTCCTTCATAAGAACACTCCCTTTTGTATAACTAAATTTTATTATACACAAAAATATATGTTATAATCAAATGTGTATCTTACAAAAAAGGAGCAAATTATGAATAATCGTTACGCAAGGGTTGTAGTAAAAGGTTCTCCAATATCAAAATCTAATTTTAAGCTCTTTAATCTTAAGGGTCGGGCGATACTCCCATATAATTCAGGTAAATATCACGACAGATATGCCTTATATGAAGAGGAAATTGCCTATGAAGCCAGATCACAAAATCCTGGTGTAATACTGGCTGAAGCTCTTATTGCAGTACTTAAAGTCTACTACAAAAGTAAACTTAGGCATCCAGATACAAATAACATTACAAAGAGTATTTTTGATGGAATAGAAAAAAGTGGTCTGATAGTAAATGATGCTCAGGTCAGGAGACTTATAATTGAAGAGTTTTATGACTCGGAGAATCCTAGATTTGAATTGGAGTTGTTTTGTGAAAGTACATATTCTATGAATTATAATATAATTAAAAATGAACATGAAAAAGAGGTAATAAAATACAATCCTCCAAGTAATAAAAAGCGAGTTATGGGAATTAAAAGCAAAAAAACCGAAAAAGATAAAAGTTTAAAGGTATGTGAAATTTGTGAAAAGTCTATTAGTCCAAGCAGTGCCGTAACTGCAAATAATGGTAAAATGATAATTTGCAAAGATTGTTTTAAAAAGCTTTTCTAAATAAAAAGACAGAGGGCTAATTAACCTTCTGTCCTTGTAAATTCTCAATTTTAATCGCAATACTCATTTTTCCTTCATCTGTTTTCAAATGTTTTTTTTCTAATGTCATGTTTTCTATTTCACCAGGAGAGAATTCTTCTTTAAATATTTCTTGTATCTTTCTATTATTAATATATAAAACTGCCGAGGAAGATTTATATAATTTATCAGTTTTGAAGCTTATATTTACCTTTTCATCCAATTTATCTAAATTAATAAATTTTGGTACGGCATATTTTATGCCTTCACCTTCATAAACTTCAATTCTATCTGCAGAAAAAGTCTTACCTGTGCAATAATCTGCAGCATTTCCTCCTGCTTTATAGCCTTCTATTGTTACATTTTTTACCGTGTTATGAATGTTAATTACATTGCCGCAGGCAAATATGCCTTCCACATTTGTGTTAAGTTCTTCATCAATTACTGTGCCATTTGTTGAATTTGAAATATTAATACCAACCTTTTTTAGTAGTTCATTTTCAGGTTGAAGACCCATAGATAAAATTACGGTATTACAAGGTATATATTCTTCTGTGCCAATAATAGCTTTATTGTCACTATCTACTTTTATAACAGTTACTCCTTCAACTCTGTCCTTACCTCTTATATCTATAGCTTTATATCCAAGTTTTAGTGGAATATCTAAATCATTAATACAATCCTCAATGTTTTTCTTTGATCCTTTGGGAAAAAATGCGCTTTCAATTATTGATTTAATAGAAGCTCCTTCAAGGACCATTCTCTGAGCAGCAATTAGTCCAGTATCCCCAGATCCAATAATAACTACTTGCTTTCCAGGCATATATCCTTCATTAACGATAAATCTTTGAGCAGCTCCAGCAGTAAAAATTCCAGCACAGCTTTTTCCTTGAATATTAATAGTCCCCTTCGGCTTTTCTCTTCCTCCAAGGGCTAGAATAATTGTTTTTGCACCAATTTCCAATATCCCATTTTCATTAACTGCTGTAATTATCTTGTCCTTAGAAATATCAATTACTTCAGTATTTAATATATAAGAAACATTAAGTTTATTTGCTTTATCTATAAGGTTTTGTGCAAATTCCGGTCCTGTAAGAATCTTATTATCCTTAATTCTTTCAAAGCCACAATGAATAGAATAATTTAAAGCTCCACCAAGTTCGTTTTCTCTTTCTATTAGTAATACCTTTTGAACTTCCTTCTCCTTTGCTGCTATAGCTGCTGAAAGCCCAGCAGGACCTCCACCTATTATAACTATATCAAAATTCTGCATAATATCCTCTCATTTCTTTATGAATGTTAGCATTTTTCTAGAAATGTAAATTAGCTATTTTTTTTAATCAATCCATCTATTCCTATTCTTAAAAACGCAAAGGATATAAAAAACGGAATAAAGCCAATGGCCACAGGTTTCAAAAGTGCCTCCATATTTTTAGCTTTAAAATAAGAATTTATTATAAAATATGCTGTTGCAGCAAGCCCTAAAACACCAAATATTAGTATCAAAAATGCCAAATTTTTATTCTTTCTCATATGTTATCCTCTCCATCAATTTTCTATTACCATTTTACCACAATTTCTTATTGAAATATATTTTAAAATATTATATTTAAAAACTGTTGCTTTTTTATTAATCATGTTATATAATATTTCTTGTCTTAGGGGTATAGCTCAGTTGGCAGAGTAGCGGTCTCCAAAACCGTTGGCCTAGGTTCGAGTCCTAGTACCCCTGCCATATTCTTAAAATTAATACCGGACAAAAAACGGACAGAATGTTTAAAACCGGAATTTAAAAGGAGTAGAAATAATTTCTACTCCTTTATTTTAGTTATTTTAAATTTTGAACTTTTTGAAAATAGATCACTACAACTGTTATATTTATTGCAAAAAATCATAACTTCATCAAATGTAAAATCAGAATAACCATTCAATTTGTTATTAAGAGTTCTTGTACTAATCTTCATAGTTTTGGCACGTTCTTTTCTATTAATACCATTTAATATCAAAAATGCTTTCAATCCATAATAAGATTTTTTTACTTCCCCATTTGTCATTTATTAACCCCATCCACTTTATATTTTCCAAAGGATCCACTTGCAAGTCCTTAGCTCATACTTTAATTCAAATATCTTTTGTTGGTTACCAAATACACTCTCACACTTAAATATTAGCATTTCATTGCCGGCTATCTTTTCTTTGTCTATAAATTTAACTTTATCAACTTTTATAACTACTTGGCTTTCATCATCAGCTAAGAGTTTAAATCTAACTGGATGCGGTAAACCTGATTTCTCGAACCAACAGACCATATCTATAGGTGTAGCTAGGATTTTCATGTTTTCACCTTCCAAGTGCGACATAATGGTTATATTATACGAGAATGTTTGTTCGTGTGTCAATGACAATTTATTCTATCTTTTTATGAAAATATTTTGGGCTAACATTATTTGTTAGCCCAAAATATTTTCCTAAATAAGGCACTATCTAATTTTAAATTTGATAGTGCTGATTTATTTTGCTCGTAGTCAAAGTAAAAATTAAAGCCCTGAGTAATCAGAGCTTTTTAAATGTATTTATATTATTTTTGAAGAGTAATTTTTACACCCTGTAATCTAACCGCAAAATCACCTTTAACTATTTTTACATATCCTGGTCCTTGCTGAATTTCGTTTGCAATAATATCATCTAGACCCATTGCTACACTTTTTGACCTTTCTACATATCCCTTTTTTGTTGTTGTATCTGTTACTTCTACTTTATAAGTACCTGGTGCTAAGTCATATCCTATTAAGTATATTCCATCAGAAGCTTCATTCTTTAAGGCTGGTTTTAGATCATCAAGTTTAATAGGCTCTAAAGTAACTCCTGTTAATTTAACAGCAACGTCTGTACTTTTAATTTCAACATATCCATTACCAGTTAAAATTGCAATAAATCTCTTATATACTCTGCTTCATATCCCGTATAGAGTGAAATATCCTTTACACAGGCAAAGACCTTTTTCCTTTGCTCTGCACTAATTAACCTTCCATCATCTAGCTTTAATTCACCTTGTAAACTTCCATTAGTTGAGTATCTCAGGACTTCCTCCGTTCTTTTATTCCTATAATCTTTACAGGTTGCCATAGCTGCTTCACTTTATCAGCTCCTTAATTTTATAAATAAAAACACCGTAATTACTCATTTTTTTCTGAATAATACGGTATCCATAAATAATTTATTCTTGAATAAACTTGACTATTTCTTCGTTGAATTTGTCACGCTGGTCATAGAATGTTGCATGACCACTATATTCAAATGGTATAAGTTTTGAATTTTTAATGCTCTTATTTTGTATTTCGCCTAGTTCAAATGGAACAACCTTATCATGAGTACCATGGATAATTAAAGTAGGAACATTTATTGTTTCTAAATCAGAAAACAGTACTTCTTTTATCCAAGTATTTTCAATAGCAGCAGTTGACCAACCGGCTGCCTGCAATCCCAATTGAAAAAACCAATCAGAGAATGGTTCAGTTATATACTGAAAGAAAAATATGTCGCCGAAACCCCTCAACATTTTAGGACGGTCAGTATATGTCCCTTGAATCAATTGCAAAACGGTTTCTTTATCTACTCCATAGGGAAAATTAGGACGCTTTATAAGGCTAGGAGCTGCTGCATCAATAAGAACTAGCTTAGATACTCCGTGACCTTTATGGCGACCCATGTATCGAACAGCCATTGCTCCTCCAGTTGAATGTCCTGCTAATGTAAAATCATGTAAAGAAAGTGCTTCAACCACACACCGAACATCATCTGATAGTCTATCGTAACCGTAGCCAGTCCAAGGCTTATCTGAGTTTCCGAATCCTCTTGTATCTATTCCAATGCATCTAAATCCCATCTTTGGTAGCTGATCAAACTGATATTCAAACAGCTTATGACTTCCAGGCCAACCATGTAAAAACAAGATTGTCTTATTGCCCTCTGGGTTGAGATCCTCTACATAAATTTTTACATTAGGTTCTACTTTAACATAGTAACCCATTCATAACCTCCAATAAATAATCAACTAATAATAGGTTATTCTAAAAATAATAAATTTATGAATGACCAAACTGATTTATTTGTTTTCTTTTATTCAAGACTGTTATATTTATCTGTATCATATTTTAACAATAACTGAGTTAAATGCTCGGCATGCCCCTTTTCTTCATTAATTACTGAATACAATACCTGCCTAACATCATTGTAAGAAATACTTGCTAAATGCTGTTCATACAAGATAACGGCTTCAAATTCACCTTTTATGTCTTCTCTTATATTATTTAAAATAATCTGTTTATCGTATTTGGGTGTATATTTTTGCATTGATGACTTTGGTCCTGATTTATCTCCAATATGTTCCTTATATGCTTGATATTGTGATGGGTCATATTTACGCAATAATGAAAGAATCATACCATAGTGCTTTTTTTCATCTCCCATTATACTTTTCCAAGCTGCGTTAATATCTTCCATGTTTGAATTTGCAATATGTTCAGCATAACCATTTATCGCAATAATTTCACCTATTAATATCTCCCTTAATTTATTTGTGTCAAATCTTGCATTCCCTTGTGGCATTCCATTGGGATTGGTATAACTCATTTTTACCTCCTATAATAGAACTTACTTTGATTAACCAGACACTGTTATTAATATATTATTCATCGATGTTCGATTATATCCATTCATTTTATAAGGGTTTCATTATTTAATACCGTATTATTCAGTTTTCAAAGAACAATAAAAATACCGTAGTACTCATTTCTGAATAATACGGTATTTTAAGATAGTTTTGGATTGTTATTACTGATAGTTATAAATGAATATTCTTCAATTAGATCTAATGCTCTATATATGCTCCAGTAGCATATTTCCATCTTCATTTTACTTTAAAGACATAATAAAAGTTATTTTACCAATATAAACCGAAAGGTGTTGAGTTAATTAACTTAACTCATTCAGATTTTTTCACAAAATCTCAGCGATTTTATTCTTCATACTCCATCATTGGCCACATACCTTGCATCATCATTGGATACATATCATGCATCCCCATCATTGGATACATACCTTGCATCATCATTGGATGCATACCTTGCATCATCATTGGGCACATACCTTGCATCATCATTGGATGCATACCGTGCATCCCCATCATTGGATACATACCTTGCATCATCATTGGGCACATACCTTGCATTCCCATCATTGAATGCATACCTTGCATTGGATAGCTCATATTAGTTTTCAATAATTACACCCCACAAATAATTTTACCTACATTTATATTATATGAAGCGAAGTAACCCTTGTTACAAACTTTAAATTATAGTTTACAGATCCTTTTTCGGATATTTGACATAACTACCAAAAATAATCCAATCGCATATTAATATGTTACTATATTTTAAAATCTTACTGTCACATTAATTGGGTGATTAAAGTCAAAATCTATAGTCAAATCATTATCATTACAAATTTCCTCTAGTTCTATTTTTAAATTATCTGATAACATTTTTCTTATTCTTTCTCTTTTTCTTTAATTCATCATAATTTACCCAGCCATCTTCATTACCCCATTTATAATTACTAGCTATCCAAGTAAGTTTTAAATCTAGGTAATTAAAATCAAACATCTTTCTTCTCATGTCGCCCTGCTGAGTATTTGAGCCTTTTACATCTATAAGCTCTAAGCTTCCATCTAAGTGGTATATAAGAAAATCAGGGGTATATGTAATAGCCCTATGAGTTTTTCCATATTTCTTAAAACTTTTCTGTAAAATGTACTTAGGTTGCAACTCAAAATTAAGTATTTTATCTTTAGCTTTTAATTTCTTAAGGTACTCATAAAATCTACCTTCCTCTTTGCTGTCAAATGTAATTCCATCAATAACAATTTTCTTAGATCCATATTTACTAGTTGCCATTATTGTTGCCCTGCCCTTCATCTTCCTTTTGCACATCTTTCATAGCCCTCAATACGTGTTTGTATTGCTTCTTGAGTTGCCTTTCTTGCTTTATATGCTTTATCAGAAAGTCTTTTTCTAGCATTATTCATGAATTTATCTTTATTTGTCACTTAATTATCTTCTTTCATTTGATTTTCATATGAGAATTTAAAGTTATAACCATATCCCAAAATGCTTATATACATACAAAATATATCTTTTGTAATAATAAACATAAGCACCCTTTAAATGATAGGATAATTATGAATAATATAGTGGATTTCTTAGGTGATTATAACAACCTGGTTGTTGGTATATTTACATTCATAGGGATTTTAATTGTTCTATGTGGCCTCTATTTTCTAGGTACGTCTAATAAAGATAAATAACATTCTTTCGTCGTCTAAACTTTGATTTTCGTAACATATTTAAGTTCTAATCATAGAATGGTATTAAGCACCAAATTTATATCTCCTAACAAGAGTTTGTAATATGTACTATGAGCTTATCATCTACATTCCCCCTTATGAAGAAGCAAACTCTTGTTGGTTTTTATATTTGTATTGCGACGAAAAAACGCCACAAAATTCAATCATGAATATTGCGGTGTTCAAAATAATTATTCATTTTTTTATTATTGTTATGTTAAATATGAAAGTTACGAACTAATTATTTACTCAGACGTTTCTAAATCTTGCTTCAAAGTGGATCTGCATTTAGCTGTACACATCGGAGCATCTAAAGATTTCATAATATTAAATAATATAGAAACTGTAACAATTTGTGTGCTTGGTCATATTATTAAATTAGGATAAAGGACAAGCTTGAAATATAAAAAAGTAGCTTATAATATTCCTATACAGTAAAACAAAACTTTTGTAATTCTATTAGAAAGTATTTCAATAATAATGTTTTATTATCCTAAATATTTAATAAGAAGGAGTTTGAATCGATATGGCACAACCTCATTTTATCAATGCTAAAGGATCTATAGATAATAAAGGTGTTCTTACTGTCACATTTAAGGAAGCTGGATTGGGTGATAACGTATTGATTGACTATACACTCTCAGCATCTGCAATGGCTGTATATCAATGTGTTAATAATGGAGGAGGGTGTCCGCAAGCTGCAAATAAACAGACTGCTACAGGTCCAGTAAGCTCTACAGGTAGTTTTTCCTCCGGTAAAAATGGACAAGTTACTGCTTCATTGCAAGTATCTCCACCTCAAGTAAATCCTTTTTGTCCTAATGGACAACACCAAGAATTGTTAGATGTAAGCTATACTGGCGTAACCCTTAAAGATGACACAAATAACGTCATTATATCTGTAAGTGGAACTTTCTCAAAAACATTTAATATCTGTAAAAAATAAGCAGGGTTCATTTTTATACTGTAGAAAGTTTAGAACTAAGATATGGAGGCTGTTTTTTAGGCAGTCTCTTCTTCATAATAAAATTAATTTCATGCATCTTATAGATTACAGAAGATCTTCATACTATTTTTTCACCGCATTATTCAATTTTCAAAGAACATTATTCGTATTATTAATTTCTATAGTTACGTCGCATTTTTCTCAGATTCAGTCCTATCCCTTAAAGAACTCACTAATCTTCTGCCTGTCCTCCGGTATGCAATAAGGTTGTACTTCTCTAAGCAGCATTTCAGCTTCATGAGCTCTTTTCATGTGGAATATTACTTGACGCTTTAGGTTGTCTATTTCAGTTTCTAGCTCTTTAATAACATCTTCTTTCATATTTATCCCCCTTCCATCAATTTTGAGTTTGCTCTGGTTCTTCCCACCCTAATAACTATCTTTCTAGCTTTTCAAAGTCATATTTGCGTTGTTCAAAATTATTAAAGTTACTAACTTTCTTACCGTAATTTTTTTGAGGTTTATCATTTTTCATTTTTAATAGCAGCTGGTCATATTTCTCTCTAAGCTTTCTTGGGCTTAAGATATTTGCAAGCCAAAAGCTATCCGTTTGTGAGAACCTTATTACTTGCTTTACTTCTTCCAAGTCCCGATTGTCTAATCTAAGAATCTTATCAAACTCCTTAGACCAGGTATATAAATTAGGTTCCCTAGTCCTATCATTATTACTTTTAATATATTTATAGAGGTAAACAGCTAGTAGGTATTCGTTAGATTCCGACGAATATATATACTTCTTATCATTTTTTACATTCTTATCATTATTATCATTATTGTTAGGTGTTAGGTCTTTGTTGGCTCTTTGTTAGGTCTTTGTTAGAACCTTTGTTAGTTTGCTTTAGTTCAACTTGATAAAGCTCCCAATTATCAATAGTTATAAGCCTTCCAGTCTTTGTTGATTTATTTGTTAAAAACCCGAGTTTTTCAAATCGCACTAAAGCAGTTCTGACATTCTGTATTGTGACACCCTTGCCGCAGTTTTTTACTATACTTTCTAAGCTAGTTACTGTTTCACCTAAGCAGGAATTACTATATATACAATTGTAATAGCAATAAGTGCAATAGCTATAATAAAGAGTGTTAGTAATAAGAATTTGATAGAATTTGATTTAACATTTTAATATTCCTTCTTTCTTAATTTTTAAAAAATAAAAGAGTGCTTCAAGCACCCTTTTAAACTAAATTAGCAGCATCTTTAAATGTTGAATATCTTGTACTATTAGGTTTTCCTCCTATTTCGATAACTTGATCTGCTTGCAAGCCGCTAGCTACAAAATCAGCCTTTGACATCAAAGGACATTGATTTTTTTGAGATACTATTAAAGCTGCAAATACATCTGCATCACCATAATAAACTACTATTTTTTTCATATCAGATACTCCCTTTCCTAATATAATATTTATTTGAACTTGAACTTCACTTCTAAATTGATCTACTGTTTTTCCATATTCATTAAAGTAAGCTATTGGATCCTGGTGGTCAGTTTCATGCCACTTATTTGAAACTTCTGCATGGCTCATAAGGTTGTCCTTAGTTATAGTATTAACATTAAGCTTATTTACAAACTTATAAGCAAAGTACCATACAGCTCTATTCCAAACTTCATTGAATTTAGTCACATCATGCGTTGTTGGCACACAAAGCTCTACTTGTAAAAATTTATGGTTTGAGGTAGGACCACTTCCCCAAGCAACTTCATTATCTGGAACTGTCTCTATTATGCTTGACCAATCGATAAAAGCATGAGCTGAAGCTGAAACATTATTATTATTGAAGTAAGATTGCTCATTCTGTGCTGTAGCTCCCTTATCATCTGTGTCATGCAATACCATTCCTATAGCTGTTAAAGCTTGTCCTGAACGATTTTTGCTTATATACTTTTGTATAATTTCGTAAGACATAGACCATTCCTCCTTTATTACTGTATAATATGAACTTTATATTATTCTGTGAAATTTATTTCTTTAATAAAATTCCAATAACAAAAATAGAGACTGTGACAAATATGCCAAGTCCCCATCTTATGGTTATCATGAAATCATCTATTTTCTTTATTAGATTTTTAATATCAGTTCTAAATTCTGTACTATCTTTTTCTAAATCATCAAGTCTTTTAGAATGTCCATCAAGCCTCTTTATATGATCTTTTAAAGTCTCGGTTATGGTTTTATGTTTCTCTTGGCATAGCACTTCGTTATAGTTTTCGCTCATTTTGCACCAACTTTCTTAAAATAAAAGAGAGTAGACTTTTCTACTCTCTTAAAATATTTTATATTTGCTTTATTAAAATATTGCATATCCTAGAGCGGTTGCCCTAGCTTTAACTTCAGCTTCGAATTCTGAATATTGATCCTTTACATCAGCTGCATTAGCTGTAACAAGTGCTTTATTTACTGTGTTAGCATTTAAGCTTAAATTCATATTTCATGTATCTAAGGTAGCCCCTTAGATACATATAGCATCTTTTATCTGAATAGTATTGTCCGAGATAAGAAGATTGCCCGCATCAGTGACAACTCGGAACTTAGTTGTGCTTATATCACCCGCAAGTATCTTAGATACACTTTTACTTCAGTATATTCATAACCTAGAGCTCTTTTAAGTAATGCATTCTCTACTTCATAGTCAATAACTTCTTTTCCTCTTTTTAGGGTGTTCGCAAACTTCGCATGTTCCTTTTTGTATTTATAAAACGCTGTCTTACCTATGCCTAAATTTTTAGCTATTTCTTCATCTGTGAGCCCGTCTCTGGCCCATCCTTCTACTAATACTAACTTTTCTTTAACATCTTCCCATTTAGGTTTTGACATAGGCTCACCTCTTAATTTTTTGTACAAAAAAAGAGAGCAATTACTCTTTCGAATTTTCTTTGCCTGTTTCAATATCTTCATTATGTATTATTTCTTTCGGTACTGGTGTATTGCCTAATCCACCAATTCCATAAGCAGTCATGGTATTTAACTGCTTTACTATTGCCATATTTTGATAATTAATTACTTTTTCTTTATTTTTCATATTACCACCTCATTTATTATCATTACCAAGATGATGTTTAATATGTGTATATAAAAAAAGAGCCCTCTTAAGAGCTCAATTGATGTTGTTCTTAATTAATCTTTTCATGGTAAGGTTTAATAATTCTGGACCAGTAGTATTATAAATTTTAGCTATTGCCCATAATTTATCTTGAAATTTAGGTAATGCAACATCAAATGTAAGGCCATTGTAAGATTTTATAATCTTCTCACATTCTACTAACATAATGCTTTTATTTCAAAAAGGTTCCTACTTGCTTTTTTATATAATAAAAGCTGTAGGCTTCTAAAGTTTCTACAGCCTGGAGGGAATCCAAAATAAAACAGTAACCACTATCAATGTTTTTCATAATATGTTAATGTGAGCTAATTTTTATTGGAGGTAAACAATGAATAATAACGAAGTAGCACAAGATAATAGCTATAATAATCCTGAATATATGGATTATGGGGAATATCCTTGCCTAGATTGTCCTTACTTACGTCAATATCCTGGATATTATAATCCTATGATGTATCCGACTGATGAATATCCTGAATATCCTGCATATGACGATATGTTTAGACGACGTCACCATAGGCGTAGACGCCCATTTTTTCCTGGTGGCGGCTTTCCTTGGTGGTGGTTCTTCATTCTATAGGTAAATTAAATAATAGCTTCAGGTAATTCTGATGCTATTATTTCTTCAAAATAAAAAGCAGCCGCCAAAAATAAAATTGGAGACTAAAAAATGAAAACTATAAATAAGAGGTTTTACTTTTGTAATTATTTACACAATATTCAATTTATCATCTCCTTAATTTTAAAAATAAAAATACCGTAGTAGCCATTTCTTCTGAATTATACGGTATTCTTATTGACTATTCGGTTTTATATTATAAATTACCCTTAAACCTTATAAATTTAAAATCAAAGTTTATCTCTGAAACTCTTTTTGAAGATATAAAGAAATTTCGTTTATAGCTTTATCCCCTGCACTTGAAATTCTATCCATTGTAAGAAAGCCATGTGGGCAGCCTTTATACATACTTACAACTACCTGATTACCCTCTTCCTTCAACTTTTGACCATAGGCTTTCCCCTCATCACGCAATGGATCAATTTCAGCTATTATTATAAGTGTATGAGGTAAATCCTTAAAATCCTTAGCTAACAAAGGAGATGCATATGGACTTTTTCTATCTTCTTTCTTTGGCACATATAGAGATATAAATTTCTCCATATCCTCTCGAGAAATAGTAAGTTCATCGGACACATAAGACCAAGATTTACTATTTAATTCATAAATATTTGTAGATGGGTATATTAAAACTTGGCAAGTTATGTGCGGTCCATTTTTGTCACGAACCATTTGAGAAACTACAGCTGAAATATTTCCACCAGCGCTATCCCCTGCAACAGCTATATGTCCTGCGTCCCCATTAATGCTTTCAGCATTCTTATAAACCCACTGGACAACATTATAAACATCATTTAAACCAGCTGGAAAAGGATTTTCAGGGGCAAGCCGATATTCAACTGAGACTACTATTGCTTTTGTGTTTTTTGCAAGCTTCCTGCATACATTATCACGAGAGTCTACATTTCCTTCAATCCAATAACCTCCGTGTGAATAAATAATTATAGGATACTTACTGGTACCTTCAGGTGTATATATGCGTACAGGAATCTTATTTATAGGAGTATCTATACTAACATTTTTTATATTAGAAAAAGGTATAGGTTTCGCACTCCATTTGGTGGCGTCATTATTTAAAATTTGGCGTATTTCTTTTACTGGCTTTCCATTAATAGAGTTAGGATTTAAATATTTATTAATCCTCATCATTACAGCAATCTTCATATCTGCCTTTCCATAACTTGTTGTTATTAAGTTTTTAATAAATAAAAAAGCCACAATAATAATTGCTATAACTGGAATTAAAAATATCCAAATACCTTTCTTATTCTTCATTTAGTCAGCCTCCAATAGTATGCATAAATTCATTCTATGAATATAAATTTCATTACGTATTTTATACGAATAGCACTTTATTATACTTAACTATCATCAATAAAAAAAATTAAATTATTTTAATACCGTATTATTCAATATTCAAAGAACAATTTTTAATTTTATTACTCAATAATCATACAATCAGTTTTTGATATGTGGTTTCCTTTCTACTTTTTATCCTCTCCTTGATTAAATAATCTTTTTCAAGCTCGCTTACTGCTTCAAAATTCTTTTATAACTTGAATTTTTCAAAACAAATTTCTGATTGTAACAACTAAATTATGTTGACATATATTATTAGAATAAAAGATATTATTTGGAGGAATTCGTATGAAAGAGCATTCTCACAGTTTTTCAGGCGCAACTACATATGATAATGGACATATCCATCACTACGGTGGAGTTACTACTAAAGCAACAAGTGGAGTACCTCATGCACACAATATGGAAGGTAAAACAAGCTATTACACTGACCATGATCATAAATATACCACAAGAACTGGTCCTGCTATTCAAATACAAGATGGCCGACATTATCACCGTTTCGAAACTAGAGTTGAAATTGCGAATGGCCATATTCACTATATCCAAGGCTTTACAAGTGCCGATTAATTTAAAAACCTTTTAATAAATTTTTATTAATAGCTGCCGTTTGCATGACAGCTATTTATATTTAGAACCTTTTTCCTTATTTCAAACGGTAAGTCTATTCTTTAATCTCATCTATCTCAACTTCCACCCTAAATGCCTACATTTTATACGTAACGTATATTCATAATCGAAAAAAATTTATTCTACCTCATCATGAATAGTATCAATTTTAAGCTGCATTCATAATATGTAGCGGGACAAGTTATGCGATTATTTTTATATAATAAGGAGGGATTTAATATGCCAGATGGATTTAGTCTTGCAGGTGATTTAGCACGTCATATTGGACAAACTGTTACTATCTTTACAACTAGTGGTGGAGAATCAGGAGAAGGATTTACAGGAGTTCTTGCTTCAGTTAGTAGAGGTTTTGTCAGATTAATTGTTAATCTTGGTTCTGCTCCAGGATGTGCATTAGGTAATTGTTGTACAGATGAAAGAAGAAGGAGCACATCAAGAAGAAATACAGACAGAAGGAGAACTACGGGTAGATTTGATTGTAGTGGCAGAACTCTTGGTGCAGTAGTTGATATTCCAATTGACAGAATTGCAGCCTTTGTTCATAATGCTGTTGGAAGTACTGGTTGGCAATAAATTTATACTATATGTTCTAATAAAAGAAAATTTTAGCCTAGAGAGAATTATTCCTCTAGGCTTTCAACTTAATATAACTTATGTATCACAATCTAATCTAATTGAATATCATATTATTGTAGGTAAATTTTATGGAGGGTTATTAATGTATTATAGTTCTGAAGACCAAAACAACACTGGAGAGTTAAATATTCAAACAGAACAAGATCGTTGGAAAACAGAGCACCATCACCATGGAACAGACCATCATCACAAAACAGGCCATCATCACATGGGGTACGCTATGCCTTATATGATGGCTCCAATGTCCTATTGTCCTTCAATGGAAACATGTCCAATGAAGGAAAGTTGTCCTATGATGGGAGAATCTAATATGATGTCTCAAATGGATCCTGGTGACCCGGATCCTCGCTTTGGGCGTCGTCGTTTTCACCATTTTCATCACCATTTTCATCACCATTTTTTCCGTCCTTTTTTCCCCTTTTTCCCATTCTTTCGTTAGGATAGATTAAAATAATTTAGCTAACATTATTTGTTAGCCTAAAAATTTTCCTAAAAAAGCACTATCAAGCTTTAAATTTGATAGTGCTTTCTTCTTTTGCTCGTATGTTAAGTTTTAAAAATAAAGCTCCGGCTAATTTATCAATACTTATTGAATGCCACTATAAAAGATTTTAATGGATAATCGTCATGGTCATCTTAAAGACAAACTTTTTTCTGGATACATTGGGGTAGTACTGAGAATAAGAAAGCAAGAACACCAATTCCGGTAGTAGCCAAGAAAATATTGCTAAAATTACTTTTGATAAAATTTAATCTGCCAACTAAAGTTAGGAGTAGCAATTTTAAGCTAACAGCATAATATGAAGCAGGACAAGTTATTCAACTATTTTTATATAATAAGGAGGACTTTAATATGCCAGATGGAAATAGCCTTGCAGCTCATTTAGCACGTCATATTGGACAAACTGTCACTATATTTACAACTAGCGGTGGAGATTCGGGAGAGGGCTTTACAGGAGTTCTTATATCTGTTAATAGATGTTTTGTTAGATTAATAAGCGCAATTGGTTCTGCTCCAGGATGTGCACTTGGCAATTGTTGTACAGATGAAAGAAGAAGAGAAACAATGAGAAGGAATACAGAAGAATGTGCTGATTTTGAACTTGGTGAAATGAATACTGAAAGAAATAGAAATACAGGTAGGGTTAGGAATACAGATAGAAGAAGAATTACAGACAGATTCGATTGTACTGGAAGAAATCTTGGGGCAGTTGTTGATATACCTATAGATAGAATTGCAGCATTCGTTCATAATTCTGTTGGAAGTGGCGGATTGTAATTCATTGAAATTTCCTATATAAAGGCACTATCAAGTTTTATATTTGATGGTGCTAATTTATTTTGTTAGAAGTCAAGGGTAAATAAATAAAGCTCTGAAAACCAGAGCTCTTGTTTTTTGTTGGATTTGGCTATCTTTTTCATCACCAGTTATTGTACTATTTAATATATAACCATCTTGTAGTACCCCTGCCAAAGCAAAAGCTTGTAGATTCAGTAATCTACAAGCTTTTTTATTTTTTATTTATTTTTCTATAATTACGCTTCCGCTTGTACTAGTTAAACTTATTTTGCTAGTTGTATTAACTCCATTAAAATATTCCTTTAATCCATTTACTTTTTTCCCTGTTGCAGAGTCAATCACAGCAATATATCCGCTTCCAGTATGTGCTGTAATGCTGTTTTTTAAAGTACCTGAATTATATTGGATTTCTCCAGTTAATGTTTTTGCTACTACATTTCCAGAGATATTTGAAATAAGTATATTTCCACCTGTGCTTTGAAGCAAGATGGAATCATTCTTAAATCCTTTTGGCAAGGTTATATTTAACTCTGTCTGGCTATCATGTAGGGATATTAGATCAAAGAAAGGTAATTTGCCATTTGACTTTTCGCGGAAATTAAGTGTGCCTAGAGTATTGCTGATTTCGTGTGTAAGCCAATCTGGTTCCTCATAGGAAACTATTATCTTATCCGAAGATCCTTCCTCAACTTTTATAATAGAATGTGCAGTGAGGGCAGATATTTTATTTATGTCCGAAATATTATATTCTGTGATAAACTTCTTTAAATTTCCTTCAGGCTTGAAACTGTTGAATATTGTAATAAATCTCCATGGAAGTCCTGAGGCTCCGAATAATATAAAGCCAGCTGCAGAAAATATTAAAAGTATACGTGTAACTGGCCATAATCTTTTCCTATCCTCTTTAGCAGCTTTTAATTCAGGTTTTCCAGATAATTTTAACATTAAACTTATCTGTTTAATTGAAAGCTTTATAAAAAGTTTTCCACATTTTAAAAGATAAAGTGTCAAAAGAGATAAAATCCCGCCAGTTAAAATACCCAAACCAAAAGTTCCAATAATCTCAAGTATATAATTAAATGGTATGGTAAAGGCTTGATAAATACATAATACAACAGTTATAACTGCTGACATTCCACAAATTACAGCCCCACCAAAAATTAAGGCTATAATGCAATAAGATATTAATGCAGTAATGGAGAGAGAAAAAATGGATAGAGGCGTTGATACACTTTTAAATGCATCTTTAATAACCATTGTGAAATTTCTTATTCCAGGTTTGTTTTTAGCATTGGTTAAATTAGACTCTCTTTTAAGTGTTTCGGCAATTTTCTTTGGAGAACCCAGTTCAATTAATACTTCCTCTAAATTATTTCTAGCTTCTAATGATTCAGTTAAATATTCTTCAAAGTAATTAACAGCTTCATTAATCTCATCTTGTGGAAGTCCCAAAAGCTGCTTTTTTAAATCATCTATAAAAATTTTAATTTTTTCATTCATTATTTACACCACCTATAATATGATCAATAACTCTTTTTAGATCCTGTAAACCACCAACAGATTCATTGAACCTTAATATTCCTTCTGATGTTATTCGGTAATACTTTCTAAGACGCCCTGAGTATTCAACAGAATAGGTTTCTAACAAATTTTGATTTTCAAGACGTCTGAGAACTGGATAAAGTGCTGATTCTGAAGTATCCATCAGTGCCGTAACCTCTTGAGTAAGCTTATATCCATAGGTATCTTCTCTTAATAATATAGAAAGAACGCATACGTCCAATAGTCCTTTTTTCATCTGGGCATCCAAACTATTACCTCCTAAATTAAGTTAGAGCTACATATTAAACTAACTTATCATCCAAGATTTATTTCTCTTACATTTGCAGGTTGAAAATTTAATACTTAAACAAATATATACTAAGAAGTCCCTTAAACACAGCTTTGTATCTATTTGTGCTTCCAAAACACCTTTGACAATAGGGGTCAAGAATCTTTGCCTTGTTAAAGCCTTCTAAGATTTTACCTGCTCTACCTGTTGAAAAAATTTCACTTAAGGAATTATTATTTATGTTTCCAAGAGAAGTTTTTCCGTCATAATCCACACAACAAATAGTTACTTCTCCGTTATTTAAAATTCCAACATTAGTAAGTGCATATCCACAGAACCCATGCTTACAAGGGTAAACAGCCTTTGAAGTAAAAGCATTACCCCAGTCTGCAAGGAGTTGAATATACACAGTTATATGATCGTCGATTCGAATAAGATTAGGCCTTTGCAAATTTATTCCATTCATAAGTGTTTCAACTGTATCATAGGTAACTTTTTTATCAATTGCCTTGTAAATATCAATAATAAATGGTATAAGCTTTTTCTTAAATGAATCTCTTTCAACAATGAAGTGCATTTCTTTATCAATATCAAAATATTTCTTTGTTTCAGTATTCATAAGGCACATTTCAATATTTGTTTTGGAGCCTGATTGCTTTATATAGCTTACGGTCTCCATAATGCCCCTATAATAACTTTCAAAGGATAAATTAGAGCCTCTGCATTCATGTTCTAATTCATTAATAGTTTCAACAGAGATGTTTAGCTTGTCAATAAGATTTTCATCTACAATTATTTTTGCTTTTTCAATAGAAAGCTGTGAGCCATTGGTTGTTAAATCAGTCTTTAAACCCTGGCTTTTTACATAACTCAATGCTTCAAAAATATGAGGATAAAGCAGAGGCTCACCTAATATATGAAATGCTATGGTATCTGTTATTCCATCTTTTACTATATCATTAATACCTTTCTTAAACAACGAGAAATCCATATGCTTTTTTTCTCTAATTGAAGAATTGATAGGACAAAAATCACATTTAAAGTTACAGTAATTTGTAACTTCAAAATAAACTTTATCTGGCCTTATCTGATAGTTCATTTTTATTCCCCCTCAAATTTATATCTAATAAATATTGGACCAATATTTTAGTTAGAAATTTCTCCCTTTATTTATACTATACAATGTATAGTATTATACGTCAAGTAATATTATACATAAAATTCTGTAAGAATGATTATTGCAATAAAAAAAAAAGCTTGTAGATTTGTTATTCTACAAGCTTATATTATTAATTCAAAACTAAATTTTGTAATTATTGCTTTTCATCTAGAACTATTTATTTCCTATCATTTTCCTTATACATAAAAGTATTTATTTTCTCATCAAGTTCAATGCTTAGGGTTAATAGTTCTGAATCATTAGTTATAATTTCCTTAGTAGAAATCATGCTATTTAGCTTTGTTCTTAAATTTTCAATCTCATTTGTTTCTGACAAATTAATTCACCCTTTTTCTTGCATGACAAATTTTAACACAACAGTTATATTTTAATCGATTAATCAGTTAATTTCAAGTAAATTTATATAAATTTTTATATTTTTATTTTTAAAAAATAAAAGCAGCTCCTAAAAGGGCTACTTCTAAAAAATCAATATTTAATTTCTTTAAGTATTTTTTCATCTAACAGCTTGCCATTATTAATAGATGCGGTACCTAAAGAAAATAGTATTATAAGTATAGGTATGAAGAAACTTAATAGGAATAATATAATTATCATGAAAATCAAAACCCCATTCCTAATTTAATTAATATAATTATATTACCATTTATTTACAATTGGGTAAATAAATTTATTCCTTTATTTTTTTACAAGAAAACCCCTAGTTTTACCTAGAGGTTAATTTATTATTATTAAATTCTCCAACAGTAGCTTTAATAATATTATATATTTCATCTTGACTTAGTCCAGTTTGTTTAGAAATCATTTCGGTAGCCTTGGAATGTTTTACTTCGCTCTGCCAGTTAAATTCCCTTCCCATTTGCTCCACCGCCAAAATTATTTGCTTAGCAATAGCAATATCTTGATTATAAGCATCTTTACCAATTTTTTGTATTATTTGCTGCTTTTGCACTTCAATGTAAGCTTTATTAGCATCTAGTACCTTTTTGACATAATAGCTAATAATTCCTAGTATCGTTGTTATTACAATATAAAGCAGCTGAGGAATAACTTGATTTACAAATATATCTCTTAACACTTCCATCACCTCCCTCATTTGCTACCATAATATGTGGAGTGATAGGAAATTGATATATTTGTACTAGAAATTATTTTTTATCCAATAAGCCTATACCAAGTATTATTGCCTACAATGCCGTCAGCTTTTAATGAATTTGAACTTTGATAACTTACTACTTTGCTCCTTGTTCTTGGGCCATAAATGCCATCTATATTAGCACCTAACCTATATTGCAGATATCTTACCGCAACACCAGTAGAATTTATAGAAAGTAACGGTTTTTTAATTATAGAGTTAATAGCACCTAAGGTTTGTGCTCCAGCAATTCCATCTACCTTTATGCCTGCTACACTTTGAAATTTTTTAATAGCTTCAGTTGTCTTAGGTCCTTGAATTCCATCTTCAACTAATTTATTAGAGCTGCCGTCGGTAATGTTTAATCTATTTAAGCTTTTCTGAAGCTGTAAAACATCATTACTTATTTTATTTTCAATAGGGGCAGCTGGTAATTGCTGATTAAGCATTTTATCTATTTCAAGCTGAACTTCATTTCTAAAATCATCAACTGTCTTTCCGAACTTTTCAAAATAACTTACTGGATCAGTATGATTTGTTTCATGCCACTTTTCACTTACTTCAGCATGTGACATTAAATTGAATTTTGTTATTGGAAATCTCTTAATGATAAACACATGAACATAGGCAAATAACCAAACTGCCCTTAACCATACCTCTTTAAAACCCTCAGCATCATCATAATGGCATAGCTCTATTCCTATAAAATTTGTGTTTGCTGTTGGACCAGCATGCCAGGACTGCTCGTCCCAAGGAATAGTTTGAGTTATGCTATCCTTATCCACAAAAGCATGGGCTGATGCCCCTCTATTTCCTGAATTAAAGTAATTGAATTCATTTTCATCTGTTGCTCCTGGATCGCTGGTTTCATGAACAACGGTTCCTATTGGTTTTAGTTGTATATTGGACCTGTTCATCGAAATAAATCTTTGATTTATTGTATAAGCCATTTCTCCCCTCCATAAGATATTAATTATAGTTTTTTATAAATCCTATAATATAATATGCATAAGTTTTAAAAGGTACATTTTTTTCATAAAAAAACCAGGTCTCTAAACCTGGTTTTTAATATTATTGAATTTTAAAGCCTGAATCCTTAACTTTTTCAAGAATTTGCTGGAAGTTCTCAGTTCTAATTCTAATTACAATTTCCTTTACATCAGTTACACTTTTAGGATCTACAACAACAAAACTAATTATATCCCCACCATTTTCAGATATTATCTTCGAGAGTTTTGATACTTGTCCAGGTATATCATAGGCTATTACAGCAAGTCTTCTTCCCTTATTAAGGCCAAAAAGTTCAGTAAATTCATGAAAAATCGCATGATGAGTTATTATGCCTCTAAAGGTGCCATACTCGTCAACAACAGCTACAAAAGAAATATTTTTTACTTCTAAAAAATGAGCTGCTTTCTCCATTTGCTCTAAAGGATGAATTGTTGGAACATCATCTCTCATAACATTTTCTACCTTAAAATCAGATAGTAGACATTCCTTATCTAAACACTTTTCATAATAAAAAGCATATATTCTTTCTTTCGAAATAGACCCATAAAATTTTTCATCCTCTGCAACTGGAATAGATAAGAAATTGTTTTCTTCAATTAAATCCAACGCCTTTTTTATGGTATCCTTTGGACTTATTATTACTAATTTTTCAATTGGAAGCATTAAATTTTTCACAAACATAATTGCACTCTCCCTAATTTATTCTTAAAGATATTATACCTAAAATATATACAAAATTCAAACAATTTTAAACTCATGAAATTAATTAATTAATTTTATAGCCTCTATGTTACTTCTTGGCTGAAGGATTTATTCCCTGTAAGGTCTTTAAATTGTGATCTAAAATATCTAAATATTTTATGTCATCCTTGTAGCTTATTATATTTGCTGTTTTTAGTTTAAATTCGTTTATTAACTGTGCCTGTGATGTTAGCTTGCTATTCTCATCATATAAAAAAACTACGTTACTAGAATTATTAAGGCTTTTAATTTTATCGTAAACGGCTTTATTATCATTTTCAATGTTGCTTGCATTACCTTCTGTAAGGGTATTTACCTTTAAAACTTTAAATCCATAATATTTAACAAAATAATCTAAGCTGTCCCCTTCTACTATAAAAGTAAAATCCTTTAATGAATCTGCTGTATCTTTTAACTTTTTTTGATAAGCTTCCACGTCTTTAATATGTTTAGAAAAATTATTTTCATAATAATCTCTATCTTTAGTGTCTTTATCCTCAATGGCATTTTTTATATTAAGCATTGCAATTTTATAATTATCTATGTTCATCCAATAGTATGGATTATCTTTAATAATAGTATTTTGATATTTTACTTCACTATCATAGCCAATAAGTTTAACGCCTCTAGAAATATCTATGGGGCCAACCTTGGTTTTGCTTAACTTATCAACAAAACCGGAACTCCAAGGTTCAAAACTTGTGCCCCAATAAAAAAATAAATCTTTTTTACTTATATTATTAATGCTGTCATCGGTAAAATTAAAATTCCATAGTCTATCTTTGGAAGAAAACATATAGGAAACACTGTGTCTATCCTGTACAATATCCTTTACCATATTGTACAATAATTTGTTTGTTGTTATTATATTTAAGCTGATCTGCTTGTTTGTGTCTATTTCCATATTTGGACTCGGTTGAGTTTCAGGTACGTTCTTGCTACAAGCAGTAAAAAGGAAAATTATAGTTATGAGAAGGGTATAAATACTTTTTTTCACGCCTCTTCCTCCTTTCAGTTGGAACACTGAGTAGTTTAATACTACTCGCTCCCGCTCGTAAAACTACTCGTTAAAGCCCATTCAGGGCTTTAACCTCCTTTTAATTACTTCATATTACCACCTATTATTTTACATAAAATAGTCTAATTATGCAAATCAAAAGTAATTTTAATAATAAATTTGTCTTTTTTTTATTATTGTTTTATTATAAAATATAATGCATGAAAGTTCTTATTATTTAGGAGTGATACTTGTGGACTTTATCATTGATAGTGTGGAAAAAACCTTTGCATTAGGTAAACAAATTGGAGAACTTGCAAACCCTGGAGATATTATTTGTTTGATTGGAGATTTGGGTACGGGTAAAACACATATTACTAAAGGAATTGCAGCAGGACTTGGAATAAGTGACGATATAACTAGTCCAACCTTCACCATTGTAAATGAATACTCTGGTAGGTTAAAGCTAAACCATTTCGACGTATATAGAGTAAGTGACCCAGATGAAATATATGCTATAGGATTTGATGAATATATCTTTTCTGATAGTGTAAGCGTGATAGAATGGGCTAATTATATTGAGGAGCTTATTCCAGAAAAACATATTAGAATAATAATTAATAAACTTCCATTTCAAGGCGAAAACTTTAGAAAAATTACAATAGAAGGCTATGGAGATAGATTTAATTACATAAAGGAGATTCATATATGAAAATACTTAGTATAGATTCTGCAACGGAATGTGCAAGCATAGCAGTTATTGATGAAAATAAATTATTAGGTGAAATTAGTCTAAATCATAAAAAGCAGCATTCGGTTATATTGATGCCTATGGTTGACAGTCTGTTAAAATCACTTGAACTCACTATAAAAGATATGGATGGTTTTGTAGTAAGTAAAGGCCCTGGCTCTTTTACTGGACTCAGGATTGGTATGTCAATGATAAAAGGTTTAAGCCAAGGAACTAATAAGCCCTTTATTTCGGTTTCTTCACTAGATGCTCTAGCTTATAACATGGCATATACAGGAGGCATTATCTGCCCAATGCTTGATGCTTTACGTGATAATGTCTATACTGCCTTATATTCCTTTAAAAATGATAAATTGATAAAACTGACAGATTATATGGTTCTGCATATTGATGAGCTAATAGAAATGCTAAAACAGTATGACTGCTCAGTCACCTTTTTAGGAGACGCTTCCTTGAAATTTAAAAGTAAATTACTAAAAAGTTTTGATAAAAATCATTTTGCACCTAATCATCTTAACTTAGTTAAAGCTTCTTCTTTAGGCGAATTAGGCTTAAATCTACTATCTTCTGGAATTAGGGATGAACTATTCAGCACTGCTCCAATTTATATAAGGAAGCCTCAAGCTGTAAGGGAATATGAAAAGCGGACAGGACTTGAAATCAATGGATAATATTACTATATTAGCTTTAGCTCCAGAGCATGTTGATGGTGTTTTTACAATAAGCAAGTTGAGTTTTAAAACACCTTGGTCAAGAGAATCAATGGAAAAAGAACTTAAAAATGAAGTAGCACGTTATGTTGTAGCAGTAAAGGATAATATGGTCATTGGCTATGGAGGCGTCTGGCTTATATTAGATGAAGGTCAGATAACAAATATAGCCGTACACCCTGAATTCAGGGGTTTAGGTATCAGCCATTTATTACTAGATGCACTTATTCAGGTATGTGCTCTAGAAGACATTATAGCTATGACTTTAGAAGTAAGAAAATCAAACACTACAGCTCAAAACCTATATAAAAAGCATGGCTTTGTTGAAGAAGGTGTTAGAAAAAATTACTACTTAGATCCTATAGAAGATGGTATTATTATGTGGAAACATAATATAACAAAAGAAAATGCAGGGTTATGATACCCTGCATTTTTAACTACTGTTCTTTTTTCATAGTCAGTGATATTCTCTTTCTTTTTTCATCTACCTCAAGAACTCTTACTTCTACTATATCTCCTACCTTAACTATATCTAAAGGATGTTTTACAAATCTATTTGCCAATTGACTTTTATGAACTAATCCATCTTGATGCACACCAATATCTACGAAAGCGCCAAAGTCAGCTACATTTCTTACTGTTCCCATAAGCAGCATGCCTGATTTAAGATGTTTTATATCAATCACACCTGTTTTAAAAATTGGCTTTGGAAGTTCTTCTCTAGGATCTCTTCCAGGCTTCTTAATTTCTTTAATTATATCTTTTAAGGTTGGTTCTCCTATTTCTAATTTCACTGCTAAAGCTTTTAAACCTTCTTTAGATACTTTATCATCTATATCTATTAATTTCCCATTTTTTAAATCTGAAATTGAATAATCAAGTATATTTAAAAGTTCTTTACATGCTTTGTAGGACTCTGGGTGTACAGAAGTGTTATCAAGAGGTTCACTGCTTTCCATAACTCTTAAAAAACCTGCACATTGCTCAAAGGCCTTGTCTCCAAGTCTTTTAACCTTCAAAAGTTCTTTTCTGCTTTTAAATTTACCATTTTCTTCTCTATAGGATACTATATTCTGAGCTATTGCAGAATTAATTCCTGAAATATAAGATAGCAGAGCTGGTGTAGCAATGTTTAAGTCCACTCCAACACTGTTTACACAATCTTCAACTACTCCTCTTAAAGATTCATCAAGTTTTTTAGGTGTAACATCATGCTGATACTGCCCAACGCCAATGGCTTTAGGATCAATTTTAACCAGTTCTGCAAGTGGATCTTGTAGTCTTCTTGATATTGAAATTGCTCCTCTTATGGATACATTAACATCAGGATATTCCTTTGAAGCAAGCTCAGAAGCTGAATATACAGAAGCACCAGCTTCACTGACAACTACATAATAAAGTTCTATGCCCTTCTCTTCCTTTACTTCCTTTATAAGTCTTGCTAAGACCTCTTCAGATTCCCTGCTGGCAGTACCATTGCCAAGTGAAATTACCTCTACCTTGTATTTATAAACCAAATTCTTAAGAATTTTAATAGAGCCTTCAATGTCATTTTGCGGTGCAGTACAATAAACAGTTGCCTGATCTAAAAATTTACCTGTATCATCTAAAACTGCAATTTTGCAGCCTGTTCTAAAACCAGGATCAAAGCCTAATACTACCTTTCCTTTAATGGGAGATAGCATTAATAGTGCCTTTAAATTAGCTTTAAATATATCTATAGCGCCATTTTCACCAATTTCCGTTAAATCTGACCTTACTTCTCTTTCAATGGAAGGATAAATAAGTCTTTTAACAGCATCCCTTACTGCATCTTCTATGTAAAAATCAGTGATATTATTTTCTTTAAGGCATTTTGAATTTAAATACTGAATTATTTTTTCATTATCGGCTGTTATTTTAACTGATAATATTTTTTCTTTTTCACCTCTGTTTATAGCAAGTATTCTATGAGAAGGGATAGACTTTACAGCTTCCTTATAATCATAATACATTTCATAGGGAGTAGGTTCCTCTGAGCCCCCGCTTGTTTCTACTAAACCTTCCCTCTGCAGGAGACTTCTAATCCACTTTCTGTATTCAGCTACATCAGAAATCATTTCACTTATTATATCCATAGCCCCTTGAAGAGCTTCATCCTCTGAATTAACACCCTTTTCTTCATTTATAAATTCTTTTGCAAATTCTTTTATATCGCCCTTAAAATCTCCATTAAAAATAACCTCAGCTATAGGCTTTAATCCCTTTTCTTCTGCAATAATGGCTCTTGTTCTTTTTTTAGGTTTAAATGGTCTATAAATATCCTCTACTTCTGTTAAGGTTTCTGAGTTTTCTACTGCAAGCTTAATTTCTTCTGTTAATTTTCCTTGTTCTTCTATCGTCTTTAAAACTGCTTCTTTTCTTTCATCTAAATTTCTAAGATAGGTCAATCTTTCAGATAAATTTCTTAAAATTACATCATCAAGACCACCAGTAACTTCTTTTCTATATCTAGCTATAAAAGGCACAGTATTTCCTGCATCTAATAGTGATATTACGTTTTCTACTTGAAAGGACTTAATGTTAAATTCCCTTGTAAGTCTATTTTCTATACTATTCATTTATGTTCCTCCAATTTACTTAAAGTCTAGCTATAGATCTAATAGTTTATTACTACTATATAATTTTACAGAAATATATTTTATTAGTCAAAAGTTATATACAAAAAATATATTTCATATTATTTAAGGACAACTATATAAAAGGAGCTTAAATTTGAAAAAATATATTTCATCTTTTTTCCTAATAATATTCTTTTTTGTACTATTATACAGCTTAAATATTTATAATCATGTGTATAGCTTTAGCCATGCCGAAGTAAAAGAAAATATAAGCTATCTCTCCTCTGATTATTTTAAGGGCAGATTATCAGGTACAGTTGAAAATTTTGAGGTTTCAGCTTTTATTAAAAATGAGTATGAAAAAAATGGGCTGCTTCCCTATGATGGTAATTACTACGATCAGTTTGAAACTAATTATCCTCATCGAATAAACGATATTCCCTATCTCAAAATATACGATAGTAAAGGTGGGCTAGTAAAAGAGTTTAAATATGGTATAGATTATAAAGAGGAAATGTTAAATTTCAAAAAAAACACAATTAACTTTACTAATAAAAATTCTATAAAGCAGGTTGAAGGAGCACTTCAAGTAACTGTAGGAACAGATAGCTTTGTATTTTTAGTACCGAATAATAATTCATTAGCTTTCAGAAGCTCCTTCATGGGGTCAGACCCTCGCTTTCAAAGTTTATACATAATGGTTACAAAGAATACTCTTGCAGAAATAGAATCATATATTCATAAAAATTATAGAATATCCTGCTATATACCAGTTGATATTAAAAATACGACTTTAAATAATGTAGTTGGTTTTATTGAAGGCAAAAATCCTAATTTACCTCCAATAATTATATCAGCACATTTTGACCACCTTGGTAGTGATCTTTCCGGAAACATATATAAGGGGGCCTTTGATAATGCTTCTGGTGTCTCATTTTTGCTTGAACTTGTTAAATATGTTACAACACTTGGAAAACCTGATAGAAATATTATCTTTGCAGCTTTTAATGCAGAAGAATTTGGCTGTTTAGGTTCTGAGCATTTCGTCTACAAATATTCAAATGAATTAAAAGGTTCTAAAGTATATAATTTTGATATGATAGGAAGCAGCGCAGTACCTTTAAGTATTATGGGTGGAAGCAAGGATACGGATAAAACTCCTTTTATACATGCCGTAAGTCAAACCTGCATTAATGAAAAAGTAAATTATAACCTACTTTTTCAAGACTCAAGTGATCATGAAGCTTTTAGAAAAAATAACATAGACGCTATTACCTTTTGTGACAGTGATTCATCTAAAATTCATACACCAGAGGATAAAGTTCAATATATAAATACTTCAGCAATAGATAGATGCTTTAAAGTAGCTTCTAAGGAAATACTTAAAAACGGCTTTTCCAGTAATGTTTTTCTTAATTATAATAAGTATATTTTAATTTTCTCTAGTGTAGGAACTCTAATATTTTTTGTTTTGCTTATGCTTCAAGTTAGAAAATTTAATAATAAAAGACACTGAAATAGGAAAATCCGCTAAAGCACTGATAGAATTTAATTAATGTATTCTATCAGTGTTTTCAGTGCTTTCTGTTATTTTAGTGTCTTAAAAATTTTAATTTCTTCTATGAAAATATCCATAAAGATTTTTACTTTTTATAAATCTAATTTCCCATTGCTGCTTTGCTTTAGGTATTCATTAATAAACATATCAATGTCTCCATCCATAACAGCTCCAATATTACCTGCTTCGGCATTTGTTCTATGATCCTTAACCATGGTATAGGGCTGAAAAACATAGGATCTAATTTGGCTGCCCCAGCCTATGTCTCTTAGCTCTCCAGTTAAGTCTTCTACTTTTTCCTTATGTGCTCTTTCCTTTAGTTCAATTAGTTTTCCTTTTAACATTTTCATTGCTGTTTCTCTATTGCTGTGCTGACTTCTCTCATTTTGACATTGAACAACAATACCTGTTGGAATATGAGTTATTCTAATTGCTGACTCGGTTTTATTTACATATTGACCACCTGCACCGCCAGCTCTAAATGTGTCAATTTTTAAATCCTCAGGCCTAATTTCTATATCCTGTTCATCAGTAAGTTCTGGCAGTACCTCAACAGAAGCAAAGGAAGTCTGTCTTTTTCCAGCTGAATTAAATGGAGAAATTCTTACAAGCCTGTGAATGCCCTTTTCGGCCTTTAAGTAACCATAAGCAAATTCACCTATTACTCTTACAGCGGTGCCTTTAATTCCTGCCTCATCTCCAGGTTCAAAATCTATAGTTTCTATTTTGTAACCTTTATCAATGCACCACCTTGTGTACATTCGCAGTAGCATTTCAGTCCAATCCTGAGCATCAGTTCCTCCTGCTCCAGCATGTAAGTTTAATATTGCGTTATCCCTATCATATTCTCCCGAAAGCATTATCTCAATTTTAAGTTTTTCCAAATCCTTTAAAAGAAGCTTTACTTCACTTATTACTTCTCTCTTAATATTCTCATCCTCATCTAGAGATGATAGTTCAATTAAAACTATAACATCTTCGAATCTATTTTTTAAAGAATTAAAGTTTTCAATTTTATCCTTAATAAGCTTTGCCTCTTGAGTTATACCTTGAGCGCTCCTTGAATCATTCCAAAAGTCTGGCTCTTGCATTTTATTTTCAAATTCTTCAAGTCTTTTTTCTAAGGCTTCAATGTCAAAGAGACCCCCTAATTTCGTCAAGTTCTATCTGCAAAGTATCCATGGAATTTACAGCCTCTTCAAATTCAGCAAACATATCTTTCCCTCCAAAATAATTATGCAAGTCTTCCGCAGCAATTTTTATATTTCTTTCCTGAGCCACATGGACATAAATCATTTCTTCCAACCTTTTTGTCTTTCTTAATTGGCTGTTTTGGAAGAGAATCGTCTGTGTTAGTTGCAGTCTCTACAGCTACCTTCTCTCTCTCAGGTGCTCTCTCAACTTGAACATGGTATAGGTATTTAACCGTATCTACCTTTATATTATATATCATTTCATTAAACATTTCGCTGCCTTCAAATTGATAAGCCTGCACTGGATCCTGCTGTTTGTACGCTCTTAAGCCTATACCTTGTTTTAAATGATCCATATTGTCTATATGATCCATCCACTTAGTGTCTACAACTCTAAGGAGAATTACTCTTTCAACTTCTCTCATCTGCTCAGATCCAAAATTATCTTCCTTATGTCTGTATATATCCTTTGCAATATCAAGGAATTTATCTTTAATTTCTTGAATTGGCATTTCTTTAAGTTCATCTAAAGAAACTATACCCTTAGGAAGATAAATTTCATCTAAGAAGGCAAGTAATTTTTGTAAATCTTCTTCAAGTTCTTCTTCAACTTCTGTATAATGTGAATCTACTGCTGAAGTTATAACTTCAGTAATCATATCTTTAACTTGCTCTTCAAGATTTTCTCCTTCTAGAACTTGTGATCGCTGCTTATAGATAATTTCTCTTTGAGTATTCATTACATCATCATAGCCAAGCAAAGTCTTTCTGATGTCAAAGTTATTTCCTTCAACCTTTTTCTGAGCTTTTTCTATAGAACTTGTAACCATTTTACTTTCTATAGCTTCATCTTCCTCAAGTCCAAGCTTTTCAACTATACCTTGTAATCTTTCAGATCCAAATATTCTCATTAAGTCGTCTTCAAGGGATACATAGAACCTTGATTCACCTGGGTCACCTTGACGGCCAGAACGACCTCTAAGCTGATTATCAATACGTCTAGATTCATGTCTTTCAGTACCTATAATCTTTAATCCACCTACATCAGTAACACCTTCTCCAAGCTTAATATCAGTACCACGTCCTGCCATATTTGTAGCTATAGTTACCATATTCATTTCGCCGGCATGTGAAACAATTTCAGCCTCCATCTCATGGAACTTGGCATTTAAAACTTGATGAGGAACACCCTTCTTTTTTAATAGTGCGGATATTACCTCTGATTTTTCAATGCTTACAGTACCTACAAGTACTGGCTGGCCCTTAGAGTGAGTTTCAACTATTTCATCAACAATAGCATTAAATTTACCCTTTTCAGATTTATAAACTAAGTCAGAGTGGTCTATTCTTATCATTGGCATGTTTGTAGGTATTACTATAACGTCAAGACCATATATTTCTCTAAATTCAGCTTCCTCTGTAAGTGCAGTACCAGTCATACCAGAAAGCTTTGTATACATTCTAAAATAATTCTGGAAGGTAATAGTTGCAAGAGTTTTAGATTCTTTTTGAACTCTAACACCTTCTTTTGCTTCAATGGCTTGATGAAGACCATCGCTGTATCTTCTTCCTTCCATAAGTCTTCCGGTGAACTCATCAACTATTATGATTTCTCCTTCTTTTACTATATAATCCTTGTCAAGTTTCATATGATAATTAGCTTTAAGTGCTTGAACTACATGATGCTGGATTTCCATATTAGAAGCATCTGTATAGGTTTCAAGGCCAAAGAATTTTTCCGCCTTTAAAACACCATCATCTGTAAGCATTACAGCTCCAGCTTTTTCATCCAAGGTATAATCTTTTTCTTTAGCTAGTGTTTTTACAAACATATCTGCAATTCTGTATAATTCTGTTGACTTATCTCCCTCACCGGAAATAATTAAAGGTGTTCTGGCCTCATCAATAAGAATTGAGTCAACTTCATCTACTATAGCAAAATTAAGCTGCCTTTGAACTCTTTCTTCCTTATAAATTACCATATTATCTCTAAGATAATCAAAGCCAAATTCGTTATTTGTACCATAAGTTATATCTGAACCATAGGCTTCTCTTCTTTCATCGTTATTAAGATTATGAAGAATGCAGCCAACGCTTAATCCTAGAAATTCATAAACTTTGCCCATCCACTCTTTATCTCTGCTTGCTAGATAATCATTTACGGTAACTATATGCACACCTTTGCCAGAAATAGCATTTAAATAAGCAGGTAAAGTAGCAACTAAGGTCTTACCTTCACCAGTTTTCATTTCTGCTATTCTTCCTTGATGAAGAACAATTCCACCTATAAGCTGTACTCTATAATGCTTCATTCCAAGAACTCTCCAGGAAGCTTCTCTACATACTGCAAAGGCCTCTGGAAGTAATTCGTCTAAGGTTTCTCCCTTTGAATATCTATCTTTAAATTCCTGAGTCTTATTTATTAGCTCCTCATCAGTCAAGCCCTGCATAGTCTTATCTAAGGCTTCTATTTTATCTACTGTAGGAATAATATTTTTTACTTGTCTTTCACTATAGCTGCCAAATATTTTATTAAATACACCCATTTTTCATCCTCACTATCTTAGTTAAATTAGAAATCATTATACTTTATAGATTATACCATCTATTTAATTCTCATTCAACTTTTATGAACAATATTTAAAATAATTTACATAAAATGTATGCGAATGAATAAATAAAAAAGAGAGCTCTAAAGCTCTCCTTTATCTTTAAAAATATTAATTACAAAAATTCTGGTTCAATTAATCCATAATTGCCATCTTTTCTCTTATATACTACATTTACTACTCCATCTTCAGCATTAGAGTATACAAAGAAATCATGTCCTAACAGCTCCATTTGAAGAACTGCTTCCTCGGAAGACATAGGCTTTACAGCAAATTTTTTAGTTTTTACTATATGTGGATCTATTACTTCACCTTCATGATATTCATATGTTGGAATTTCTTTATATTTTAATGGAACATTTGTATGATATTTTCTTTCAAGTCTTGATTTTTGTTTAACCATCTGTCTTTCTAATTTATCACTAACAATATCTATTGCAGCATACATATCTGAATTAGCTTCTTCACTTCTTAAAAGTACTCCATTAAATCGTATAGTAACTTCAATGATTTTTCTTGCCTTTTGAACACTTAATGTTACAAATGCCTCCTGCTCGTTTTCAAAGAACTTATCGAGCCTTGAGATTTTCTTTTCGATTGCATTTCTTAAACCTTCAGAAACCTCAATGTTCTTTCCTAATATATTTATCTTCATACAACACAGCCCCTCTCTACCTATATTAGGTGATAATTTACTGGTTTTATAATGTATTTGCATAAAGTTAAATTTATGCTTTGTTAGTAGAATTTATTAATATCATTTTATTACTAAATATGAAAAATAACAAGCTTTTTCGATATAATTCACAAAATATTAAATAAATTTACATAGTTATTATTTAATATTTACTTTTATTTAGGCTTATTCTAATTTGATATTTATAATTATGTGTATTATTAAAAATAATATCCCTCAATAGCTTAATAAAAATTTAAGTAAAAATAAAAAAATTCAAGAATTACTTGGATTTTTCATTAAGCTAGCCGACCTGATCTTTGGCCCCACACTCACCTATTGTTTTTCAATTTATAATTTCGCATAACATAATACCAAATATAAGCACTGGTTTTATATGTTTTATCTTTACATCTTCCATAAAATTTATTAATGAGTTCTCAAATGAACTTGGTTAAATGAATACCGAAAGAAACAGAAATACAGAACGGGTTAGGAATACAGATAGAAGGAGAGCTAATTCCTCTAGGCCTTTTAAATTTCAGGTAAACTTTTGTATCACATTCCAAGCTAACAGCATAGTATATTATTGTAGGTAAATTTCATGGAGGTAAACCAATGTATTATAGAAATAACAATGAACAAGATTATAGCAACAATGAATCTGGGATAATTACTACAGAAAATCTAGATGCTGACCGCCGCAAACATACAGATAAATATTATATGGAAATGCCTTATATGATGGCGCCAATGTCCTATTGTCCTTCGATGGAAACATGTCCAATGAAGAACAGCTGTCCAATGATGGGAGAGTTAAATATGATGTCTCAAATGGATCCTGTGGACCCAGATCCTCGTTTTGGTCGTCGCTTTCATCATTTTCATCACCATTTTCATCACCATTTTTTCCATCCTTTCTTCCCACATTTTCACCATCATGGATTTTAGGATAGAAAAGAATAATAATTATATTATTTGTTAGTTCCAAAAAGATTACCTAAATAAAAGCACTATCATTCTTAAAAATTTGATAGTGCTTACTTCTTTTACGTCAAGATAAAAAAATAAATCCATGGATAATCAGGGCTTTTAATTGTTATTATTAATATATTCAATTTCACTTGATGAATTAAATAATAGCTTCAGGTTATTCTAAGGCTTTTATATTTTCCAAATAAAAAGCAGCTACCAACGGGGTCAACTGCTATTTTATGTATGTATCAAATTGAAGGAGGCTTCCGCTTTCCACTTATTAGTATTTGCACTATAATTTTTTTATATGCATAAAATTTATAAGCACCCATTTCTGAGTGCTCTTTCTTCTTAAGTAATGAAAGGAGAACAACAAATCCTATGAACTGCTTGTCCATATATACTATTTAAATTAAGGTGTTTTTGTGATAATAGAAAGCACCCTATTTTTAGAGTGCTCTTTATTCTGCTGCTGTAACCTTATAATCCCCACTATGAAATCACAACAGCTATAATATAGAATAAATGCTAATATTCATTTTTTAAAGTTGTCATTTTTTATACAAATTACAAGGTCAACACAGAATACGATAACGCAAATACATAGTAAAATAATTGCATCTCTTAATTGCATTCTTTTTATGATGGAATATATAAAGTTTATCAATGCTGCTAATAGTATAACTACTGAATAGATTAATGTAGTTTTTAAATTAAAATTCATTACTAAATCCTTCTTCAAATTGATATTGACAGTTAAAAGTAATATACATTTATATTTGATATTATTAATATTAATATATGACTATCAATTCTATATATGAGTTAAATCCTTTATTTTTGATACCATATTATTTAGATTTCAATTTTTTCCCCTTCTTTCACAGAGCAAACCTATTCTTTAATTACAGCTATTACAACTTCCACTCTCAGATTTTCTAAACTTTAAAATAAATGTGCCTAGGGTATGATATCCTTTTTTATTTATTTTTTAGGTGGTTAATAGGAGGCTAATTTATTCAAAAAATAAATATAGCAGTCTAAAATAAGACTGCCATACTGCATTATTACTGCATATTAAGTTAGCTGACCTGATCTTTGACCCCACACTCACCTGCTGGAATTTTCGCTACCCAGAATCAACCTCTCACTACTAGTTCTCTCGATATTATCGGCAGGATTTACTTCTAAGCCGCACCATGCTCATTAAAGCTTTGTTTAACTTACGTGGATCGTTTTGCCTGCGACTGGCATCGACTTTCAATCACAAACCTAACTTAACATATTTATTATAACCTACTTTTTGCCACAGTCAATACAGAAACTTTATCAGCACCACTTTTAAATAATTGCTTTGCACAATAAAAAGCTGTAGCTCCAGTTGTTATAACATCATCAATAAGAATTACTTTTTTATTATCTAAATTATAATTTAATGTTTCAAAGCAATCTAGCATATTTTGCCATCGATTATACCCGTCTAAGCCTATTTGATCCTTTGTATCCTTCTTCTTACGCAATAATTCTTTCATAGGTGTATTAGCACCTTTACTTATATATCTTGCTAAAAATTCACTTTGATTAAAACCTCTTTTTTTATAGGTCTTTTTACTAAGAGGCACAAAGGTGATCAAGTCAAATTCTATATTATTCTTTTTAACAGAATTAAGCAGCATTTCTCCAAGAAATTCACCTGCAGCAAAATCACTTTTATATTTTAGCCTTCTTATCATTTCTTTAATGCAGGAAGCATAATATGCAGCACTATAGCACTCAATTTTATTTTCTAATTTAAATGAATCGCTGCAATACTCAATTTTTCCACTGCAGTTTTTGCATAATGGTCCATCAGAATCGATGTAATCATTGCAGATTAAACAGGTCTCATTTGAGCAGTAAATAACATTTAAAACACTTTCTATTAAATATTTAACAATCCCAATTCCCATGATTCCTTGTTGAAGTATCGAATAATATTTTTCGCCTTATCCATGTCATAAGTTTCATCGTTAGCCAAAAATATAACTTCTGAAGCCCGAAGCTTTTCACTTCTTCCTACCTTTCCACATAAAAAAGTTAACTTCTTATAATCAAAAAATATGTCATCAGAAAAATAAACTATAACATCTGCATCGTCTAAGCAAATGCTTCTATCCTTATAATCATCTGTAACAAGAATAGCTTTTTTAATTCTAGAAAAATTATAGAGTATTTTTTCGTCACTTTCTCCATTTATAAAATACATAATATTTTTACTTAAAATGCTTCTAAAGTTGCATAAATAAGAAAACACATTATGAACCTTTTCAGTATTATTAGGAATATAAATTACAACCTTCCTATCATTTTCAACAGAAAAATTAAGGTAATCATAAATTATGAAAGGCATTTCTTTATTTAAATCTATTCTTGTAATAACATAACGGGGTTCCGATAAGGGTTTTTTATTACTTCTAGTAGGAATAAGTATATCCCTTTGTGCCCTAAATATACCTTCTATGGAAAAGGAAATTACTTTTCCTGATTCTTTTACACATTTCATAATAACATCAATAATTTCAAAGGTATTGTACTTAGGGAAGCTATTAATATCATCATAGATTACTAAATCGTATTTCTCTTCTATAAAAGCTGCGTTTGTATAGTTAGTGACCGTTAAAAGGGCATTGGTTTTATATAAATTATTTCTTATGTAGCTATAAGCTCTGAAATCTGTTTGTTTCTTTAAAATGTTTAAAAGCTGAACGTTTTCCTCTACTTCTCCTGTAATATATAAGATACTTTTTTTAGCTTCAACGAATTTTAAAATAATTTTTATAAATATACTAGGAGAGCTAAATGGAGGTGCAATCACATTTAATGCCTTCTCTTTACTGTAACTAAAGTTTAAAATACTCTCACCGATTCTATTATAAAAATTAGCGAAACTGGAGGTTTTAAAAGTTAACATATCATTTTACCTCTATTAAATCATTAATATAATATATTTTAGAAACTATAGAATATCACTTTCTATTATATCAGCAATTCTCCATTTAAGTGCCGAATATCTTTCAAAGCTTCTATTATTATTAATCATAAAATGAACTGCTTTAATAGAACCAACTAAAACCACTAATTGTTTAGCTCTTGTAATTCCTGTATATAATAGATTTTTATTCATTAAAAGCGGCGGTCCCATGAAACTTGGTATTATAATTACCGGGAATTCACTACCTTGACTTTTATGTATAGTTATAGCATAAGCTAAATCTAATTCATCTAAGAACATACTTTCATATATTACTTTTCTTTCATCATCAAAAATTACTGTAATTAAATCATTTTCAATATCTATATTCTCAATATACCCCACATCTCCATTAAACACTCCTAAGCCTTCATCTTCTCCTAATCCTGCTACTCTCGTCCATTTGAGAGTGTAATTATTTTTTATTTGCATTACTTTATCGCCAGTTCTAAAAATAAGCTCCCTAAACTCCTTTTCATCTTTACTTATGTGTCTTGGATTTAAGGTATTTTGAAGCACTTTATTTAGGTTTTGAACACCTAGAACTCCTTTTCTCATAGGGGATAGAATTTGTATGTGCTGTAGTTTATTCCATCTGGAGTTAAATTTAGGTAATCTTTTATCTATAAGTCCAACTATTGTATTTAAAATATTATTTTGATCTTCCCCGCTAATAAAATAAAAATCCTTATTTTTCTCATTAAGAAGGGGCATTTCACCATTATTAATCTTATGTGCATTTACAATAATCATACTTTCCTTAGCCTGTCTAAAAATTTGTTTTAACCTTACTACTTTTAAGCAATTGCTTTCAATAATATCTCTAAGAACATTACCAGGTCCTACAGAAGGAAGTTGGTCAACATCACCAACAATGATTAGCCTTGTACCTGGGGCAATTGCCTTAAGCAAGCTATTCATCAGCATAATATCAATCATTGAGGCTTCATCTATAATTACAACATCACACTCTAAACTTGAAGCTTCATCTTTGACAAATTCCATAGTGTCCTCTTCATTAAAGCCAATCTCTAGAAGTCTGTGAATAGTTTTTGCTTCTCTTCCTGTAGCTTCAGACATTCTTTTTGCTGCTCTGCCTGTTGGGGCAGCCATAAACACCTTCATATTAGCCTTCTCAAAAATATCGATTATGCAGTTGATAATTGTTGTTTTACCTGTGCCAGGGCCTCCGGTAATAACTTCTATACCATTTTCTATTGCACCTTTTATAGCCTCGATTTGAGAAGCTTCAAAATTAATATTACGTTCCTTTTCAAATTGCTTTATTTCAAATTCTACATCCGTATTAATAGGTTCATAAGTGTCTAAGGCAAGAGTTAGTATTTTTTTTGTTACTCCAAGTTCCGAATAATAAAAGGGAATCAAAAATACACACTTTTTATCCTCAATAACCTCAACCTTTATCTTTCCTTCAACAGTATTATCATATAGTACTAATTCTATGTCCTCTTCTTTTATTGTAAGTATATTCTTTCCTTCCTTTAAAAGAAGATGTAATGGCATATAAGTATTTCCAAGGCTGCAAAACTCATTAATAATGTAGTTAATGCCACTGCTTATCCTATATGGAGAGTTCAGTTCTACCCCTAAGCTTCTTGCAATTTTATCTGCGGTTTTAAAGCCTATTCCATTAATTTCTTCAGTTAAAATATATGGATTTTGTTTAACTACATTTATGGAGTCATCACCAAATTTCTTGTAAATTTTAACACATTGACTTGTAGTTACACCATAGGTTTGCAGGAAAACCATTATATTTTTAACTTCTCTTTGTCTTAAATAGGACTCTTTAATAATTTCAAGTTTTTTTTCTCCAATCCCTTCTATTTCTTTAAGACAATCTATATCTTTATCCATTAGTTCAAGGCTTTTATCTCCGAATTTCTCAATTATTTTTCTAGCTGTAACTGGCCCAATACCAGAAATAACTCCAGAAGATAAATATCTTTCAATGCCAATTATAGAACTAGGCAATAATTCCTCATAGCCTTCCACCTTAAATTGATCACCAAACTGAGGATGTTTAACCCATATGCCTTGCAGTTTTAAGCTCTGTCCTTCAGTTAAATAAGGGATATAACCTACAATTGTATTCTTTTTGTCTGCATCTTTAATAATAGCAACTACATAGCCATTCTCTTCATTTTTAAATATTATATCCTCAACTACGCCTTGAATTTCTGGCATAAAATCTCTCCTAAACTTAATAAAAATATATAACCTGTAATTATAGGATACATTATTGAATAACTTTAAACAACTTTATTTAACTTAATAATTCTGCTGTCTATATTATTGTCCAATAATAATTAATGTAATCTTTAATATTCAATTCAGCAGCAATAAAAAAACTCCGGCTTAAGATAGCCAGAGATTTTTTATTAGTTATTTAATCTTGATGATAAGCTTTTTTCCAGCAAAAATGATATTAATGGAATAATAATCAGAATTACAAGTCCTATTAAAATAGTATTAGGATTGCCCCTATAAATATAAGCCATTTTATTAATGAAATGAATAAACGAATAAGCTGAAAGCATAGCAGTTCCTATAGCTATAACAGCTAGCAATACTAATACTCTATTAAATAAAACTCTTATTCCTTTTAAAATTTTGATAACTCTTTCTCTCCATTCACTTTTCATAATATTCCTCTTTTCAGTACATAGTGTAATTTAAACTTTTGCTAATTATAGTTTTTACAATTAAAATACATATTATTCATTTATTATAGTTATTTGTAATTACATCCTCTTTTAAACAAAAAGTCTTAAACAGAACATAAGACCACTGACTTAGTCAGTAGTCTTATAAATTAACTATAAATATTTTTTTATTTCTTCTACTTTATTATTTTTCTCCCATGGAAGATCAATATCAGTTCTTCCAAAATGGCCATATGAAGCTGTTTGCTTATATATTGGTCTTCTTAAATCTAAGGCCTTAATTATTGCTGCTGGTCTTAAATCAAATACCTTGTTAATAATATCAATTATTATATCATCTTTTATTTTTCCTGTACCAAAGGTATCAACTTCAATTGAAACCGGTTTTGCTACTCCTATAGCATATGCAAGCTCAATTTCTAATTTATCAGCAACACCGGCAGCCACCAAATTTTTAGCAACCCATCTAGCTGCATAGGCAGCAGATCTATCAACTTTTGTTGGGTCTTTTCCTGAAAATGCTCCACCACCGTGTCTTCCATATCCACCATAGGTATCTACTATAATTTTTCTGCCAGTAAGTCCTGAGTCTCCATTTGGTCCACCAATAACAAATCTGCCAGTTGGATTTACTAGATATTTTGTGTTTTCATCTAAGAGTTCTTCTGGAACAACTTTTCTTATAACATGTTCAATTAAGTCTCTTTCGATTTCCTCACGAGTTACTTCTGGATTATGTTGTGTAGATATTACAATTGTGTCAATTCTAATTGGCTTGTCATCTTCATATTCTACAGTAACTTGAGTTTTTCCGTCTGGTCTTAGGTATGATAATGTACCATCCTTTCTAACCTCTGAAAGCTTTCTAGCAAGTCTATGAGCCATAGCTATTGCAAGCGGCATATATTCTGGTGTTTCGTTAGTAGCATAACCAAACATCATACCTTGGTCACCAGCACCTATTGCTCCAATATTCTCTATTTGTCCATTTTTGGCCTCAAGAGCTTGATCGACACCCATAGCTATATCTGTGGATTGTTCATCAATTGAAGTGAGGACTGAGCAAGTATCTGCATCAAATCCAAACTTTGCTCTAGTATATCCAATTTCCTCAACGGTTTTTCTTACAACCTTAGGTATATCTACATAACAATTAGTTGATATTTCTCCCATAACTAATACCATACCTGTAGTAACTGCTGTTTCACAGGCAACCCTTGCATTTGGATCCTGGGCTAATATAGCGTCTAACACTGCGTCTGAAATTTGATCACAAACTTTATCTGGATGCCCTTCAGTAACTGATTCTGAAGTAAATAATCTTCTCATTTTATAACTCCTTCCTATATGTTACAAGTAAGTTTTAACAAAATAAAGCCTCTTCTACAAGAAGAGGCGTGTTTAACACATCACTTATCTTGCAGATAAAACTCTGCTGGAATTGGCACCTTAGTATAATACTTGGTTGCCGGGTTTCATAGGGCCATTTCCCTCCACCTCTCTTGATAAGAGCTTATAATTTAATTCTAAATTAGAATAACATAGGAAATTAAAACTGTCAATAAATTATTTTAAATTAATTATACATATTTCATCTTATATTTAATAGATTTCAAGCATATATATTATTGAATAATTTCCATTTTTAATTTTAATCTTAGGCCTGTAACAATTGAGAAAAACATTTTTTTGCAAGGAGGGCATATTTTGAGTAAAGTTAGATCCCATTATGATAATCCTTTAGCATATTATGAAATTGCAACCTTTCTAAAAGATTATATTGATGAAAATACAATTATAGTTTGTATTGGAACAGATAGATGTATTGGAGATTGTCTAGGTCCATTAGTGGGTACTTTATTAAAAGATAATTTTTTCCCCTTTCCGGTATTTGGTACCATTTCAGAACCAATTCATGCTTTAAACATTGATAGAAAATTGAATGAAATAAAAAATATATATCCTAAAGGAAATATTATAGGTATTGATGCATGTTTGGGAGATACTGAAAGTATAGGTGAGATCCAGGTTAGGGATTATCCTATCCATCCTGGCAAGGGAGTTGGCAAATCGCTGCCGGAGGTTGGCAGAGCCTCTATTATAGGAATAGTTGATTCTAGTGACAGCAATGAATTGTTTACTACAAGAAATATAAGATTGGATTTAATAATGAAACTTTCAAAGGTAATAACACATGCTATTATTCATTCATATTACCTCTATTCTGGTAACAGAATAAATTTTACAGGCAAATAATAAAATCCAAAATAAAAGCCGCAGTATAAGCATTATCCATGTTTATTATCAAACAGAATGCTTTTACGCGGCTAATTTATGTTAAACTCAAGAAATGTAAATTTATTTATCAATTAATGAAACATCATAACCATTTGAGCTAATATCAATTTTATCTAGATATTCTAGAGCTTTTCCAGTCCCTATTGCCACACAAGACACAGGTTCTTCGGCAACAAATACTGGTACATTAGTTACACTAGCAATTAGTTTATCTAGCCCATTTAGAAGTGATCCTCCACCAGTCATTATTATGCCTTTGTCTGCAATATCAGCAGCAAGTTCAGGAGGAGTTTTTTCAAGTACAGCATGAGTACAATCAGCTATACTATTTACTGTATCACTTAGTGCTTCTCTCATTTCTTCTGAAGATACAGTTATATTCTTGGGAAGACCAGTAATTAGGTCCCTTCCTCTTATTTCCATAGTAACTTCATTTTCTCTTTTAAATGCAGATCCAATATTTATTTTCAAGTCTTCTGCTGTTCGTTCTCCAATCATGAGCTTATGTTTTTTTCGAATATATCTTGCTATTGCTTCATCGAACTTGTCTCCTGCAACTTTAATTGAAGATCTAACTACGATGCCGCCTAAAGAAATAACTGCAACATCTGTTGTGCCTCCGCCAATATCAATAACCATACTTCCGCTTGCTTCAGTTATATCCAAATTAGCTCCTATAGCAGCTGCTAATGGTTCTTCTATTAGAAAAACTTTTTTTGCTCCAGCATTTACAGCTGCATCTCTAACTGCTCTTTTTTCAACTTCAGTTGCCTGGCAGGGAATGCATACCATGACTCTAGGTGCAGACATTCTTCTATTTCCACAGGCCTTTCTAATAAAATGTTTAAGCATTGTCTCAGTCACATCGTAATCTGAAATAACTCCATCTCTTAATGGACGAATTGCTACTATATTACCAGGAGTTCTTCCAATCATTTGTCTAGCTTCTTCACCCACAGCCTTAACTTTATTATAACTTTTATCAATTGCAACTACAGAAGGCTCTTTAAGTATAACACCCTTTCCTTTAATATAAACAAGTACTGTAGCTGTACCTAAGTCAATCCCCATATCCGTACCAATTCTAAAACACATTCCTATCAACTCTCCTGCTCTTTTGTAATACTATAAAAACAAGTTGTACTAAACTTGAATTACATTATCTCTTACTCTTATTATAATAGGAATGTTTTTAACCTTCAATAGCTTTATATTTTAACTTAGTAGCTTTTCCACCTCTAATGTGTCTTTCAGCTTTATTGTAATCTAAAATATTTTTAGCTTCATCCGCTATTTGAGGATTTATTTTAGGTAATCTTTCAGTCATATCTTTGTGAATTGTACTTTTACTAACTCCAAAAACCTTGGCTGTTTTTCTTATTGTAGCTTTTGAATCGATAATGTAGTTTGCGACTTCAAGAACTCTCTCCTCAATGTAGTCTTTCAAAGTGCTACCTCCTTAACCCTTCTATATTAATAATATGCATTTATAATTCTTTAAATTACTTTCATTAGCCATTTTCCGATATGAATTTCGCAAAATGGCTAATGAAACATCATTAGTTTTGTTTTATTTGCAGATAAGAATTTTTTCTGCAAATACTAAACTAAAAGTAAACTTAAAAAATATGACTCAACCTGTAATGCTAAATCCTATAATTTTAAGTATTACTCTCAATGTAGTAAGTTTATATGTTTCCATTATTTAGTGTCGTATTTTATATATTTTGCTGGATCAACATATTCCTTACCCTGCATAACTGCAAAGTGTAAGTGACTACCATACTTTTCATAGGATGTTCTAAGGGTTGTGTTTCCAACCTTTCCGATTTTTTCACCCTTCTTAACTGTTTTACCATTTGCAACTGTACTATTTGGATCAAGATTTGCATATATTGTCTTTAACCCATTTTGGTGATTTATAACAACCTGAATACCATAGCCTTCTTTGCTCTCGCCTACTTCTTCAACTTTTCCATCAAGTACAGCATAGACATCTTTTCCTAAATCAGCTTTGATATCTAGTCCAAAGTTAGGTCTATAAGTTTCTGTAGTATCTGACCAAACAGGATCCTCTGAATATGCTCTTGCTAAAGTTCCCTCAACAGGTTTTGCAAATTTTGTATTAGCAGTACTTACCACTGCAGTTGCTCCATTACTAGGAACGGTAATTCCAGTATTGGTATTTCCTTTTACCTCAAGGGCATTTTGATAGCCATTTTTAGGTAGTTCATCTATTAATGCTGTTTGCTTATCAGCTTCACTTGTTGTTTGTTGATTAGCAACAGGTGGTTTTTTAACTGATCTTGCATTTCTTGATGTAACTGCTGCAACTGTTGCAACAATACAAAGACAAACAAACAGAATTACATAGAAGCCTTCCTTCTTAAAAAAATTTGACGTTTTGCTGAATAATTTTTTGTCCATACAAACACCTCCTTTTTGTAGTTTGTCCAGAGGTTAGTAAAAAATACATATTTTATGAAATTATACTAGAATTTTTTTCCTTATTTTTCGACATTCTTTTTAAAATATTGTATTATAAAATTAGCTAAATGAAGTTTAGCGCAAATAAATATAATATCTGTAATGAGCAAAAAGAGGTGAAAAGCTTAAATGGCTTTTCACTGGCTGCTTACGAGTGGCAGCGAATACGGTTAAGCTGCCCAGTATAGAAGCACTTAGCAAAAGAATAGCCGCAAAGCCCTAGTGTTGTTCGTCTGAATGAAATGAATTCAGGCCAACACTTGGTTTTGTGGCTATTCTGAGCTTAGAGCTTATTATGCAGCGATCAGTTTATGTAACATACTTTATTTATTGTAGCTATTTTCATTTAATTTTTATTTTAAATCTTTTATCTTTTCTATCTTTATTCCTTGATAGTAATGAGATAGAATCTCTTGAAAGCTGCTTCCTGCCTTTGCCATAGCTTCTGCACCCCATTGACTCATTCCTACTCCGTGGCCATAACCAAAGCATTCAACTTGTAAATCTTTAGCTATGGTAATTTTAAAATTTGCAGAATTTAAATTTAACATTGTTCGAAAGTCAGTTCCAGATATTACAACATTTCCAAGCTTTATTTTTTTCACACTTCCTGCTGAGGTTCTCTCTACTATGTTTATCTGACTCTTAATATTTTTGGAATTAAGCTTTGCCTTAGAATATTTTGAATTAACAATATTGATAAATTCATTAATACTGTATTTATGAGTAGTCTTATAATTTCCTGACGCCTCTTCCCCAGGACTATTCACAGATTTAAGATAAGGCTCGCTAGTAGCAAAAACTTCAGCCGCATTTTCAGTTTTTCCGCTGCTAACTGCAAAGTAATATGGCTCAAGAACTAGTTTACCATCATAGGTTAATATTTCTCCTTCTGTTTGATTAATTGCATCAGTAATCTTATTCCAATAGCCTATAGCTGAACTATTTTTCCAAAGTCTAAATCTCTCTTCTTTACTCATATAAGCTTGACTATTGACAGTATCGCAAATGTCAGCGCCTTTAGCATAGGAGCATTTCGTTCCACCATACTGTTCCATATGTGCTAAGGCATAGGTTCTTGCCGCAACTGCTTGAGCCTTAAGGGCTTCTAAATTAAATTCGGCAGGCATCTCTGCAGCCACTACCCCCCTTACATATTCCTCAAGATTCATTTCAACTACCTTATTTTCCTTTGATAAGTACACCTTTATAATTGTAGTTTTGTCATTATTTTTTAAAATATCTTCTTTAGTAGGGTTGTATTTAGATATGCCTTCGTCACCTTTACTAAAATTAATTCCTTTATTTTCAATACCGATAATTAACATAGAAAATATAATAAGTAGTAAAATTGATAAAATGAAATAAATCACTAACTTTCCAAGTCTTAGAGAAACAAATACTCTTTGCAATACAATCCCCCTCATTTGTTAAGCTAAGCCTTAAGCTTTGCCTTTTTTCTATAAGCTTATATACTATTTTATTTAGTGATTTATATGAATATTACTTTCTAAGCATAAAAAAAGAGCTGCTCTCACAGCCCCTTAAAAATATTTTCTTTCTATATCAGCACCTAAGCCCTTAAGTTTACCTTCAATATCTACATAACCTCTGTCTATATGATAAACATCACTAATTTCCGTTGTTCCCTCTGCTGCAAGTCCAGCAAGTATTAAGGCTGCTCCTGCTCTAAGATCAGTAGCTCTTACCTCTGAACCGCTAAATCTTTCTATTCCTTCGATAACTGCAGTTCTTCCATCAATTTTTATGTTTGCACCCATTCTCTTCAGTTCCTGAACATGCATAAATCTGTTTTCAAATATGGTTTCAGTTACTATACTTGTTCCTTTTAGTACACATAAAAGACTCATCATTTGTGCCTGCATATCAGTAGGAAATCCCGGATATGGCATTGTTTTTATATCTACCGGCTTTAAGTCTCTATCGGCATCTACAATTATTTCGTCACCATTTGCTTCTATTGAAACACCTATTTCAGTGAGTTTAGCAATTATTGGTTTTATATGTTCTTCATTTATTCCTGAAATTATAATTTTGCTTCTTGTAATAGCTGCAGCAGCCATATAGGTTCCAGCTTCTATTCGATCACAAATAGGTTTGTGTATGGTTCCTTTTAAGCTTTTTACTCCTATAATTTTAATTGTATCACTACCTGCGCCTATAACTTCGGCTCCCATACTATTTAGAAATTTTGCTAAGTCCTCAATTTCTGGTTCTTCAGCAGAATTTTCAATTATAGTTTCACCTTCAGCAAAAATTGCAGCCATCATAATGTTTTCTGTAGCTCCAACTGAAGGAAAATCCAAATAAATTTTGTTTCCAATTAGTTTATTTGCCTTAGCCTCAACATAGCCGTGGCCAACATTAACCTCTGCACCTAATGCAGTAAAGCCTTTTAAATGCAAGTCAATTGGTCTTGTTCCTATATTACAGCCTCCCGGAAGGGATATTTTAAATCTTCCAAATTTTGCAATCATAGGTCCCATAATAAGAAAAGATGCTCTCATCTTTCTTACTAGTTCACTTGAAGGCTCACCATATATTAGTTTAGTGGTATCAATAAGGATTCTGTTATTTTCTTTGTTAATGCTTATTTCAGCTCCCAAGGACCTTAAGGTATCCACTATAACACAAACATCTTCAAGCATAGGTGCATTTTCTATGATACATTTGTCACCACTTAAAATACTTGAAACTATAATAGGCAAAACAGAATTCTTTGCAGCACTTACCTTTACTTTTCCAGCAAGCTTATTTCCTCCATTAATGACTATTTTATCCATACAATTCCCCCACTTCTTATTAATAAGCTTCTATAATGATTGGCGTACCGATTATTAAATAGGTTCCTGCTCCATAACTGCAGACAGCAAAATTTAAATCTACAAGTTTTCCATTATCCTTTATTGGGATAAATTGCTTTGTATATGCTACAGTACTAGTACCATTTTTTAATTTAACTGTTGAGATATTACTTGTATTTTCTATCATTAACATTTTTATAATTTCATTATTTAATTTTTCATTATCGCTTTCCGGAACCTTTGCCTTTAAATATTGAAAATACTTAACATCTTTTTTATTAACAGCTGAGTCAATTGTGTTTATAAGCTCATCTAGTCTGTTTTCATTATTGGTTCTAACAATATTTAAACTCACAAGATTATGATTATCATAATCCGAATATTCTATGTAGCCATTTACTGCCTCTGATTTAAAATCCACACTGTAATATTTGCCATCCTTTGAAATGTTTATATTGCTATCTGATAGATTTAATTTTTTTAATAAATTAAGACAATACTTTTCACCATTTTCATCAATTTCGAAATTGGCTCTGATACCATACTCAACAATACTTCCATTAGCTGATTCAATTATTTTATTCAATATACTCGTATTTTTTTTCGCAAAGGATAAATTATTTAAGTTTGACAAAGATAAAATAAATAAGAAAACTAATATAATGATTTTATTTTTCAAAGAGACCCCCTACCTTTCTCTTTTGATTATGGACAAAACCATTAACTTTTATTCCATAAATATACTATTAATATATAAGAAATTTTAAAAAGTGTGAAAAAAAAGAGGCCTAAGCCTCTTTGTGTTTTTATACTATCTTTGAATTATAATTGCAGTTCCCATTCCCCCACCTATACATAATGTAGCTAATCCATTCTTAACATTGTTTCTTTGCATTTCATGAATAAGAGTAACAAGTATTCGTGCTCCAGATGCACCTATAGGGTGCCCTAAAGCAATTGCACCTCCATTTACATTAACCTTATTCATATCAAGCTTTAAATCCTTAGCTACTGCTAAGCTTTGAGCAGCAAAAGCCTCATTAGCTTCAATCAAATCTATGTCCTTAAGTTCAAGCTTTCCTTTTTCTAAAGCCTTTCTCACTGCGCTATAAGGTCCATAGCCCATAATTGACGGATCTACCCCACCTTGAGCATATGAAACTATGGTTGCCATAGGACTTAGACCTAACTCTTTTGCCTTCTCTAAACTCATTATTACTAAAGCTGCTGCACCATCATTTATTCCAGAAGCATTGCCTGCAGTTACAGTTCCGTCTTTCTTAAAGGCAGGCTTTAATTTTCTTAGTGATTCTATAGTGCTGCCTTTTCTCGGAAACTCATCCACTTCAAAAATAATAGGTTCTCCTTTTCTCTGTGGGTTACTTACAGGAACTATTTCTTCTTTAAACTTACCTTCAGTAATTGCTTTTTCAGCTTTTAATTGTGAATTAAGTGCAAATTCATCCTGCATTTCTCTTGATATATTCCACTTTTCTGCTACATTTTCAGCTGTTATTCCCATATGATATCCATTAAAAACATCAGTAAGTCCTTCACTAAGCATAGAATCTACTAAGGAACCTGCACCCATTCTATATCCCCATCTAGCATCATTTAAAATATAAGGTGCCCTAGACATGTTTTCCATACCGCCTGCAATAATTACATCAGCATCTCCAGCTTTAATAATTTGTGCAGCTAGCTCAACTGCTCTAAGACCAGAACCACATACCTTATTAATGGTCATTGCTGGTACCTCAACTGGAAGTCCTGCTTTTATTACAGTTTGCCTTGCAGTATTTTGTCCAAGCCCTGCCTGCAGAACATTTCCTAGTATAACTTCATCCACCATTTCAGGTTTTAAGTTAACTCTTTTAAGTGCTTCCTTAACAACTATTGCTCCAAGTTCTGGAGCTGGTATATCCTTTAAACTCCCCCCAAATGAACCAATTGCAGTTCGAACTGCACTTACAATTACTACATCTCTCATTCTCATTCCCCCATTTATTAAATTTAAAATACCCATGTAAACAATTTCATTATATTCGATTACTTTGCATTTATCAACTTTTACATAAGAAAAAGACACAAGCTTTAAAAAAGTTTGTGTCTTTATAATATTTTAATATCTTTTAATGCTTCTCATTTACACTAAATTCAGTTAAGGTTTTGTTTTTATAACCAAAATTATATAATATAGCATCAACTATTCTTTTAGAAGCTTTACCATCGCCATAAGGGTTTATGGCTTTTCTCATAACATCATATTCATCTTTATCTCTTATTAACTCATTAGCATTATTTATTATAACTTCCATGTTGGTTCCAATAAGTTTTACAGTACCTGCTTCCACAGCTTCAGGTCTTTCTGTTACATCCCTAAGTACCAGGACTGGTTTCCCGAGATGCGGTGCCTCTTCTTGAAGGCCGCCGGAATCAGTCATAATCATATAACACTTATTCATTAGATTATGTGTTTCCTTTGTATCAAGCGGTGGCAGCAAATGTACTCTTTCAACTCCATCTAAATATTTGTAAACAACATCTTTAACTACAGGATTTAAATGAACTAAATAAACAAGCTCAACTTCTTTATTGTTTTCTACAATATTTTTTAGAGCCTTACATATATTTTCTATGCCTTCACCCCAATTTTCTCTTCTATGAGCTGTAACCATAATTACCTTTTTAGACTTATAATCTATTTCATTTAATTCTTTATTTGTAAATTCATACTTGTCTTCAACTGTATAATTCATAGCGTCAATTACGGTATTTCCTGTTACATAAATGTCGCTTTCCTTAATTCCTTCTCTCAAAAGGTTTTCTTTTGCCCCTGCAGTAGGTGCAAAATGAAGATCAGCAATGGCCCCTGTAAGTTTTCTATTCATTTCTTCAGGGAAAGGAAAGTATTTATCAAAGGTTCTAAGACCCGCTTCTACATGACCAACCTTTATTTGCTTGTAGAAAGCAGCAAGAGATCCAGCAAAGGTAGTAGTTGTATCACCATGAACTAAAATCAAGTTTGGTTGTTCTTTTTCAAAAACTTCTTCCAGGCCTTCTAATACTTTAGTAGTTATACCTGTTAAACTTTGCTTTGCCTGCATAATATTCAAATCGTAATTAGGAATTATATTAAAAAGTTCAAGGACTTGATCTAACATTTGTCTATGTTGTGCTGTTACGCAAACCAAAGATTCTATCTCTTCTCTTTGTTGTAATTCATTTACCAGAGGAGCCATTTTTACCGCCTCAGGTCTAGTTCCGAATATGGTAATCACTTTAATTTTCTCCATTTTATTTCCTCCTAAGCAATATGCTAGTCATGTTTAAAGAAGCCCATCTTCCAAGCAACAAATACAATAATTGTTATTACTGAAGCCATTAAGAAATAAGAACGAACGGTACTTATTTGCATTGCTATAATAGCGATGCCTCCTAGAATTGCACTAATTAAATACATTATAATAACAGCTTGCCTCTGTGATAGTCCAAGGTCTAACAATCTATGATGCAAATGCCCTCTGTCTGCTTGAGAAATTGGTTTCCCATTTACCTTTCTTCTAATCATAGCAAATATAGTGTCATAGATTGGCAGCCCAATAGCTAGTATTGGAACAGATATTGCAAAGGCTGTAGCTGATTTAATTGTCCCCTCCATAGATATTGCTGCTAGTAAAAATCCCAGCAGCTGTGCTCCTGTATCACCCATAAATATGGTTGCAGGATTAAAATTGTATGGCAAAAATCCAATAATAGCTCCACCAAGTACTGAAGTAAGAATGGCAGCTTCAGATCTATTATGAATTATAGCAATAATAAAAATTGTTATTGTAGAAATAAGAGCCACCCCAGCAGCTAAACCATCTAAGCCATCAATAAGATTTAACGCATTGGTTATACCTACAACCCAAATTACTGTAAAAGGTATATACAGCCAGCTTATGTATATAAGTCCATTTATGCCTCCAAAAGGATTTGTCAGTATTGTTATACTTACTCCACTTGCGATTAAGCACAGGGCGGCTGCAATTTGAAAACTAAGTTTTACTAAGGGCTTTAAATTCTTAATGTCGTCAATAACTCCGCCTATAACTATTATTGTTGAACCTAAAATTATTCCTAATTCAGAAGTTTCAAGGCTGCCTTTTTTTAAAATTATAGTTATTATAAATGCAATATAAATTGCTAAACCACCTAATAATGGAATTGGCTTTTTATGCACTCTTCTTTCATCCTTTGGAACATCTATTGCCCCAATTTTTACTGCCAACTTTTTTACTAATGGAGTTGCTAATAAAGATATAACTGCCGATATTAAAATTAAAAAATAATTATTCATAAGTTACCTTCCTGATTTAATCGATTAGTAAGAATCCTCTCCCATATATAAAGCACTATTTAATACCCAAATTCATTACTTAAAGAATCATCATCTTTAATCCAATCCTGTACATAAATTATACGATATTTATCTTTTGTATCTCTAATAATCACTTTTTCTATACCTGCATTTATAATTAACCTTTTGCACATTGTGCAAGAATTTGCATCCCTCACAAGCTCTAAGGTTCTAGTTTCCTTACCCACAATGTATATAGTGGCACCTATCATATCCCGCCTAGAAGCACTAATAATTGCATTAGCTTCAGAGTGAACTGAGCGGCACAATTCATACTGGGTACCTCTTGGAACATTTAATTGTTCTCTACGGCAAATTCCTATATCATGACAATTTTTTCGTCCTCTTGGGGCTCCCGTATATCCACTAGATATTATCTCATCATTTTTAACAATAATTGATCCATAATTTCTTCTTAAACAAGTTCCTCTTTCAAGAACAGTCTCAGCAATATCAAGATAATAATTATTCTTATCTCTTCGTTCCATCAGTATTCCTCATTTCTACATTAATCACTAATATTATAAGTCATTTATATTAATAATACAAAGACTAATTTTAAAGTTTCCTCCTAAAACTCTCATTCTCTTACTTCATAGAATCAATAATCACCATATGAAATATAAAAAACTGACTCCTGCCTATACAGGAATCAGTTTTTATTTTTTAAATTTATTTAGAAATATAAATTGAAACTTAAAGCTTTGCCTTATTTTGTTCCAAAGAGGCGGTCTCCTGCGTCTCCTAGTCCTGGTACAATATAACCATGTTCATTTAACTTTTCATCAATAGCTGCTACATATATATCTACATCAGGATGAGCATTCATAACATTTTTTATGCCTTCAGGAGCTGCTATTAAGCACATCAATTTAATATATTTTGCTCCTTTTCTCTTTAATAAAGCTATTGCATCAACTGCTGAGCCTCCGGTTGCTAGCATTGGATCAGTCACAATTACATCTCTTTCTTCAATATCCTGTGGAAGTTTGCAAAAATATTCTACTGGTTTTAGTGTAGCTTCATCTCTATATAATCCAATATGACCAACCTTTGCTGCAGGTATAAGTTTAAGCATTCCATCCACCATTCCAAGTCCAGCTCTTAAAATTGGGACTATTGCAACCTTTTTACCTGAAAGCATTTTACATTTAGCAGTGCATATAGGAGTCTCAATTTCCACTTCCTCCAGCTGTAAGTCACGAGTTACTTCATAAGCCATAAGCATTGCTACTTCCTCTACAAGCTCTCTAAAATCTTTTGAACCTGTGTTTTTATCCCTAATAAATGCCAATTTGTGTAATATCAATGGATGTGCGATTTGTGTAACTTTACTCATTTTACTTCCCCCTATTTCATATATTTATTTTCAATTGCTGTTATTTTATTAATTCTTTTTAAATGTCTATCTCCTAAAAAGCTAGCATTTAAAAAGTTATCAACTATGTCAAATGCAAGTCCAGTACCTAATACTCTTGCTCCTAAGGCTAAGATATTTGCATCATTATGTTCTCTGCTTGAGTGAGCACTGAAGGTATCGGAGCATAGTGCTGCCCTTATACCTGGAACCTTATTTGCAGCAATACTTATTCCAATTCCAGTACCGCATACTAAAATACCAAAATCAAAATTCTTTGAAGCAACCTCCTCTGCAACAGCCTGAGCATAATCAGGATAGTCAGTTGAATCTTCAGTAAAAGTTCCAAAATCCTTAAATTCTATACCTCTTTTTTCTAAATGTTTTACTACTTCTTTTTTTAAACTTAAACCAGCATGATCGCTGCCTATTGCAATTTTCATAATTTTCCTCCTTGTATCCCTTATATTATTTTTAGAATTTTTATAATTTTTTATTACAAAAAAGAAGATAACAGCACATTTTTTAAATGCTTTTATCTTCCTTTATTTTGTCCAACAATAATAATATACTATTATTTAAAGCTTCATAGGTTTTATTGTAAACAGGAAAATCACCGCCATATGGGTCAACTATATCACCCTTTATGCCGACATATTCATTCAAAGAGAATACCTTGTCTTTAAGCTTTGGAAAGCTTGATAAGATCATATTTTTAATATTAATGGTCATGGTTAATATCAAATCAGCATTATTTAACATTTCCAAAGTAAGCTGAATTGCCAATCTTTTACTAATGTCTAAGGATAAATTTTCCTTAATTAATTGGGCTGAGTAAATGGAGGCTATACTTTTTTTTACAATTGATAGTCCAGCAGATGAAGCTTTCACATTTTTAATAGTACAAAGACTATTAAAAATGGCTTCAGCCATACAGCTTCTGCAGGTATTACCTGTACATACAAATAACACTTCCATTTTCAACCCTCCTTAATAATTTAAACATTAATAATATCAAAACCAGCTGACTTTCTCATTCTATTCATAATGGCTGTCCCTATTTCATCTTCTTCAAAGGCCTCAGCAAGAATTAAATCTACCTTTTGATCATCTAGGCTTCGCAAAGCTTCAAATAAATTCTTTCCTATAGAGCTTATATCATTTCTGCTTCCTAGTGAAATAATTATTCCATCTAAATATTTATCTTTAGTTTCATCTGTAGCTAAAATTCCTACGCTTATTTTTTCACCTATACTATTTTGCACTATTTCATTAATTTTTGCAATAGTTTTTTCTATATCTCCCTGTATTATTTTCATAGGCGCATTAGGAGCATAATGTCTATACTTCATTCCAGGCGCCTTTGGTTTAAGATCTTCCTTTGGTTTTTTCATAATTGCTGGGTCCATATATATTGATGGTTCTATTTCCTTTAGCATATCCAAGGTTATACCCCCTGGCCTTAAAATACAAGGGGGAATTACTGTACAATCTACAATAGTTGATTCAAGCCCAACTTCACAACTTCCGCCTCCAAGTATTATATCAACTTTTCCATTTAAATCTTCTATACATCTATTAACTTCAGTAGGACTTGGTTTGCCTGATATATTTGCAGACGGAGCAGCTATTGGCACTTTTGAGGCTTTAATTAGTTCTCTAGCTATTACATTAGAAGGCATTCTTATGCCAATAGTAGAGAGCCCTCCACTAGTCACTTCTGGGATCACTTCTGTCTTATTAAATATTAGAGTTAAGGGCCCAGGCCAAAATCTTTTCATGAATTTTGCAGCTACTTCAGGAATATGTTTAACGTAGGGATTAATATTAAAATCTGATACGTGAATTATTAATGGGTTATCCTGAGGTCTACCTTTTGCCTCGAATATATTTTTTACAGCACTAGGATCAAGTGCATTTGCCCCTAGTCCATAGACAGTTTCAGTAGGAAATGCAACAAGTCCACCTTCCCTTATTACCTTGCCTGCCAATAATATTTTATCCTCATCTATTTTAGCTTCATCTAATAATATAACTTTAGTATTCATTAAAAATTTCTCCTTCGCTTATATGTACATTAGAGCATTTTAGTCATTATAAGCCCTAAGATTATTCCAGTCAAGATACCAGCTGTGCTTGTTATTCCATCCCAAAGCTTTGAAGATTCGGGAAACATTTCTCCACAAACTACATACATCATAATTCCTGAAGCAAGAGCAAGACATGCACCTAATATATTATCTGAAATGCTTCCTAGGTATGCTCCTATCATGGTTCCTATGGCAGTTGGAAAAGCTGTTAAAAAGGCAAATAGTAAAATTTTTCTCACCCTCACCTTCGAAGCCATCAGTGGAGCTGAAACTGCAATACCTTCCGGAATATCATGTATAGCAATTATTATGCTCATCTTAAAACCAAGGCTCTGACCAGCAAGAAACCCAACACCCATAATAACGCCTTCAGGTAGATTATGCAGCATTAATCCAATTGCAGCCATAAAAGCAACCTTCATATGTTTATTTTTAGCAAAGTTGCTGCTAGTAATATTGATAATTCTATCTAACATAGATATAACTAGAATCCCTAGTATACAAAACATCAAAGTGCCGCTAAAGCTCCAATTGTCAATAGCCTCAGGAATTAAATCAAAGACTACAATAGAAAGCATCAAACCGCCTGCAAAGCCAATTATAGCACCTAAGAGTCTATTTGAAGGCTTTTTAACTATAATTCCTAAGGATGCTCCAAGCATAGTTCCAATTAAAGATACAATGCTTCCAAAAGCCACAATTAAATAAATATTATTTCTAAGCAAGTTATCACTCCTACTCCACAAATTAACTCTATACATTCTATTTATGAAACTCGGAGTGAAGAACCATATGCTTAAAATTTATACAATATTACTTCCTCTATATTCCTTAATAATTTCTACGGCCCCTTCAGTATATTCAGCTTTTACACAATTTCTATAAATCATATCTAATAATTTATATTTCTCAAAGCCACCTTTATTTATAATAAGATAATAAAAGTTATCTTCCGGATTATGTGTTTTTAACCAGTAATATTGCTGTGCTAAATAGGGATGTTTACTTATAAAATTATTATCTATAGGCATAATTTTTTTATTCCTAAATCTAGAATTCATAATAAAGATTATAGACATCTGCGCACATTTTCCTTCAGCATGTACAAATTTTACTTTATCACAAATTATATTCATTTCCGCGCCAAAATACAGCAGTTTTATTTTTAATCTGTAGCTATCACTGCTGTACTTTATATAATTATTGCTTATATTAATTAATATTGTTATTAATATAAGCATCTCAATTATTAAAAGATAAATAATAAAGAAGGTATTCGATTTATGGGCTAAAAATAAAATAAATGGCAACATAAAAAAAATAAAGCTTAAGAATAGCAAAAACCCAATATTAGATTTTTTTTGCTTCCTAATAGCTTTATTTATGTCCATAATTTCACCTCTATATTTGTGTGCGCTTTTGATTATTCATTACTTCCCATTGCTTCCATCTTTCTAGCTTGGTCTTCAGTAATTAATCCATCGATCATTTCATCAATATCGCCATCTAGAAAGGCTTCTAACTTGTAGAGGGTTAGCCCTATTCTATGATCTGTAACTCTACCTTGAGGATAGTTATAGGTTCTAATTCTTTCACTTCTATCTCCAGTTCCAACTTGACTCTTTCTATCTTCAGCTATTCCAGCATGTCTTTCAGCTTCAGCTCTTTCATAAAGTCTTGACATTAAAACCTTCATGGCTTTTTCTTTATTTTTAAGCTGGGATTTTTCATCCTGGCAGGACACTACAAGACCAGTTGGAATATGTGTTATTCTTACTGCTGAATCTGTTGTATTAACGCACTGGCCACCGTGACCGGAAGCTCTAAAAACATCAATTCTAATATCATTTGGATTAATAGTTACATCTACATCATCAACTTCTGGTAAAACTGCTACCGTAGCTGTGGAAGTATGGATACGTCCGCTGGATTCAGTATCAGGAACCCTTTGTACTCTGTGAACCCCACTTTCATATTTAAGCTTACTATAGGCGGATTGACCCCTAACCATAAATACAACTTCCTTAAAGCCGCCAATATCAGTTTCATTGGCACTCATTAGTTCAATTCTCCATCTGTGACGTTCTGCATATCTAGTATACATTCTAAAAAGGTTTGAGGCAAAAAGAGCAGCTTCTTCTCCACCGGCCCCACCTCTGATTTCAATAAATACGTTCTTTTCATCATTTGGATCCTTTGGAAGAAGCAATATATTTAATTCTTTGTGAAGCTCTTCTGATTTTAAAGTTAAATCCCTTATCTCTTCTTGAGCCATCTCCTTAAGTTCTTTCTCAATGTCCTCATTAAGCATTTCCTTATTGGCTTCAATATCTTCTATAGTTTTTTTATATTCTTTATATTTATTAACTATTATTTCTAAGTCAGCATGTTCTTTGCAGAGCTTCTGCCATTCCTTTTGATCAGCCATAACTGAAGGATCGCTTATTTTTCTAGAAAGCTCTTCATATTTATTTTCTGTAAAATTAAGTCTATCTAACATTTATATAATCACTCCATATATTATTTTCACAATTTATTATTATAACACAAGCCCCAAAAAATAGCGATGGAATTTTTTATTATTAATTTAGAGTAGCAATTAATACTCTATTAAGCCCTGCAAGGTCTTTAATTATCTTAATATTACTGAAGCCATTTTCTTCAAGGATTCCTTTAACTTCTTCAGCTTGGTCATACCCTATTTCATAAGCTAGAATCCCCTGCCTCTTTAAAACCTGAAGGCTTTGTTTTGTAATGGATCTATAAAAATTTAATCCATCCTCGCCTCCCCATAGGGCAATATATGGTTCATAATCCTTTACATCCTCCATTAAAGTTGGTATCACAGATGTTCTTATATATGGTGGGTTTGATACCACTATGTCAAACTTAAGCTTATTATCTAGAGCAAACTGAAGCAAATCACTTTTAACAAAACGAGCTTTATTATTTAATGAAAGCAATTCTATATTTTTAGATGTTACCTCGGAAGCTTCTTCAGATATATCACTACAATAAACTTCTGAAGTCTCTGATATTTTAGCTATTGAAAGCCCAATAGCGCCACTGCCGCAGCAGACATCACATAATGTCATTTTATCTTTTTTATTTGTAAGCTTTAAAACCTCTTCTACCAAAATTTCTGTATCCGGCCTAGGTATTAAAACACCTGGTTTTATAAAAAAAGATATTCCCATAAATTCAGTTTCTTCTGTTATATATTTTAAGGGCATCTTATTTTTCCTTAAGTCAATTAATCGAAAATATTCAATTACACTTTTCTCACTGACTTCTTTGTCCCTATTAGTAATTATTGACACTCTATCTAAATTTAAAACCTTGCCTAAAATCAGCTGAGAATCTAAAATATAATTTTCATTATTATACTTTAAAATTTCATAACCCTCAGTTAGTAATTGTTGTATTTTCATTTACATCATCCTTATGATTTATTCTAGTCCCTCTGCTGACTTTAATGCAGCAATAGCCACTTCTATTTCAGATAAATCCGGTTCCCTTGTTGTAAGTTTTTGCAGCATAAGCCCTGGAAAAGCTAGTATATTTGCAGCTTTACTATTACTCTTACCCATCCATCTAATAAGTTCGTATGTAATTCCCGATATCACAGGCAGCAGTATTATTCTATATAAAAGTCTTTGAAGTAAAGAATTCCATCCTGTTAAGGAAAAAATAATTATACTTACTATCATTACCAAAAATAAAAAATTAGTCCCGCATCTTGGATGTAATCTCCTAAATTTTTTTGCATTTTCCGGTGTAAGCTCCATACCATTTTCATAACAAAAGATAGTCTTATGTTCTGCGCCATGATATTCAAATACTCTTTTAATATCCTCTAGCTTACCAATGAAATATATATATAATAAAAATAACATAACTCTTATTATTCCTTCAATTACATTAAGCCATACCGTATTTATGTTAGCAACTTTCTTAAAAAAGTTTGCTGCATAGGTAGGCAGTAAGAAAAATAATAATACAGCAACAACTAATGAGAATATAAGGGATACTCCTGCAATAATATTATCACTTTTATCTTTAAATTTATTTTTAAACCACTTATCAAACTTAGAAAGTTCCTCTTCTTCTTCAAAAAATTTAGCTGAATAGTTTAAGGTTTTTATTCCTATAACAAGAGATTCTATCAGGGATACGAAGCCTCTAATTACAGGCAATCCTAAGAGTTTATATTTTTTTGAATAGGGTACTATATCTAACCTTTCTATTACAATTTCACCCTCAGGAGTTCGAACTGCAGTAGAAACTCCTTTACTGCCCCTCATCATTACACCTTCAATAACAGCTTGTCCGCCTACAGAAACCTTTTTATTCATAAATATTCCTCACTTATTTCTTCATGTTTAATCTTTCATTTTCAAACTCTTTTTTTAATTCAAAATAGCATTTAGGACATAGGGCATGGTATTCTACATTATCCTGTTTATCAATAGCAACTTGTTTTCCTTCAAAAACATATTTTCCATTGATCATTCTCCCATTTAAAAGAGCCTTTTTACCACAGTGGCAAATATTCTTAAGTTCTTCTATACTGTGGGCTAATAGCAGTAATCTTGAACTTCCTTCAAAGCCATTCATCTGAAAATCCGTGCGAAGGCCATAGCAAATAACTGGAATGTCCATTAAAACAGCTATTTCAAAAAGCTGATCTATATGACCGCTTTTGAAAAACTGCGCTTCGTCCACAAGAATACAATCTATTCTGATGTTTTTCTTAAGTAAGGCTTCCACCTCAGTGCATATATTCATATCTTCACTAATTAAAAGGTCTACTTCCCTTGTAACACCAAGTCTTGATACAACCTTATTTCCGCCCTTTGTATCAGTCTTAGGTTTTATTATTATTATACTCATTCCTCTTTCTTCATAGTTGTATGCAACTTGTAAAAGATTTGTTGATTTACCGCAATTCATTGCTCCATATCTAAAATATAATTTACTCATATCATTTCCCCCTAGCAATTAAACTAAACAAATATATTGTATCAAAAAACAGCCTTTTATTAAAGATTGACTACAAAATATTTGCATGCTATAATCTAGTAGTTGAGAATATGGAAACATATTCGATAATTGAAAGAGGTGAATGAAATGAGAGAAGGCATACATCCAGAATACCACCAAGACGCTGTGGTTAAGTGTGCATGTGGAAACACATTTACAACTGGTTCTGTTAAGAAAGAACTAAAAGTAGAAATATGCTCTAAATGCCATCCATTCTACACTGGACGTCAAAAGATTGTTGACGTAGGTGGAAGAGTTGAGAAATTTAGAAAGAAGTTCAATATTACAGAATAAAAAAATGGGAAAGGATTTACCTTTCCCATTTTTCTTTTCCATTATCTTTTCTTAAAATATCATTTTTCATAAAAATTTCTAAGAAATCATCATTATTTCTTGTTTTTGCCATATGCTCAATTAGCTTTTCTGTAATTAAATCTGCACTATTTTCTTTGTACATAACCCTTCTTATATTAAAGATAACCTCCTGCTCTTTAGAAGTAAGAAGTAAGTCTTCTCTTCTTGTACCAGATTTATAAATATCAATAGCAGGAAAAATTCTTCTTTCTTGAAGCTTCCTATCTAAGTGGACTTCCATATTGCCAGTTCCCTTAAATTCTTCAAAAATCATATCATCCATTCTGCTACCTGTTTCTACAAGGGCTGTGGCAAGAATAGTAAGGCTTCCACCTTCTTCAATATTTCTAGCAGCACCAAAGAATTTTTTAGGATTTATAAGCGCTCCTGGATCTAATCCTCCAGAAAGTGTACGTCCCGTTGGAGTTATTGTAAGATTGTAGGCCCTAGAAAGCCTTGTTATGCTGTCTAATAATATAACCACGTCCTGACCTTGCTCTACCATCCTCTTTGCTCTTTCAAGCACCATTTCTGCAACCTTTGTATGATGATCTGGTTCTTCATCAAAGGTTGAAAATATAACTTCACCATTAATAGAACGCTGCATATCAGTAACCTCTTCAGGTCTTTCATCTATTAAAAGAACTATTAATTTTATTTCCGGGTGATTTTTACTAATGCTATTGGCAACTTTTTTAAGAAGAGTAGTTTTACCAGCCTTAGGAGGTGCAACTATTATACCTCTTTGTCCTTTACCTAATGGTGAAATAATATCCATTAATCTAGAGGATAAATCTAAGGGACTTGTTTCTAATTTGATTCTTTCTTCAGGATAAATAGGAGTTAAAGTTTCAAATCTTTTTCTTCCAACAGCTCTTTCAGGGTTTTCACCATTTACCCCTTGTACATATAATAGAGCTTTAAACTTTTCTCCTTCTTTAGGAGTTCTCACCTTACCTTCAACCATATCACCTGTTCTTAAATTGAATCGTCTAATTTGTGAAGGAGAAACATAGATGTCATTTGGTCCTGAAAGATAGTTTTGTCCTCTTAAAAAGCCAAAACTATTTTCAATAACATCTAATACTCCCCTAGCAGTATCAGATTCATCTATCATTTCTTTAAGCCTTTCTCTTTTTTCTTCAAAGGAAACTTTTTCTATGACAGGCTCAGGCCTTGGAGCAGGTTCATGAGTTAAATTCGTTGTATCAGCTTTTATTTCTTCACTTTTTACATAGGATTTTTCAGTTTCTTCTTTTATTTCATCCTTTTTAGGAGTTATTTTTTCTCTAAGAACTACCCCATTTTTTTCAATGGATGCAGGAGAAACCTTGCTAATTTCTTCAATAAGCTCTGCTTTTTTAAACTTTGATATATTTTTTATACCAAGCTCCTTAGCAATATCTCTAAGCTCTGTTAGAGTTTTAACTTCCAATTCTTTGCTAAGCAAACAATACACCTCCAAATATTCACTTATATATTTATAATTTTATCGGGATTTCAGAAAGAACTACCATGAAATGTAATACCTTATACATTATATACTATTTTACGATTTTAATCCATTTTTTTATTTTTAAAATAAAAAGAGTGAATTTATTCACTCAAAGCATAATTATTAAATCACTTTTTTGCTCATTGACCTTATTAATTCTTTCATGCACTTTACTTTCATTACCAATATAAAAAAGAGGTACTCCCAAAGTTTCGCAGCCACCAATAATTACTTCTCTTTTAAGAAAATCATTTATATTATATTTATAATAATGTGCCTCTCCACATAAAGGGCATTTTATTGTAAAACTAAATTGCTTATGTCCTTTAGAATTAATCTGAATGCAGGGAAAAGCCTTTTCCAGCTTCTCAATTTCGAATATAGATATCTCTTTAATTTCATATTGATCATAGGCGTTCTTTAATGCAATGCTTATTTTAGAATTAATCAGCACCTTTCTCGCCTCCAAAATATTTTTTAATTTATTTTAATATAATAATTCTATAAATCTTAAGGAATTCCTTCAAAAAAAATACTTCACTTTGTCTAAGGGCATATTTTTAATTCGACATGTAATTTTGCAAGTTTATAAAAAAAAGATTCTCAAAAGAGAATCTTTTTTATTATTTTGTTTTAGTTTTAATAGCAGCTTCTATAAAATCTTTAAAAAGTGCATGAGGTCTATTTGGTCTTGATTTTAGCTCAGGATGAAATTGAACACCAACAAACCAAGGATGATCTTTTAGTTCTACTATTTCCACAAGTCTTCCATCAGGACTAGTTCCTGAAAGTATTAAACCAGCATCAGTAAGTGGTTTTCTATATTCATTATTAAATTCATATCTATGTCTATGTCTTTCATATATTAAGTCTTCATTATAGGCTTTTATAGCAAAGCTTTCCTTTGACAGTTTACATGGATATAAGCCAAGCCTCATAGTGCCGCCCATTTCATCTATATCCTTTTGATCTGGCATTAAATCTATTACTGGGTAGTTTGTCTCTGGATTTATTTCTGAGCTATGTGCATCTTTAAAGCCTAATACATTTCTTGCAAATTCAATTACAGCACACTGCATTCCAAGACATATACCAAGAAAAGGTACTTTGTTTTCACGAGCATATTTTATTGCTTCTATTTTTCCTTCAATACCTCTGTCACCAAATCCACCAGGTACTAAAATTCCATCCACATCAGCTAGTAAGGTGCCTACATTTTCCTTATCTAAGTCAACTGAATTTATCCATTTTATATTTACATTTGCATCATTACTTAAACCGCCGTGATTTAGTGCTTCTACAACTGATATGTAAGCATCATGAAGCTCTACATATTTTCCAACCAATGCAATATTTACATTGTTAGATAAGTTCTTTATTTTCTTTACCATAGCTATCCATTCATTGTTATCTATTTTCCCACATGGAAGACTAAGTTTTTCACAAACGAGAGTATCTAAACCTTCTTCATGAAGCATTAGTGGTACTTCATATAAATTTTCTGCATCAAGGTTTTGAATTACCGATCTTCCATCGATATTGCAGAATAATCCTATTTTGCCTTTTAAATCCTCAGAAAGAGGTTTTTCAGAACGACAAACAATTATATCAGGTTGAATACCTATACCTCTTAATTCTTTAACAGAATGTTGAGTTGGCTTAGTTTTAAGTTCTCCGGCCTTTCCTAAATATGGAACAAGAGTCACATGAATAAAACATACATTTTCTCTTCCAACTTCATATTTAATCTGTCTAATCGCTTCTAAAAAAGGAAGTGATTCAATGTCACCAACAGTTCCACCAATTTCAGTAATAACTACATCTATTTCTCTTTCCTTTGCAACTCTATATACCCTCTGTTTTATTTCATTTGTAATATGTGGAATTACTTGTACTGTACCGCCTAGATAATCTCCCTTTCTTTCCTTGGAAATAACTGACCAATACACCTTTCCTGTGGTAACGTTGCTGTTTTTACTTAAATTTTCATCAATAAATCTCTCATAATGGCCTAGATCCAAATCAGTTTCTGCTCCATCATCTGTTACAAAAACCTCACCATGCTGATAAGGACTCATAGTTCCTGGGTCAACATTTAAATATGGATCAAACTTTTGAATTGAAACTTTTATTCCTCTATTTTTAAGAAGTCTTCCTAAGGATGCTGCAGTTATCCCTTTTCCAAGTGATGAAACTACTCCACCAGTGACGAATATATATTTTGTATTTTTCATAAGCTATTACTTCAAATGTATTTTTGAAGCAATATTCACCCCCTAGTATTTTTTTAAAAATTAGTTGACAAGTTCTTTTTCACATATTATAATAGAAATTACCCTATAAAATGGAATTATTGTTATGTTTTTTTAAAATACTATAATATGATAACATATCTTTTTATTTTTTGCTATATTTTTTTTGCTTTTCATCAAAATTTTTATTAAAGCTTGCTATCAATTCTTTTTACAGCTCCATATTCGCTTCTAGATTTAGTAATATCTCTTATTTTTCACTATTATCATCAAATAATATACCCTTTTCCCCAATAAATTATGAAAATCATAAAATTCGGATTAATTACAAATTTAAAAATAAAAAAGGAAGTTAATTTCTTCCCTAATTATGAATATTATATTTTTTTATCTTGCTTTGTAAGGTCTGCCGTGGTATTTGTAAAAAATCAGCAGCCTTAGAAATGTTGTATTTATTAATAATAAGTGCTTCTTTAATATAGGATTTTTCTATTTCTTCCACTTTACTTTTGAGGGACATATTTCTATTTACTATGTTGAGTCCAATATACTCCAAATCATTATCATTTATTTTGCCCTTTTGCTTTAAGTTAAAAACACCTTCAATTACATGTTCAAGCTCTCTTACATTTCCCTGCCATTCTAAGTAGATTAATTTTTCCAGGGAGGATGCATCTATTCCATCAATAGATGCATGAAATTTTTTATTAAATTTTTTAATAAAGTATTCAGTAATTAGAGGTATATCTTCTTTTCTATATCTTAAGGGAGGTAAATCAATTCTTACTACGTTTAATCTATAATATAGATCTTTTCTAAGCTTTCCTTCTTCAATTAATAGCTCTGGCCATTCATTTAATGATACTATTAATCTAGTATCTACGCTTTTATTTATAGAACTGCCTAATCTTCTAACAGTACCATCCTGTAATACTCGTAAAAGTTTCCCCTGAAGCTCAATAGGCATTGAATTGAGTTCATCTAAATATAAGGTGCCACCATTTGCTAATTCAAATATGCCTTTTTTATCCTCAGCTCCTGTAAAGGCTCCCTTTGTTATTCCAAAAAGTATTCCTTCAAGTAAATTACTGGGAATAGCTGCACAATTTTGTGCTATAAAGGGCTTATTACTTCGATCCGAATTATTATGTATAGCTTGTATAAATAATTCTTTTCCTGTACCTGTTTCTCCATAAATAAGTATAGGGGAAGAAGTTTTAGAGGCCCTTACTGCTTTATCCTTACAACATATTAAGGCTTCGCTGTTTCCAATAATATGATGAAAATTGTATTTGGCAGTAGCTATTGTCCTCATGCGTTCCCCCCCTTTGTATTTTCTAAATAATGCTTTGTGTATTTCTTTATGCCTTAATATTAACCTTCAATATTGTGTTTTGTGGCTTTTCTCCACTAATAATAAGATTATAATTAACTAATATATCTCCACCAGATTCACCTACATTGATTTTTAAATCTAATGTTTCAATCTTCATTTCAATAACTCCATAAGGGGTATTATATATAGTTAATGCATTGCCATTCTTTTGGAAATTCATCTCTGCATTTGTTGTACCAACTCTTAATAATGTAAATTTTTCTGGAGCAACTCTTAAAGTAGTCCTAGTACCCTCCATACCTGAAATCTCAGTTTCATCATACTCAGCACAATAGGCTTCCTTGTCTTTATAAAATTCACCAGGAGAAACTACTTCAATTCTACTGTCCTCCACATTATTCTGCTGACTTGAAATGGTTATTACGGCCTTTTTATTCAATATTTTACTACCTCCCTTTTACTAACAGTTATTCCTAGCTACTGCTAATTCTATTAATTCATCAATAAGCTTACTATAGCTTTTACCAGCAGCCTGCCACATTTTAGGATACATACTAATGCTAGTAAAACCAGGTATAGTATTAACTTCATTTAAATAAATTTCCTTTGTATCTTTATCTACAAGAAAATCCACTCTTGCCATTCCAGCGCAATCTAATATTTTATATATATTTATAGCCGCTGCTTTTACTTCTTCTAATTTTGCTTCTTCTAAATCAGCAGGTATTAAAAGCTTTGAAGCTACATTATTATATTTTGCCTCATAATCATAAAATTCTTTTGCTGGAATAATTTCTCCAGGGACAGCCGCTTCAGGATAATCGTTACCCAATACAGCAACTTCTACCTCTCTTGCATTTATCCCTCTTTCAACTAGAACCTTCCTATCATGTTTTAATGCAAGTACTATACCTTCCTTTAATTCTTCTAAGTTATGTGCCTTTGTTATTCCTACAGAAGATCCACTGTTAGAAGGTTTAATAAATACAGGGAATTTAAGTGTTTCGTCAATTTTATTCAATATTTTTTTATTATCTTCTTCATATTCATAGGCATTTACAACTACATATTCAGCCTGCCTTACTCCAAACCTCTCCAGAAGGTATTTTGTGTAAATCTTGTCCATACAAATAGCTGAAGACATAACTCCAGGTCCAACACATGGTATATTTAACAGCTTACACATACCTTGAATAGTTCCATCTTCTCCATATAATCCATGTAATACTGGAAATACTACATCAACTTCATTATTAAATAATATTTTTTGTCCTTCAGACACTTTGTAAAATTCATCACTTTCCCATTTTCCATTTTCTATATTTTCTACTTTTCCATTATATTCAAACCATTTTCCTTCTTTTGATATGCCAATTGGATATATGTCATATTTAGCAACATCGATATTTCTAAGTACTGAGGCAGCAGAAACCCTTGAAACCTCATGTTCAGTAGATTGACCACCAAATAATACAGCAACCTTTTTCTTCATACTTTCAGCTCCTTGTATATCTTAATATTTATTCATTAATCATTATATCATAATACAAGTAGATTGCTACATAAAAATGAGCCACGAGAAACGTCCCCGTGGCTCACCATATCTCACATTGCAAGTTCTCCGTTTGGGGTATTAATTATCTGTAATATTCTTTGTTCATAACCTGTTTGGGCATTAATGTAAACTATGAATTTATCATTTTTATAACTTCCTGCAAACTCATAACAAAGAATTTCTGTATTAGTTGCTGTTGGAATTACTGCAAGCCTTTTGGTAGAAATGCTTAATCTCTTACTAACTTTAGCTTCAGCCTCTGTTTCAGAAATTTTAGGGGTATTAAGTTTTCTATTTTCTTCATGAGAAACTAAATATTTTTCGGATTCAATTCCTATTATATTTCCATTATCTAATGCAATTTTTAGCTTAATTTGATCTGGATAAATTGCTATATCATTTTGTTTAAATACATAATTTATAATAGCAGTATTATCATATTTTAGAGTATAGGCAGTAATCATATTCTTATAGCCTAAATTAAGCAAATATTTAGCTCCTATGTCAGCAGCTTTTTTTAAATCAACTGTTGGATTATTAATTAATCTATTATCTAATAGATAAACTACCCTGCCTCCGTTTTTACTAATTTCGCATATAACTGTGTTCTGTTTAGCATTTCTGTTTTTCATTGTAACATTAAAGCGATAGGAAGGAATCTTAGTTTTTCCCTCATTAGGAACATTATCAATCTTTCCAATATTTTCTTTTCCTATAACTTTATAAACAACATTAGTTGCATCTGATAAAGAAACTTCAGCTTGAGCAGTTATTTTAGGTTTTATATCCATAATATTATCAGAAAATGGGCCATCGTAGATTAATGATGGATATGCTGCAATTTGCTTTTGTATATTTGCAAATTGGGTGGAAACTGCTTCTTCGTTTCCGCTTGCTAATACACCAGTTGCCTTTTGCCTAACTTCTCCCCATTTTACCCTGCCTTCACTTATATCAGCTAACACCACATTTAGATCATTTTGTAGTTTCAAGGCTTCTTGTTTCAAATTGTCAATATTGTTATAATCCTTATCACTTAAATCTTTTCCTTCAGAGGAAGCCTTAACTAAAGTGTAACAGAAATCTCCTACTTGAGACAGAAATTTACTTGTACTCTCAATATTTTGCTGTGGAATTGGCAGTGAATGCAACTTATCATTAGCTGTAGCACTGTATCTAAAAATTTCTTCAAAGGTTATTATTTTTTCTTCCCTGGAATTTGTTATAGCTGCTTTACTTAAATCTACTCTAATATTCTCTACTGAAGTTATTAATTCATGCATATTCTTACTATATTCGCTTTGAAGATAGTTTCTATAATCAGTTCTCTCTAAAGTCATTAAAATAGCAAATGTTGTAGAGAATACAACAATTAAAGTTACCGCAATAGTATATATAATTCTTTTTTTTGTCATTTGCATAGGACTTTACCTCCCATAAATTTCTTCACATAGTATTTGTAGTTATATTTTTATTATTCACCCAAGAAAAGAAAAACTCGACATATAAAGCCGAGTTTCTTAATTATTTATGAAAATAATTTTTTAAGTTCATCCAAAATTTTAAATCTTATTTCTAACTTTTCTGTGGTATCTTTTCCTGCATTTTCAGTGTTAGCCTTTCCTAAATCTTTATTTGTATTTTTTTCTTCCTTTCCATCCTTAGAAAGTGAATTTGTATTGTCAACTTCCTCATATTCATTTTGTGAAAGTACCTCTTTCATAGCTTTTTCTGTTTCCTTGTATGAAACTTCACCTTTAGTTATATCTATAAAACAGAGGGGTGGAAACATTACGCACCACCAGTTTTGACCAGAACCATTTCCAATAATAATTCTATAGGCTTCATACTCACCTTGGGGAAGAGTAATATTTCCATAAGTCTTAACTGGAAAATCTTCCTTTGATAGCATCGTAACTGATTTATAAGAGTATCCATTATCCTTTATAACTTTATCAGCTATTTTTTGAATGTTAGTATCGTTTTGCATTAGAATTTGCCTGGATTCTTCTATACTTTTAGATGTCTTTAATTTAGGAGCAATATATTCAAGCACTTTGTCTCTAACCTTCAGTTTTAAAGCTTGGTCTTCAGCTTTGTCACTATTTGCAATAACATGGAATCGTATAATTTTGTTTTCAATTGAATTTTGTAGTGACATACTATTTACATTGTTAGCTTTCAGACCTTTAACTGAAAAGCCACTCCAGAATATTGAATATCCTATGAATAGACAAATAACAACACATATAAATTTTTTCATTTTTATCCCCCATATTGCTTATTTGTCAGTAATTATTACCATATTTTTCTAAATTATTCATCAATCTCTATTTAGTAACACCAATTCTTCTGATTTTTACATCAACATTTACTGTAATTTCTGCACTTTTAAAAGCTTCATCCCAATTATCCTTAATTCCCTTCCAAAGAGATGGCTTATATTTCTCCACATATTCCCTTAAATTTATGGGATCTACCTGAAACTCAGTCTGTAACAGTTTAGCAATAATATTACATTCTTTAGAAATAGATTCGCTAAAATTTTTTTCAATAGAATTAAGTTCTGTATTTGAAAGTATCTCTTTTCCTTTAAAACCTTCCATAAGCTGCGCTTCTAACCTACAATTAATATTAAAGAAAAGTTTATTTTTATCTCCACTTACTTTTATTTTTCTTTCTATATCATTTATCTCTATATCAATTGGGTGACCATCCATATAAATCACTCTTTTTCCACCTTTGATTTTACCCCTCATTATTTCTAAATCCGCAACCTCTTCAGGTGTTAAAAAGCCCTTTAATTTATAATTCTTAATAACTGCTACTCCTGAAAGCACAATATCCTTCTTTTCTTTATCCATGCTAATTTTAGGTATAATTGCATTTCCATTCTGGCCAAGAAGAATTATTACTTCATTTAAAGTAACTGGCAAAATTGAGGCATTACTTTCACTGCTTTCCATAAGTCCAGTTAAATAATTCTCTATATTTTTTTCCATGGTAGGTTGAAATTTTACAAATTCCTCAGCCTTTCCTTCAGAAACTACAATCCTCATCATTTTGTTCAAATAAGGGTGTCTTTCCAAATAATCTAATATTTCTTTAAAAATATCAGGCTGTTCTAAAATTGCACTATTTAGCATTATAAGCTTTGTCTGTCCTAAATATATACTTCTGCTGCTTCTCCCAGTAGCCTCAATTATTCCGTCCTCCATAGAAGAAGCATCGACGTTAATGTATTTATCCCTAGCAGTACTAGTTATTCCAGGCCCAAGGCTGCTTATATCAGGGAAGCTATAGATTATTGAAAGCTTCTTAGAAGAAATTCTATCTTGAAACGGGTCATTGGGCTTAATTTCCTTTGCATCCTTATTATTGCCGGCATCTTTACCTAGATCAATTCCTATAGTTGTTATAAATAATTTTCTATCAATTTCAACTTTATCCCAACATCCGCTTAAGAATAAACTGCACAAAATTATAGGCAGTATTCTTTTATACTTCACTTTTCTCACCTCTTTTTCTGCCTCCTTTAAATATCAATAAAACAAAAGGCACAAATATGAAACTCAAGGTAACAAAAAACAAGGTGGTTTTATTAGATATATCATAAATTTCGGCGATATTTTCAGGATATAAAGCTAGCAAATAAATAATTGGTGAGAGTATTAAAGCAGTTAATTTTATTTCATCAAGCTTAAAGCTCTTTTTAATTAGTTCTGCTGAAAAATAGAATATATTTACAAAAGTTGTGAAATAATAAAAAACCCACAGTGCCATTACTATACCTTCCCATCTCTCAATAAATGATCCTGGTATCATGATAGCTCTTACCAAACCCATAGTAGGCCAGATAAGCTCTTTAGTAAGATCCTTTGTAAAAAACATTAAACATAAGATTACAACCGCTAAATAAAAGAGTGTAATAAATGATATACTGCTGATTAGTGTTTTTTTAATTTCCTTTACATCTTTCATATATGGCAAAATTAAAAATGCAATTTCAAATCCTCCAAAAGCATAGGTGGAAGTTATTAGTGCACTTATATATTCTTTTGGGGAGTGCTGCAATATAGGCAATACATTTGTAATGTCCCCATTATTAGTTGAAAACAGTAAAATTATTATCATTGGTACAAACATAATTACAAAGGATATTTCATTAAATTTAACTAATACAGAAATATCTGTACGTACCAAGTATAGTCCTGTAAAAATCATCACCAATAATATAAATTCTGTTGGAGTTTTCAATAATAAGTACATTTTTATTACTTCAGCAAATATTCTCATGCCAATAGAAATAGAAAAAATAAAATAAAAACAAAGTAACAATATTATGATATTCCCAAATAGTTTTCCTAATGTATTTATAGTAAGGTCATAAAAAGATATGAACCCATTTTTATCTACAATTTTATATATTATAAATAACAATGCCATGCATATAAAACCAGCAGCTATTGTTACAATCCACCCATCAGTTCCAACTTGTTGAGCCATAGAACTAGGATAGGAAAACACCCCTACACCTATTACCGTTACTACTATAGTTGAAAATAATCCATATTTGCCAACTAACCTTTTCTCGCTCATATAGAGTAGTCCTCACTTTCCTGTATAATCAGTGTAAGTAATAAATTATTCTTGCCTTATTTTATCTTTGGTTTCCATAAATTCAGGTCTTCTCTTAAATAGATTTATAGGAGCTCTAATGAATGTATCTTTCATATCTCTTTTATGAGGATGAACTAGTGGTGATAAGTATGGAATCCCAAAGCTTTTAAGTTTTACTAAATGTATGATTATTATTATTGAGCCAATAGCTATACCATACAATCCTATTATTGAAGAACATATTATGAGAAACAACCTAGATAATCTTAAAGCAGAGCTAACCTCATAATTAGGAGTAATAAAGCTAGAAATAGAAGTAATGGATACAATAATTATCATAATAGGACTTACAATTCCTGCACTGACTGCCGCCTGCCCTAATATTAATCCTCCTACTATACCAATTGTTGAACCTATTGCCTTAGGCAATCTTACCACTGCTTCTAATATAAATGCTAAGGCTATCTCCATGATTATGGTTTCAACAAAGGCCGGAAAAGGAACTCCCTCTCTAGAAGCAGCGATAGAATATGCTAGCTTTGTAGGTATAATAGCTGTATGAAAAGAAGTCACGGCAATATAAAGTGATGGCAAAAGCATTGATAAAATAATTGCAGAAAATCTTACAAGCCTAAGTATTGATGAATTTATCCATCTTTGATAATAATCATCTGGTGTCTGAAAAAGACTTGGTAAAGTTGCTGGTGCAAGTATACAAAAGGGAGAATTATCAACTAATATAGCTACTCTGCCTTCATACAAACCTGCTGCAATGACATCTGGCTTTTCAGTACTTTGTAATTGGGGAAAAGGAGATAGTTTATTGTCTTCAATAAATTCCTCAATATATCCACTATCTAAAACTGCATCTATTTTTATGTTTTGAATTCTTGACTTAACTTTTTCCAGAACATCTTTATTAACAACATCATCTATGTAAAGTATAGCCACATCTGTTTTTGATCTAATACCTACAATTTTAGGCTCGATCTTAAGTCTGGTATCCTTTATTCTTCTTCTAATTAATGCAGTATTAAATCTTATGGTTTCTGTAAATCCATCTCGTCCTCCTCTAATAACAGATTCACCGGAAGGCTCACTTACTCCCCTTGTTGGCCAAGCCCTAGTTGCAATAACATATAAAACAGACAGACCTTCAATAAACATGATTGAATCACCTGAAAGTACAGCGTTTAAGCCTTCAGAAAGCTTCATTACCTGCTTCATATCAGACACTGTAAGTATCTTATCTTTAATTTGCATTACATTTTCTACTCTTTCACTCTTAAGCATTACAGATTCAAGTACAAAGTTATCTAAAATAAATTTGTCTGCCATTCCATCTATGTAAATAAGAGCTGCCTTCCATTCGGCAATATTAAATTGTCTATAAACTATATCTGATGTATCCTTTAACAAACCTTTAATATAGGCAACATTCTCATCAACCTTTGGAGAAATTAAGTCTCTAATTATTTCCTTCAAAATGCAACACCTTCAACTTTCCACACCATATATTTCACATTATTTCTCTTAAAGTAAATAATGCTATGCCTAAAATCATAAAACCAATACCCAAAATTCTAGCTTTTATAGCAGTCTTCTTCATGTTGTTGTTATAAAAAAATCTTGCATCCAATATACCAACTATGTAGCCTTGGACTAACATCAATATTAAAAAATACTTTGTAAATAAACCAACAATAAGCATAGTCTGCCTCCAGTATTCTTTATTACTGACATATTTTTCTCATATATAAGCCAAAATATGCATATAAAAAAGACAGGCATAACCTCTTAAAAAGAGATTATAACCTGTCTAACTAATAATTATATTGTTCTAGTAATGTATACTTCACTATATTTTAGTTTTAATTTTTCAAAACAATATTGAGCTTTAAGCATATCTTCAAAGAATGCAAATATGGTAGGGCCACTTCCGCTCATCATTGCTCCTAATGCTCCATATTTTAACATACTATTTTTTATATCCTTTAATATATTATGCTTTCTTAAAGTTACATTTTCTAAAACATTTTTCATATTTTTGCTAATATAATTCAAATCATCCTCTTCTATGGCATTTATAAGATGCTTAGTATCTGGATGTTTATATATTTTACTTGTATCTAAATTTTGATATACCTCTTTAGTAGAAACCCCAAAAGGAGGTTTAATTACAACGAGTATATGGTCTTTAAAACTATTAAGCTTTTTAACTTTTTCTCCTATACCCTCACAAAGAGCAGTTCCCCCTATAATGCAGTATGGTACATCCGCTCCTATTTTTAATGCTAGCTCCATTAGTTCCTCATTACTTACATTAACCTCAAAAATATCATTCATTGCTTTTAGTACGGCTGCGGCATCGGTGCTGCCACCGGCAAGTCCTGCTGCTACAGGAATATTCTTCTTAATATAGATGTCAATTCCTTCTTTTATTTCATATTTTTCTATAAACAGTTTTGCTGCTTTATAACAGAGATTTCTATCATCATTTGGAAGATAGGACTTATTAGATGACAAACTTATTCCTTTAGAAGCCTTATTAATATTAATAATATCATAAAGATCAATTGTCTGCATAAGCATTGCTAATAAATGATATCCATCCTCTCTTTTGCCTATAACATCTAAGGATAAATTAATTTTAGCATAAGCCTTTATAAGCATTTATATTCTTCCTTCCAATTTAATACTTAGGTCCTATTTTGATAACCCACTTCATTTTTCTTATTTAGTATAATATAATAAAAAAAATAAAGCTAGGTATTTTCTAGCTTTATTCTAAAATAATTTAATTTGCACTTTCCTGTTTTTCTATTATATTTATTCTTTCTTTTACTAAATTTAATAATGGTTCATATTTTTCAAAGAAGATAATAATAATATCTCCAGGTTTTGATTTATCAATAGCTTTTTCTAATGCCTCTACTTCATCAAGAATAGTTTCTAAATTTTTATGATTAAACTCGGAGCTTAAAACTCCCTTCTCAAGGAGCTTAGCGATTTCGCCATTTCTCCTTCCTCTTTTATCCATGTCTTCTTTTATGTATATGAAATCAAAATAGTTGCCTGAAATATTTCCTACCTGAAGAACGTTACTGTCAAGTCTATCACCAGGTACTCCAATTACTCCAACAAGCCTATTATGCTTTATTGCTTTTATTCCCTCTAGTACAGCCTTGTAGCCTTCTATATTATGTCCGTAATCAAGAATAACTGTAGCACCATTAACAGAATACATGTTGAATCTTCCAGGATTCTGTTCTTCATTACAATAAAAGGTGGATAAACCCTTCCGAATAGTAGAATAATTTACTTTTAATCCAATAAGCGCTGCGCAGGCGCACATTGAGTTTTCAATGTTATACTTCAGTTTTCCATTTATAGTTATATTAATTTTGTTTACTTTTATTAAAGGGACAGCATTATCATCCTTTTCTACATATATATATCCATTATGTGTATATACTCCATAACCGCCTTTTGAAATATTCTCTCTTAAAAGTACATTATCTTTATCTTTTGATATAAAAATAATATTACTTTTCATTCTATTTACTATAGTTTTGCTTACTTCATCATCTGCATTTAGAATAACATATCCATTTTCTTTAACAGCCTCTCCTACAAGGGATTTAACATAGGCCAAATCTTCAAGCGTATTGATTTCATCAATGCCTAAATGATCTTCAGTAATATTTGTAATTACAGCAACATCTGCCAAATCATAAGCTAGCCCTTTTCTTATGATGCCACCTCTGGCGGTTTCTAAAACAGCAACATCAATTTCCTTGTTCGTTAAAAGCGTCATTGCACTTGTGTAACCTGTGGTATCACCTTTATATATACATTTATTGTTTATATATATTCCACCAGTAGTGGTCATACCAACTCTGCTTCCCATAAGTGAAAGTGTATGTGCAATTAATCTTGTTGTAGTGGTCTTCCCATTTGTTCCTGTAATAGAAATTATAGGAATACTCCTGTCATTATTCTTAAACATCATTTCAACTATTGCTTTAGCAACATTCTTTCCCTGACCATTACATGGATAATGATGCATCCTGATTCCAGGCGCTGCATTAACCTCTATTACAGCATCTTCCATTGTAAGAGGTATGCTAATATCCTTACAGCATAAATCTATGCCGCAAATATTTAATCCAATGGCCTGAGCTACCCTATTACATATATCAATATTCTCTTCACATATTAGATCTGTACAATCAATTGAATTACCGCCAGTTGAAAGATTGGCATTTTCCCTGAGAACAAGCTTTTTGCCTATTTCTAATACCGAGCCCAATTGATAATTCTCTTTGGAGATATAGCTAATAAGCGCGTCATCTATCTTGATTTTTGTTAGTGGTTTTTCATGGCCGATACCTCTTCTTTCGTCCTGATTTATCTCATTAATAAGTTTTCTTATGTTACTAATTCCGTCTCCAATAATGAATGGTGGAATCCTTTCAGCTACAGCCACAACTTTTCCATCAACAACGCATGCTCTATAATCCCTGCCAGTAATGTGTTTTTCGATCATTATATCTTCATAATCTTTACTTAGTAAGTTATAGGCTTCTAATGCCTGCTTCTCATTTCTAATATTAACAAAAACGCCCTTACCTTGATTTCCAAATCTGGGTTTAACAACTATTGGATAACCTATAATATCTGCTTTTAGGAGCAAATCTAAAGTATTTTCAACTTTACCTCCTCTAGCTACAGGAATACATTGATTGAGCAAAATTTCTTTAGTAAGAAGCTTATCGCAAGCTATATCAATGGCAATACCACTAGTTTCATCACAAATAGTTGCCTCCAACATTTTACTGTACTTACCATATCCAAGTTGAAACATGCTTTTTTCTCCTAACCTAAGTACAGGTATTCCTAATTTTCTTGCCTCATCACAAATTGCTAAGGTACTTGGCCCTAATTGTTCTTTTGAAAGGATATCTGTCAAGGCTTGAAGTCTAAAATCAAAGTTAAAGTCATTTCCCTTAATTAGTGAATTAATCATATCTACAGCTATTTTACCAGCCTCTATGGCTGTATTTTTATATTCATATTGATAAATTACATAATAATTATCCTTTTCTATTTCTCTTGCCTTGCCATAAACCACATCTAATCCAATTTTATTTTGAAGAGCAATAATGCAATGTTCACATATATGAGCTAAATAGGTTCCTTCACAAAGTCTCTTTACAAAGCCTCCTTCTTCGTCAATTCCGCATCTATGAGCGAAAAGCTCAGGAAGCAGCTTAAGCAAGCCTTCATTAAAACCTTCAATTTTATTGCTAGGAATCTCACAATAGCCTTCTAAGTCTAAATCCATTCTTATACATTTTTTATGAGAATATATATTTCTCCCTTCAAAAATGTTAACGTCTGCTATTTTCATTTTTACGCTGTATTTCCTCCTTAATAGGCTGTTTTGTATTTATGATATATTTATCGCCATTTTTAAGAACATGCATTTTTATATCAAACATGGATAAAATTTCATCAGGGTATTGTTCTGAGGCATTAGTATAGGTAATTGAACTTCCATCGAAAACATATACTGCTCCAGAGCCTATAACTTGGAATTCACCTTTGCTGCTTACCATAATAGCAGTATCTTCATCTATACCTATACCTAAACTTTCAGGATTTTCTGCGATAGAAACTAAAATTCTTCCTGTTCTTCCTCTTTGCGAAAAATGCTGGTCAATAACAACATTTTTTAAAAGTCCAAGACCTGGAGCCATTTTTAATGTACATTTTTTAGGTGCCTCTTCATCCGTGCCAGTAATAATCATTGTGTCACTCATTACAGATGCTCCTGCAGAGGTGCCAACGAATACACATCCATCTTCATGTCTTTCATGTATTACCTTAAATAAAGGGGTACCACCTAATAGGCTGGTAATACGAAGCTGATCACCACCAGTGAAAAAAACTAGGGATGCCTTTTGCATAATATCAATATTCTGTCTTTCACAAGCATCTTTTCTATCTTGTATATCCAGGATATTAATATTAGTTACTCCAAGACTTTCAAAGATGTTTCTGTATTCTGCTCCTACTTCCTTTGGAAATTGTGTTGCGATGGTAGCAATAACTAATTCATCATTTTCCTTATCAATCTTGCTGCAAACTTCCTTTAAAATGTTTTTTCCGCCTTTTTTATCTTCAGCTCCTCCGATTATTATTAGATTGCCTTTTATAACTTCATCCAAGCATAACCACTTCCCTAATCACATGTATCTGTTATTCTTTCCACAACTTCACACATTATTCATATTATTTATTTTTTACATTACCCATTTATTTTGCATTTTTTTATAAAAAATATGCAAAAAAATAAAAAGATATATCCAATATGTAAATATTGGATACACCATTCTCATTGATTTAAAATCTTAATTTATTACCTATTAAGGTCTAATTCTATCCCTATCTCTAGGAAATAATGTAACCTCTCTAATATTTTTAAAACCTAAAAGCTGTGCTGTAAGCCTTTCTAAACCGATGGCCAGGCCACCATGTGGCGGCATTCCAAACTTAAAAACTTGAAGATAATCCTTAAAGCTCTCTACCTTTAATCCTCTTGAAGCAATACTATCTTTAAGCTGTTCATAATTATGAATTCTTTGCCCTCCAGTGGTTATCTCCAGGCCCCTAAATAAAAGGTCAAAGCTGTGAGTTAAGTTTTCTTCAGCCGGCATGGCATACATTGGCCTTTTACTACGTGGATAGTAAGTTAGAAATAGAAACTCACTATTTAGATATTTCTTTGCATACTCACAAATTTGCTTTTCTCCCTCAGGGTCTAAATCATGTAATAAGTCAGTTCTTCCATAGAATTTTTTAAGTATTTCAATTGCATCAGATAGTCTCATGGAAGGAATTTCATCAGCTATCTCAGGAATATTAACCTGTAATAGTTCAAGTTCTTTTCCACACTTTTCTTTTACAGAATTGAACATAAATTTAAGAAGCTTTCCTTCTAAATTCATAATATCTCTTTCATCCTTAATAAAACCCATTTCTAAGTCAAGGCTCACATATTCATTTAAGTGTCTAATAGTGTTATGCTCTTCAGCGCGATAAACATGTCCTATTTCAAAAACTCTCTCAAATCCTGAACCTACAAGCATTTGCTTATAAAATTGTGGACTTTGTGCAAGATAAGCCTTCTTCTCAAAATATTTTATTTCAAAAAGCTCAGTTCCTCCTTCTGTACCTTCTGATACAATTTTCGGACTAAAAACTTGGGTAAAGTCTTCCCCTTCTAGATATCCTTGAAAGGCTTGCGCTAAAACAGCCTGAACCTTAAATATTGCATTTATTTTTAAATTTCTTAAAGCCAGAACTCTATAATTTAAAATAGTATCAATATTTATTTCTAAATTTTCCTTATTTATTTCAATTGGCAAGTCTTCATTGACCCCAGAATAAATCACTAAGGAATGTGTCCAAAGTTCTACATCTTCATCTATTCCGATTTTCTTTTGTACCACTCCTGTTATCTCTACAACACTTTCTAATTTTAAGCCTTTAATATCAATGTTTTTAGTATCAATAACACATTGAACTATTCCAGTTCTATCTCTAACAATAATAAAAGCAAGTTTTCCTAACCTTCTTATTCTATGAACCCAACCAGAGATCATAATTACTTTATCATCATAATTTCTTAATTCCTTCACTAAGATTCTTTCCATTTTTAATCCTTCCTTTCAGTTTTTTTAAACTGTTATTTTTTTATTGCTCTTGGCCAAGAAGAAATAAAAAAAGTCCCCAAGCATAATGCTTAGGGACGAATAAATCCGCGGTGCCACCCTTCTTAATCTATAATTATAGGCAGAATTGAATATTAAAAAGCACCCACTCCATGTAGGAGTGAGTGCAAATACCCACGGTACCATCCTGCTTAATCATTAAATAGATTCGCTTTAATCCTTTTAACGGTGGAATTCCGTTTTACCCTAGTAATCCATTGGATTTTCAGATAATCAACTCAAGGATGTCCTTCATTATACTTCCTCTGCTGGTCTTTCACCCACACCAGCTCGCTTTAGAGATTTGGTAAACTACTTTTCCTATCATCATTGTTTTATTGTTATTTTTTAAATATTCTATCATCTGACATACTAATTGTCAATTATTCTTTACGAAAATATTTATAAAACTTATTTATTTTTATAATACTATTTTAAAATTTACTTTAAAATCCCTATTAGCTCTTTTTCAATAAGATCGTTATATTTACCCTGTCTGTATTCTGTTACAAGTTCCTTTTGTTTATCATTTGAAAGTCTAGCCATTTTTTCAGAAAGTTCTGCAGGAACTTCTATGTATGCTCCCTTTGGTTCCATATTTTCCGTAAAACTCATTATTGTAGGTATTCTAGAGGTTCCAGTATATTCTTCTAAAAGCTTCTCGTTGCCCTTTAAGCCGTAATAAAATACTTTAATCTTATCATTTACCTCACTTAATCTCTTTATAAAAGGAAGAGTAGCTATGCAATCAGGACAGTAGCCTTCAGAAAAGACCACAACATTTACATTTTCCTTAATTTCCTTTGCAGCGTCGTAGACTTCTTTTGAAAGCTCAATTTTATCTAAATTATTAACAAGTCTTTCACTTTCCTCTTTTGAATTTTTATTAAGATAACCTTTAAAATCCATACCTTTTGATAATTCTATCATTTTTATCACTCCCTGTAACTTAATTTCTATATATAAAATGTATTACAATAGAGATAATTAATCAATATTTTTTTGTCTAATTTAACTACTTTCAATAAATGAAGCTTTAAATTAGTTCCTTATTTTTACTGTACAATAAGCCTTAAACTATGACATAATGAATGTGGACGCAACGTATAATAAGGAAATCTTTATAAATTTCTTACTTAATTGTTAAGGGGTAACTAACATGGTTTTATTAAATGCAATGCAGAGTATTTTAAGTATTTTACTAATGATAAGCATTGGCTATATTCTAGCCTTAAAAGGCTGGTTTAAGGAAGAAGACTCTAAACTTTTTTCAAAGATTGTAGTTAATCTTTCATTACCTGCACTTATGCTTTCAAATATGCTGGAAAATTTCACAAAGGAAAATATAACTCATGCAGGCAAGGGTATTATTATACCTTTTGTTTCAATGATTGTGTGTTTTCTATTAAGCACTGTTTTTACAAAGGTTTTAAAAGTAGCACCAGAAAGAAGAGGTACCTTTCAATGCATGTTCTTTCTTTCAAATACTATTTTTATTGGTCTTCCAGTAAACCTTGCTCTTTTTGGAGAACAAAGTGTTCCTTATGTGTTATACTATTACTTTTCCAATACAACAATATTCTGGACTTTAGGTGTAAATTTAATAAGTAAGGATGGAGGGGCTAAGAAAGAGTCTCTTTTTAACAAAGAAACACTAAAAAGAATACTTACACCTCCACTAATTGGCTTTATTTCTGCTTTAATACTTATAATTTTAAATATTCACCTGCCAAAATTTATAATTGACAGCTGTAAGTATCTAGGAAACTTAACCACACCATTATCCATGTTATTTATTGGAATAGTTATCAGCTCAATTAGTTTTAAAAATTTTAAATTTGATAAAGATATGCTGTTTATAATATTAGGAAGATTTTTCGTTTCTCCTTTAGTTACCTATGGCTTTGCGCTTCTCTTTTCTGCTCCGCTTATAATGAAAGATGTTTTTACAATCCAAGCAGCACTTCCTGTAATGGCAAATGCAGCTATAGTCACAAAGGAATATGGTGCCGATTATGAATATGCTGCAGTTATGATTGCCATTACAACTATTTTAAGCCTGATTTTTATACCAATTTACAGAGTACTTATATAATGAATTCAGCTTTGCTTCCTTCTTTAGCTGGGGTAATTTCTAGTCTGACATCTATTCTTTCCTTCAATTCAGGGACATGGGATATTACTCCAACTAATCTGCCACCCTTTTGTAGGTCTATAAGGCACTCAATAGCACTATCTAAGGACTCTGGATCTAAGGTTCCAAAGCCTTCATCTACAAACATAGTATCTAGACTTATTCCTCCCGCATGTGCTTGAACTACATCTGCCAGGCCTAAGGCTAGTGCCAAGGAAGCCTTAAAGCTTTCACCTCCCGAGAGAGTTTTTACATGACGGGACTTACCAGTATAGTTATCAAAGACTTCTAATTCAAGACCTTCTTGTTTAGTTCCCTTTCCTTTTTCTTCTTTTCTTTTAAGAATAAATCTTCCTCCAGCCATTTTATTAAGTCTAGTATTAGCTGCAGAAACTATTTCATCGAAATATGCAGCAAGTACATATCTTTCGAAGGTTATTCTCTCCTCATTAAAGCCATTGGCAGTTCTTGAGACATCACTTATTATGCTGCATCTTTCTTCATCTTTGCTTATATTATTTGTTATTTCTTCAATTTCTTTTAGAGCGCCTTTATTATTCTTAATTCTTGAATATATTTTCTTTTCAGCATCTGCTATGTTACTTTCCTTTTCGGTAAGCTCTGTAAAGGCTTCCTTCAAGGAATTAACATCAATCTCCATAAGAGCTTCACATACCTTTTCATAATTTTTATATACATCACCTGCAGACTGCAACTTTTTATAAAAACTATTTATATCATTTTCTAATAGATCTATTTCCTTATCTATAAGCTTATTTTCTTTATAATCCTCATAGGAGGAAAAATCAAATTCCAGCAGTTTCTCATTAAGTGCTTTTTTCCATTTTGATACTTCTTCATAAGCTAGCTTTATGTTACTTGCTTTTCCTTCCATATCAGCTTTACATGAATGATATAAATTTATCGCTTCATTAAGCCTTTCTTGAGCCTCTTTATAGGACTTTTCTAAGCTTTCTAATTGTAATTTTAATTCCTCAACCTTCATAATTAATTTTTTGCTGGAACGAAGCTCTGCAGGAATTTCTTTTTCTAGATTAGTTATAAGCTCCTGTTCACTAGTTGCTTTTACAAATAAAAGTTTGTACCCCTCCTCCAGCTCTGGAAGTTTTTCCTCTCTAAGCTTAATACTTTCTATAAGCTTTGCAATACTATCTTCAGTTTTTGACTTTTTATCAATTTTGCTCTTTAATTCTATAATTTTATTTTCTAGCTTTTCAATTTCAATGTTAAGCTTTGGTCCTTTATCATTTATTTCTTTCTTTATTTCCTCATTTGTAAATTCAAATATATTCTTAGGAAAAATATTTATTAAATTCTCCTTAGTTTCATTTAATTCTTTTTGGCTGGACTCAAGTTTTCCATAAAGGTTAGCAAGCTTTTTAAGCCTTTCATTTTTTTCCTGCTGTTTACTCTCATAAGTACTTTTAGCTTCTTTTAAATCTTCAGAAGAAGGAACCTCTGAAATAAGTAATGCTGGCCTTGGATGTAGAGTAGAACCGCAAACTGGACATTCTTTGCCTTCCTTAAGGTCTTTTGCCAAAATACCTGCTTGAGCCTTAAGAAACCTATCCTGCATGGTTTCAAAATTATCCTTGTATTTTAAAAATTTTGCTTCAAAGTTATTATAGCTTTCTGCTTCAGCTATGTGCCTTATCTCACTTGATAAGAATTCATTTATTTTATTCCTAAGGTCCCTAAGTTTATCCAATACCACCATTTTTTCATCTACTAATTTTAAGCTTTCTGCCTTTTCTATTTCACTATTACTAATTTCTAATAAACTTTTGTTCAAGCTTTCTAAATCCAGCTTATTTCTATTTAATTCCTGTTTGAATTTGTCTAAAGTGCTTTCCTTTATAGCTAATTCTTTTCTTATATTAATTATATTAAAACACTTTATTTCATAATCTCTAACCTTTGTTTCCCTATCTTTAAGCTTTACTATCTCTTCACTAATATTTGCTCTATCCTTCTGTTTGTCTTCCTCAAGCTTTAGTTTCTCTTCTAATACTGCAGCCTTTTTCTGAGCTTCCTTTAAATTGTTTTCTGATATTTTGTAATCATTCTCTCTTATATTTAAATTATTTTCTCTATCTAACAAGGTGTTTTCCACTAAACTAATTTGAGCTGCCTTTCTTGCTTTAGCTAAGTTTACTTCCTTTCGCTTATAATCCTTTTCTTCAGAGCTAAGAAGCATAAAAGAATTAAAGGCTTCCTGCTTTTCTTTTAATTTGTTATTTATTTCCTCTCCTTTATTTATCTTTTGCTGAAAATTAATCTCTTCTTGTTTTATGAGCTTTATGCTTTCATTTAATTTTCTATCTTCCTCATTATCAAGTGAAATAAGCTCCTTAGTTTTATTAATTATTTCAATTATATTTAAGTAATCAGCATTAACTAATTTTATTAAGTCCTCACCCATGCCAGGATCAATATTTTTTATGTGAACTGCCCTCTTTGTTTCCTCATCTTTTATTTTTTTATAAAAATCTTTTTGCAGATTATCAAGTTTTTGTTGAATTAACTGAAAAATCTCAGTTCCAAAGATTTTTCTAAAGATTACTTCCCTATCCTTGCTTTCAGCTTCAAGGAGCTTTCTAAATTCTCCTTGCGGAAGCATAATAATTTGTCTAAATTGATTTTTATTAATTCCCATAATATTATTAATTTTTTCATCTACTGCATTTGTCTTAGTTATAATCTCCCCTTCTGGAGTAATAAGGGAGGCTTCTGAAGTTTTAAATACAGTTCCTTCCCCCTTTTGCTTCTTTCTTTCCTGCTGAGGATATCTTATTACTGTATATCTCTTTCCCCTAAGTTCAAATTCCAGCTCCACAAAGGTGGGCCTTTCTATGGAGGCAAAGTCGCTTCTGAGGCTATCCTTATCTCTGCTGCTTCCTGAAGCCTCTCCAAATAGCGCAAAACTTATTGCATCAAAAATAGTTGTTTTCCCTGCACCTGTAGGCCCGGTAATTAAGAATATATTTTTATCCTTAAGTTTAGTGAAATCAATCACCTGCGTCCCAGAATAGGGGCCAAAGGCACTTAAGATTAATTTAATTGGTCTCATTTGTTCAGCTCCTTATCAGCATCCTCAATAATTTCTGTTATTAAACTTAGTTTATTTTCCGTTAGCTTTCTCCCTGTTATTGATTCATAAAACTCTTCAAATAACTTACTCTTAGATTTATTTTGAAAGCCTGTAGCTGCAGAGGTTTTACTTTCTTCCTTTTCTCTGCCTTCTTCTCTATGCAGTCCCATAATATTTGGATACACTGCTCTTAGTTTAGTTATAGGGTCAATTAACTCTTCCTCGTCAGTTAAAATAGCGTAGATATAATCTTCCACATTGTCATTCCTATAAACCTCTGGATTAATTAGTTTATTAATAGGCCCTTTTATAATTCTCATATCTCTTCTAGGTTTAAGCTCCTTATGCAGTGCAGTAACCTCACCAGCTTTATTTATTTCTACAACAACTACACCTTTTTTATGATTTACTTCTGAGAAGGAGTATTTTAATATAGAGCCAGAATATCGCATTTTGTCACTGCCAACCTTTTGTGGGCCATGTAGATGTCCAAGGGCAGTATAATTAAAGGCGTTAAAATGCCTTCCATTTATTAAATCTGTTCCTCCTATGCTAAGTGGTCTTTCAGAACTAGAAATTTCAAGGCCAGCTCTTTTATTTTCTTCATTATTTGACCCATCTAAAGCTACCTCACTCATGAAGGTTACGTATCCATGGGCAACTAGAATATTATTCTCATCCTTATTTAACTTTTTATTAATAATTTTCACGACTTTTCTCATTGCATCATCATGAGTTTGAATTTCTTCATCCTGATATATATGCTTTATTTCCTTTGGGTCAGCATAAGGCAGTAAAAAGAAATTTAATTTTTCATCTTCCTTCTCTATGGTTACTGTTTTTATATTCTCATCAAATAATCCAGCAATGTATAAGCCATTTTTGCTTAGTATCTCACTTGCAAAAGAAAGCCTTTCAGAGCTATCATGGTTACCTGCTATAGCTAATACTGGTACCTTAAGTTCTAGTAATATCTTGCTTAGCACATCATTTAAAAGCTCAACCGCTTCTACCGGAGGTATACTTCTATCATATAGATCCCCTGAAATTACTAATGCATCTGGCTTTTCTTCCTTTACTACTTCAATCAATTCTTTTAAAACAAATTTTTGATCTTCTATCATACTAAACTCATTAACGATCTTTCCTATATGCCAATCCCCTGTGTGAATTATTTTCATAATGCTCACTCTCCATATCCATTATAGATTATATGTTCGCTATTTATAGCATAAATCCTTTTAAGCGGAAATGAAAGTGATATAAATTTTCCATATAAATTGATATAATATAAGTAGAGTATGATAATCTTGGAGGTGTGTAATGAAGATTGCCCTAGCTCAAATGAGAGTTGAATTTGAAAATAAAGAAAAAAATAAAGAAAAGTGCTGGAGCTTTATAAAAGGTGCTAAAGATAAGTCCTGTGATTTAATTATATTCCCTGAGATGACTCTCACTGGTTTTTCAATGAATACTAAAGAAATTGCTGAAGATAATAATGAAACTATAAATTGGTTTAAAGATAAGGCCCTAAATTACGGGCTTTATATTGGTTTTGGCCATGTAGTAAGAGTTAATGAGAAATGTGAAAATAGATTTACAATAGTTTCTCCAGATAATAAAGAAATACTAAGCTATGCTAAAATACATCCATTTTCCTATAGCTTTGAAGATAAGTATTATGTAGGTGGTAATTCTATATTATATACTCATATTAGAGACTTTATGGTATCACCTTTTATTTGCTACGATTTAAGATTCCCAGAGATTTTTCAAATAGCCTCTAAAGAGTGCCACTTAATTACAGTAGCTGCTAATTGGCCAAAATCCCGCAGGGATAATTGGATTACCCTTTTAAAGGCAAGGGCAATAGAAAATCAATGTTACATCGCTGGTGTTAATGTTATGGGCCGCATAAATGGCTATGAATATTATGGAGACTCACTTATTATAGATCCAATTGGAAATATTATAGCCGTGGCAGACGACAAAGAAGAGCTGTTAATAGCAGAAATAGACATAAATGAGGTTTTACGCTTTAGAGACCACTTTCCAATAAAAAGAGATAGACGAGAAGAATTATATAAAGATATTACTGCAAAAAAATGTAGTGAGGCAAAATAGCCTGTAAAACAAAGCTATTTTGTCTCATTTTTTTACTGCTGAATTTTAAACCCTGTATTTTCAATACATCCCATTATGGCAGCTGGATCTGCTGGCTCATTATATTGAACTTCGATAGTACCTCTTGCCACATCTACAGCTACTTCTTGAACGCCTTTTATTTTATCTAAGGCATTTAAAACCTGCGCCTTATTTTTACGGCTTGCCATTCCTGAAATATTATAATGAACAGTTTTCATGACATATCCCCTTTCTTTTTATACTATAATAGTATTGAAAGAAAATAGTTTTTTTATCCCTGCCTTAAATCTAATCTTTAAATAAAGCTTTTAGAAATTGTATTTTAAAGCCGCTAAGGGATAGAAGCAGCTGGGAAGGGAAGTAAAAAAACCAGATAAAAAAGCCAGTTAATTTTTCGTATTTAGCTAATCCTATATAGCCAACTATATTAAATAATCCTACATTTATATCACAAAAAAGAAATAATATTATTCCAATAGAAATTAGTAAAGCTCCTTCTTTAGGAAACTTTCCTCTTTTTAAGGTACTAACGCCGCAGTAAACGCTAGTAAGAAGAAAAACTGCATATATAAGACCTAAAGCTAAAAGTTTTCTGTCAAAGTTATTAATATTAATTACAGCTAAAGTAAATATAGAAATTAATAAAAAGAAGATTAGAAAAAATAGGTTTTTATATACCTTCTTTTCCATTAAGCTATGTCTTATTATGTATGTTATTTGCACAATGCAAAAGCATATAATACCTAATTTAAAATCCTCTTTTATTAAAAGAAAATAATCTGCTATAACTGTAAAAAATCTAGCTAGTTGTACAAGAAATCTATCTCTTTTGTTATAAGAATCCTTCCCAATTAATAGCGTAATTATAAAACAAAGTAAGATTGTAATAAATTTTAATTTTACAGAAATTTGATTATTCCTATTTATTAAATGAATATCAGTATATAGAAATATTAGAAAAATAAATATTTGTATAGCTATTAATATTCTCACTGAGAGTTTTTTACTTACTCTAACCATAATTGCGCCACCTAAACAATTTAGATTCTTTTGTAATTGTATTCCTTTCCTTTATTAATTATTCTCTGCTATAATACTACCATATATATAAGTATAAGCCTTAAGGAGATAAGCATGAAGAAGTTTAAGAAAATTTATATAGAAATTACAAATGTATGCAACTTAAGCTGTGATTTTTGTCCAGTAACTAAGAGAAAACCAGAGTTTATGAGCCTTGAAACCTTTGAGAAAATATTAATTGACATTAAACCCTATTCAGATTTTATTTATTTACATGTAAAAGGAGAGCCTCTTTTGCATCCTAAAATAGATGAATTTCTTGAAATATCAGAGGCCTACGGGTTTAAGGTAAATCTAACTACAAATGGGACTTTAATTGATAAAGTTATATGTAAAATAATTAATAAGAAAGCCCTAAGACAAATAAACTTTTCTCTTCATAGCTTTGACGCAAATGAAACAGATTTTACATTAGAAAGTTATCTTAACTCTATTATATCCTTTACCTTGGAGGCTGTTAAGAATAACATTATAGTCTCCTATAGATTATGGAATTTAGATGAAGATATTAAGAGCCTTGAAAAGAACAGACATATTCTTAATATAATTGAAACAGCTTTTGATTTGAATTATAAAATTGAGGAAAAGCTTATGGAAAGCAGAGGAGTTAAGCTCTTAGAAAATGTATATTTAAATGCAGCTTCTAGGTTTAATTGGCCTCAAAAGGATTTAGTTAGAAGCGACACTACTGGCTTCTGCTATGGCCTTAGAGATCAAACAGCAATACTTGTAGATGGAACAGTTATACCTTGCTGCCTTGATGGTGAAGGGGTTATAAACTTAGGCAATATTCACATTACAAGTTTTAAGGATATTATAGAAGGTTCCAGAGCAGCAGCTTTATATGAGAGTTTTTCTAATAGGCATGTAATTGAAGATTTGTGTAAGAATTGTGATTATAGAAGGAGATTTAATAATTAACTTATATCAAAAGAAGCCTTAGGATAACCTAGGGCTCATTTCTTAAATCTAAAGTAATATTCAGAAGTATCTTCTGTAATAGTTTTAAATTGATAACCTAAATCCTTATAATAATCTATAATAAATGGCAGTGCTTTTGCCGTATTCTTATTTGTCTGATCACAATGCAGCAGCAGAAATATTCTAGAATTCCCTTTACCTACAATATTATGTGCCTCTCTTACTAATCTATCAGTTGGAGTATTATAATTTATTCCATCTGAAAGACATGCATTCCAATCATATATCTTATAATTTTTATTATGAAGCTTTTCTAAAAGTACACTGTTTAAATGCGGCTTGCTTCCTGTAGGAAATCTTATTGCTTTTGGGCTATAGCCTAAAACCCTGTTTACTTCTTTTTGAGTTTCATCCATTTCATTTATAAAGTTATCATGACTTGAGTATATTTTTTTATATACATGAGTAAAAGTATGCAGCCCAATAGAATGTCCTTCGGTGTCTATTCTTTTTAAAATATCTTCTCTGCCTTGTATTTTGCTTCCAACTACAAAAAATGTAGCCTTAACTCCTTTTTCCTTTAAGATATCTAAAATCTTATTAGTAACAATGAAACTAGGTCCGTCATCAAAGGTAAGATAGATACTTTTTTCTTCTTCATTAATTTTATATATCTCCTCTGCTTTTACTTTAGCTGTTTCTAGTGAACATAAAAGCAGAACTCCTAAGGATATTAAGATCTTCTTATGTTTTCTCATTTAAGTATTCACCTCAGTTCCTTAATACTAATAAATATAATGTATATTAATTTTTACTATTTTTATAGGTTACCCTAAAAAATAATTTTTATTTTTTATATATTCTTTGTTTAATAATTAAAGCATAAAATAAACTTAAGCAAGGTTATAGGGTTTTAAGTTCAACTAATAACTTATACATGTCCTAAAAAGGCTTAAAGATGCCTATTTTATGGCATTAATAAGTTAAGTTTCACAATTAAAACCCTTTAAATGAGGTGAATATGCTTAATAATAAAGAAATTAATGAAGTATTTTCTATTTCTTTGCCTGTTATCGCTGAAATGCTTCTTTATATGGTTATATTATTGTTAGACACAGCAATGGTTTCTATATATGGTGGTCACATAGCCGTTAGCACAGTTGGTTTAAGTTCAGAAATTATTTATTCTATTAGCGGTATAATTATAGATGTAGGCATAGCAGTAGCTGTAACTTCTTTTATTGCAAGAATGCTTGGAGAAAGAAACATTAAGGCCGCCGAAGAATATGCAGCCATAGGTTTTTGCTTAGGCTTTTTTGTTTCTATTATAGTGAGTTTTATGTTATTTAAGTTTAGCTTAAGTATATTAAATTTCGCAGGTGCAAATTCTGATGTAATTGCCTTAGGAAATATTTATATTAGAGTTATTAGTGTAGGGTTATTTTTTAAAATGCTTTCTGGTATTTTAAGCGGCATATTAAGAGGTTATGGAAATACTATAATACCTCTATATACTGCACTTATTGTACTGATAATAAATTTGTCTTTTGATTGGCTTTTTATCTTTGGAAGACTTGGCTTTAGGGAACTTGGCATAATAGGTTCAGGTATTGCTTATAATTATGCTCAAGTCTTCGGTTTTTTATTTTTACTTACATACATTATTCAAAAATCCAAAATTAAAATTAGAATAAAATATATGCTATTTATTTCAATACATAAATTAAAAGAGTTTTTAGCCTTATGCATCCCCACCTCTTTAGAAGATGCCTCCTTTAACATCAGCAGACTATTATCTCTTTTTATAATAATGCATAATGGCACAGTAGCCTTTGCTTCAAATCAACTTGCTACCACAGTTGAAAATATATCCTTTATGCTTGGTTATGGTTTTTCTGTAGCAGCAACCACCCTGGTGGGCATCAAGGTGGGAGAAAGAAAATATAAAACAGCAAAAAAATATGCTTATTTATGTGCTGTTTTTGGTGCCATTTCAATGATTATTTGTTCTATTTCCTATTTAGTTATTCCTGAATTTTTAATAAGCTTTTTTGTGGGGAAAACTCAAACGAAAGTAGTTATTTATGGTACACAGTGTTTAAGGGTAGCTGCAGTAGAGCAGCCTTTTATAGGTTTATCACTTATATTTGCTGCTGCCATGAAAGGGTCAGGTGATACAAAGTCGCCATTTTATATATCCTTTATCACTAGCTGGTTTATCAGACTGCCGCTAATGTTTTATTTTATATATCTTAATAAATTACCAGTTGTTTATGTTTGGTGGATAACAAACCTTCAATGGTGTATAGATGGTCTTTTAATGTTTTTAATGTTTGAAAAGAGATTTAAAAAATTAAATTGCAATTTACAAAATTTGTAGATTAATATATTGATTTTTCATATAATATTATATAAAATAAATTATATAGTGTAGCACAATTATCAAATATCATATATTAAATGGAGGTTTTTTCTATGAGAGTTATACTAATTGGGCCACCTGGAGCAGGAAAAGGAACTCAGGCAAAGCTTTTATCTGAAAAATTCAATATTCCCCATATTTCAACTGGGGATATTTTTAGAAAAAACATAAGAGAAAACACCTCACTTGGAATGGAGGCTAAGTCATATATGGATAGGGGCATGCTGGTGCCAGATGAGCTAACCCTAAGAATTGTTTATGACAGACTAATGGAAATAGATTGCAGAAAATGCTATTTATTAGATGGGTTTCCTCGAACTTTAAAGCAGGCTGAAGCCTTTCAGAAATTACTAGAATCAGATAACAAATCAATTGATAATGTTATTTTGTTTGAAGTACCTAAAGAGGTAATTATTGAAAGGGGAACCGGCAGACGTATCTGCTCAGGCTGCGGTGCTTGTTATCATATTAACCTTAATCCACCTCATATTAATAATATCTGCGACAACTGCGGCAGTGCGCTAATTCAAAGAGCGGATGATACTGAGGAGACAATTAGTAATAGATTAGAACTTTACGAAAGAGAAACTATGCCTCTAATAGATTTTTATAGAGACAAAAACCTTTTAACAGCAATTGATGGCACTCTTGCCATTGATAGTGTTTTCAAGGTGGTTAATAATTTGTTGGCAAGTAATACATCTAAAAAAGGAGCTTAAATAATAATACATATTTCATGTAAATATTGTTAATAATATTATTCGTTGAATAATATTTTGGGAGGCGTGAAATATGAGAAGTTTACAGGGTACTAAAACAGCAGAAAACCTATCAAAGGCTTTCGCTGGTGAATCACAAGCAAGAAATAGGTATACCATATATGCCAAGGTTGCAGAAGATGAAGGACATCAATATATAGCAGAAATATTTAGAGAAACAGCAGATGAAGAAAGAGCACATGCTAAAATTTTCTTTGATTTCTTAACTCAAGGATTGGGCAAAACCGACATCAAGGTTGATGCAGATTACCCTATTGGACTAGGAAATACGGAGCAAAACCTTCAATATGCAGCAGAAGGAGAAAAAGCAGAATGGGGCACCTTGTACCCTCAATTTTCTACTATCGCTAAAGAAGAAGGTTTTGCTGATATTGAATTTGCATTAAATAAAATAGTAGCAATAGAAACCTGGCACGAAAAAAGATATTTAGATCTTATGAATGCTTTAAAGAATGGTGCATTGTATAAAAAGAATAATAATCAATATTGGAAATGCATGAACTGCGGTTTTATATTTGAAGGTCTTGAAGCCCCTAAAGTATGTCCAGCTTGTAAATATCCACAAGGCTGGTTTCAAATAGCTTACGATTATATTCCATAACAGTAAATTTTACTTGAAATCTAATATTTACTATACTTTAAATATTAAGTTACATTATTAAACAACGTTATGTTATAATTAATGTATGGGAAAGCTGTCAATCATATAAAAACTTATGAGTTTACCCCATTAACAGTACTAAAAATATAAAGAAGGGGGTATCTAAATGCATTCTTTTAGTTTCTTATTAATTCTTATTTTAGTGGTATTTTTCACATTTTTAACTTATTACACAGAGCTTCGAAAGAAAAATTGCACTTGGGCCGGAACCATAGAAAATAAAGCAATCTCAGATTATTTCTACAAAGGCTATCACAGCAGCGTTTATATCCTCTATGTAACTAAGGATGATGGTGAGAAATTGACATTTGACGTTGATGAAACCGTTTATGTAAATATTAATGTTGGTGACAGGGTTACTAAAGAAAAAGGGAATTATTATCCATCAAAATTTATTTAATACAAAGGAGCGTCTTAAACGCTCCTTTATTTTTACCTATTTACATTTAATTCTACTAGCTTCAATATTACTTCAACGGCCTTTTCCATTGAAGATACAGGAACATATTCGTACTTACCATGGAAATTTAGTCCACCTGCGAAAATATTAGGAGTAGGAAGTCCCTTAAATGAAAGTTGAGCTCCGTCAGTTCCTCCTCTTATTGGTCTAACAAGCGGCTTAACGTTAACTGCTTCCATAGCTTTTATGGCATTGTCAACTACATATTTAACAGGCTCTATTTTTTCTTTCATGTTTCTGTACTGATCTCTTATTTCAATAGTAACTCTGCTGCCATATTTCTTGTTTAATTTCTCAGCTGCATCTTTAATAAACTTTTTTCTATTTTCAAAAGAATCCATGTCAAAATCTCTAATAATATAGTTTAGTACTGATTTTTCTACATTACCTTCCATATTATTTAGATGATAAAAGCCCTCGTAGCCTTCAGTTGCCTGTGGTGTTTCATCTTCTGGCATCATAGAAATAAATTCATTTGCTATAAGCATTGAATTAACCATCTTATTTTTTGCATAACCAGGATGAACATTTCTTCCGCTTATAGTAACCTTTGCTGCAGCAGCATTGAAGTTTTCATATTCAAGTTCACCAACTGCTCCACCATCCATTGTATAGGCAAAATCAGCATTGAATTTTTCAACATCAAAGTGATCTGGTCCACGTCCTACTTCTTCATCAGGTGTAAAGCCTATTTTAATAGTTCCATGAGGTACTTCTGGATGATTTACAAGATATTCAACTGCTGTAAGTATCTCTGCTATTCCTGCCTTATCGTCAGCTCCAAGAAGAGTAGTACCATCTGTTGTTATTAAAGTTTCTCCTATGTAATCTTTAAGTTCTGGAAAATCTTCTGTAGAAAGGGTTACCTCATCATTAAGTTTTATATCTTTTCCATCATAATTTTCAATAAACTTTGGATTAACATTTGTTCCGCTCATATCTGGACTTGTGTCCATATGTGCTAAGAAACCCATAACAGGAACCTTTTTATCAGTATTAGCTGGCAGAGTTGCCATAACATAACCATTTGAATCAACGGATATATCAATTAACCCTAGTTCCCCTAATTCTTTACCAAGCTCCTTTGCTAGTACTAATTGACCAGCTGTACTTGGTACAGTGCTTGAATTTTCATCTGCCTTTGTGTCAAACTTTACGTATTTTATTAATCTTTCAACTACACTAGACATATTTTGTCCTCCTTTAAGATAAAAATTTTGTTAAATTGAAGGTTTATATATCTTTCTGTTATCAAGTGAATATACCTTCTCTGAGAAGCTCCCAGCTTCCACTTCACCTGTAACCCTTTTCATATCATACATCCTAGCATCTATTATGTCAAGATGATGAAGAAGTTCTGCTTCAGGAAACATAGGTTTTACAGGACTTCCATATTCTGGTTCATAATGATGAGATAATATCATATGCTGTAATAGCATTGTAGACTCTTTATCTGCTCCTACAGCCTCAGCTACAAGTTCTATCTTTTTTATTCCCTGGGTAATATGTCCTAAGAGCTGTCCTTCTACAGTATATTCACTAACTATGCCAAGCTCGTTAGCTTCCATTTCTTCAAGCTTAGCTATGTCATGAAGCATTATACCGGCATAAAGTAAATCCCTATTTAAAAAGGAATATATCTCACAAAGCTTTTCCCCAGCATGAAGCATTGTAAGCACATGAAATAAAAGTCCTGATTTAATCGCATGATGATTTTTTTTAGCTGCTGGATAGTGCATCAGCTTGCTTTGTTTTTCCTGTAATATTGCTATAACTATATTTTTAATAGATATATTTGTCATATTGTTAGCATATTTAAGTATTTCATCATACATAAAATCCGCTTGAAGCGGTGCCACAGGTACGAAATCTTCTAAATTAACATTATCTTGATTATTGCTCTCCCTCATTTTTTCTATTTTTAACTGAAGAGTATTATTCCAAAGGCTTACGCTGCCTCTAACCTTTACAAGGCTGCTTGAAGAAAACTTTGTTTCGTCCCCTTCTTCGTATTCCCATAGTTTTGCATTCATCTCACCTGTTTTGTCGCATAAGTTTAAATCTAAGTACTTTTTATTATTAGAAGAAGTTTTAAGATCTATTGATTTTAGTAGAAAAAAACCCTCTATCTTTTCGCCCGCATTAATTTCATTAATCTTCTTAAATTCCATTTATCTCTCCTTAATTAATTATTTTATTAATATTTCCCTTATCAACTAATATTGTATTATCCCTCCATTGCTGAAAAGATAAATATATTTTTCTTTTACAGGAAGTCCCGTCATTCTTTCAAGTGCTTCAGTGTAGTAATGGAGCTGACTCTCATATCTATTTTTTATATCCATCATGTTTTCTTCAGTTGCAAAATCAGTTTTATAGTCTAATAATACTATACCATCCTCTTCCAAAAAGTAAACATCAATAACTCCCTGTAAAATAATAACTTCATCCTCGTAAACTTCTTGTGGTATATTCTCCATAACCTCAGAAGCCTTAAGCTTCATTAAGAATGGAGTTTCTCTTTTTATGTTCTTTTCCATATTTTTAAGCGCAAGCATTCTCTTTCCTATTTCTGAACTGAAAAAGCTAGTAATCTTTTTCACACTTACTGACATGGCATGTTCTTTTGTTAATAGTTCCTTTTGAACCATTTCTAAAAGCTGCTCTTTTACATCCTCATAAGAATTAACTCTCTTAAAATCTAAATGCTGCATTACAAAATGCATAATAGTTCCTTTTTCTGCACCAGAAAGACCTTTTGTTTCTTCTAAGAACATGGGCTTCTTTAAAAGTCTTGTAGTAAATATATTTGCAGTATTTTCATCTGAAAACAGTTGATTTTGAGATCTTTTAAGCTCTGTTACAGTTAATTTGGCAGGTATTTTAGAAGCCTCTTTCTGTAAATACTTCCAGCTTAGCCTTCTTTCTACTTCCTCTTTTAATTTACTTTCCTTACTATCTTTACTGAACTTTTCAAATAAATTAACATCTATATTACTATAAGTTAAATCACTTTCTTCTAGAATAACATCTTTTTTAGTCCAGGTTTTTACAAACCAATTTGATGCATCAGCATTTATATTATCTTCACTAAAGGCCCCTATATCTGAAATATTCCTTATTAACTCACCATCTACATGCTTTGCAACAGCTGGTCCAATCCAATCTAGATAATTTTTCCCTTTAAATATTGAATACTCGGGGATCTTTTCATCTTCATCTTCAATAGCTTCACACCATTTCTTGCAGCTTTCCTTTATATCTTTTACTGTTCCAGTTATAATTAGCTTTTCTTTTGCCCTTGTAAAGGCAACGTATAAAATACGCATTTCTTCTGAAAGGGTTTCTAACTTAATTTTTCTCTTTAAGGCAAGCTTAAGCATAGTAGGATAAGATATTCTTCGTACAGCATCAACATATTCTGGTCCTATGCCTAGACTTTCATGAAATAAAATATTCTTGTTAAGGTCCATGAGATTAAAGTTTTTTCCTGTTCCTGAAAGTATAACTACCGGAAATTCAAGTCCCTTGCTCTTATGAATACTCATTATTCGAACAACATTTTCATTTTCTCCTAATATTTTTGCACTGCCCATATCCCCACTGCTGCTTTTAAGCCTGTTAATAAAGTTTACAAAATTAAAGAGTCCCTTGTAACTTGTTTGTTCAAACTGCCTTGCTCTTTCAAATAAAATTCTTAAGTTTGCCTGTCTCTGAGCTCCTTGAGGCATGGCTCCTGCATAAGCAAAATAACCTGTATTACTGCATAAATACCAAATAAGCTCATCTATGGGCATATGCAGGGATTTTTCTCTCCATATTTTAAAAGAATTTAAAAAAGATAAAAGCTTTGTTTTCATTTCTAAATTTTCAGTACTCTCACTGCATAATTTAATAGCCTCGTAATAAGGTATTTTCTTGTCTACTAACCTGATGTCTATTAATTCTTCAGGAGTAAAAGAAAAAATTGGGGATCTAAGTACCGCCAGAATGGGTATATCCTGTAATGGATTATCAATTATTTGAAGCAGCGACATTATAGTTTTGATTTCAATAGTTTCGAAATAACCTCCACCAGCGTCCGCATATACTGGTATACCCTGATTTCCAAGTTCCTGCACAAAAACAGGGGCATATTCTTTGGTTGCTCTCATAAGAATTACAATGTCCCTATATTCCAAGTTTCTGTAAGAAGCAATGTTTTTATCGAAAACCTTAAATGTTTTTCCATTTTTAGCTTCCATTAATTCCTTTATACGCCTAGCTGTAACCCTGGCTTCTAGCTGAATATTATCTATATTCTCCTCCTGAGCATCATCCTTTGAAAACTCACCTTCGTAAGCCTCGTCTTCTTCATCATCATCTTGCTTTGCTTCAACTTTTTCAATTAAATGAAGCTCTAAAGGGCCTCCAACAATAGTATCTTCATTCTCTGGCAGCTTATAGCTAGCACCTAAGTTAAGCGCCTCATCTTCGTTATACTCAAGCTCACCTACAACTTTAGACATCACACATTTAAAGATATAATTTACGCCATTTATAATTTCGCTGCGGCTTCTAAAATTTTTAAAAAGCTTAATTAGCCTTTCCATAGAGCCTTCATTTAAGGAATAGCTTTCGTATTTGCCTAAAAAAAGCTTAGGTTCAGCCTGCCTAAATCTATAAATGCTCTGCTTTATATCTCCTACCATAAACACATTTGGGCTTTCTGAATACTTTTTTGATACCATATTTATTATTACTTCTTGTACCATATTGCTGTCTTGATATTCATCTACTAATACTTCATCAAAATTGTCTCTAAGCTTCACTGCAGTCTCTGAGGGGATTCTTTCACCATTATCATTAACCTCAGTTAATATACTTAAAGCAAAATGCTCTAAGTCACTAAAATCCAGGATGCCTCTCTCTCTCTTTTTAAATTTGTATTTATCCATGAACTTAATTACAAGCTCTCCCAATTCCTTCATTAATGGATGGAGGTTGATTAAATTCTCTCTTATTTGCTCTGGCTTAAATCTACATATATCGTCTCTTAATGCAGTTAGTCTCTTCTTAATCTTGCTATCCCTAATGGCTTTAATGTTTTCAGAGAGCTCCTTATCATAATCTAATTTTTTATTTAGTTTTCCAATAGTTGTAAATTTATTATTTTTAAACTCTTCATAGAGGTTATTCCATGTACTGTCACATGCAGAAAGCAATTTCAAAATAAGCTGCAAATCCTCTCTTAAGGTTTCTTCATAGGGTTCTAATCCATAAACTCCATGTAGAGTATTAATACACTTATTAATAAGAGCTGCAATTCCATTCAGCTCAATTTTTATGCTTTCTATAATTACTTGTCCCCATTTTGATCTTCCAAAATCAAAATCCTCACTTACCATAAATTCTGACCACATACCTTTAAGCCAGTTCTCTGGCCATGGGCTGCTAATAACAAACTCATAAAGGTTTAATATTAATTCTTGAAGCTTTATATCATCTCTTCCGCCGCCATAGCTTTCTACTAAATCAAGAAATTCCTTATTTTCACTATTTTCGCTTTCCTCGTAGCATTCTTCAAAAAGCTCCTGCAGGGTTTCACCTTTTAAGAGTATTTCTTCTGTTCCATCTGCTATTCGAAAGTTTGGATCTAAATCTATATTATGAAAGTTGTTTTTAATAATATTTAAGCAGAAGGAATGCATAGTAGTAATGTTTGCTTTATTTAATAATATAAGCTGCCTTTGGAGAGCACTTGAATTTGGATTATTATCTATTGCCTTACTAATTGCTTCTCCTATTCTTTCTCTCATTTCAGCTGCTGCAGCATTAGTGAAGGTAACTACCAAAAGCTTATCAATATCCACGGGTCTTTCCAAAGAAGTAATTATTCTTATAATTCTTTCCACTAAAACAGCAGTTTTACCTGAGCCTGCAGCCGCAGCAACTAGGAGGTTACAATTTCTTGTAATTATAGCCTGTTCTTGTTCCTTGGTCCACTTTGTATCTCCCATTCTACTTAACTCCTTTCACTTCAGTCTCTATAAGCCTCCAAACCTCTTCCTTATTTTTATCCTCTATATACTTATATCTATTATCTTTAATACTTGGATCAAACTGACATATTGCCGCAAACTTACAATACTCACAAGGTGTATTCTTCTTTTTTTTATAGGGAATAATGCTTATATTCCCATTAAGCATATCTTCACAAAGAGCAATAACTACCTTTCTTACATACTTACGTAAAAGCTCAAATTGTTCTAAAGTAGCTCCTGAGGTTTTATCACCTATCTCATTTCCTTTTACAATTTGTGCAGGTATTATTAGAGAATAACCATTGTCAAGCTCTCGGTCCATCTCTTTTATGACCTTCATATCCTTAAGTAGAAGCCCTCTAAGTTTTAATTCCTTTAATATTTTCTTCTCTACAATTTCATCTGAAAGCTGAGCCTCTCCACTTATAATGGGATCCTCGACTCTAAAGTAGAATATAGCCCCGGGGAATACTTTCTTATCTGAGTATTTCTCTTTGTTTGCTAATATAGCATCTAAGTAAACCAGAAGTTGAAGCTGAAGGCCATAATAAACATCTGTAAGCTTAAAGCTTTTATTACCAGATTTATAGTCTATTATCCTTATATATGTGCCCTCTTCAGTTTCAAATTCATCAATTCTATCTATTCTGCCAATAAGTTCAATCTTATCTCCAGAAGGTAAACTTATAGTAATAGGAGGGTAATCTCCTTTAACTCCAAATTCAATTTCATGCCCAACCTGATTAAAAGAACTCATTTTCACTTGGGTGGCTATTATATCCACAGCTCTAGTTAATATTCTCTTTAACCTTACAGCCATATATTTGTATCTTGAAGAGCTGTTTAAAACAAAACCAGTTTTCTCCATTATTTTCTCGTCAACCAGTATGGATACTGCATCCTTTGTCCAGTTATTATCTATATCTCTGAAAGTTAATTTTTCTTTTTCAAGTACGGTAGAAAAATCATCTAATACCTCATGAATAAATGTACCTAGTTCCGGCATACTAAATTCATAAACTTTTCTATCATTTGCCTTTAAACCGTATTGAACATAGTACGCAAAAGGACATTCCACATATTTTTCTAGCCTGGAGATGTTAAGTTTAAGGGGCAGCCCATAGAGGTTCTTTATTTTTTCAGTACTTACTTCTTGAACCTGATTATTAAAATTAATTCCTGAAAAAGCCCTTTCACATTTTTCTTTCCACTCTGGTTTTTCCATGTACCAATTATAGGTATACTTCCAAAGTGAGCTTACTTCCTTTCCATCAACTTCATTTCTGACAGCAGCTATTAGCTCATTAAAGCTTGAATTTTCGCCGGAGATTTTCTCTAAATCTTCATCTTCATTTACAATATCGCTTTTTTCTACTACCTTAGGGAAAAGCTTTTTTAATCTTGAAATTATAAAAGAAGGTCTTAGACTCTTTCCTTCAAAATTCGCAATTGGGTAGCTTATATTTAAATATTTTCCCGCAATGCTTAGGCTTTTGTATATTAAATACTGCTCTTCAAAAGCCTTAGCTTTCGTATCTTCTGCCAGTTCGATTCCTAAATTCCTTAAAAACTCCCTATCTTTATCATTTAAGATTCCTTCTTCATCTAAGCTTTTTGGAAATACACCATCGTTTACCCCTATAATAAAAACTGCAGAAACTTCATGGCTTTTAACTCTTTCAATATCTCCAATTAAAACCTGATCTAAACTAGGGGGTATGACGCCTATTTCAAATTCACCTATCCCAGTAGAAAATAACTTAACAAATTCTTCAAGCTTTACCTCTTCTTCTCCTAATACCTCAACCATCTGATCTAAAAAGTCGATTACAATATTCCAAACTTGGCTGTATTCATTAGAAGTATCCAATTCTCCCTTATCTTTAAAATCCAGGACCCACTGTTCTACTTTTTCTCCAGCTTTTATTTCGCTTAAAAATTCATATAAAGCTGTACATATTTCTTTTATATTCTTTTTACCTTTTATATTTTTAGAGAGATTTATAAGCGGTTTAGTTATAATATCTTTAATTTCATTTATTTTTTCTAACTTTTCTTCCTCTTCATCTGAATTTTCATAGGTATAAGTTAAGCTATACTGCCATTTATCCTCAAGCCACTTCTTTCCTTTAATGCCATTGGCCAATACATAATTTTCAACTAAATCTAAGCTATCTCTTTCAATATTTACAAGGCCTGTTTTTAAGTATCTAAACATAGCTTCATAGGACCAGTTTTTAGTAAATATTTCGAGAACAGAATTTAGCAATATAATTAATGGATTGCTGTTTATATCTCTTCTTCTATCAATAAAATATGGAATATCAAATTCAGAAAAAATTACTTCTATTAACTTTTCATAGCTTATAAGATCTCTAGTTATTACAGCAATATCTTTAAATCTAAGCTTTTCATCCCTGCACAGTCTTATTATTTCCCTTGCTGTATTTTGAACTTCACTATAAACACTTAAACCCTTAAATATTTTTATATTTTCTGTATTTTCATGATAAGTCCTGTAAGGAAAGTTAAAGAAATTTTTTTCAAGATGATTTAAGGCTGAATTTCTTTTTAATCTTACAGCTTCCTTATCATTTAAATTAACAGGTTCTTCATATAAAATATTATTTAGTTTAGCAAGCCTTAATAATTTTTCCTCTGAATTTTTTATAGGAGAAAATATATCCACATTATCCTTTGAGGTACCGCTTATAATGCAATCTGTAGTTAAGGCTACATGTACTCCAATTGACTTTTTTAAGAGTTTTTCAATTACTTTATATTGTACTGGAGTGAAAGTTGAAAATTCGTCTATCCATATTTCCGTATTTTTAAGGCTATTATAGTCATCTAGTTTATCAATGAGCATATAAAGCTGATCTTCTGTGTCTATATAATTTTTATGGAGATAAGCCTCAAACCTTCTGTATATAGAATTAATATCCTGAAGTTTATAACTAAGTAAATTCTCCTCTGGTATTTTGATATATGCCTCACTTAAAATACCCGGATTAATATTATATCTTTTTAACTCAGTAATTAGATTTGAAATTATTTTTATAAAGCCTGTCTGCTTACTTGCCCTTGATAACACATTTAGTTCATCTTTTACTTCTTCAATAACCTTATATATAAGCATATTTTTACCTGAAGAATTCATGTGAGGTCTAGTAATTCCACCAGCTTCACTTAATACCACATAGGCAAGTCTTGTAAAACTTAGTATCTGTATTCTTTGCAAACCCTTCTCGCCAATTATTTCCACAAGTTTTCTATCTGCTTCCAGTGTAAATTGCTCTGGAACTAAGTAAATAAATTTTTTATCTTCCGGAAAACTTGCTAGCCTTTCTTTAATACTCTTAAGACAATAGGTGCTCTTGCCATATCCTGACCGGCCAAAAATAAATTGTAGACTCATTTTTTCACCTTCTACTTAAAAATAAATAACCTTCTTTGTTTATCAAAGAAGGTTATTATAATTTATCTTTATTATAACATAATATTATATATCTAAAACCTAGATTTATAAATTTTATATTATGGCTCTTCCTGGAATAATGAGCTTCATACCAATCTTTAGACTATCTAAATTTTCAAGCTCATTTATTTGAATAAGAGCATCAACGGTAGTATTATATTTCTTTGCTATTTTCCAAAGGTTATCCCCGTTTTGTATAACATATATTGTAATACTAGCTTTCTTCATTGGCTTTTCTGCCTCGTTTGGAATAACATTAACAAGAAACTCTTTATTAGCCAAGTAATTTACTCTTCCATAAACACTAACTATAGCCTTAACCCCAATTGTATTTGCTTCTATTTGAGATTCAATATTCTCAAGACCTGCCTTAGCCATGCATTGCATATCTATTTTAGTTCCAGGGACTTCAACTGAAGTAGTAAAGGGGATCTCATCCTTTATTACAAAGACAGCTTTTTCATCTTCATTTGTTCGATATAGCACTTCCACATTTAAAAGGCCTTCCACGATAACCTTATCTTCCACTAGTTTTTTATCTGTTACACACACGTTACCTGTGGTCAATACTATTGAAGCAGGCTTTGGAAAATCTTCTGGAATTTCTATATTTCCTTTAACTATAGCTTCATTTGAGGCATGGCCATGCATAACATTAAGGTCATAATTCTTCTTTTCCATATTCATAACCATGGAAGGAGAATAAACGTCCTCAATAGTATCCATATGCTCTTTACTCATAACCTTTGTATTAGTTTTTATTAATGCTTCAATATCTACTATTCTTTTCTCTCCTAAGTCATCTTCTTTAATATCATAAATCATATCATCAACATTAAAGTCGGTAAAACTCTGCATAAAAGAATTTATAGTGTCAAGCTCTATTTCTTTACTTGCAAGGACATCATCTTGAATACTGAAAATATCCTCTGCATCCTTTCCCCTATATAGAATCTCAAATCGAGCAAAGGTAGATAAGTTAACTTTTCCTTCTAATAACTTTGTTTCTTTCTTATGCAAATTAACATCACACTTTAAAACAGTTCCAATTTGCGGCTTATCCATTGGTATCTGTAGGTGGGACTTAGCTACCATTTCGCCTTCCACACTGCCTACAATTTTGTCCAATGAAGCTGTATCTTTTAATACCTGCACATCTGTAAGTCCTCTTAAGTCCTTTACTATTTCAAAGTTATAATTCTTGTATACAGAGGATTTTAATTTGATTATTCCCTCTACAGCAATCTTTCTTTCATTAATAATAACTGGTTCCATATGCTCTATGTAGCATTCTGCTTCACATGGCATAGCTCTATTTGCACCTTCAAGTTCAATGCTGTTTGAAAATTTCGAGGTATAGGAAACATTATGGACACCGCTTCTATTTTCGTCCTCTTTTGCTAGATAGAGAACATTATATTGTATCTGTCCTTCAAGGTATATCTTGTCCTGCATTACTTCTTTAGTTACTATGCTTGGCTTAGCATCAAGCGTTAATATTTGATACACATCTGGATGAGTATCAGGAATTACATATTCTCCTTTTATGACTGTATCAGCAGTATTCTCTCCTAGAAGCTGCTCACACTCTATGCTTTCCTTAACAAGGTCTATAGCCATTTAAATTATCCCTCCCATAAAATACCTACTATTAATTTATATAAGCTATAGAATAAAAATATGACAATTAAAAATAATTTAATGATAAATTATCTGTTTTTCCACCTCATTTATATTGACAAGCTATCTGTTTTGTCATAATATAATACTTGGTTATTGACCATATAACCTCTCATAAATTCTCAATACCCTTTTATACCATAGTTGAAAGATGGGCACCCACCATCTTTCTTTTTTTATATATTTTATAATAAAAAATATAAGCAGCTGGAAGGGGGATCAACCAACTGCTTATATCAGATCTATGGGGAAGGAAAACAATTTCCTATTTATTTTATGTTTTAATGATAAGTCTTACATATTAACTAAATATATACTCAGAAAAACAATTTGTTAAAAAAGTAAAAGGTAAAATTTAAGCGGTACTAATTAATTAGCCCGCTCATCCTGCAAACACTATTTGAACTGTTTTTGTCAAAACATCTGAATAACTATATGTCACTGTCCTTTGGGTGTCCTGATCTAATCTAATGACGAAGATGTTTGGATAAGTTTTTTCAATAGTTCCTTTATTGACTAAAACCTTTCTTCTACCGCCATTTGCTCTTAAAGTAACTTGTTCGCCAATATGGTTTTCAATGTCCATTCTTATAGAAGCTAGCACATTTCTTTTTTCCACATTAAACACCCTCTTTCTACATTGTAATTATACTGCAAAACACATTACTTGTCAAATGAACTAAATATTTTAGCAGTTAACAATCTGTTTTGTCAATATTAAATTTCTGTAAACAGAAAAAATAATACTTCAAGTCATTGGGATCCTATACATTAAATAGCATCCGTACTTATGACTTAAAGTAAATTTTACGAAAATATATTACATAAGTACAATATTATTATTTCCGCAATTTACAGATATATGCAAGATTTTTAATCTTTTTTATGCATAGGAGGATTTAGGAAAACCCTCTCTATATTTTCCTCTTGTTTGCAGTCCACCTATTCCCTTAGTTCCTGTTATTGTATTTTCTAAGGCCTCCTGAATAGATACCACCTTTTCAATATTTGTATAGGCTACTTTTTCACAAACGAATACTGGATCTAGGCAGTGAATTAGGACTCTAGATGGCGAGCTGGCAAAATTAGCACCAGCATCCAAAATTGCCTCATAATGGCTTTGGCAAGCCCCAGCGAAAATGACTAAATCATCATAGTTTGGTTCATAATTTCTTAGTTCACTTACGGTATCAACAAAAAATTTGGAATTTCTATAGTTATTTATATCAGAAAAGTCCACACTTCCTTTAGTAATTGCATCATGACCAGTAATAACTACTATGTCAGGCCTTATTTTTTTTACTAGCTGCAATACTTCGGTAGGCTGATCTTTCTCGGCTATTACCGTCCCAATTGCTTCAAGCTCCAGTTTTTTATAAACCTTAAGGCAGACTTCCAGGTATTCCGCATCACCATCAATATGGAGTATCTTACCTGGCCTTCCAAAGGTCAATTCCTTATTTACAGCTATTTTGGGGCTTCTATAGGACTTGCTTATATCTAATCTGCCAATCATTATGTTCTTTATAGAAGTATTCACCTTTCGGTTTAAAATTTTTTCTTTTTCACCAAGGGTATTTTCTAAAACTTCTTCTAGATCTTCTAAAGGGGCATCTGCAATTACTCTTAAATTAATCCCCTTAAGGGTATAAATAATTTCGCTTTCATTTTTTTTAATATCTATTATTTTAAAGGTAATATCTTTACCATAGGATTTTCTAACCACTGTATCGCCTATTTCCATACTCTCATCTCCACTTTATAGCTTAATACTATATATTATGAGATGCTGACTGTAGTTGTGCACTGCATAAAATAAAAACATAAAATACCGCCCTGGTGCCAAAAAACCTAATGGTGAAATATGTCTTTTGACAGCGGGGCGGCACTTATTAACAAATTAATCCTTTTGATCATATAGTGCTTTAAACTCTTCAATAAAATTAATATACTTTTCCTGTTCTAAAATAAGCTCCTCTATTTTATTATTAAAAGTAGTTTGTGCCCAATTTACCTCATTATAATAATATCTGTTAGCAAGCCTCCAATATCTTTGAGGGAATAGTAAGAATGCAAATAATACTCTGTATTCATTATCCTTTAATGGGTATATTTCATTATAGGCATTAATAATAAGCTGAGCATATTCTATATTCCAATCTAACCTTTTTAGTACTTTAATTATAAACAGTGAAAGATCATAAACTCTTATCTCTTTTTTGCAATAATCAAAGTCTATAACATGCACATTGTTTTCATTATCCATTATTATATTGTGATAGGTATAATCATGATGACAAAACCCTTTTTCATCATCTGCAATTATACATAATTCCATATAGTCAGAATTATCCATAACCTTCATAGCTCTTTTACCTAAATTTTTATAAAAGTCCATAGATTTGATATAATTTAGATCAAAGTTAGTTTTATTATTCTTTTTCCTAACCATATCCCTCATTTTTTCAAAGGATTTTATTCTCTTATCCATCAAGTGGGGCCATCTGCCTAAATCACTTTTAAGCTTACTATTTTCTGGTGGATCAAAGCCTTTTGATGCTATATGCATCAATGCTAAGTTTTTGGCAGCAATCACTAAGTCATCCTTATTATAAAAGTCACATTCTCGTCCTTCTATCCATTCTGACAGAGTATATATATCTTCATTAACCAGGGCATAAGGATTGCCGTCTATATTCAAACAGTATCTATCTACTCTTGGAAACCCATTTTCAATAAGGTGTTCTTTGGCACCATAAACAAAAAGTAATTTTTGAGTGCCATAGTTTATTTTCTTTAAACATTTTATTCCCATATTAGTTTTAAGCAAATAAACTCCCTTATTTGGTTTAATGCTTTCAATTTCAATATTAAACTGCCTCTCAAGTTCAAATTCTCTCATCATTTTGCTCACCGCCCTCCTTCTCCATTTTGTATTTATATAACAAATCAAAGCCTCTATATAATTTATATGTGGCTAATTACTCAATTATTAACACTTTTTACATGTTGATAATATAATAAAATATAATCATTTTGAAAGGAAACTCATATGAAATTAGGAATAGATGGAAGGGCAGCTAAATGGTATAGAGGAACTGGAATCGGCACCTATACTTATCAACTCCTTTCAGCTTTAAATTCATTAGAGAAGATAAATGAATATCTGCTTTTTATGCCTAAGAGTTCAAATTGTGATATTCTTTTTAATGATAATTTTCATATAAAAAATATAAGTGAAGGAAATAAAAATAGCTTTTGGGATGAGGTAAATATTCCAAATATACTTGTAGATAAAGATATGGAACTTTATCATGTACCCCAAAATGGGGTTGGGCTACCAGAAGAAAAGACTTTACCTTTTGCTATCACCTTGCACGATATTATACCCTATAAGATGCCTGAAACTGTTGGGGACACATATCTAAGGATCTTTAATGATGAAATGCCTGATATTGTCAAAAGATGTGATGGAATAATTACTGTTTCTGAGTATTCTAAAAATGATATTGCAGATTACTTTAGTTTTCCTAGAGAGAAAATTTACGTAACCTATCTTGCAGCAGAAGAAATATATTTTCCCATAGATAAAGAACAGTCAAGTATTATTATTAAAAATCAGTATGGAATTACTGGTGATTATATATTATACGTGGGCGGATTCAGTCCAAGAAAAAATATAGTTGGTCTAATTGAAGCCTTCAGTAAGCTTGTAACTAAATATAAACAAGATATAAAGCTTGTTATAGCTGGCAAACAAGGTAAATCCTATTGTATATATAAAAAAAGGGCAATAGATTTAGGCCTTGAAGATAAGGTACTCTTTCCAGGGTTTATTGAAATAGAGCATCTTCCATACCTTTATAACGCTGCTAAACTTCTAGCTTATCCTTCATTTTATGAAGGCTTTGGACTTCCTCCAGTTGAAGCAATGGCTTGTGGTATACCTGTAATTGCTTCAAACGTTACTTCTATTCCAGAAGTTTTAGGAGACTCTGCAGTATTTATTAATCCACATAACGTAGATGATCTATGCAGCTCTATGTATGAAGTACTTTGTAATAAGAAGCTTCGAGATAGCCTTATTATTAAAGGCCTTGTACGAAGCTCAGAACTAAGCTGGAATAAAACAGCTGAAAAAACCTTACTTGCCTATAATAAGATAATAAATAATTAAATTATAATTTAAAATATATTTTATTCTCCCATTTATAATTAAAATAATATAATAAAAATGCAGGATTAGATAAAATCTCCTCCTGCATTTTTTATTCTTTAAAAACTAATTCTCTATTATAGATATCTTTCTTTCTATATATAATTAGGCTTAATAAAAATCTAAAAATCAAATCTAAGCCCATAATAATCCAAATTACTATTATAGAAAGATGAAATATATAAGTAAGGGCTAAAGTAAAGGGCACTCTTATCCCCCAAAGACCTGCTGCAGCTATGTACATAGGTATTCTAGTATAACCTGCTCCTCTTAAGGCACCATTAATAACACCAGATATATTCTGAGGTAATTGAACTAAGCCCATTATAATTAAATATTTTGCTCCTAAATTAATAATTTCCGCATTCGGTGTCAGCATAGACATTAATATTTTTGGAAAGAAAACTAAAATTGCAGAGCAAAAGCAAGTTACCAAAATAGCTCCTTTAAGAGTCTCTTTTAAGTAGGCTTTCCCTTGTTCTTTATTTTTCGCACCTAAGGCCTGTCCAATGAAGGTGGTTGCTGCAACCCCAAAGCCTGCTGCAGGTACATAGGATATAGATTCAGCCTGAAGTCCAAACTGATGTGCCGCAAAGGTGGTTTCTCCAAAGGTTAATATTGACTTTGTAAGTATTATTGCAGCTATCTGCCAAAATATTGATTCCATAGACGCTGGAATACCTACCTTATAAATTTCAATAACTTGCTTTATGTCCACCTTAAAAAAGTTCTTATTTATCTCTGAGCTTAAGACTCCATTACTACTTAGTAGTACATAAAGACCTAATAAGGCACCGCAGATTTGAGCACAAACAGTAGCAATAGCTGCACCTTTAAGCCCTAAGGCAGGCATTCCTAAGCGACCAAATATTAATAAGTAACTTAATATAATATTGATAATATTTACAATTAAACCTATTATCATTGGGGTTTTCGCATTTCCCATTCCTTGAAGACTTGCAGCTACTGCAAGCATTATTGTTAGAAAAGGCAATCCAAAGGATACTGTTTTTAAATATAATACTGCATTTTGCATAAGATGCTCACTTGGATTAAATATGCCTAATAATTGATTTGAGTTAAAATAAATAATTAGCTGAAGAATAATGACTAAGAATATTGATGAAATTAATGTTTGTTTTATAACTTGTTTTAGCTTTCTATGATTATTGGCACCATAGGCCTGAGCTACAAATACAGCCGCACCAGTTGTTATTCCCTTAAAAAGTGCCCAAACAATTTGTGTAATTCTAGAGCTAATGCCTATTGCATCTACTGCAATAGAGCTATTGGTTCCAATTCTTCCTATCATAGCCATAGACACAAGCCCAGTTGCCATTTCTAGCACACTTGCTATAGTTATTGGCAGGATCATGGAATAAATCTTTTTTCGTATTTCCTGCAAGGATTTCTTACTAGTATTTTCCCCCATTGATGCTCTCCTAACTTCCGAGTATTTAACTAGATAATTATACAATAGAATAATATGCTTTACTATTTAAAGTAGTTGTTTAAATAGTTCTTATCTCCTAAATTCATATTCACCTTAAATCAAATATCAAGGTTTTAATAACCGCTAAACATTCCCTTGTATAGTACATAGGAATAAGTGGTGCAAATAATTCAGCTGGCTGTCCGAAAGCTGTAAACCCACTATTTCTTGCAATAAGCTTTGCTCTAAACATGTGAAAGTTGTTAGTTACAATTTTAATTCTCAAATTTTCTCTACCATCAATTTCCTTTAAAAGGCTTTTACTAAACTGCATATTTTCTTTTGTATTTGTTGATTTTTCTTCTTTGATTAAAAGCTTATTATCAATACCTTTGCTTATTAAGTATCTTCTCATGCCTTCTGCTTCTGTAATGGTTTCTCCAGGACCTTTACCACCGGATAAGACTACCTTAATATGGGGATTCTCCTTAATAAACTTAATACTTTCGTCTAATCTTTCTTGAAGTGCAAGTGAAGGCGTATCTCCCCATAAGCCAGCACCTAGAACAACCAAATAATCCACAGCCGCAGTATCTTTTTTACATCCATTATAAATTATTAAGCCTTCAATAATAATGAAAACTACAATTGTAAAAATAAGTAAAATTTTAATTGGTTTAAGTATAAATTTTAACTTTTGAGGTAAATATATTTCCTTAAAGAATACTATGATCAGTCCAATAATTATCAATACTACTCCAAGTAACAGGAAAAATTTCGAAAAATTCACCCTATAAATCATAATACTAAAGCAGTAAACAATACTATAGATACCAAGTAAAATCAATAAAATACCCGTTATGTTTTTAAATGTTAGCTTTTTCATTTTACCTCCTTGTATTCCTTATATTGAACCAAAAAATTATCAATTGTTTGGACTCATAGATAATAAAATAATTTAAATTCTTTATTTAATATTGTTAAATTTCTTAAATGATATTTAATGTATAGCTTAATTTATATAAATGTTATATGAAGCTTATTCTAATACTACCATATTTTTTTACATATGTAATAATTATCTTAACATGAAACTTTAAAATATCTTCATAGAATTTAGTCTTACATTTGGAATTTACCTTTTCACTTTATTTTCCGAAATTAATAAATAAAATAATCTTTACACGCGAACACATGTTTGCTATACTATTTATAATATAACTTTAATTTTAAGGGATGAAAAGTATGGAGCTTAATGAAAAATTAAAAATACTTTCTGGCGCAGCTAAATATGACGTCTCCTGTTCCTCCAGCGGAAGCAGCAGAAAAAATAAGGCTTTTGGTATAGGAAATGCAAGTGAAAGCGGCATCTGTCACAGTTTTGCAGCAGATGGAAGGTGTATTTCTCTTCTTAAAATACTTTTAACAAATTATTGTATATTTGATTGTACTTACTGCATTAACAGAAGATCAAATGACGTTTCTAGAGCCGCCTTTACCCCTGAAGAAGTGGCTGATTTAACCATAAATTTTTATAAAAGAAATTATATTGAAGGCTTATTTTTAAGCTCCGCCGTATTTAAGAATCCTAATTATACAATGGAACTTTTGGTTAGAACTGTAACCCTTCTAAGAGAAACTTATAATTTTAATGGTTATATACATTTAAAGGCTATTCCTGGTGCAGATGAGCTGCTTATTAGAAGGGCTGGAGAACTAGTTGACAGAATAAGTGTAAATGTGGAACTTCCTTCTAATGAAAGTTTAAAGCTTTTAGCTCCACAAAAAAGCAGTTATTCTATATTAAAGCCGATGGCATATATTGATTCCCAGATTATTTCTAATGTGGAAGAAAAGAAGTTTTTCAAAAATGCTCCAAGCTTTGTACCTGCTGGCCAAAGTACTCAGCTTATAATTGGTGCAACAAAGGATTCAGATTTTAAAATAATGAAGCTGTCTGAGAACTTGTACAATAATTATAATCTTAAAAGGGTGTATTATTCAGCCTACGTTCCTGTAAACAGTAATCCAAAGCTTCCTTCCATAATAAATCCTCCGCTTTTAAGAGAGCACAGGCTATATCAGGCAGACTGGCTTTTAAGATTTTATGGCTTTTCGGCAGGAGAACTGTTAAATGCCAATAAGCCAAACTTAGATATAAATTTTGATCCAAAAACTGATTGGGCCTTAAGTAATTTATCACATTTTCCTATAGAAATTAATTCTGCCTCTCAAAGACTCCTTCTTAGAATACCAGGTATTGGTGTAAGATCTGTAAAAAGGATTACCGCAGCTAGGATGGTTCATAATTTGACCTTTGACGATTTAAGAAAATTAGGAGTAGTTCTTAAACGGGCTCAATATTTCATTACATGTAGTGGTAAATATTATGGAGATATAGCTTTTAAAGAAGATTTTATAAGAAAGAGGCTTTCTCCAAAGCTTGATTTGAATTACTTGGAGAATCCTAAGTATGAGCAGTTAACTTTTTTTACAGGTGTTCCTGCCATATATAAAACAGAAGATTCATTTTCAAGTATTACAGGAGAGATTTAATTATGATATGTTACATATTTGATGGAAGCTTTGAAGGTCTTTTAACCTCTATTTATGAGGCCTATTACATGAAAGAAAAAGTTGAAGAAATAATCCCTTTAAGTAAGTTTCAACCTACTCTCCTTACAGAGCCTAAGTATATAGAAACTAATGAAGTAAAAAGTTCTAAAGTTTATACTGCTATTAAAAACAAGATTTCTACTGGAGCTTTAGAGTTAATTTACCATGTTTATCTTTCAGAAATAGATGGCTGCTGCAGTTTAATCTATAATTATGTAAAGCTTGGTTTTAAAATAGGTGGTAAAGTTAATCTTCACTTACATGAAGATGTTGTATTAAATATACATAATATAAGCAATAAGGTTACCAATGAATGTCATAGAATGCTCGGCTTTGTTAGATTTAAATTTATAACAAATATGTATTACTCTTCTGTTGAGCCTGATCATAATATTATAGGTTTATTAGCACCTCATTTTTCTGAAAGGCTCCCCAATGAAAGGTGGATCATCCATGACCTCAAAAGAAACATAGCAGTATTCTATAATAAAAAGGAGTGGATTTTAACTACTTTTACTGCAGAAAATGTAGATTCTATAACAATAAAAGAAGAACCTGAACTTTATGAAAGTCTTTGGAAGGATTTCTTCAATACTATTGCAATTGCAGAAAGAACTAATCCAGCTTATCAAAAGAGAAATATGCCAAAGAGATACTGGAAGCATTTAACTGAATTTGAAAAGTAAGTGTTAAAAAAGGCAATCTCAAGTTAAATGAAAGATTGCCTTTTCTATATTTAAATATACTCTTTTCTAAGAACTTCTCCTTCAATGCTGATAGTTACAACCTTAATTGGAATGTTTATTCCTGAATTATCTCTTCCAATTTTGGTTGCTTGAGCAATTCCGCTGCAGCAAGGAACTTCCATTCTAAGTACTGTAATACTTTCTAAATCATTTAAGCTAATAATATCTTGAAGCTTTTTAGCATAATACATGGAATCATCAAGCTTAGGACATCCAACTACAACAGCCTTATCCTTTAGAAAATCATTATGATAATTTGCATAAGCAAAAGGAACACAATCAGCGGTAACTAAAAGATCAGCATTCTTTAAATATGGAGCTGAAGCTGGTACAAGTTGCAGCTGAACTGGCCACTGTCTTAGCTTAGAAGTTAATTTAACATTGTCATCCTCTACTACTTCTTTTCTTTGAATCATTCTCATTCTACTTCCTGGGCAGCCTCCCTCATGATTATGAGCCTCTGCATGACCAAATTGCCTTACAGCACTTCCTGGACACCCACTGCTTATATCCTTATGTGAGTTCTTTAAAGTTTTACCTTGAGCCTTAAGCATTTCTTCTACAGCATCTTCATTAAAATCATCTGCTTCTCTTTCTATTATTGTAATAGCATCCTGAGGACAATGTCCCAGACAGGCACCTAGGCCATCACAATATATTTCTTTCATTAGCTTTGCCTTTCCGTCAATTATTGCAAGAGCTCCTTCTGCGCAATTTGGTATGCAAAGTCCACAACCATTACATTTACTTTCATCTATAGAAACGATCTTTCTTACTGCCATTAATAATCCCCTCCAACACTTCTTTTTCCTTTTATAATCTAATTATAGACTATCTATATTAAATAATCGGTAACCAAGGTTACACTATCTTGCCATAATACACTTTTATGCCTTATAATTATTATACAATATTTTAAAGGATGATATTTTATGAGTATACAAGATTATATAGCTGTTATTAAGAATACAACTTTGTTTAAGACTTTTTCAGAAGAAGACTTTAAAAGACTTTTCAATACTATACCTTATAAACTTGAAAGTTATGGAAAAGGTGACGTAATTTTAGCAGAGGAAGATACCTGCAGTACACTGAACTTAATACTTGAAGGCAATGTAGAGATTCAGAAAATAGATGCTTCTGGTAAAATACTATCCATTGCTGAATTTACAAGAGGAGATATCTTTGGAGAAATGCTTATATTTGCAGATTCAAATGCATCGCCTATAAATGCTATATCTAAAACTAAATCTACTGTCTTACTAATGAACAAAGCCTCTGTTATAAGCTTATGCCAAAAAAGTGAAAGCTTCTTAAGTGAATATTTAAGAATTATTTCTAATAAGGCTATGATTCTTAACTTAAAGCTTAAAGAAGTTACTCTTAAAACTATAAGGCAAAAAATTTGTGAGTATCTTATTTTGCAATATAAAGAACAAAATTCCTTAAGCATAAAACTTACAATGACAAAAAAAGATTGGGCAGATAAAATTGGCGTTCAAAGACCCTCTCTATCAAGAGAACTTATAAAGATGAAAGAAGAAGGTATTATAGATTTTAACAAGAACATTATTACTATAGAGGACTTGGACACATTATTAGAAATATGTTAAATAAACTGCCCAGTATAGAAGCTCCTAATGAATGAATAGCCACAAAGCCTTAGTGTTGTTCGTCTGAATGTAATGAATTTAGGTCAACACTTGGTTTTATGGCTATTCTGAGCTTAGAGCTTCTTTTGCTGTGATCAGCTCATGTAGTATATTTTAGTTATTGCAGCTGTTTTTATGATATATATTTTGTGCCAGCTACTTTAGTTAGGTTGCAAACTTTTCTTTATAATCTTCTAAAAACTCACATCTTTCTTCTTTGTAAGATACCTTTTTAATAAGTCTATCAAGAAAGACTTCTTCTTCCCAATCCTTACGCCTTGTATAATAATCTTTAGAAATGCTGTAAAAGTCCTCAGGGAAAAGCAGCATCCCATAAAGCACTTTAAGTTCCTTATCTTCGATAGAATTAGTTTTGTTATAATTTTTTATAATGGACTCAGCCCTTTCTATATCAAAAGCAAAATTTTTGATGGACTTATTCATAAGATTGCATACATCGTGAATTTTTAGGTCTACCACAGCAAAATCAAAATCAATAAAATAAGCCTCTTCTTCATTAATAATTATATTGTGATAGGCTAAGTCATGATGGCACAGGACTATGTTTTTTTCTTCCCCGCACAATTCTTTATAGGGCGAATGCTCTAAAAACTTTATACTTTCTTTTATTTGTTCAATATAATATAGGTAATTATCTAAAAAAATGTTGTCAAAATCTGTTTTATATCCGTGCATCTGTGCTATTGAATTAAAAAGCTCCAGCTCAAGAAGCTTTCTTTTAAAAGTATCTATTATTTTGCCTACAGCATTTTTCCTAAGAAAAGTTTTATTTACTGACACAGCAGCTTTATGAAGTTCTCCAAGACCCTTTGAGGCGATACTTAAATCAATAAGATTGTTAAAATCACATTCCCTTCCCGGTACTAGGTCCATTACACAATATATGTCCTTATTCCACCTAGTATAGGGTTTACCATCTTTATTTAAATCAAAATCAATAACTCTTTTGAAATTATTTTTTATTTGCTTTAAGGCATCTTGAATAAATTCCAAATCTTCAAGTGAGTAATCGATTTTTTTAAAAACCTTTTCCCCTTTATCTGTTGAAATAATATATACATTTCTTAATGGAACAACATCACTTACCCTTAAATTAAACTTATTAAAAAGCTCTATGGAAAGATCATATTTTGATAAAAAGCCTTTATCCCTATATCTTGTTTCAAGCATAATAACACCTCTCTAAAATAGCACTTCCCCATCCTTTAATATTGCTGTATTAAGTCTTTCTCCATATTCTTCTTCACTCCAGTCCTTTGACTTTTCCCTATATCTATTTGAGCATCTTATGAATTCAGAAGGATAGGATAAAAGAGCTAGAATAAATCTTAAACTATTTTCGTTTAAGTCTTCATATTCACAAAACTTTTTTACTAAGGCTTTGTAATCAAGACTTATATTTCTCTTTCTAAACTTACTTAAAAGATAAAAGCAATCCATTTCAACATTATTATAGCTGCATTTATTTAAGCTTCCAATTTCAATAATATTATCATTTTTGCTTAAATTACTAAAGTTAGGATTAACTATGCAAATTTCTGTCCGTTTCATACTTCTTTCAATAAGGTCCATATAACCTGCATTCATTATTTCACTTATACAACTATCACATCTTTTTAAGTATTCAAAACCTATTTTTAAAAGCTTTCTTTCAAAATCACTGCTTGCAGAATTTATTCGTATATTCTTTAGATATCTTTTTAATCTCTTAGTGTTAACTTTATATTGTTCTAACTGACTTCCTGTTTTGTTATCTAATCTAAGTCCCATATATCCCTTATACCCCATAGTTTTTTTATGAAATTCACTAATAATAAAAAGCTGATTTAATAGCTCCTCTTCATTTATGTTGATTATAGTTTTTAACTCACTTATCTCACTTTCTAATACCTTAATATCTTTTATATAAAGAAAATCTTTAAATGATTTATAAAGCTCATCTCTTATCAATATAAACACCTCTACTTATGTCTATGCTTATTACTTTTACTTTCTTTTTCAAGTTTTCTCAGTATACTTTCCTTTTCTTCTTCGAGCTTAATATATTTTTCATGTTTCTTCTTTAGTTTCTTAAGCTTCTTAATTGAATTCTTCAGCTCATCTAACCTTAAGTCATATTCATCTAAATCAATATCTCTATCTATAAGGTTATCTACTTTATTTTTTTCTTCCCTAATCTCATTTTCCATAAAATCCTCCAATTTTAAGTGTTTATGCATTATATCTTAAATCACAAAACTCATCTAGAAAATCCTGCTTTTCTTCTTCGTCTTCATAGATTTTCTTTAATTTCTTAATAAAAAAGTCCTCCCCCCAAGGTTGTTCTTCCCAATAATATTGTATTCCTGTCTGCCAATAATCCTGCGGAAATTCCATAAAGGCGCTCATTATGGGAATGTCCTTATTATTTATTTCTTTAACTTTACTATAGTTATCTAGAATAAAAAGTGCTTCACCTACATCCCACTTTCCGTTTTTCATCTTTCTTAAAAGAAGACTTGATAAGTCATGAAGATTAATGTCCAATATGCAGTAATCAAAATCAATAATACTCATAGCTCCTGAATCCTCAATAAGTAAATTATGGTGGGCGTAATCATGATGACAAAATCCATTTTTAGCCTCATCTTCCTTTACTTTTTCAAAGTAGGAGCTTTTTAGTAAATTTTCTATGGAACTATCTGCTTTTATTAATTCATCTTCCATTTTTGATAAATATAGATAATCAAACTCACTTTTCTTTTCTTTAACTTCAATTCTTTTTTTAAAATCTAATATTTCATCTTTCCTAGTTTTAAAATTATCTACCCATTTATACCAATACACTCTAGGCTGCATCTTTTCAGTTACACAAAACCCCTGGCTTTTATCATGAAGCTCTGCTAATTTTATTGAAGCTTTTGCTACATCAAGGGGATTATCATAATTACATTCTCTAGCACTAATCCATTTTGTTAAGTAGGCATTATAGTTATCAAGGCTAATAAAATCAGTACCGTCTAACTTACAAATAATATCTGGAACTTTTTCAAACCCATTCTTTTGCAGATGTTTAATGGCATTTAAAATAAACCAAAAATGAGGAAAGCTGTATTTAATCATTTTAAGACAATAATCAGTGTCATCTGTCCTAATTCTATAAACATTTTTTACTTTTTCAATGTAATAAATACTCATCCCATAGCTTGTTTCTATAGTCCGTCTGAGTCCTTCTATATCCAAAAAAGTTCCTCCAAAATAGTATTCTAATTTTATTATATGAGCTTATATTTAAGTGTGTGATACCTACTTTTAATTCATTTATTCTAGGAAAATTAAGCTTTTTCACATGGAACTCTTTTTATAGGAGATTAATATTTATAATATATATACTTTTTTATCTAGATACTAAACAATTTATGGGAGAGGGTTTGATGAGGATTGCAATTGATGCTCGAGGTATCAATTGGTATAACGGAACTGGAATTGGTACTTATACAGATAAATTATTAAGATATTTGCTAAAACAAGATAAAGAAAACTACTATCATATATATTGGTCTGGAGAAAATTATACTGAATTTCAAAATAATAATACAAAGGTTATAATGGCGTCAAAAAAACATCATAGATTCTTTGAGCAAAATTACTTTCCTCATAATCTTAAGGATGAGCAAATGGACATTTTTCATGTCCCTCAAAACGGTATAGGTTTAAGTGAAAATATTAGCTGTAAAAGGATAGTCACTATTCATGATTTAATTCCCTATATAATGCCTGAGACTGTAGGAAAAGGCTATCTGCTTAAATTCCTAAAGGAAGTTCCAAAGGTTTTGGATATGAGTGATGGGATTTTAACAGTTTCAGAATGGTCTAAAAGAGATATATTGAGATTTTTCCCTATTGATGAGAAAAAGGTTTTTGTCACTCCACTAGCTGCTGACAGTAAATATGTGCCCTTAAATAAAGATTACTGCAAAAAACTTTTATCATCAGTTTATAATATTACAAAGCCCTTTATACTGTATATAGGAGGCTTTAGTGCCAGGAAAAATGTAAAGGCCTTAATTACATCTTTTTCTAAAATATATGAAGAATTTAATAGTGATATAAACTTAGTAATTGTAGGCGAGAAACGAGATGAAGGTCAATTGTTAAATGAGTTTTCTTGTAACCTTCATGCTGCCTCTAAAATTATTTTTACAGGTTTTGTTCCAGAAGCTCATCTTCCTATATTATACAGTGCCTGTGAAGTATTTGTTTATCCATCTTTGTATGAAGGTTTTGGTCTTCCGCCTTTAGAAGCAATGAGCTGCGGTGCCCCTGTCATTACTTCTAATTTAACCTCAATTCCTGAAGTGATAAAGGATGCAGGAATACTGATAAACCCTTATGTTGAAGGTGAGCTAAGTGAAGCTATTATAAAGCTTGTTAATAATGATGAATTAAAAAAAGAATATAGTGAAAAGGCCTTAATTAGAGCTAAAGATTTTTCCTGGTTAAAAACGGCTGAAAAAACCTTGGAAGCCTATAAAGCAGTTTATGAAAATTAAAAATGGACTGTAATAAAAGTGAAGTTCACCTCTGATTTTAGTTTTTTAACTAACCATTGTAGGTGAACTTCACTTTTCCATTGATTTTTTTATTTTAAAATTTCAAGTCTTTTTTGTAAATCATCCAACGTACTTTTACTATCCGCACCTTTTAATATGATTGACTGCTGGGCGGGGATAATAGCCGAACTTACGGAATTAAACTTATCAGTGTAATTTATGGTATAAATATCATCTGCTTCATCAGATAATAACTTCCATAACTTAATATTGCCTAGAGCAGCATCCGTCTTTAAAAACCAATTTTCAGTATAAAAATTATTATAAGCTGGGAACATCATTCCTTTTTCTAGAAGGGACTTTATATTATCTCTGTTTTCAGCCTCATATTTTGAAAACTCTAACGCTAAACTTTTATTTGAACTGGAGTTTAAAATACATAAATTAGTACCACCCGTAGTGACAGCCACGTTTCCTCCCTCTTCAAAAGCAGGTAAATTCATAATACCTAATTTATTTTTAAGTTCTGGATTACTAGTAAGTTTATTTATATCTTCTATGCTCACTACTGCACTAGCTGCCTTACCCTTAGAAAATAATTCTAATGCAGTTGCAAAGCTTTCAGTATTTCCAATGCCCCCATCTGCATATAAATTTTTTAATATATTAAAGGTTCTTATAGCTGTATCTGAATTCACTACAGCTTTTCCGGTTTTGTTAAAATAAGAACCTCCAAGCTGATTCAAGTAAACCCTATAAGTTTCTTCATCCTCTAGTGGTAGTAGCAATATAGGAACCTTTTCCTTACTAATAATATTTTTTCCAGCTGTAATAAAGTCCTGCCATGTCTTAATATATTCAGAGTTAATCCCTGCAGATAGAAACAAATCCTTCCTATATATGAGCACTCCAGGTTTAGAATCTAGTGGAATACCCAGTAGTTTACTATCTCTCGTTAAGTTGTCAATTTTATATTTCAAATAATTATCCTTTTTAATATCATCACTAGTATCTTCTAAAGCAGCAGAAAAGTTCTTTAGAAATAACTGTACATTTTCATCCTTCACAACAATTATATCAGGCATCCCGGAATGTAAATTTATTGAATCAGATAGCTTCTTGTTTAAATCTGAGTCACTAACTTCCACTATTTGAATAACTGCCTTATCGTGCAATTTTTTAAAACCACCAATAGAAAGATTTATTTCGTTTATATTTTGCTTATCTGTCCAAACCGTAATCTTCCCTTGTATATTATCAACAGGCTTTTTATCTTCATTTTTCAAATTCGTACATCCACTTATAACGACCATAGAAAAACTTAAAACAAGGGCTGTAAGTTTTCTAAAATTCATCCATATCTCCTCATTTCAGGAAAACATTTATTACTTATCTATATTAGTATAACATATTTTAAAAAATTTACCACTTTATGTACTTAATGTATCTAAAGCTTATTTATCATACTGGCCAAGTAACCTGCTCCAAATCCATTATCAATATTAACAACACTTATACCACTGGCGCAGCTATTTAACATTGTTAAAAGAGCAGCTAATCCTCCAAAATTAGCTCCATAGCCAACACTGGTAGGAACAGCAATTACAGGTTTATCAATAAGTCCTCCAACTACACTTGCAAGGGCACCCTCCATGCCAGCTATAACAATAACTACTTTTGCACCTTGAATTATGTCAAGTCTATTAAATAATCTATGAATACCTGCAACTCCAACATCAAAAACTCTTAGAACTTTATTACCTAAAACTTCTGCAGTGACTGCAGCCTCTTCAGCCACAGGAATATCTGAAGTACCAGCAGTTACTATTGCTATATATGAATCAGGTAGTGGCACATCTTTTTTCTTAACAGTTATTGTTCTTCCAAGCTTGTTATATTCGGCCTCAGGGCATATTTCTAAAACTGCCTCATACATCTCCTCATTTGCTCTTGTCCCTAAAATATTATTATTTTTTGTAAGCATAAATTCAACTATACTCTTAACCTGCTCTACAGTCTTTCCTTCACAATAAATTACTTCAGGATATCCAACCCTTAATTCTCTATGATTGTCTATTTTCGCAAAACCAAGATCCTTATAAGGTAAATCACTAAGCTTTGCTGTACCTTCCTCAACTGATACGTTACCACTTTTTATATTTTCAAGTAACTTCTTTAATTCTTCAGTATTCATGACTTAACCTCCTTTTAATGATAAATGATGAACTACTATAATTTTCATTCATCATTATCATTTATCATTCATCATTCATCATTCTTAATTAAATTATAAATTGTTGTTTACTTCTTCATATACTACTCTTATTGGTATATTATTCTCATAAGCTATTCTTTTGCAGTCCTCATATTCTGGCTTTACTTTAATGATTTCCCCATTTAAAAAGGAAGTTTTTATTCTAATTTCTCCAAATCTAGTATTAATAATTGAGCCCTCTCTTTTAAGCATTGTTTTCTTAACTAAATATTTTCTAACTCCAAGTGTAGTTGTTTCTCTCAGTATAATACTAGTGAGCTCAGCTTCTAAATCTTCACTTGAAAGCACCGTTAATTTTATCCCAGGCCTTCCCTTTTTCATTATGATTGGAGTTAAAAATACATCCATAGCTCCAGCTTTGAATAATCTTTCCATTGTAAAATCATAAAGTTCCGGATTCATATCATCTATGTTACATTCAATCATAACTGCATCTTCTATTTCTTTTCCTCTTGAAGTATTTTCTTCTTTTTTAAGAATATCTTCAGCTACAACTTCACCAAGATATACTCTTAAAACATTGGGGATTTCTGTATCTCTATGCCCTATACCATAGGCTATTTTAATAATTTTAAATTCCTTTTTATCATTAAATTCGGTGACGGCAGCTGCTAAAATTGCTGCTCCTGTTGGGGTTGTTGTTTCAAAATTTACAGCTCCCATTTTTACAGGAACGTTTTTTAATATTTCTGTAGTGGCAGGTGCAGGCACAGGAAAAATACCATGAGCGCATTTTACAAAACCTCCTCCAAGCTCAACAGGGGAGGATAGAATCTTATCTATCTTTAAATAATCCAAGCAAATAGCTGCTCCTACAATATCTACAATTGAATCAAGGGCACCTACTTCATGAAAATGAACTTCATTTATAGGTTTCCCATGAATCTTAGCTTCTGCTGCAGCTACTTTTAAAAATATTTTTTTACTTAAGCTTTTAACATCATCACTTAAAAAACTTTTATCAATAATAGTCTCTACATCCTTTAAATTTCTATGTTCATGATGATGATGTTCTTCTTCAATATCAAGTATCACATCTACCCTTGTTCCTGTGATACCCCTCCTATTATCTATAGAAACTTCAATTTTATATCCAGATATATTTAGTTTAGAAAGTTCATTTATAATATAATCCTTATTTACTCCTAAATCTATTAATGCCCCTAAATTCATATCTCCACTTATTCCGGAAAAGCAATCATAATAAAGAATTTTCATTTGTTTCACCTATTTCTTTCTTATTATTTCTACTGTTACATTAAATTAGTAATTTATCTTCAATTTAAATTTTCATATATTCATTTTTAATTTTATCAAATATAACACCTGTAGTAAACCACAGCCATTTTATTATTACTTGCACTTTCATATTTGAGATGCTATAATAAATCGAAAAATAAATAAAGACAGTTCGTAACCATCCTGTCTATAAACAAAACTAGGATTGTATTCTAAGTATTTAATTTAGAAAATATAAGGTCTAGAAGGCCTTTTTTATTTTGTAAAAAAATATGCTTATTTGTTTATTGGGCTGGTTATGCCCTTTTTTATTTTCTAAAAATAGGAGGTAACTAATGATTAATAAACAAAACTTAGCTAGCAATTATACTCTAACTCGTAAACTTACTCTATCTGGTCTTGTAATGGCTTTATACATTATTATAATGTATTACACACAAAGTTTTTCCTTCGGCCAATACCAAATAAGATTAGCAACATCTTTATATTCCTTAAGCTATATCTTCCCTTTTCTCATTTTACCATTAGGCTTAAGTAATATGCTTAGCAATATTCTGATGGGTGGGTTTGGTATTCCTGACATGCTTGGAGGTTTAGCAGTAGGTATAATTACGAGTACAAGTATTTATTTAATTAAAAAATTTAATTTAAATGAATGGCTAATAGCAATTCCAATAATTATTTTTCCAGGATTAGTAGTACCAATTTGGCTTTCATTCTTTCTAAAGCTTCCTTATAGTGTGCTTGCAGTTAGTATAACAATTGGTCAAATTATTCCATCTATAATTGGTATATTATTAATTAAAAGATTCAAAAAGGTATTTAGATAAATTCATTCATGGAGGTAAAATTATGTCTGGTAGAAACGAAATTGAATTAGAAGGAGTAACTCTGTTAGGAAACCAAGGTACAAAGTATAATTATGATTATAATCCATCAGTATTGGAAACTTTCATAAATAAGCATCAAGATAATGATTACTTCGTTAAATTTAATTGCCCTGAATTTACAAGTCTATGTCCTAAAACAGGACAACCAGATTTTGCAACAATATATATATCCTATATTCCCGATAAGTTTATGGTTGAGAGCAAATCATTAAAACTCTACCTATTAAGTTTTAGGAATCATGGCGACTTTCATGAGGATTGCATTAATATTATAATGAAAGATTTAATAAAACTTCTTGACCCAAGATATATTGAAGTTTGGGGTAAATTTACGCCAAGAGGTGGAATTTCAATAGATCCATATTGCAATTATGGGAAAGAAAATACAAAATGGACTCAGCTTGCAGAAAAAAGACTTTTCTACCATGATATGTACCCTGAAAAAATCGATAATAGATAATTATGCTGGCTATCAAATTATATAAATTTGATAGCCTCTTTTTTATAAAATTTTTTTTAATATGCTCTTGATATATTAAACTATATATACTAAAATAATAATATAACGTAATATAGTTTTCAAAACTACATATCGTTATATAACTATCATGATAAATATTGCTAAAATAATTGTCTATATATTTTTTATAAGCAAGGATGGTGAATAAAATGGTTAAAGAAAAATATAATATTACCTTATTAGGAGATTCCATTTCTAAAGGTGTTATTTATGACGAAGATAAGGACAGATATGTAATTATTAAAAATAGCTTTTGCAATATAGTAGGAGAAAAATTAAAGGGAGTAGTATATAATGCAGGGAAATTTGGTAGCACTATAATTAAAGGTTCCAAAAGACTATACGAGGATCTAACTAAAACCACTCCCGATATTGTAATTATAGAATTTGGCGGAAATGACTGCGATTTTAACTGGGAAGAAGTAGCTAATAGTCCTTATACTTCCCATGAGCCAAATACAAATTTAGCTGTTTTTGAAAGCACCTTAAAGAATATCATAGAAAATCTAAATACAAAAAAAATAGTTCCTGTGTTAATGACCCTGCCGCCCTTAGATCCTGAAAAATATTATAAATGGATTAGCAAGAATAGCGATACCTATGCTAAAAATATACTTACCTGGCTTGGCTGCGTAAATAAAATATATTCTTGGCATGAAAGCTACAACACTGCAATAATAAAGTTGGCAAAGGAAACAAAGACAAATCTTATTGACGTGCGCAGCAGCTTTTTAAATACAGATAATTACACAGTCTATTTATGTAAGGATGGCATTCATCCAAATGAAAGGGGCCATAAAATCATAGCGGACAAAATACTAACCTATATTGAAAATAATTATTCATTTTTAATAAATTCCTAAGGCATCCTTAAAGCAATAAGTATAGATGAAAAAGAACATAAAAAGCTGCAGCATATAAAATATATAATTATTTATACGCCGCAGCTAAATTCATATTAGATTTACTTTATTATTTTAAATACATAACTAAGGTATAAATTCCTTTTGCGAAAAAGCCAATTCCAAAGGCTAGTATCACATAATTTAACACAGATGAAAGTTTGCCTGATACCTTTGGTGCAGCAAATTTTTTACCATGGGAAGCTAAATAATTAATTGCAAAGAGACTTAAAAACATACCACAAAGCATGAGAACGGCAAAGACAAAATAAACTAATCTGCCGTAGCTTCTCCATATTCTTATTACAGTGCTGCTTAAGGTAAGCCAGAAAAAGTGAGTCATAGGATTAGAAATGTTAACTAAAAAACCAGTAAATATTGCTTTAGATTTTTTCATATCCTCTTCGATTCTGGTATTTTCTTCTCTTTCTCTTTCAGCTAAGTCCTTTTTACTATTTTTTAAGGCCCTGTAACCTATATAAAATATAATTATTCCTGAAATCTCCCAAAAAAATATTTCTAAAAGCTTATTAGTTTCAATTAGCTCTAAGAGTCCAAAATTTATTAACATAACATCTATAGCATCAGCTATTAAAGACCCTGCTGCCACTCCTACTCCAAACTTAAGGCCTTTAGTAATTGTCCACCGTACAGATTCAAAGCCGGCTGGTCCCATTGGAATAGCTATAACAATTCCAGTAAATAATCCTGTATATATTGCCCTTACTAATAACACATAATTTATATTCATTATTACAACCTCGAATTCACATTATAAGTGTTTCTCTTTAATTGGATTGATGAATTAAATAATAATTCAACCTAAGTATATTTCCTTAAAACTCCTATGAATACACATATCTCTTATATTACCACTTTTATTTCCAAAACAAAAGTTAAATTTATTTAATACTATTATATACAATATTCTATTTATAATTAGGCTCATAATATAATGTAAAAAAACCCTTAGATATAAAAATCTAAGAGTTCTTTTAATAAAAATTATATAGACCATTCTTTTTTAATCCTCAACCAAGCTTAAAAAGCGTTTTAACCGCTCATTATTGGTATTTTCAAATACGAAACTAGGGGCTCCGCTTTCAACAATTTGTCCCTGTTCCATAAAAACTACTTTATGTGCAACATCTCTTGCAAAACTCATTTTATGGGTAACTACTACCATAGTCATTCCTTCTTTAGAAAGCTCCTTCATAACATTTAACACTTCCTGAGCAAGCTCTGGATCTAAGGCTGAGGTTGGTTCATCAAATAACAGCACCTCAGGCTCCATAGCCATAGCACGAGCAATAGCTACTCTTTGCTGCTGACCTCCAGAAAGCTCATGAGGATAATATTCACTTTTCTCTAAAAGTCCCACCTTTTGAAGAAGTTTAAGACCTTTTTCACGGGCTTCACTCTTTGATCGTTTCAAAACTGAAACTTGCCCCTCCATAATATTTTCAATAACTGTCATGTGAGGAAACAGATAAAAGCCTTGAAATACCATTCCAGTCTGTTTTCTAAGTGCTATTACCTCAAAATTTGATATCCTCTTGCTTCCATTAAAATCAAGTTCATTTTTACCTATAGAAATGGATCCTTCACTGGGAATTTCCAATAGGTTAATGCAGCGAAGAAGTGTAGTTTTTCCTGAGCCTGAAGGCCCTATTATAACTGCAGTCTCACCTTTATTTATCTGTAAATCTATCCCTTTTAAAACTTCATTATTTCCAAAGCTTTTATGCAGATTCTTTATATTTATCATAGATTTCTCTCCTTTACTACTACTTTGTCACATAACGTGCCAGTCTATTCTCCAATTTATTCTGCAGTGCTGATAATACAGTGCAGAATATAAGATAGATTACTGCTACTTCACAATATATCCAAAGTGGTTCATAGGTTGCAGCTGTTATCCTCTGCGCTATTTGGAACATTTCAGCAACAGTAATAGTAGCTGCAAGTGAGGTATCTTTAACTAAACTAATAAAAGAATTTGCTAAGGGCGGTATTGATACTCTGGCTGCTTGAGGTAAAATTACTCGTCTAAGTGCTTGATTATCTGTCATACCAATAGAATAAGCAGCTTCCCACTGACCCTTAGGAATAGATAAAATGGCTGCTCTTATAACTTCAGAATTATATGCTCCTACACTTAGAGTAAAGCCTATTATCGCAGCTGTTAATTCATTAAGTGTTATTCCAGCCATAGGAAGTCCATAAAATATAATAAATAATTGAACTAATAATGGTGTTCCTCTTATTATCCAAACATAAAATCTAGCAATGAATGCAAGGGGCTTAAATCTTGATAATCTTGCTAGTGCTGTAAGCAGTGCAAGAACTAATCCTAAGATAAAAGATATTAAGGTAAGGGGAACTGTAAACTGCAGTCCCGCCTTTAACATTGGGAAAAAGGAATCTTTTAGTATATTTATAATTCTTAAGGTATTCTCATCTAAATTCATTTTATCACCACTTTATTTTGAAACGTCAGTACCAAACCATTTATTTGAAATCTTCAAGTAGGTTCCATCTGCCTTCATATCAGCAAGAGCCTTATTTACAGCATCCACTAATTCCTTGTTGCCTTTATTAAATAAAACTGCACTTTGCTCTGCATTGTTGTAATCTGCAACAGTCTTAATAGGAGCATCAGGCTTTTGCTTTTTAAGATCTAAGTAAGATAAACTATCATTAATAGTAGCATCTACTCTCTTTGAGGTTAATAAGTCCACAGATTGATTAAAGCTATCACTTGTTACGATTTGTGCACCATATTTTTTAGCTATATCTGCAAGATTACTTGTTAAAGATTGTGCAGATTTCTTACCCTTTAAATCTTCAAACTTTGTAATATCAGTATTATCATTTCTTACAACAAGTACTGCTCTTGAAACTATATAAGGAGTAGAAAAATCATATTTAGCTTCACGATCAGGTCTAACTGAAACTTCATTTATTACCGCATCAAATCTTTTTGCATCGAGACCAGCAAACATTCCATCCCATTTTGTCTCAACAAATTCTGCCTTAACTCCAAGTCGAGCTGCAATCTCATTTGCTATATCTACATCAAAACCAGTTAACTTTCCATCTTTATCATGGAAGGTAAAGGGAGCATAGGTCCCTTCAGTACCTATTCGAATTTTACCATTACTTTTAATTGTTTCTAATAAATTACTTGGTGTTTTTTGTGATGCTGCGTTATTTCCACCAGTATTTGTAGTGCAGCCTGTAACACCTAAAACCACTGTTAATGCTAATGCTGCGCTTATAAATAAATTTTTCTTTTTCATAGCTATTCCTCCAAAAATTATATTTTTTTAATTATTATTTATTTTAAACTACTGTTTTTAAATGCATTTTCCAAATCCTTAATTATATCCTCTGAGCTTTCTATGCCCACAGATAACCTTATTAAATTATCTACAATTCCAACCTTTTGTCTTAAATCATATGGTAAGGAGCCATGTGTCATTGAAGCAGGATGGCACACTAAGGATTCAACCCCTCCAAGGCTTTCACCGAAGGTTATCATCTCTAAGCTCTCAAGAAACTTTTTATAATCATTGCCATCTTTCAGTACAAAGGAAATCATGCCTCCAAAGCCCTTTGCCTGATTTTTTTGTATCTCATGACCTTTATGACTTACAAAGCCAGGATAATAAACCTTCTCTACTTCCTCTCTGTCTTTTAAAAACTCAGCAACAATTTTAGCATTTGAAAGGTGTCTGTCCATTCTTACTGCCAGAGTTTTTATACCTCTAATTAATAAAAAGGAATCAAATGGTGCAAGCACGCCGCCAGTGGAATTTTGTATAAAATGAAGTCTTTCAGCTAATTCCTTATTACTAACAACTACAAGTCCAGAAACTACATCACTATGTCCGCCTATATACTTTGTAGAACTATGAATTACTATATCAGCGCCTAAAGAAATAGGTTTTTGAAGATAAGGCGTCATAAAGGTATTGTCAACTATAGTGTAAATACTATTTTCTTTAGCAATCCTAGCTATTTCTTTTATGTCTGTTATATCCATAAGAGGATTTGTAGGAGTCTCAATAAAAATTGCCTTAACAGCTTCATCTACTGCGTTTTTAACCTCTTCTAAATTTGAAGTATCTACTATAATGTAGGTTATACCAAAGTGATTAAACACCTTGTCCAACACCCTAAAGGTTCCGCCATATAAATTATTTGGGATTATAACTTTATCCCCAGCATTTAATAGAGATAAGACAGCAGTTGTAGCTGCCATGCCTGAAGCAAATGCAAAGCCTCTGTAGCCTTCTTCTAAATCAGCTATTAGCTTTTCTAGAGCTTCTCTTGTTGGGTTTCCTGTTCTAGAATACTCATATCCCTTGTTTACCCCAAACTTAGGCTGTTTGTAAGTAGAGGTCTGATATATGGGCACATTAACAGCACCAGTGTGCTCATCCCCATCTATTCCTCCATGAATTAATAGTGATTCAATTTTCAAAATAACACCTCCAAATTAAATTAATTTAAAGATTTTATTCCTAAGCAACTATCAAAATGAAAATTCTGGATTAAAAACAAAAAACTCCTGCCTCTAAATACCTAGAGGCAGAAGTTATATTCCGCGGTTCCACTCTAATTATCATTAACACAAATAAAATGTAATGAAATCTCATAATCAGGTACTAACATACCTTAACGCTTTAACGCGCGTACACGCTGCCGTCTACTTTGTTCGAGGCAGTGCTCAAAGACGCATTCACACAAGTTACACTCAGAATCCCTTTCAGCTAGGAGGATTCTTCTCTGTCAGCTTACCCCATGCTACTATTTCTTATCACAGCATTTTTATTTTCATAATACTTAAGAAACAATCTCGATGGACTTATTATACATAATCCGACTATTTCTGTCAACTTTTTTATTAATTAATTGTTAAGAAGCACCTTTATAAAATATAACAACTTTATTATGAGTTTGTTATTCTTAAAACTTTTGCTCTTCACAAGAAAATAAAAGTTAAAAATTTTTAAATTGAAAACGATGCCTCTAGAAATTTTATCTAAACATTATGGATATTTATGGTATAATCATTATAAAAAATATGGAGGGATAAAAATGGTAAGTAAAAAAAAGGATATTAACAAGGTAATAGACGATGTTACAAGTGCTGCCAAAAAAGCTGCTCAGGATGTATCAAAAACTATTACAAAAGAAAATGTTAGTAAAGCTACAAAGGACTTAAAAGACAAGGTTGTAACTATTGTTGACAATGGGGAAAAAATAGTACTAGAAACAACGAAAAAAGTAAAGAAGAAATCCTTAAAACCAGAATTGTTTGTTGAATTTTATGGCAAACAAGTATCCTATGAAAAAATGCTTGAACAAATATATACAGAACTTGAAGCTAAAATAGAGATGTTGAAGGTTAAAAGTTTAAAATTATATTACAAGCCTGAAGAAAACAAGGTTTATTGCTTAGTTAATGAAAATGAAACTTACACTGTAGAAATATAAAAAAAGCCACGGGTAGTTTCTGAACTACCCTCTATCTACTTGATAGAGGGCCTATCAAGGTCTCGTGGCTTATTTTTTTACATTATCTTCTTTAATAAACATCATGCAAAATATAACAATTAATAAAGCGCAATTAAATAATAGAGCTTTTTCAATAAAAATTTTTGTTAAAAAGGCTCCTAAAACAACTCCAACAATAAAAAAGAAGATAATCCCATAGGTTTGTAAACTCTTAGTTCTTGCATTAGCATTTTTTGTAAGTGTATATATATATAACTGCTCTGTTGCAATACGAAGATTGCCAGTACAAAAGGTTGTTGTAAATCTTCGAAAACTATCGTACTGCAAAGAACAAACAAAAGAAACAGCTGAATTTGCAATAATATTCATATTTCCCGGGGGAATAAATGAAACAATAGCTAAAACTATAATTTCTATTCCTACTACAATTTGTCTCCAATGAATATTAGAATTTTGTTTAAATTTACTTTTAATCTTTTCTGAAATAAAAACTCCTAAAACAAATGCCAATATAGGAATCATATAATGAAATGCCTTATCCCAATTCTTTTCAGCTAGATTTAAGCCCCATAAAATAATATTCCCAGTTTGCGCATTAGCGAAAACATTTCCTCGTGAAATATATGTATGAGCATCTAAAAATCCGCCTACTATTGTAAGTAAGGCACCTAAGAAATAGGATTCAGACATCTGTGCATATTTTCTTCTAAACATAGCTAGTGCCTCCAATCAATTGCCATTTAAATATGCAAATCATAAATAAAATACTAGAGTTCTTATTTGCTATCCTTCATTTTGATTTTACCGAATAACATGGCATCATAGTATTTATGTTCTATAAAAAAGTGGTCTCTTAATCTTCCTTCCAGCAAATACCCGTTCTTTTCTAATATTCGAGAAGAACCAACATTAGCATCAACTACATTAGCATGAAGTTTGTGCAGCTTAAGTGATTCAAAAGCGAAATCACTTATCAATGCAACGCTCTCTGTTCCATAGCCCTTACCCCAATGGTCTTTATGAAATACATAACCAATTTCTGCTTGGTTTGCTTCTTTGTCAAAATTAAAAATCATGGCAGTGCCAATAATTTCATGAGTTGCTTTTAGTGCAACGGATGCATATAAATGAGTACCTGCTGATTCACGTTTTAACATTGTTTCAATATGTTTAGTAGTATCTTCTAGGGTATTCATTAAATTCCAGCCTATAAACCGTGAAACCTCCTTATTTGAAGCATAATTATGTATTTCTTGAGCATCACCAATATTTAATGGCTTAAAATAGACTTTTGGGCCTTCTAATTCATGAAATAAATTTGTTTCCATCTTCTACTCCTATAAAAATATTATTTTCTTAATTATACAAATTATTTTTTTAATTATCAATTTAACATTTCCATTTTCATAATAATTTTAATTACTTAAAATGTACTTATTGATCAAAAAAACAGGTGCCTTATTAAAACACCTGTAATTTTATATACTTTATAGAAATTCGGATAAGCCTTCCTGATCATTAAGTCCATTGACTAGATGTTTTATTTCCTGATCCTTATTTTTATCCATTACCAGTATTACATCTCCAGCGTCAACTATTACTAAGTCTTTAATTCCAAAACCAATTATAAGCTTATCTCTACCAAAAACGAAACAATTTTCACACTGCTCCATGTAGGTAGTTCCTGAAACATTATTGCCTCTGAAAATATTAAGAAATCTCCCCATGGAAGCAAAGGTACCTATATCATCCCAGGCAAATTCACATTTTATAACATAGGCCTTTCTTGTCTTCTGCATAACTCCAAAATCCACTGAAATTCCATCTATAAGCTCGTATTGTTCCTTAATAGTTCCAATTTCATTTTCGGTGCCAATACTTTGATAAATATTCATCATGTTTCTATACATTTTAGGTAGATATTTTTCCATCTCCCTTAGGAACACATCTGCTCTCCACACAAACATGCCGCTGTTCCACAGATAGGTGCCTTTAAGGAGAAAGTCCTTAGCTACTTCAATGTTGGGTTTCTCTGTAAATCTCTCAACCTTAAATGATGCAATATCTCCATATATTCTTTCCCCCATTTCAATATAGCCATAGCCAGTTTCAGGTCTTGAGGGAGCTACTCCTATGGTTATTAATCCTCTTCTGCGTTCAGCAATTTCTACAGCCTGTGATAGAGTATCTATAAATAATTTGTCCCCTTCAATATAATGATCAGAAGGAAGAACTACCATGGTAGCATCTTTGTCCATTTTAAGAAGTTTTACAGCAGATAAACCTATGCAGGTGGCGGTCTCTTTATTTGCAGGCTCCACAAAAATATTTTCTTTTAAAACTTCCGGAAGCTCTTCATAAATTTTATCCAAGTATTCTTCATTTGTAACAACATATATATTTTCTTTATTAATAAGAGGCTTGATTCTATCTACGGTATTCCGCAAAAAGCTTTTGTTGTTAATAACCTTTAAAAACTGCTTTGGATTTTTTTCTCTTGATAAGGGGTACAGCCGTAGTCCTTTTCCTCCTGCTAAAATTAAGGCATATAGCAATAATTATCACTCCAAATAGTGTTACAATGTTATAGTATGTAAAATAAATATTATTGGTTACTAATGGGGCAATAACATATATAATATATCCTAAGAAAAATAACTTTAACATTTTCACTTAAAAGAAAGGACTGATCTTATAAAATGATTAATTTTAATAAACATAAAAAAAATATTGTAGGTTATTCAATTATAGTCGTAGTTTTCGCTTTACTTTTTTATATAGTATCAATTGACATGGATCCTGAAGCAGTTCATGGCAAAATAATTCAGTATTCTTCTAAAAATCAGAGCACTAATGTGAATCACAGGTATGATTATGTTGATGTGAAAATAATTTCTGGAAAACATAAAGGCGAAACAATATCTGTACAAAACATATATTCAGGAAGTATAAAAGATGAAAATAGCAGTTCTGGCAATTTTGCTGCACCTGGCAATGAAGTTCTTTTAAAGCTCACGGAAGCATCAAATGGGACTATCACATCATCGTATATACTGGAGATTGTTAGATATAAATATATCTACAGGCTTTCCTTATTTTTTATGCTATTACTAGTTTTAATTGGTGGGCTTAAAGGATTTAAATCTGTTATTTCTTTAATAATTACAGGAATATTGGTACTAGAGGTTATGATACCTTTGATTTTAAAAGGTGTTGACCCGATTATTCTATCAATAATAATATGTATTTTAATAACTGTTATAAATTTAAGAATTATTAGTGGTAAAAATAAAAAAACAACTGCAGCTATTTTAGGGACAATTGGTGGCCTCCTTGCCTCTGGAGCTATTGCACTTATATCAAATACGGTAATAAAGGTTAATGGTTTTCCTGATGAAGAAATTCAATCTTTAATTTATGCTTCTCAAAATAGCAATTTTAATATTAAGGGGCTCTTTTTCGCAGCAATAATTATGGGTGCCCTAGGAGCGGTGATGGATGTTAGTATTTCTATTGCTTCTTCAATGAAGGAAATAAAAGATGCAAGACCAGAGATCGGAATGAAGGATTTAATCAAATCCGGGATGAATGTAGGACAGGATATAATGGGTTCTATGGCTAACACATTAATTTTAGCATATGTAGGCGGAGCAATGTATTTAATGCTTATTATTTCTTCAAATAACATTGGCCTTTCTAGGACAATTAATCAAGACATTATAGCTTCAGAGGTTTTAAAAGCATTATCTGGAAGCATTGGATTAATTTTTTCTATACCCTTGACAGCTGTTTGCTATGCTTTTTTAACTAGAAATAAATATAAGCTAAAAGATAAAGAATTATAATATTTTCAGATAAAAAGGCTATATTTAGATAATGTAAGTACCTAAATATAGCCTTTTCTATTAACTTGGTTTTAATTGCTTGTATACCCTTACAAAAAATAATACATTAATATCATACCATAACTTTACACTTAACTAATTATATAATTCAGAATATTACTGAATTATATAACTCATTTTGCAACTACATTATTGATAGAATCTAATTCAAGTTCTTCATTTTTCTCCATAACTTCTTCTTCAGATACCTTATTGATTTTTGCTTCTCTTCTTATTTTGTATGTACCAAAGGCTACAACTGCAAGCCCAGCCAAAGATGGTATTAGTCTCAATGCAGTTTGTGTAATATATTTTGCTGTATAATTATCCTCTAAAATCATTGTTAGTGCTGTATATATAAGTAGTCCTGCTCCTATATAGACTATTATTTTATATTTATTCATAAGGTTAGCTATAAATTTGGCACCAAAGAAAATAATAGGAATACTTAAACACAGTCCAAAAACCACAAGCCAAATGTTTCCATGAGCTGCACCTGCAATTGCCAATACATTATCAAGTCCCATACTTATGTCTGCTATAATTATACTGCCAACTGCCCTCCATAAATTTTTCTTGCCTTCTATTTCAACATTTTCCTCTTCCTCTTTTGAATTTAATAAATCCCAAGTAATCTTTATAAGTATTATTCCCCCTACTAATTTAATAGGCATCCATCCTATAGACATAATTAGAGTAATAATGCAAGTAAAGAGTACTCTTACTCCAACAGCCCCTCCTACACCTATTAAACTGGCAAGCTTAGCTTGTTTTTCTGGCAAATTTCGAATCGCCAGAGCTATCACACTCACGTTATCCCCAGATAGAGTTATGTCCAGTAAACTAATTTGAATTATTGAAACTGCTAATGCTGCAAGCCCTTCCATTTATTTAAACCTCCTTTAGGTTAAATAGTATAAAAATAAAAAGACTCTGCAAACAGTATTGTTACTGAATGCAGAGTCTCACAAAGCAATTTTTGACTTGCCAATAAAGCCGGGACAATCCTTTTTAAGAAAATTATCCGTACTGACGACTTTATTCCTGTTTATCAGGAAGTTACTCCCTCTGTTACTATATTTAATTTAGATTAATTTTACGAAGGATCATTTTAATTGTACAACCCTACTGATATAGAGTCAACATTAATATTAAATTTTGTGATATATCGTTATAATAACACTGCTTAGTTATATAATAGATATAAGAAAAAACTGCTCATAAATTAAAAATGCTCTCCATTTTCATAATATCTATTTTCTTTAAGTTTTGTAAATATTACATCTACATCCTTATAGCCCATAGTGTTAACATACTTAGTTATAATTTGTGCAGCTTTATCCTGGACTTCCTGTCCCCTATCAAACCATGCAACTTCAACTACAGGACTTCCCGCAACATACTCACCATCCATAATGAATAGCACTTGCGGTATTTCCAGGGAAAAGTAGCTTCTAGGACATTGAAGAAGATCTTCTAATTCATCTATTAGTTCCTTACTTATTCTGCGCAGCTTTTCTGTGTTAATTGCCTTAAATTTTAGTGCGGGCATAATATTCCTCCTTTAGTCGGAAACACTGAGTAGTTTAAGACCACTCGCTCCCCCTCGTAAAACTACTCGTTAAAGCCCATTTAGGGCTTTAACCTCCTCTTATAATTAGTTATTTTTAAGAACCATACCATAGCTTTTACTGCATACCTCGCCATTTTTAAGTACTATATTGCCATTAACAATAACATATTTCATTCCCCTTGGTGCCTTTGTAGGATTATTGTAATCTTCATAGGCTTTTATTTCATTGTAATCAAATATTGAAATATCAGCCTTTTTGCTTATGGAAAGCTCTCCAGTTTCCTTAAGCCCCAAGGTCTTAGCTGGAAGCAGTGTACATTTGTATATTGCTTCTTCTAAGCTTAAGGCCTTTTTATCTCTTACAAATTTTCCTATATACAATGGGAAGTTCCCATATAGTCGTGGATGAGGTACACCAGCAGGTATACTGTCTGACCCTACCATTTGAAGGGGATGATTTATTAGCTTTACTGTATCTTCATAGGAAAATACATTCATGGTAACTATTCCTACACCTGTTTGTTCTTCTATTAAAAGTCTAGCTAAGAAATCCACCGGATGTATTGATAATTCTTTTGCGAGGTTACCAACAGTTCTGCCAATATATCTGTAATTTTCTTTTTTATTTAATGAAGTAATAAGCACTCCATCCCAACCTGTAATATAACTGTAATTATCCCAACCTGTATAATGGGTTTTACTACTCAAAAGTTCTTCTTTAAGCTTGTCTAATACATCCTTATCCTTAAGCCTAAGAAGCATGGCTTCAGTTCCGCCCTTAGTTACCCAAGGAGGCAATAGCTGAGTCATAAGTGTACTTCCCGAAAGGTAAAGGTGTTCATCAAAGGTAATAGTTACGCCTCTAGAAGCAGCCTTATTTACAACATCTATTAATGACTCAGCACTGCAGCCTAAGACCTTTGATGCATAAGACCTTAAATGAGAAATATGAAGTCTTACTGAAGAAGCCTCAGCAATTTCTATAATTTCATCTAATGCCTTTATTATGGAATCATCATGATTTCTTAAATGAACCATAATAATCCCATCATAATGGCTAACAACCTTACACATAGTTATTAATTCTTCTTTTTTGCTGAAAATAGCTGGCATATACTGTAGTCCTATAGACATACCATAGGCTCCACTTTCCATAGCTACTTTTAGTATGGAACACATTTTATTAAGTTCAGCTTCATTTGGTGTTCTATTATCAAAGCCTAAAACTTTAGTTCTAATAGCACCATGGGAAATAAGTACTGCATAGTTGTTTTTAAGTCCTGCCTTACTTATTTTATCCATATAGTTCTGCATATCTTTAAAAGCCCACTTAATATCAGGATCTCCCACAACACCTCTTACGTAGTCCTTCCAAACTTTGCTTTCATTTTCAACAATGGGCACAACTCCAAGGCCACATTGTCCTACAAGCTCAGTAGTGACTCCCTGATATAGCTTTAAATCCTTTAGACTATCTCCCATAAAGGGTACCAAGTCATTATGACTATGAACATCTATAAAACCGGGAGTTACAATTAATCCACTTGCATCAATTGTTTCTTTAGCTTCAAGCTTCATATTTTCTGAGATAGCTGCTATTTTTCCTTCTGAAATGGCTATATCAGCCTTATAAGAAGGCTTTCCCGTACCATCAACAATTGTTCCATTACTTATTATAAGGTCTATCAAGGTCATCATCCTTTCATAGGGTTATAAGTATCTTAATGCTATCATAAACCTTTTCATCAGCAAATAAAACCCTATTTATGCCCTGCGAAATTAATGAATTATTTTAGGCATTTAAGAATTCATCTATAGCCTTAGCTGCCTTCTTACCTGCTCCCATTGCAAGTATAACTGTAGCAGCTCCTGTCACTGCATCTCCGCCAGCATACACTTTTTCTCTTGTTGTCAGGCCAGTTTCTTCATCAGCAATAATACACTTTCTCTTATCCACTTCTAAACCTTTAGTTGTTGAAGATATTAAAGGATTTGGAGAAGTGCCTAAGGACATTATTACTGTATCAACATCCATGATATATTCTGAGCCTTTAATCTCAACAGGTTTTCTTCTTCCTGAAGCATCTGGCTCTCCAAGTTCCATCTTTATGCACCTCATACCTTTAACCCATCCCTTTTGGTCTGCAAGAATTTCTATTGGATTAGTTAAAAGGTCAAATATTATTCCTTCTTCTTTAGCATGATGAACTTCTTCAACTCTAGCTGGAAGCTCAGACTCAGAGCGTCTATAAACTATATGAACTTCTGAACCAAGTCTAAGTGCAGTTCTAGCTGCGTCCATAGCCACGTTTCCACCACCAACTACAGCAACTTTTTGTCCTACTTTAATAGGAGTATCATATTCTTCCTTGAAAGCCTTCATAAGATTATTTCTTGTTAAGAACTCATTAGCTGAAAATACTCCATTTAAGTTTTCCCCAGGAATCCCCATAAACTTTGGAAGTCCGGCACCTGAGCCAATGAATACAGCATCAAATTTTTCATCATTTAAGAGTTCATCAATTGTTACTGTTCTTCCGATTATTACATTAGTTTCTATTGTAACTCCTAGCTTCTTAACATTTTCAATTTCATGCTTAACTACAGTGTCTTTTGGAAGCCTAAATTCCGGAATCCCATAGACTAAGACTCCACCTGGTTCATGCAGTGCCTCAAATATGGTTACCTCATAGCCAAGCTTAGCAAGATCTCCAGCACAGGTAAGTCCAGCAGGTCCGCTTCCTATAACTGCTACTTTCTTACCTTTGCTTTCTTCTCTCTCACTTAAGTCTATATTATTTTCTCTTGACCAATCTGCTACAAATCGTTCAAGCTTTCCTATAGCAACACTCTCACCTTTAATTCCAAGTATGCATTTTCCTTCGCATTGGGTTTCTTGTGGGCATACCCTTCCACATACAGCTGGAAGTGCACTTTGCTTTGCTATTACCTTAGCTGCTTCCTCAAACTCACCATTTTTAACATGCATTATAAATTCTGGTATCCCTATAGTTACTGGACAATTAGTAACACACATTGGTTTCTTACAATTTAAGCATCTGCTTGCCTCTTGCATAGCTTCTTCAGCTGTATATCCTAAGCATACCTCGTTAAAGTTTTTTGCTCTTTCTTTTGCATCCTGCTCTGCTATTGGTGTCTTCTTCATTCTATCCATCGTATCATCCCCCCGTTATTTCTCACATCCACAACAGCCGCCGCCATTATTATGATGTTCTTCTCTAAATTGCGCTTGTGCTTCTTCAGTTTTATACATAGTTTGTCTTCTCATTGCCTCATCAAAGTCAACTAAATGGCCATCAAACTCTGGCCCATCAACACAGGCAAACTTAGTTTTACCTCCTACAGTTACTCTGCAGGCCCCGCACATACCAGTTCCATCAACCATTATTGGATTTAAGCTAACAATAGTATGAATTCCTAGCTCCTTAGTAAGCCTTGCTACAAACTTCATCATTATCATAGGCCCTATAGCTACTACCAGATCATAATGCTTCCCTTTATTTTCAACTAAATCCTTTAATAAATCAGTAACCATTCCCTTAAATCCATAGGATCCATCGTCTGTGCCAACGTATAAGTTCCCAGCTACTGATTTCATTTCATCTTCTAATATAAGCATTTCTTTATTTTTGCTTCCAACTATAACATCGGCATTTATGCCCCTTTCATGTAGCCATTTAACCTGAGGATATACTGGAGCCGTTCCAACTCCACCTGCAATAAACATTATACTTTTATTCCTTAACTCATTTAAATCTTCATGTACCATTTCAGATGGTTGTCCTAGTGGCCCCACTACATCTGAAAAATTATCTCCAATTTCAAAGTTAGCCATTTCCTTTGTAGACGTTCCCATAGATTGGAATACTATTGTAACAGTTCCCTGAGCGGCATCATAATCACAAATTGTAAGAGGTATTCTCTCACCTTTCTCATGCATTTTAATTATTAAGAATTGTCCTGGCATTGCGGACTTCGAGAGCCTTTCAGCTTGTACATCCATTAAATATATATTGGGTGCCAATACTTTTTTGTCAATAATTTTATACATTTCTACAATAACCCCCTTAATATCAAAAAAACGAAATATTCTTAATTATATAATAATGCTAAAATGATTTTTTATCAAATTAAAAATATATATTTCAATAATTTTTCACATTCGTAATATTAATGATTTTTATTATATTTAAAAGATAAATACAAAATATTATGACTGTTGACAAAAATCATATTTATGAGAAAATATAAATAGACGTAACAATATAAAACGTTATAATAATATAATGTTTCATTATGTTTTGTATTGTTTTGTTAATATGAACTATCGGGGGATTATATGAATAAGTCGCTAAAAATCATTACAACTTCACTTATTACAGCCTCAATACTTTTGCTTTCAGGATGCGGAAAAAATACTGATACAAGTAAAACTCCACCTGCAGATACGACACAGCCATCAGCTAAGGTAACTTTAACAATTTCCGCAGCATCTAGCTTAAAGAACTCGCTAGATGAAATTAAAAACTTATATACTGCTGCTAATCCTAATATTAATATAACCTATAACTATGGTGCATCCGGAGCACTTCAGCAGCAAATTGAACAAGGTGCAGCTGTTGATATATTTTTATCGGCCGCAACTAAACAGATGGATGCTCTTGATAGCAAGGGTTTATTATTAAAAGACACTAAGAAAAACCTGTTATTAAACGATGTGGTATTAGTAGTTCCAAAGGACAGTACAGCTATATCTGCATTTAAGAATTTAACCTCAGATAAAGTAAAGAAAATTGCACTTGGTGAACCAAAAAGTGTACCTGCTGGTCAATATGCTGAGGAAGTATTTACAAAGCTAGGCATTCTTGATAAAGTTAAAGCAAAGGCTGTATACGGCAAGGATGTAAAAGAAGTTCTATCCTGGGTTGAAACTGGAAATGCTGATGCAGGCGTAGTTTATGCAACTGATGCTAAGATTTCAACAAAGGTTAAGATACTAGAAACAGCTTCTTCAGATACACATTCTCCAATTGTTTATCCAGAAGCAGTTATTAAAGATAGTAAAAATGTTGATGCAGCAAAGGACTTTTTAAAGTTCTTAAGTGACGATAAAGCTAAAGCTGTATTTGAAAAATACGGTTTTAAATTAGCCAGCAAATAAGGACTACTGGGGGCAGAACAATTAATAATTGTTCTGTGCTTTTAAGGAATACAGGAGGGATAAACCTTGAATTTTGATCTTTCACCTTTATGGATATCATTTAAAACCGCTGTAACTTCTACCATAATAACCTTTTTCTTAGGTATTTGTGCAGCTTGGTTTTTGTCAAGGAAGAAAGGCAGTTTCAAGGTTTTTCTTGATGCCCTGTTTACCCTTCCAATGGTTCTTCCGCCCACGGTTCTGGGCTTTTTCTTGCTCTTGATATTTGGGAAAAACGGACCTATAGGAAAAATTTTATTTTCACTTGGTATACATCTTATTTTCTCCTGGCCCGCAACAGTTATCGCAGCAACAGTTGTTTCTTTTCCATTAATGTATAAAACCACCTTAGGAGCCTTTCAGCAGCTGGATATAAATATTAGTAATGCAGCTAGAACTCTTGGCATTTCAGAGTGGAGAATATTTTGGACCATCACAGTACCTCTAGCATGGCCTGGAATAGCAGCTGGAACAGTTCTTTCCTTTGCTAGAGCACTAGGGGAATTTGGTGCTACCCTTATGATGGCTGGAAATATTCCTGGTAAAACTCAAACCATACCTGTTGCAATATTCTTTTCAGTTGAAGGCGGAGATATGAAAACTGCAATGTACTGGGTTTTAATCATATTCCTATTATCACTGGCAGTTATATTTTCTACAAACTATTGGTCAAATCATGGAACAACACATATGAATACAGGAGCTAAAAATTAATGGAACTTATAGTAGATATTAAAAAGAACTTATCAGATTTTAGTCTCAATGTTAATTTTGAATGTAAGAATTCTAGATTAGGTATACTAGGAGAATCTGGTTCTGGCAAAAGTATGACTCTAAAAAGTATTGCAGGACTTATAACACCTGATGAAGGCAGAATTATTCTAAATGGCAGAACCTTATTTGATTCAAACAATAACATTAATGTTCCAATAAAGGATAGAAATATCGGCTTTCTTTTTCAAAACTATGCACTTTTCCCTCACATGACAGTAGAAAATAATATAAAATATGCACTATATAAAAAATCTGCAGAGGAAAAAAATAAAATAGCAGATGATCTGTTAAGCTTACTGCACATTGAAGATTTAAGAAAAAGATATCCTCATGAAATATCTGGAGGTCAGCAGCAGAGGGCTGCAATTGCAAGAGCACTAGCGGTAAACCCTGAAGCACTTTTTCTAGACGAGCCTTTCTCAGCATTAGACAATCATTTAAAAGGCGTAATGCTTAGAGAGATGAGCCATACGCTGTCAAGATACAGAGGAGTCACATTATATGTTACTCATAATTTAGAAGAGGCCTATCAGCTTTGTGAGGATATTATGATAATATCTAAAGGCTCAATTGCAGCAATTGGTAATAAGAAAGAAATATTTAAAAAGCCTCCTAGTGCTGAGGCAGCAAAACTATTAGGCTACAAAAATATTTCAACTGCAAAGAAAATATCCTCTGATTATGTAAATGCCTTAGATTGGGGTCTTAACATAAAGGTGCCTAATCATATTAAAGAAAGCATTACTCATGTTGGAATTAAGGAAAACCTTATTCAATTATATAATGGTGAGACTGATAATAATTTTCACTGCTGGCCCTTGTATACCTCTGAAACACCCTTCAGCGTATTTGTATATTTAAGTTTTGAGGAAAAGGTCTCAGAAAATAGTGACTATCATCTTGTATGGGAAGTATCAATAGATAAGTGGGAAAACATTAAAAATATGCCAAAACCATGGAAAATACACTTAGATGAAAGTAATATAATATTTATAAATGAAAAAAAGTAAAAAGTACCAATATGTAAAACATGTTTAAAAAGCATATTTTACATATTGGTACTTTTACATTTATGGCATTTTAAGATTTCTTCTATGTCTCTGCAACTATTTTCCCCATATCTTTTATGTCATAGCCTCCAATACCATCTATTTCAGCTTTAAATTCTGAAGAATTTAAAATTTCATAAATAGCTTGAAGATGAGGCTTTATAAAATTTTCTTTTTTAATTACCATTTCATATCTCTCACTTTGAAGAGGTATAAAAGATATATCCTTTACCTGGAGGCTGCTTTTTTCGCAGCCTATTCCAAGGTCTGCAGCACCTCTTGATACAGCACTTGCTACGGCAAGGTGGGAGGAAGCTTCCCTTGTATATCCATTCACCTCATAAGCACTAATACCCAGCTTTCTTAATTTCTCATCTAAAAGTATTCTCACTCCGCTGCCCTTTTCTCTATTTATAATTGTAATATCAGGCCTTGAAATATCTTCCCAGCCTATAATGTTCTTTCTATTTCCTTTTGCAACATAAAAGCCCTGCATTCTTTCAGCTAAATGAATTATTACTGCTGGTGTACCAGGGAGCATTCTTTTAACATAGGGTATGTTATAAATACCTGTATCCCCATCCCACAAATGAGCAGTAGCTGCAGAAACTTTACCATTATAAAGTGCATATAGGCCATTGTAGCTACCTTCATAGGATCTTAATGCTTGGCATCCATTGGGATGCCCCTCTAAGTATCTTGCAAGAATATCAAGCATTATATCCTGTCCGCTTATTACAAGACTTATATTTTCATTAGAGTTATAATTATTTATTTTTTCTGAAAAGGAAGCTGCTTTACTGATTATAGAATTATTCTTAGATGAATTTTTTGTGCTGTTTTTATATTCTTCTACATCCTTCAAATCAACTCTTACTTTTTTGCCTACTTTATACCCCTTAAGTTCTCCTCTTTTTATTAGCTCATAAACTGTATTCTTAGATATTTTTAGTATTTCAGCAACTTCCAAAGGTGTTAATGCAGAATCCTCTAACATATTGTGCAGCCTCCATTTAATTAATATTTTCTAAAAGCTTCATAAAGTCTTCATTACTTTTCTTTTCAAAGTAAAGATTTAAAAGTGTTCTAGTAGACATCTTATTAAAACCCTTACAGCCCTTGTCAAGTATCTCGGTTAAAATATTCATAAAGGTCTCATTACTTTTATCTACATCCTTCAGCATTTTGTCTGCTAAATCCTTTGTTAACTCACCTTTAATGGCTTCTCTAAGCTTTTCAGTATATTCTTCCATAATTTTTCTAGTTTCTTCTGGGTAGGAAGTAAAATCACCAGAAAGTATATCTTCTATTTTAAACATATATTTACCTCATAAAAGTTAATAAAATAAAGGTTATGAAACTATTGTATCATAACCTTTAAATTTTTTTCATTATTATTTATTGTTTTTATTTTTTATAGCTAGTAATAACTTATCGCAGGTTGCAGGCATGTCATATATCCTTACTCCTACAGCATCATAAATTGCATTTAATATGGCAGGTGCCGTAGGAATCATAGCAGGTTCCCCTAATCCTTTAGCTCCATAAGGTCCGCTTTCTTCTATTTCCTCTATGAAATAGGATTTAACTTTAGGAATATCCTTGCTGGTAGGTATAATGTAATCTGAAAAATTCTTGTTTTTAATTTCTCCTTTATTTACATTAACCTCTTCCATGATTGCATATCCAATACCCATAGCTAGGCCCCCGATAGCTTGACCTTCTGCTAATACCGGATTTACAACCTTACCTACATCATTAACAACAACTGCTTCTATTACATCTACCTTACCAGTTTCGTCATCTACCTCCACAACTACCTTTTGAGTTCCGAAGCTATAAGGCCAATAAGGATTACCTTGTCCCGTTTCTAGGTTTACCTGTGAAGTAGTTGCTTTAAAGTACCCCTCAGCTCTTGTATCTATTCCCTTCTTTGTCATTTCAGAATAAATTAAACCTAAGCTTGTATCTTCTATCTTTATGGAACTGTCTTTAATAGCTAGCTCCATATTTTCCCTTAATTTTCTTGAAGCGTTTAAAACTGCATTACCAGTATTATAGGTTTGTCTGCTAGCAGCTGCTGTTCCTGAATCATGCATTAAGTTAGTGTCATTATACTTAATTGTAACTAAGTCCTCACTTATCTTTAAGGTTTCAACGGCAATCTGCCACATAACACTTATACCGCCAGAGCCTACATCTGATACTTCAACATATATTATTATTTTTCCATCACTATTTAGAACTGCTGTAGCTCTTGATTCATCTGGAAAGCCATTACCATAACCAGTTCCATAAAAAGCAGAAGCATATCCAACTCCTCTTCTCTTCAATTTAACTGCCCCCTTCCCTTTAATATATCTTACAAATCTATACCGTCTATTTCAGCTACTTTTTCTATACACTTCTTTAATGCTACACTGCTTTTTAAACATTGGCCAGAAGCTGTAACACTTCCCACCTCAAAGGCATTCATGTGTCTAAATTTAAGTGGGTGCATGCCAAGCTTTTCTGCTAGTATATCCATTTGACCTTCATAGGCTATTGGTACCTGTGCAGCACCAAAACCTCTCATAGCACCGCAAAATGGGTTATTTGTATATATTGCCATAGCTTCTACATCCACATTAGGAATAACATAAGGTCCAGTGGCATGCATTGCAGATTTTCTTAATATATTCATGCCCCAGGAAGCATAAGCACCTGTATCTCCATATATTCTGGCCTTTAAGGCACAAAGCTTTCCATCAGATCTTACTCCAGTTTTATAATACATTTTAACTGGGTGGCGTTTACTATGAGATGTTGTAGATTCCTCTCTTGAGTAAACTATTTTAATAGGCTTCTTTGTAATATAAGCAGCCACAGCTGCATGGCACTGAGGATTAATATCCTCTCTTGCTCCAAAGGCTCCTCCTATAGAAGTATTAATTATTCTAACCTTATCCTCTGTAAGCTTTAGGCATCTAGAAACTTCCTCTCTGTCATAATGAGGATACTGAGTAGCTACATAAATTTCCATAACCCCAGTTTCATCATATTTAGCAACACAAGCCTCTGGTTGAAGGAAGGCATGCTCTACCATTTGTGTGCTGTACCAATTTTCAGCAACGTATGCCGCTTCTTTAAAGCCTTCTTCAACATCTCCGGTTTTCACCTTTATGTCATAGAGAATATTACTGCCGTCACCAAGGATTGACGCATCTTCTTTTAAGGCATCCTCTATTGTAAATATTCCTTTATATTCTTCATATTCAACCTTAACACTTTTAAGTGCAGCTGCTAAGGATTGTTTATCCTTTGCAACAACAAGGACCAGAGCATCTCCAACTCTTTTAACTGTATCTTTTACTAAAATGGGAATGTCTTTAAAAATAACCCCATGAGAATCTGCTCCAGGAAGCATGCTGTAATCAATAACAGCTTCTACACCTGGAAGCTTTTTTATTTCTTCTGTATTTATGCTAAGCACCTTTCCATAGGCTATAGTGCTTCTTTTAACTCCAGCATAGAGCATCCCTTCAAATTCTATATCATCAGGATAAACAGCTTTTCCTAATACCTTATCAAAGGCATCCGGCCTTATAAAACCTTCACCTACAGCTCTCAAAAAAATCCCCCCTAACTATTCTTAATCTTTAATTGGGCAAGTTTAATACCTTCTACTATCTTCTCATATCCCGTACATCTGCATAGATTACCTGCTATACCTTCTCTAATTTCCTCATCATCAGCATCAAGGTTTTTATCTAGTAGGGCCTTTGTACTTAACACCATTCCTGGAATACAATAGCCGCATTGAACAGCGTTAACCTCTAGAAAGGCCTGCTGAATAGGATGCATGCCATCCTCACTTACTCCTTCAATTGTAGTAATTTCAGCACCATCACATGCAGCTGCTAATGTAATGCAAGAATTTACTGTTTTACCGTTTAAAATTACAGTACATGCTCCGCATTCACCTTCTCCACAGCCTTCCTTTGTACCCTTTAGCTTAATTTCATCTCTTATAAAATCTATTAACCTTAGTAATGGATCAATTTCCTTGATATAATCTTTTCCATTAACTTTTATAGTTACCTTCATAATATATTTTCACCCCAATCGGATTATTAAAAGCATAATTATTTGCTTTCAAGTGCTGTTCTAAGTGCTTCTTTATATACCCCTTTAATTGCTTCCCTTTTGAAGGGCATTGTCGCCCTTCCTTTAATACTCTCAAAGACATCGTTTTCAAGAAGTATTAACGGTTCTTCTGTATTTAGCCATTCCTTATCTTTTCCTAAAGCTTGTCTTTCAAATTCTACTGCTCTGAAAGGATATCTTCCAACAGCACCTAGGCATATTGAAATATTTTTTATAGTATCTTCTTCTATTTTTAAACTCAAAGCTGCACTTACTCTTGCGATGGCTAAGGAATTCCTTTTGCCAAGTTTATAAAATCCGCTCAATTCTTTTGTTTTAGGAATTTTTATGGCGATTAATATTTCATTTTCCTTTAGTTTTTCAGTTTTATAATTTTTAAAATAGTCTTCACAGCTTATGTGCCTTGTCCCATTTATAGACTCTATTTCAAGTATTCCGTTCAGGCTTATTACACATGGAACTACATCTGCAGCAGAGCCTGCATTACTTATATTTCCACCTATAGTTGCCATGTTTCTGATTTGAGGGGACCCCATATTTTTAGCACATTCAATAAGAGAATTATAATTATTTTTAATAATACTGCTTTCTAAAACTTCTGTAAAAGTAACCATACTGCCAAGTGTTATACTAGCAGCATCCTCAGTTATTGTTTTAAGTTCAGAAATCCTACCTAGGTCAATGATATTTTCTATGGTAAGTTTTTCCCTTTTAAGATCAAGTGTCAAATCTGTGCCCCCTGCTAAAAGCTTTGAATTTGTATATTCATTAAGCATAGTTTTAGCATCTTCAATAGAATTTGGCTTTAAAAAATTAAGCACCTTAATTCTTACCCCCTTTAAAAAAACTGTAAATAGCCTTTATAATCTTAATATAAGTTATGTGTCTGTATCCTTTATTATCACTAGCAATTATCTAATTAACTAGTCAATCTAATTTTATAATAACAACGTAATTTAGTCAATATTCTAAACATTATAAAATTTATAAATAGTATATATCTTTGTATGTAAAAAACCTTCCTCAAAATCTATTATTTTGAGAAAGGTCTAATTTTAATATTATAGAATGCTTTGGTAGTCTCCATCCCATACAATTCTTCTGTATACTTCTGTATCTGTGTTTCCTTCTGTATTTATTACTAATACTTTAGAATCACTAGTTAAATTAATTACTTCTTTTAGTTCCTTATATTTTTCATCGATAGTAATAACTGATAATAATCCTGCAGTTACTGCACCTGATTCTCCTGATATTATTCTTGCATCACCCTTTAAAGGATTTCCTAAAATACGCATTCCTCTTGCAGTTACCCAATCTGGAACTGATACAAAAACATCAGTACATTCCTTTAATATTTCCCAGCCTAATGGATTAGGTTCTCCACAAGCAAGTCCAGCCATTATAGTTGTAAGTTCACCTGTTACAGGCTCAACCTTTCCAGCTAGTGCTGACTTATAGAAGCAATCAGCTTTTTCTGGTTCTACTATAATGATTTTAGGTGGATTTTTACTAAATATTGATATAAATATACTTGCAATTACAGAAGCAAAAGCTCCTACACCAGCTTGTAAAAATATATGAGTTGGTCTTACTCCTTGGAGCTGTTCAATGATTTCTTGTGCTATTGTAGAATATCCCTGCATAATCCACTTTGGAACATCTTCATAGCCTTCCCAAGCTGTATCCTGGATTACTTCCCAGCCATTTTTTTGAGCAACTTCTGAGGTATATCTAACAGTATCATCATAATTCCAATCAGTAATGCTTACGTCTGCTCCCATTTCAGCAATATGATTTACTCTGTTTTGAGTACTGCCTTTAGGCATAAAAACAACTGCTTTATATCCAAGCTGTTTAGCCATCCAAGCAACCCCTCTGCCGTGATTTCCATCTGTAGTAGTTGTAAGAGTCAAGTCTCCAAGTTCCTCTCTAATTTCATCTGATTTTAGTATTGGAAATGGAACTTCAAAAATATCTTTTCCTAATTTTTGTGCCAAATGCTTCCCTATTGCATAGGATGCACCAAGCACCTTAAAAGAATTTAGCCCAAAGCGGAAGGATTCATCTTTAACAAAAACCTCAGCTAGTCCTAAATATCCAGCCATTTTCTTTAATCTAACTAGAGGTGTTTGTTCATATTCCTTAATACTTTCATGAAAGCTTTTAACCTCAAATAAAGTATTTCCATTTATTATTGGTTTCTCAATTTTGTTACTTTTATTTTTATTAACTACCCATTTCATTAATGTCACCCCCGAATTTTGTATAACTAGTCACTTTATTCTTAAAATTTGATTGACTAGTTAATCTAATTATATTTTAAGTATTTACATCTATTTTGTCAATAAATCATTTTCAGAATTATAAAAATAAAACACTGAATACCCTAATACCACATTAGCTATTGAAAGTTTAATGCTTCCTTAGCTGATCATGGTTTAAGCTTATTCAGTGCCAAATAGACTTCAAATTAATTTTCACCTAATAATAGTTTTTCAGATAGCTTAAAATACTCATCTAAATCAAATTTACCTTCATCAATTAAATACTGAAGTGATGCGCCTAGCATTAAGGACAACATGATATAAGGCAGCATATCTGTATTTTTTAAATAGATTTCACCTTTTGTATTTCCCTTTATTAAAACATCACTAATAGATTTACGCCATATATTAAAGGTATCTTGAAACTTTTCCCTTACTTCTTCATTAACGGTTCCCTGTACCCAATAATCAAACTGTGCATAATCTAATTCTTTTTTATTTAAGATTTCATTTTTCTTTTGCTTAAAAAAACCTCTTATATTCTCAATTGCAGCTTTATTATCAATATCAATATAACTTTTACGGTCTTCTGAAAACCTTTCCTGAAGGTTGTCTAGCAGAGCCATCATGATATCATTCTTCGATGAGAAATGATAGTGCAGATTTGCTTGGCTCATTTCAGCCTCTTTTGCAATAATGTGCATTCTTGTACCACTTATTTTTTCAGTAGCTACTACTTTCATAGCAGCATCTAATATTTTTTTCTCTATATCCTTTGGCATAAGTAACTCCTTCTCCATATATCTCTATATTGTCCTAAATCATCCTTAGGTTAACTAATCGGTCAGTCTTAATAACTATTTTAAAATAAGTGGTTAGAAATATCAATATACTTTAATAAAGTTAATGTATATTATTGGTATAATATACATTAACTTTATTAAGTACTAATTTAAAAGTTTAAGTAAGGATTCATAGGATAATCCAACCTGATAAATTATTTTCTCATCAAAGTCTGGAACCATCATATACTTAAATAACTGCCCTGTATTTGCGCTAATTCTTAAGGCACTTGCAGAATAAGGATTCTTGTCCTTAAATAAATATTTTTCTAAATCAAAGTTCTCATATTTTAATAAAACATCATAGATATCTAATCCAACACCAGAAGAAAGATTGGAACAGATCAAAACTCCTTTGGTGTCTGAATAATCTATTTCATCTACTCCAAATTCAACTGCCAGCTTCTGCATTGCTGAAAGTGAGCCATCGAAATTTTTGTTATTTTTAACTCTTTTCATAAATTCTATTGTCTTATTGTACATAATTTTATCCATTACAGCTGAAGCTATATGTTGCTTTGTTTCCTCTGATAATTGTGTGATGACTTCAATGTTGCTATTAATTTCCTCTAAGGAACTGTTTTGTTCCTCTGACGCAGCTGCAATTTGCTCTGTTGCTTCTGCTGTAGTATGTGCCATTTCTCTGTTTTTCTTTGAAATATTTTGAACAGTTTTGCTATTATTAACAGCCTTCTGCAATAAGCTTTGCATTTCCTCAGTTTGTTTTGCAGTATCCTTAAAGTCTTTCAGCATTTCTTTAAGTAAGCTTCCAGTTTTATATGTAGCCTCCACTCCTTCTGAAACATAGTCTGTAACCTGTTCAAAGGATATAGTTGAGGAATTTATATCATTCTTAATTTCTTCAATAATGCCGCTGATTTCTATAGCAGCTTTATTGGATTGTTCAGATAATTTACGAACTTCATCTGCTACTACAGCAAAGCCTTTTCCATGTTCTCCAGCTCTTGCTGCTTCAATGGCTGCATTTAAGGATAAAAGGTTTGTTTGGCTTGCGATACTGGTAATGAAGGAAATTATATTTTCTATTCTCTGTGATTTTTCTGATAGGGTATTTATTTTATCAGAGGCTTGCTTCGAGGTCTTTTCAATTTCCTGCATATTTTTAACTAATCTTTCTATTGCAGTTCCAGCTTCTACTGAGGATTTTGTAGAGTTTTGAGAAGCTTTGCTAGCATTACTTGCATATTCTGATGCAGATAAAATCATTTCTGCTATATTATTAGAATTTTCCAAGGTCTCATATGCTATATTCAGTTGCTCTCTATTTTCTTGAGCTATACTTAAAGTACTAGATGCTATTTGCTCAGCTGCATGACCACCTTCAGTAGATGCTGCTTTAATGCCTATCATAGCAGTATTTAAATCAATACTATTATGAAGTATCTTTTTAAAGTGATCTCTAAGCTCCTTATCCTCCATAAAAGAAGTATCTTGAATTGCACTACTTACATTTAAAGTTTTAGTTTTATTAGGTCTTTTATCATAAATATACATTGAAACAAAAGACAAAATGAAATTTAATATGCCGAACACTATTAGGGCATTTGTATCTTTTAAATTAAACAGCAAAGTAATAGCAAAAGAAACTGCAATGGACACAATAAGTATTAGTAATCTTACCAAGAAAACCCCCCCTTTTAATTTTTCCGCATACAACTATAGAGGGAGATGCTAAATGCATTCCCTCCACAGCTTAATTAATATTGAGAACTTTGTCTATTTAAGCGGTAGTAAAATAAGCCTTAAGATACCAATACCACCAAAACATGTACAATAGAACGAAGTTCTTTACGTCTGTCTTTGAATAATTCTTTATATATTTCTAACAGCCAACAATATAAAGTTCAAAATAAACAGAGCAGTAAAGAAATAAATAACAGGATGGACATCCTTTGTTTCTTTTTTAAGGACAGCTATTAAAACATAGCTTATAAATCCAAAGGCAATACCAGTTGTTATACTATAAGTAAATGGCATAAGTGCCATTGTTAAGAATGCGACTGCTGCTACACTGAAGTCCTTCCAATCAATTTCTCCAACTGAAGACATCATTAGAATACCAACAACTATTAATGCAGGAGATGTTGCTACTGTTGGAATAATACCAACTATAGGAGCCAAAATAAGGCATACAACAAACATAATTGCTGTTACAACTGAGGTTAAGCCTGTTCTACCACCAGCAGCAATACCTGCTGAGCTTTCAACATAAGTAGTAGTATTAGAAGTTCCGAAAAGTGAACCTACAATTGTTGCACTAAGATCGGCAAACAAAGCTTTATCCAAACGTGATTTAATTCCTTTGCCTTCAAGCATAAGCTTTTCATCTTCTGCATCAAATATACCTGAACGACGGCCTGTACCAATAAATGTTCCAAGAGCATCAAAAATATCAGTAAGTATAAAAGCAACCATAGCAGTTATTGCTAGAAGAGTTTTAGTGCCATTAGCAAATAGTCCGGTAAAATCCATTTTAAAAGCTGTGTCTTTAACTGCCCCGATAGAATTTCCAATACCACTTAGACTAATATTTGCTGATGAGAAAAAGTCATGAGCGTTTTGTGCATGGAAACCAAATACTGTAGGGTTAACACCACTTAAAATTTCAATATAACAGATAACAGTTATTGATATAATACCCATTAAAATTGCGGTTCTAACTCTTAAAATCATAAGTACAACAATTATAATAACTCCTAATAGTGCTAATTGTACTGACGGATTGGAGAAGTTAACAAGTGCTGGAACAGCAGATGAATTTGCAATTACAGTTGCATCTGCAGGAGTTTTACCTAGGAAAAGGTAAGTGCCAGGATCAGATGTAAATTTTAAAAGACCACTATCCTTAATACCAATATAAGCTATGAAAAGACCAATACCACCACCTATAGCTTTCTGCAGCACTGGTGGCAATGCACGAATAATCATTTTACGAAGACCTGTTACAGTTATGATGATGTTTACAACACCACAAATAAATACCATTGCCAAAGCTTCCTGCCATCTGAAGCCCATAATGCCACAAACAGTAAAGGTGAAGAATGCGTTTAGTCCCATACCTGGTGCAAGTGCATAAGGTACGTTGGCAAAAAGAGCCATAACAAGTGTACCTACAGCAGCTGATATAATTGTTGCAACGAAGATACCTGCTGGGTTAAAAGGGTTGTCTGCTGTTCCTGCTAGCTTCAAAATACTCGGATTTACGAATATAATGTAGGCCATAGTAAAGAATGTAGTAAGACCAGCTACGATTTCGGTTTTTACGTTAGTACCATAATGCTTTAACTTGAAAAATTTTTCCAAGAAGGAACTTTGACTTTCGTTTAAGTCTGTTTTCATAAAATAACCCCCTAAATATTATATTTAAATTCCTAAAATCCATTAATTTTAGGAATTCTAGGCTAAAAGAACTTCGGCACTTTAATATTATCGCCTGCTACATATCTCTCCTTTATATTTCTGTCATCCCCAGTGTAAATAAACTTCTGTAATCTTTCTTCTATACTTAAATCCTTAAAGATTGGTAGTGTGCTATCGTCAATTACTAAAGCATCAAATTCATAGCCTTCCTCAAAGCTTCCTACCTTACCAAAGAATTTTCCACTGCCCTTTGTAGCTAAGTAGAACAATTCAGCTGTATTAAGAGGTTTATCATTTCTATCACTTTCAATATATTTCAAATTTGATACCTGTGCACTACTAACAATAACATCCATCATTGATATGCTGTGTCCACCAGATATGTCGCTTGCAAGACCTACTGGAATACCCTTATTAATAAGCTTTCTAACTGGTGCTATCCCGCTTGTCAAATTAGAGTTTGAGTTAGCACAGTGTGCAACAAAAACCTTGTTTTTAGCCATTAGATCTATTTCATTATCGTCAACTAAAACGCAGTGAGCCATTATTGCTTGCGTACTACCAAATAATCCAGCCTCATCATAAATACTTGCATAATTTTTAGCTTCTGGATGCAGTTCTCTTACGAAGCTGATTTCTCCAGTATTCTCTGATAAGTGCGATTGTATCGGCGTCTTATATTTTTCAGCTAAAGCCCCAAGTCCATTAAGCAGCATAGTGCTGCAGGTTGGAACAAATCTAGGGGTAATTATTGGCTTAACTAAACTATATTTAGAGGAATACTCCTTCAATATTTCTTCTGTATCCAAAAGTGAAGCTTCTGTAGTCTCTACTAAATAATCTGGAGAATTTCTATCCATGTTTACCTTACCTACAAAAGCACCTAAACCGCTTTCATGAAACATGTCCATTAGCAATTTGGTAGAATTCTTGTGTATTGTAGCAAAAACACAGGCTCTTGTTGTCCCAAATTTCCAAAGTTCTTTTATTAATCTTGAATAAACTTTTTTTGCATAGGTAACATCAGAGTATTTACTTTCTTCAGGGAATGTATAAGTTTCAAGCCAAGGCATTAATTCCTTGTCTAGTCCTAAACCCAGATTTGCAAATTGTGGTGCATGTAAATGAATATCAACAAATCCTGGTATTATAATTGAGTTTCCGTAATCAATGACTTTGATATTATCATACTCTTTACCTAATGTAGAATAGACACCCTTAACATACTTGTCTTCAACTACTATAAAACCGTTTTCAATAACCTCGTAAACCCCAAATTCCTTTGTAAAAATAATATTGCCTTTAACAGCAAACATATTTTTCATTACAAATCCCCCTTTGAATAAACCTGCCTGATATATTTCAAAAAAAATAAAACTAACTAATCAGTTAGTTTTATTATATACTATAATATTGAATATTTCAACAAAATTTAGTATTTTCTGTATATTCATTATTTTTTCTTGCGGTAATAGGTATTTTCAAGTGGATAATTTAATCTAAAGACACCGTCTTTTTTATAGTATGCATTTTGACATGCAGGAGCCCCCATTACAACTACAATTTCACCAATGCCCTTAGCACCATAGGCTGCTATATCTGAAGTATTTTTTTCAATTAAACGCACATCAATCACTGGCATTTGAGGTGCCTTAAATATACCTAGGGTACCAAGCTTTGTCTGTGGCACACCATTTTTTAGAGGAAAGTCTTCAGTTAAAGCATATCCTAGAGCCATAGCCACTCCACCTTCAACTTGGCCTTCTGCAGAAAGAGGATTAATGGCTTTTCCTATATCGTGAGCTGCAATAACCTTTACTACTTTTCCTTCCTTATCCATTATAAAAAGTTGTGTTGCATATCCATAGGCAACATGGCTTACTGGATTAGGTTTTGGAGAACCAATTGGATCAGTTTGAGGTGCGTATTCTCCTATATATTCTTTTCCTTCCAAATCCTTTAATGTATATCCTCTATTTAAATCAGCTTTTAACTCACTAGAGGACTTACGTGCTGCTTCTCCTGCAAATAGTGTTTGACGAGAAGCTGTTGTAGTTCCAGAGTCTGGGGTATATTTTGTGTCAGGATGTTCTATTACTATGTCCTCAGGCTTTAAGAGTGTTGTTTCACATACCATTTGTAAAAGTACAGTTTGTACACCTTGACCAATAGCTGCAGCTGAGGATTTAGCATGAACCTTTCCATCTATTACTTTTAGATTACAACGTCCAATATCAATAACGCCTACTCCAAGACCTGCATTCTTCATAGCTGAAGCAATTCCCACATAATAATTTGGATCACTCTCATATTTTTCGAAATCATCTTTTACAGCTTCTAAGGTCTCTGCCATAGCAGTTCCTTTATCTGCTATTTGCCCATTTGGAAGAACCTGCCCAGGCCTAATGGCATTTCTATAACGAAACTCCCATCCTGAAAGTCCAGCTTTTTCTGCAAGCTGATTAATAAGACATTCAACTGCAGCGCAGGATTGTGTTACGCCAAATCCTCGAAAAGCACCAGCTGGAGGGTTGTTTGTATAATAAGCATTACCTTCTATATCCACGTTTTGATAGTTATAAGGACCACCAGCATGTGTACAAGCTCTTTGCAGAACTGGCCCTCCAAGTGAAGCATAGGCCCCAGTATCAGAAGTAATTCTAGCCTTAATTCCTTGTATTATACCATTTTCATCACATCCGATTTTACAATATATATCCATGGCGTGGCGTTTTGGATGGTAGTTTATGCTTTCTTGACGAGTAAAGGATACCTTCACAGGTCTTTTTGTTAGGTAGGAACATAATGCTGCTTGATGCTGCACACTCATATCTTCCTTACCACCAAAACCGCCTCCAACAACAGCACTTTGAATTCTTACCTTTTCCATTGGAAGTCCTAGATAATTACTAATTTGATGATATTCATCATAAACACTTTGTCCTCCTGTAATAACCTTTATACCATCACCATCTGGAATGCCAATAGCGGTTTCCGGTTCCATAAAGGCATGTTCTGTCGGAGGAAAATGGAAAGCACCTTCTGCTACAAATTTAGAATTTGCAAGTGCAGTTTCTGCATCTCCTCGTTTTACCTCTTCATGGTCAAATAAATTATTTTCTGGAATTCTAAACTTTCCAAATAGCATAAAGCCTTCACCATGTACTTGATGCGCTCCTTTCTCAGCAGCCTCCTTTGGTGTTTTTATTGGTTCTAGCTCTTCGTATTCTACTTTAACTAGGCTTACAGCTGCAGCGGCTTGTTCTCTTGTTTCTGCTACCACCATTGCAAGAGTATCTCCAATGCATTTCGTCTGTTCCCCTACGTCAATCATACCTGGCCAATCTTGAGCTAAGTGACCAATATATCTCTTGCCTGGAATGTCCTTAGCAGTATATACTGCAACAACTCCCGGCATTTTAAGTGCCTCATTTATATCTATAGAGCGTACTTTTGCTCGAGCAAACTTACTGAATACATTTTTGCCATAAAGCATGTCATCAAAGTCAAAGTCATCTGCATATCTTGCCGTTCCTAAAGTCTTTTTAGGAGCATCTACCCTGCAGGTTCTCTCACCTACTTTTCCCGTTTGTTTAAGCTCTGGTACTTCTAAATTTTCTCTCAGCATTTTTGCAGCAAGTAAAATTCCCTCTTCAATTTTAGCATAGCCTGTGCAGCGGCATATATTTGTACGTATAGCTTGTTTTACATCCTCTCTAGTTGGATTAGGATTTTGATCAATTAAGCATTTACCGCATATAACCATCCCTGGAATGCAGAAACCGCATTGTACAGCCCCGGCTGCAGCAAAGGCATAGACAAATACTTCTCTTTCTCTTTCAGTAAAGCCTTCAATGGTTTGTATTTTCTTTCCTTCTAATTTTGAAAGTCTTTGTATGCAGGCACGAACTGTCTTTCCATCAACAATTACGCTGCAAGTTCCACAGGCACCTTCCTTACATCCATTCTTAACTGATGTAATCTTTAAATCATCTCTTAAAAAATCCATTAATACCTTATCAGTGTCCGATTGATAATCCTTGCCATTAATATTTACATGAAACATATCTATTACCTCCCAATGAATGTCTTTCTATATAGATATTTACCTGCAGGTTTCTCCATGTTAAACTTGCCATTAGAAACCACCTTAGTTCCTCTTAAAAACACGTGTAGAGGCCTTCCCATTTGCTTAAAGCCCTCATAAGGATTATAGTCTACATTTTGAGTCTGCTTCGCTGCCGTGATTGTTGTTCTATAATTTGGCTCCCATATTACTAGGTCAGCGTCGGAGCCAACTGCAATGGTTCCCTTCTGTGGAAACAAACCAAATATCTTTGCTGCATTGGTGGAAGTTAATGCTACCATTTCATTTAAGTTTATTTTATCTTCCATAACTCCATAGGTGTACATAAGAGCCATTCTATTTTCAACTCCAGGTCCGCCATTTGGAATTTTACTGAAGTTATCTTTTCCTAAATCCTTTTGTCCTTTAAAATTAAAGGAGCAGTGATCTGTCCCTATAGTTAAAATTTCATGAGACATAATTCCATTCCATAGAACTTGTTGATCCTCTTTTTTTCTAAGAGGAGGAGACATTACATATTTTGCACCCTCAAAGCTTGCGCTATTTTTCTCACCATATAATGAATCATCTAGTAATAAATATTGAGGGCATGTTTCCGTATATACCTTTACTCCTCTCTTCTTTGCTTCCATAATTGTTTTAAGTCCTTCTCCAGTGCTCAAATGAACAACATATACAGGAGCATCAGCAAGTTCTGCAAGCTGAAGTACTCTAGTAATAGCTTCATTTTCAACTAATGCTGGTCTTGTAGCAGCATGAAAATATGGACTAGTATTACCTGACTCAATAGCTTCATTTACTAAGTTTTCAATAACATCCCCATTTTCACAGTGGAAGCCTATAAGTCCATTTACTTCTTTGCATCTCTTTAAGGCTTTAAATATAACTCCGTCTTCAACCTGTAGAGTCTTTTTATAAGCCATATATAACTTAAAAGAAGTAACTCCTTCTTTAATCATATCTTTCATTTCATTTGAAACCTTTTCATTCCAATCAGTAATACCCATATGAATTCCATAATCGCAGTAGCAAAGGTTGTCAGCTTTTTTATGTTCATCCCTAAGTGCTTCTTTTAAGGTTTGTCCTTTATTTTGGCAAGCATAGTCCAATATAGTTGTAGTTCCTCCCATTAATGCTGCTTTAGTACCACTTAGGAAGTTATCTGCCGTTACTACACCTACATCTAAATCAAAATGAGTATGAGTATCTATACCACCTGGTATAATAATACTGCCCTTTGCATTTAAAATCTCGTCACCTTGATTTTCAAGATTAGTACCTATGGAAACAATCTTTTCTCCTTCAATTCTTATATCCGCTTCATAGATATCCGACGCTGTTACAATTATACCGCCTTTAATTACCATACCCATTAAATACACTCCTCCTAATTCCTATTAATAAGTTGTTTTATTAATAAAGCTTGACCTTGGATGCAATATGCAAAATATATTAATTTATCATATTTTCAATACAATTATAGATACAATAATTACATTGAAAATATGATAATCCACTTATTATAAATGATTCATGATGATAAATTGCTAGAGTTATATGCTCCACATTTTGTTCTAATAAGAATAAATCATGAAGGATCAACAATGAATGATGAAGGAAGAATTGTTACTTTGGCTAAATGGCCATTGCTCATTCTTCATCCTTCATTCTTCATTATTGATTGTTATTGTTATTGTTAATTGTTAATTGTTAATTGGTAATTAGTTTATCATTTATCATTTATCATTTATCATTTATTACATTTTTATTTTAATTAAATTATTAATTATGTGCGGTAGGAGAAACCTTCCTGTGCCGCATTTTAAAGATCTTTTGTGAGTCCTGTTTTTTCATTAAATTCTTCAATAAGCTTATCTAATTCTGGTCCCATTGTATGAAGCTTCCCCCAATAATTGTCATAGTCATACCACTGAGCATTTAATTCATCCAAATCATACATCTGCTGCTCAATCCAAGTATAATACTTAAGATTATGAATACGCTTTTTACTTTGATAAGTAAGTTCTTCCATACTGTCTATTCTTACTCCTAGAACATTTTTATTATGATCTATAGCTGCATCAAGCATTTCATACTTTCTGCCTCTTTCTGCTTCCATTTCTTCAAGTCTGGACTTGTACATTTCAGCAGAGTCAGTAAGAACTGTCATTACCATATCATTTTCTGTTAGCTCATAGTATTTTGCAAACTTAATACAGGAAATAATATTAGCTGCACCTGAGATTCCAACCCATGTTAGCTTTTCAATAACTTCTTCAGAAATACCAAGCTTTCTTAGGTATTCTTGTCCAGCTGGCTCATTAAATAATCTGAACATGCCTAACGCATCGTTATCATCGATTGCAATAACCATATCTGTATTTCTAACATTGTGAATCCATGGAACATGCTTATCGCCTATTCCTTCTATTCTATGATCTCCAAAGCCGTTGCTAAGAAGTGTTGGACATTGTAGTGCTTCTCCAACTGCAAATTTAGCATTTGGATACTGATCCTTAATGAAATCAGCACTTCCTAAAGTTCCGCCAGAACCAGAAGTTAAGCATACACCTGCTACCTTGCCATTTGGACCAGCTTCAGCCTTGAATATTTCGTTCATGGCATTACCTGTTACTTCATAATGCCATAAGTGATTTCCTAATTCTCCAAATTGATTGAATATAACTACATTATCTCTAGTTCTTCTAAGTTCCCAAGTCTTGTCATATATTTCTTTTACATTGCTTTCGCAACCTGGAGTTGCTATAACCTCACCAGCTACCTTGCTAAGCCATTCAAAACGTTCCTTACTCATGTTTTCAGGTAATATAGCTATGGATTTACATCCTAGTAAGGTTGAATTGTACGCGCCGCCGCGGCAGTAGTTGCCTGTTGAAGGCCATACTGCTTCATGATACTTTGGATCAAATTGGCCAGTTACAAGTCTAGGTACTAAACAAGCAAAGCTTGCTCCAACTTTATGTGCCCCAATAGGGAAGAACTTACCAGCCATTGCAAAAATTCTTGCCTTTACTCCTGTTATTTCAGAAGGAATTTCAACATAGTTTGGCAGTTCGTTGTAGAGTCCACCTTCTTTTACAGGCTCATTCTTCCAGGATATTCTAAACAAATTAATAGGATCGATATCCATTAATCCAGTATCCTTTAATTTTTCTTTTACTTTTTCAGGTATCTTATTAGGATCCTTCATTTGTGCTAAAGTAGGAATAACAATATTCCTTTCTTTAATACTTTCTACGGTTTTATTAAGTTGTTCCTCATTGATTTTTAAATCTATTAAGTTATGCACTTAAAAAACACCCCTTTATATTTAATAAATATTATTATTTATCTAAAGTTATAACTGTTCCAGTCTTACCTTCTAAGGCATCCACTGCATTGTAAAGTGAAGTTATTATTGCCTTATGCTTTGAATTTGCCTTAGCAAACATAACAGCAGCTTTTACTTTAGGAAGCATTGAACCAGGTGCAAAGTGTCCTTCTTCAATGTACTTTTCTGCTTCCTTTACTGTAATATGTGCAAGGTCTAATTGGTTAGGCTTCTTAAAGTTAAGAGATACCTTTTCAACCTCTGTTAATATCATAAGCACGTCTGCATCAACGTCTTCAGCTAATCTTTCAGCAGCAAGATCTTTATCAATTACAGCAGCAACACCCTCTAAGGAGCCATCTTCTTTTTCTATAACTGGAATACCGCCGCCGCCAGCAGTTACACAAATAGTTGTATCCCATAATTCTTTAACAGATTGAAGTTCAACTATTCTCTTAGGCATTGGTGAAGCAACTACTCTTCTCCAGCCTCTTCCAGCATCTTCCTTCATTATATAACCTTTTTCAGCTTCAAGTTTTCTAGCTTCTTCCTCACTGTAGAAAGCTCCTATTGGCTTAGTTGGATTATTGAAGGCTGAATCATTTTTATCAACAACTACCTGTGTTACAAGAGTTACAACAGGAACCTTTTTGTTTCTTTTAGCTAAGGCTTCTCTTAAGCCTTGCTGAATATGATAGCCAATGTAACCCTGACTCATTGCACCACAAACATCAAAAGGCATTGCTGGTGTAACATTTGCTGCAGCTTCAGAAGCAAGTACTATTCTTCCAACTTGAGGTCCGTTTCCGTGAACTACTGCTAGCTCGTAGCCTCTGCAGCTTAATTCAGCGATGTATTCTGAAGTCTTTTTTACTACTTCTAATTGTGCTTCAGCTGTTGCAGGAGTTCCTGCTTCTTGCAGCGCATTTCCGCCTAGAGCAACAACTAACTTTGATTTTCCCATTTTAAATTCCTCCATTCATAAACTGCCCGTTAAAGCCCATTTAGGGCTTTAACATCCATCTTTTACTTCTGCTTATTTAAGTAATTTATTAGTACCTCTAAATCTGGTTTTATTTCCTCAGGTCTACTTACAGCCTTTTGTGCTGATCTTACATCCTTTAAGCCGCTTCCAGAAACAACAAAAGCTACGCTTTCATCCTTTCCTATTACGCCTTCTTTTGCTAGCTTCAATAATCCTGCAAATGCTGTTACTCCAGCTGGTTCTCCAAATACACCTGTGTGTCTTGCAAGAGTTGTCATAGCATTTAATATTTCAGCATCACTAACATCAACAGTTATTCCATTGCTTTCCTTTAGGGCATTTAATGCCTTATAGCCGTTTCTTGGTATACCTACAGAAATGCTGTCTGCAATAGTAACTGGTGGAATGTAATCAAATTCCCTTGAATTTCTTCTATAGGTTCTATTTACTGGATTAGAGCCCTCAGCCTGTACGGAAACCATTACAGGAAGCTTGTCTATGATTCCTAGTTCATAAAACTCTTTAAAGCCCTTCCAAACTCCGGAGATAGAGCAGCCGTCGCCTACTGACATTATTACCTTATCTGGTACCTTAAAATCCAATTGTTCACAGATTTCAAAAGCAGCAGTCTTTTTACCATCAACTAAATAAGGATTAATAGCACAGCTTCTATTGTACCAACCAAAATAGTCTACTGCCTTTAGGCAAAAATCAAAAGCTGTATCATAGTCTCCATCAACAAGTATTACCTTGCTTCCAAATACTAATAGCTGAGCAAGCTTTCCTTCTGGTATGGTCTTAGGAACAAATATATAGTTTTCAATACCCATGCATGCTGCGAAGCCTGAAACAGAAGAAGCTGCATTTCCAGTTGAAGCTGCACAAATTACATCTTTTTTAAGCTCAATAGCCTTAGCAACACCAATTGCTGATGCCCTATCCTTAAAGGATGCAGTAGGATTTCTACCTTCATCTTTAACATACACATTTTTTATATTTAATAATTCTTCCAATCTTTTAGACTTATATAAGGGTGTGGAACCTATTTGCAACGGAGCAGCACCAGTTAATCCTTCCAGAGGGAGTATAGGCAGATATCTCCAAACATTAGGATCCTTATTGTCTCTAAGATATTCTCTAGTTAAGGTTTTCTTCACTTTAGGTATATCGAAAACAACATCAAGTGTACCTTCAGTTCCACAATGTGGGCAGTGATACATAACCTCTTCCCCAAAGGTAGCCCCACATTTTGAACATTTAAGATGTTTAATTTTTTCCACTTGCTTACCTCCTTTTTAAATATTTATGAACGGCGAGAAACGTCCCTGTGCCACATTTGTGCCGCAAGAAACGTCACCGTGCCACATGCTTAATTACTTATTTGCAGTGTAAATAGTTGGCAGTGCAGCGTATACAGCAGCACATTTAACTAGGTCTTCTTTCCAAGTTATTTCATTTGGAGCATGTGCCTGAGCTTCTGCACCAGGTCCAAAACCTATACATGGTATTCCGTTACGTCCCATTATAGCAACACCATTTGTTGAAAATGTCCATTTGTCAGTAAGTGGACGAGCTTTTCTCATTTCATCCTGAGCAGGAGCACCGCTTCTTGTAGTTCCATACATTCCCTTATAAGCTTCTTCCATTGCCTTTACTACAGAATGATCTTCAGGAATAACCCATGTTGGGAAGTAGCACTCTTGTGGGTATGAAAGTCCAGTCCAGCTTGGTCTTTCATATTCGTACATACTTACTGTTGCACCGTATTTCTTAACAGCTGGAAGTGCACGAATTTCATCTAAGCAGCTTTCCCAAGTTTCCCCTGCTGTCATACGACGGTCTATTGAAATTGAGCAAGAGTCAGCTACTGCGCATCGGCTAGGTGAAGTAAAGAATATTTCTGAGGTTGCACATGTTCCTCTTCCTAAGAATCTAGCTTCTTTATACTGAGGGTTGTACTTTTCATCTAACATTTTTACGAGGCCCTTTATTTCAGTTGCATCAGCTGCATCATTTGTATTAAGGTCTCTTACATTTTGTAATATTTCAGCCATTTTGTAGATTGCGTTGTCTCCTCTTTCAGGAGCTGAACCGTGACAGGAAACTCCCTTAACATCAACACGGATTTCCATTCTTCCTCTGTGTCCTCTGTAGATACCTCCGTCAGTTGGCTCTGTACTTACAACAAATTCAGGTCTTACCTTATCTTCATTGATTATATATAACCAGCAGTTACCATCACAGTCCTCTTCTTGAACGGATCCTACTACTAATGCTGTATATTTATCACTTAAAAGATTTAAGTCTTTCATTATTTTAGCACCGTATACAGATGAAACTATTCCGCCTAACTGATCAGATCCTCCTCTTCCACCTATTTCTATATCATTTTCATAACCTTCATATGGGTCAAAGTTCCAATTAGCTCTGTTTCCAATACCTACAGTATCTATGTGAGCATCAAATCCAATTAAAGTTTCTCCAGTTCCCATGTAACCAAGAACATTTCCCTGTGGATCGATAACAACTTTGTCGAAGCCAAGTGCCTTCATTTCAGCTTCAATTCTTTTTATAACTCCTTCTTCTCCGCAGCTTTCCCCTGGAATTGCTATTAAGTCTCTCAAAAATTTTGTCATGGCTGGTTTGTAGCTTTCAGCTGCTTTTAAAATTTCCTTATTGTTCATATTTAGTGCCATTTTTAAATCCTCCAATTTTATTATTATACTAACTAATCAATCAAATCTGTTGCTTTTTTTATCAAAATGACAAAATTAATTAGTAATAATATCATTTTGATTATTTGGTTTTCTAAGTTATTTAATTTAGCTTATTTATAACAATCTTATTGTTCTTTTATTGCATCACCCCCTTAAAGAATATATTAAATAATTACTTGAATTTTACTTTATTATTAACCTCCGATCTCGTTCATAAATTTTGAATCATTAGTAACGTTATCGTCAATTAAATCATGATTAAGCGGCTTTCTCATGATAATGTCTTCCATGATAGTTTTTAATTCGACCTCAGTAATTCCATTTCGAATTAGCTTTTTAAGGTCCTTTCCAGAATTTAAGAACAAACACTGCTTAAAAAATCCTTGAGAGGTAAGTCTTATTCTGTTACATTCCTCACAGAAAGAATGACTCATTGCACTTATGAAACCAATTCTGCCTATGGCTTTTTCTGTTTTATAGTAAGCTGCCGGGCCATCCAGTTTATTATGGAAACCGCATGGTATCAGTTTCCTATTTTGAGCTATTATATCCCGTATTTCATCTGATTTAATGGAGGCATATTTTTTCCCTTCACCAATAGGCATCAGTTCTATAAATCTTACATCCAAAGGCTTCTCTTCTGTTAGTTTTACGAAGTCCATTATTTCTGAGTCATTGAGCCCAGGTATTATAACAGTATTAAGCTTAACCTTTAAGCCCTTATCCAGACTTTTTTCGATACCTCTTAAAACCTTTTTCAAATCACCATTTATAGTAATAGCTTTAAATACATCTTCTTTCATAGTGTCAAGACTTATATTTACCCTATCTAAACCTGCAGCTATTAAATCCTCAAGATATTCTTCCAAATAGATACCATTTGTTGTGATACATACTTCCTTTATTTTAGGTAAGGACTTTAGCTTACCTATAAAATCTATTATGCCTTCCCTTACAAGAGGTTCTCCTCCAGTAATTCTAATTTTAGAAATGCCAATTTCAGAAGCAATTTTAGATATCCTGAATATTTCTTCAAATGTTAACAATTCCTCTTTTGGGGTACATTTAATTCCGTCTTTTGGCATGCAGTAGGTACATCTTAAATTACATCTGTCTGTAACTGAAATTCTTAAGTAATCAATTTGTCTACCCCATTTATCAATTATGATGCTCTCCCCCTTACAGATTATTATTAAAACTAAAGTCTCCGCTTTTCCCGCCTGTTTTTTTTAATAAGTGGATGTCTTCTATTATCATGGCCTTATCTACGGCTTTGCACATATCATAAACAGTAAGTGCAGCAATAGATACTGCTGTTAAGGCTTCCATTTCCACTCCGGTTTTACCAGTAGTTTTAGCGGTGGCTTCAATTAAAATGGCATTTTCCTTGTCATCTATATTAAAGTTTACACTGCAGCTATTTATCATTAAAGGGTGGCACATTGGAATTAATTCCGAAGTCCTTTTACTACCCATTATTCCAGCAATTCTAGCTGCTGCCAGTACGTCACCCTTTTCCACATTTCCATCTATAATTAATTGTAATGTACTTTTTTTCATTTTTACTTTGCCGCAGGCTATGGCAGTTCTATTTGTCTCATCTTTATCACTTACATCTACCATTTTTACTTTTCCGTTTTCATCTATATGGCTTAAAACGTTTTCCATTTTTATACCACCTTATACTTCTTATTATGCACAAAGCAATTATCTATTGCTCAGCTCCTAGGTTAAGCTGCTAACTAAAACAGTTATTTCAGTTTATAAGAGTCCGCCATGTCCATAAGCGGCTATATCCATGTAATCAAGCTTTTCATTAGCAAGCAGCCTTGGCAGCAGCAAATCAAAAACAGTCTTTTTAGAATATATAACAGCCCCCGGAAGTCCAAGTATAGGAATATTTTCTTTGTATGCTAAGAGCAGCATTGCACCAGGAAGTACCGGAGTTCCATAGGTTATGAGCTTGGATCCAGTACCTTTAATTGCCTTAGGTGTTAAATCATCTGCATCTACAGACATACCTCCAGTACAGAGCACCATTTCTGCACCTTTATCAATCCATAGGTTTATGGCTGCCTCAATTTCATTTAAATCATCTGGAAGAATGCTTTGACCTAAAACCTCACAGCCGTATTCCATTAACTTCTCATTTAGAGCAGGCCCAAAAGCATCTTTAATTCTTCCTTTATATACTTCACTTCCCGTAGTGACAATTGCAACCTTTTTACTATAAATCGGTATAACCTTAACTATTTTATTTTTAATAATCTCTTCAGCTTTTTCTATTTTTTCCTTTTCAATAGTAAGTGGTACTATCTTAGTAGCAGCCACCTTGGCACCTTTTTTCACTACAGTATTATTAAAGATTGTAGATAATATTATTTCCCCTAAGGAGTTTAATTTAAGTAAGTTTTCAATATCTATTTTCAAGAGCCCATTGCAAGAAGCAAAGAACTCTATTTTTCCCTCTTTTATGTCACCGAAATAAAGATTTTCCCCAGCTGTTAAATCCCTTAGTCTTTCAGCTGCTTCATTTTCATGCAGCAATCCTTCATTTTCCTCCCACACATATAGATGTTCCTTACCAAGAGATAAAAGTACAGGAATGTCTTCATCTTTAACTATATGGCCTTTTTTAAAGGCTACTCCCTTAAACTCTCCTGGAACTATTCTAGTTATATCATGGCAAAGAACTGATCCTACAGCATCTTGAACCTCTATAATTTTCATAAGTTCATGCCTCCATGTTGTTTAAAATACTCTATATGAGCCTTACTTATTGAAATTACTTTCTTGCACATTCGGACGCTTTTCCTAAAAGTATTTCTAGTCCATGTTCTACAGTTTGAAGTATGAACTCTAAGGCTTCTTTAACTGCCTTTGGGCTTCCTGGCATATTTACAATTAAGCTTTGTCCTCTTATACCAGAAACAGCTCTAGAAAGCATTGCCCTTGGTGTTATTTGAAGGCTATAATATCTAATAGCTTCTGCAATACCATTTGCTTCTCTTGTGATAACATTTTTTGTAGCTTCAGGTGTAACATCTCTTAAGCTAAAGCCTGTACCCCCTGTTGTAAGAATTAGATTAATATTAAGTTCATCGGCCATATATTTCATTTCACTCTCGAGTTCTTCCTGATTATCAGGTAAAACAACATATCTTACAACCTTGTAATTAAGTTTTTCAACATATTCCTTAATAACCTTACCACTTATATCTTCTCTTTCGCCTTTAGAGCCCTTATCACTTGCAGTAATTATTCCTACAGTGAACATATTAATCCCACACTTTCTTTAGATCTCTTCTATGACTTAATGAACCATTATTTTTCATTAACAATATTTCACTTAAAATGCCTAATGCAATTTCTCCTGGTAAATTTGAAGATACATCTAGGCCCATTGGAGCATATACTCTTTTAAGCCTCTCCTCAGGGAGTCCTTCTTCCAATAGCTCTTTCATAACAGTTTTAATCTTCATTGTACTGCCTATCATACCTATATAGGCTGTATCTCTTAAAACAGAAGCCTTTAATGCACTCTTATCCTGAGAATAACCACTTGTAACTATTACTACATAGGTATTATTATCAATGCTATATTCTTCAACAGCTTTACCTATATCCCCTACTATTATCTCATCGGCTTCCTGAAATCTCTCTTTATTGGCATATTCTTTTCTGTCATCTATAATAACTGTATAAAAATCAAGTTCTTTTGCTATTTTATTTAATTTTTCAGAAATATGTCCTGCTCCCGCAATTAGAAGCTTAGCCTTTGGAGCAAATACTCTAATATAGCCTTTAACTTCTCCACCGCATTTCATACCTAGTCCACCTTGATCATTAAGCTTATATTCAAAATTAAAATCTTGTTTCTTTTCAATACATTCTATGGCATTTTCAGTAACTAGAAATTCAACTTTCCCTCCGCCAATGGAACCTAAGGTTCTGCCATCCTTCCAAATAGCCATAATAGAACCATTCCCTCTTGGAGTTGAACCGTTATCATTAGTAATTACTGCCATTGCAACAGCTTCTGCCCTTTTAAGACTCTCATAAATCTCTAATAGTATTTTTTCTTCCATCTTAACCTCCTAAAGCTTCTGATTTTTAAGAAGTAATATTGCCTCTAATACTCCACCGCCAATGTTTCTTGCTTTATCAGAAATTGTATTGTAATTATCAAGTTCAGCAAGTCTAGGGTCTATGTCGGCTATTTTTAAGCCATTATTTACATAACTTCCCTCTCTGATAAGACCCCTTAGTACCCCATCAATGGTGGCCTTTACCTCTGTTTCACCTATATATGCTATAGTTTCATTAGCCTTAACTACATTACCAATAGTTTTAATGTTTTTAATTATTCCTGTATCTTTACTGTGAATTACCCTTTCCTTGGAATGCCCACCAATTTCTCCAGGTATTCCTGTATTTTCTATAGCCGGGCCTTCAAAAATCAGTCTTCCTAGGTTATGTCCTCTCATGGTTTCTATTACAACGTCTACATCTTTACCAGCATAAAACCCTGGTCCTAATGCAATTGTTGTAGGAGCCATTGCTCTATTGGTTCCTAAATTTTTCTTAGCAAGTATTGCATCCACCACAATTTCAGGCCTAATTATATCGATATATATCCCTTTTTCATCAACTACCAATGGAATAAATCTATTTTCCCAAGCCTTAAAGATTTCCTCCTGGCTTTGAACAAGAACAGCTTTTATTCCTTCGACGGTAGATTGTCCATCATAAACAGCTTCGCTAAAGCATACAGTCCTTCTTATAGAAGTTGGATTCTTAGTTTCTAAAATAAGTACGTTAAACCCGCTTCTATAAAGTTTTTGAATAGTTCCAGTTGCTATGTCTCCGCCGCCTCTTACTATTACACAGTCCTTAATCATACCCTACTCATCACCTTAACTGTTTAGAATGTTTCTTTTAATTTTGTTATTTTATATAGTTACTAAATATTTTGTACTTTTTTTCTAACAAGCTTCCAACTATAATTTTATCTATTATTAAGTGTTTCATATTTTCCCTAAGAATTCTATCTATGAGTTTTTCGGCTGTTTTCCACTGCTCTTCATTTTCCACTTTATTTATGAATAAAATTTTTTCACCTGTAGAGTTTTTAAATAATCCATATTTATGAAATATTAATGAAACAATATTAGCTTCAGTAATAGTATCGTTTTCAGCTGCATTGGTAATATTTAAAAATTCCTTAACTCGAAATACGTTAACTTCATTTATTTTATTTCCTATAGCTTCAATACTTATTACTCCAATTGTATTGGTAGTTGTGTTAAGCACCACTGGCTCAGTGTTATTCCAACCCTTAATTGACTTTCTTTTAGAACCATCTGCTTCTATTAATAAATATTGAAAATTAGGTACATCTATTTCTAACTCAGCTGGATTTACTCCAATAAGTTTATTTTCATCATTAATTGAACTTCCATAAACATAAATCCCCTTATTAGGATTATGTTTTAATCTATTAAATTCTTCAATTCCTACTGCCATATAATCAAATTGCTCTTTATATGGAAGGTATATTTTAGTTGTAGTTGTAATCAGGCACTTATAATCTTGTCTTAATTCCTGAGCTAAGGTGTACATTAAAGTACTTTTACCCCCAGCTCCAACAATAGATATAACAGAATTTACTTTTATATCTAATAGCTTACTTAATTTCATTTAAGCCACCATGCCTTAAGCCATGTTTTCTAGAAAGTCTAATACTAGCTTTTCACAGGCCAAAAAATATTCATCCAAATCAAATTTGCCTTCATCAATGAGATACTGCATAGATGCTCCCATCATTAAGGATACAATTATAAAAGGAAGCATTTCAGCGTTCTTAGAATCTATATTTGATGGAACCTTGTTGTGTTTTAAAACTTCCTTTATATTTTGACGCCACTCTTCAAAGGTCTTTTGAAATTTAACTCGTATTTCTGGATTCACAGTACCTTGCACCCAAAAATCAAATTGAGCATAATCTACTTTTTTATTATTTAAAATATCATCTTTCTTTTCTTCAAGTATTCCATGAATGTTTTCATTTAAGGATTTATTCTTCACATCAATGGATTCAGTTCTTTTACTTGAAAATCTTTTTTGCAGATCATCCATAAGTGCAATAATCAAATCGTTCTTTGTTGGAAAATAATAATGTAGATTAGATTGACTCATATTAGCTTCTTCAGCAATTAAATGCATTCTTGTTCCGCTTATTTTTTCCCTTGCAATTGTCTCTAAGGTAGCATCAAGAATTTTTCTTTCTATATCTTTAGACATATAAGCCTCTTTCCTCAGAAATTTAAGTTTCTGTAATTGTATTTATTATTCAGTGATGATGCTTTAAATGTATTAATTTTAATTTAATCACAGTCAAGACTTGCAAATTTTGACTGTGATTAAACTTACCAGAGAGCTTAAATATTCTAATAAAATAATACATCATAAGACTTTATTAGTCAATTCAGAATATTGTAGCAAACAAGCTTTGACATAGTGTAAAGTCTAGAATCTCTCCCAAACTTTAGCAGCTAATTCACGGCTTTTTGCCATTATTCTTTCTTCGTCTATATTAACAAGCTTTCTATCTTCCATAAGCACCTTGCCATTTATTATTGTAGTATCAACATTCTTTCCAGTTATACCGAATAATAAATGACCATTTATATTATTTTCATTTATTGGTGTTGGTGGGTTATAATCCACCACTATTACATCTGCCAATGCACCTTCTTGTAGTATTCCCACTTTACCATCTATAAATCTCTCAACTATTTTTCTGTTACTATTGAAAAGCATATCAGGAACCTCACCCCAAGCCACAGTAGAGTCTCCCTTCACGTGCTTGTGAATTATATTGGCAACCTTGTAGGATTCCATCATATCATTAGTATAGGCGTCAGTTCCTAGTCCTAATAAAATTCCTTTCTTATGCATTTCTAGTATAGGAGAAGCTCCAACTGCATTGCCCATATTTGATTCAGGATTATGAACTACCATTGTATCTTTTTCCTTAAGCATATCCATTTCTTTTTCTGAAATGTGTATACAGTGAACTGCTATAGTTTTATTTGAAAGCACACCTCTATCGTACCATCTTTCTATAACGCCCTTACCATACTTTGCCTTTGAATCCTCTACATCCTGAATTCCTTCTGCACAATGTACATGGAAGCCTGTATTTAGGCCATTTATTTCAGATAAACATCTATCTAGGGTTTTATCTGAAATTGTCATGGAAGCATGAAGCCCAAATGTAGCCTTCATCATATCATCATTTTTCTTGTTACAGTACTTAATAAATTCTACATTTTCCGCAATTCCTTCCTCTGAAATCTTTTCTCCATCTCTATCAGAGGTTTCATAACAAAGGTTGCTTCTAATACCAAAAGTCTCTGCTGCTTCTGCAATTTTAAATAAGCTTTCTTTTATTGCAAAAGGGCTGGCATGATGATCAATTGCTGTAGTAACACCATTTTTAATTTGGTCAATCATAGGAACGGCTGCACTGTAATATACGTCATCTAAAGTTAATACTTTATCCAGCCTCCACCAAAGTCCTTTTAATATATCTACAAAATTTTTAGCAGCTGGGCTATCATTTGCCATGCCTCTAGCAAAGGTACTGTAATAATGCATGTGAGCATTTATGAAGCCTGGCATAATAAGTTTACCTTTAGCATCAATAAAGCGAGCTGAAGTATATTTTTCTTTAAGATCTTTTGTCTTTCCTACTTCTATAATTTTCTTTCCATCAATAGCAACGCAGCCGTTGTCTATTATTGGTCTACTGTTATCTCTAGTTATAACCTTTCCGTTTCCAATAAGCAGCATATCTTTCCCTCCCCTTAAATGATTAATTACATAACCTTATATAAAAAATAATCTTATAGTATAAAGCTGTAATTATTAATTACACTCTTAATCATTGAAGCCATCTTCTTTGATACTTCAGTTTCATCTGCAAAGCTGTAATGAGCTATTGCTCTATCTTCTGTTCTTACAATGCAGCTGCCAGTTGCTTTGTCTAGTACTAAGAAACCTATATTTGTGCTGTCCTTAAAATCTTCTTCTGACCAAAATAAGGTAACCTTATCCTTATAAGGATTTCCGTTATGAGGACAGAAAACACCACAGTTTCCACATTCATTACACATTCCATCTAAATGTAGAATTTGATGCACAGATTCAAAATTGCTATCAACCTTTATAAGCATATTCGCTCTATTTGGGCAAACATCTATGCAAAGTTCGCAAATGTGATTGCAAGCAAGACATCTTTCTGATTCTTTTTCATCATGAGCGGGATCTTTTAATATACCCTTCTTTTCATAAAGAGATTTTTCACTTAATTCTACATTCTTATCATCAAAGTCATTACTTAGGCCTTCTTTTGAAAGAATAGCTTTTGCTGCTGCTTTACCATCAGCTATGGCCTTTACTACTGTTGCTGGACCTTTTTTCATATCTCCAATAACATATACATTACTGATATTTGTTTCGCAGGAGGAGTTAACCTTTGCATGTCCTTTATTGTCTAATTCTATTTTGTTATTTGTAAGCACATCACTATCTACCTGTTCACCAACTGCAAATATAACTGTATCAGCATCTAATATAACAGTTTCTCCAGTTTTAACTGAGCTTCTTCTACCGGAGGCATCTCTTTCTCCAAGTGCCATTACATCACAGATTAATTTACCATCCTTTAAAGCTTTTGGTGATAAAAGTTCCTTAAATATAACTCCATCTTTTGCTGCTAGTTCAAGTTCTTCTATATCCGCTGGCATAAACTTCTTAGTTCTTCTATAAACGATGGTAACACTTTCAACTCCTGGTGCTCTACTTGCTGCACGAGAAGAATCCATTGCTACATCTCCACCACCAATAACGCAAACATGCTTTCCTAAGGATACACTTCCCTTATTAGCCTTGTAGTTTTCTAGAAAATCTATTGCATTAATTGACTTTTCTGTGCCTTCCTCTAATTTTAATTGCCCTCTCTTAGAAGCTCCAGTTGCTAAAATAACATAGTCGTATTCCTTCTTTAATTCTTCTACATTAAAGTTCTCAGATGCTCCAAACTCAAACTTCACTCCTTGTTTTTTAACAAGTTCAAAATCTTTTTTAATCATGTCTGAAGGAATTCTAAACTCTGGAATTACATATTCTACTATTCCATAAGGCTTTTCTCTTTTTTCCTTTACAGTTACATCCAACCCATTTCTTCTCAGGAAAAGAGCTGCTGCAAGACCAGCTGCACCGGCACCTATAACTACTGCTTTCTTACCACTCTTAAGGTCAGCTATTTTAATATTTTCTATAAAATTATCCTCTGCATTTAAAACAGCTATTTTTTTCATGTCTCTAATTAGAACTGATTCATCATAATCAAGTCTTGTACATTTAAATTGGCATTTATGATCGCAAATAGTACCTGTAATAGCAGGTGAAGTATTATCTTTTGCAATTACATTAAAGGCTTCATCGTATTTTTTAGCACCAACTAAGGCTATATATTCTGGGATTTGCTGATTTATTGGGCATCCTATAGTACATGGTGCTATAGCACAATCAAAAACTGGCAGCTTTGAAGCAAGCTTTCTGCTTCCTACAGGTCTTAGCTCTTTTTTATGATACTTATTAATAACAGCATCCTTTGCTAAAGCTTCAAGTTCCTTGACATCTATTCCTTTAAATTCACCCTTTAAAAGTGATTCTAATTTCTTAGTCATTTGAGTTATTCTTTCATATCCACCTGGCTTTAATATAGTTGTTGCAAAGGTAATTGGCTGAATTCCAGTATTAAGGATCTTCTCTATATTAAAGAAATCAGCTCCCCCAGAGTAAGAAATCTGTAAATCCCCGTCGAAATCCTTTGCTAATTTACTAGCTAGAGTAATAGAAAGAGGGAATAGAGAACGTCCTGACATATACATTTCTTCTCCAGGCAGCTCTTTATTAGTTATTTTTGTTGGTAAAGTATTTGTGAGCTTTACTCCTATTTCAAGGCCAAGCTCTTTTGCAGTAACCTTTAATCTCTTTAACATTTCAATTGCATCATTATACTGCAGATCATGTACAAAGTGATGACCATTTAAGGTTATATAATCATACCCCATAGCATCAAAGGTATCTCTAACAAACTTTTCTCCAAGGAGTGTTGGGTTCATTTTTATAAAGGTATGAAGATTTTTTTCTTTTAGTAAATAGTTGGCAATTCTTTCAATTTCAGCTGGAGGACATCCATGCAGGGTTGAAAGCGTAATAGATGGACATATTACTGGTGAAATGCCTTCTAAATCTTCTTTTGTAAAATTATTAAATTTATTTAAGTTAGAAGAAAGTACTTCCATACATTCCTTCCATATCTCAGTACTTACAGCATTACGCATTCCTTCTATATAGGCATCAATTTTTGGAGACTTAATACCTTCTAAATCATAGCCTACGCTCATGTTAAACATGAAATCTTTTCTTTCACTTATATTAAGTTCCTTCATTAATAGGTGAATTATAAACCAAGCCTTAACATATTCATCAAAGGCTTCAGGCACTCTTAATTCAGTAGACCACTCTACATTGTAGCATTCATCCTCAGCTAGTATACAAGGCTTTGCTACTGGCAAATCCTCTCCGTCTAAAATTTGTACTGTCTTTAGTTCTATGAAGCGTGAACCGGTTAAGTAAGACGCAACTATGTTTTGTGTAAGCTGAGAATTTGGTCCTGCAGCAGGTCCAATTGGAGAAGCTAATTTTTCACCAAAAAGCTTTATAAAGGTACCGGTTTTATTTTTATAAAATTTATCTTTATGAATTCCGAAAATTGTTTCTGAACTCTTTAATTCATCTGTAACCCAATTAATCATTTTAGCAAATGAAATCGGTCTCATTCTATCGCTCATAATTTACCTCCTTGTTTTATTTGGATTAATTTAAAAAATATGATTTGGAGTGTTCCAAAACTGAAGTTGGAACACTCCGCAATTTAAAGTCTATTTTTGAAAAAATCTTGGTGTACTTTTACTTAAAAGTCCATCTAAAGTATTAACAGGATTTTTTACCTTGCTTAAGAACATCATAGCAGCAATGATATATGGTTTAAATCCAGCTTCTTGATATAGTGGTGTACGATATCTATCAAATACAGAAGCTTCCACTTCTCCTTCTTTGCAGCTTACTCCAGTTATATCAGCTGGCAAGCAGTGCATGTACAAAGCCTTACCATCTTTTGTAAGCTTCATCATTTCTTCAGTGCATTCCCATTCTTTATGCTTTGCATTTTCTGCTAAAAGCTCTTTTTCAAGTACCTTTATTTCATCAAACTTACCTTCACCATATAAATTAGTTCTCTTTTCCATAGCAGCAAAGGAAGCCCAGCTCTTTGGATAAACTATATCAGCATCTTTAAATGCTTCTTCCATAGAATTTGTTTTCACAAATTTCCCACCGCTTAGCTCTGCATTTTTTCTAGCAACTTGTTCTACTTCTGGCATAAGATCATAACCTTCTGGATGAGCAAGTGTTACTTCCATACCCATTCTAGTCATTAGTCCAACTATACCTTGAGGAACTGAAAGTGGCTTACCATAGGAAGGTGAATATGCCCAAGTCATAGCAAGCTTCTTTCCTTTAAGATTTTCTACTCCCCCAAAATGGTGAATTATGTGCAGCATATCAGCCATTGCTTGAGTAGGATGATCTATATCACATTGTAAATTTACAAGAGTTGGACGTTGTTCTAAAACTCCTTCTTCGTTTCCTGACTTAACAGCTTCAGAAACTTCTCTCATATATTTATTTCCTTTTCCAATAAACATATCATCTCTTATACCGATTACATCAGCCATAAAGGAGATCATGTTTGCTGTTTCACGAACTGTTTCTCCGTGGGCAATTTGAGATTTTCCTTCATCTAAATCTTGAACTTCAAGTCCTAATAAATTGCAAGCACTTGCAAAGCTGAATCTTGTCCTAGTTGAATTATCGCGGAAAACTGAAATTCCAAGCCCGCTGTCAAAAATCTTTGTGGAAATATTATTTTCCCTCATTTTACGAAGTATGTCTGCTACAGTGAATACTGATTGGATTTCATCGTCTGTTTTTTCCCATGTAAGTAAAAAGTCATTATTGTACATGTTTTTGTGATCTAATTTTCCTAATTTTTGAATCAAGCCTTTAATTTCTTCCATTTAGCCCACTCCTTAATTTTTTATTCATTTGAAAAAGTTTTACTTTCAGTTTCAGTTTATGAAACCAAATTATTTTGAAATTTATAACTATTTGATTGATTAGTCAATCTAATTTTATTATAACTGTGTTTCTTTGTCAATATTCAAAAAACTTTTGAATAAAAATTTTTTTTATTACCTTATTCTGCTTATATTACCTTTTTAATACCACCTTCTGTATTTTCAAACATATAAATATTTTTTTCTACAAAAATCCTTAATTTTTATATTTTGAATATTTACAAATTTAAAATATTATATTAAAATTAAACTAATCAGTTAGTCAGTATATTTTGAATACTTTTATGAAAACGCTGTCAATGTTAATAGATTGACAATGTCATTAATACATTTCTCTTTTAAAATACCTACTTTTGTTTTTACTTAATTACTTTTGAATTTAGTGCTTCATAAAATCTTCTATTGGAGCGTTAAAAATAAAAAATATTTTTGGGAGGTATTATAATGTCAGAAGAAAAAGCTAAAAAAGTAGACAGAGTTAATGAAGTACTGCCTATTGGACAGTTAGCTACATTAGGATTACAGCACGTTCTAGCGATGTATGCTGGTGCAGTAGCAGTACCATTAATCATTGGTTCAGCTGTTGGTTTAACTCCTCAACACTTGGCAATGCTAGTTGCTGCAGACCTATTTACTTGCGGTTTAGCAACTTTACTTCAAGCTATCGGTATTGGGCCTTATATAGGTATTAAGCTTCCAGCTATATTAGGATGTACCTTTGCTGCTGTTGGTCCACTGATTATTATTGGACAGAAGTTTGGGATGCCAACGGCCTATGGTTCGATAATTGTAGCAGCAATTATTGTAATTCTTATAGCTCCGCTGTATGGTAAGATACTTAAGTTCTTCCCTACTGTTGTAACTGGAACAGTTGTTACCATGATTGGTCTTTCCTTAATAAATGTTGGTGTAACAAGTATTGGCGGAGGAGCAGGAGCAAAAGACTTTGGAAGTATGAGAAATTTATTACTTGCTGCTTTTGTTATGATAGTAGTTTTAATATCAAATAAGTATTTTAAAGGATTTTTTCAAGCTATTTCTGTTTTAAATGGTATTATTTTAGGTACTATTGTTGCAGCATTTATGGGCATGGTTGATTTCTCAGTAGTTACAAATGCAAAATGGATTAGTTTTGTAAAACCTTTTAGCTTTGGTGTACCTCAATTTAATATTGGTTCAATAATTATGATGACATTTGTTATGCTGGTTGTAATGATAGAATCCACTGGAACCTTCCTTGGAATCGGACAAGTTTGTGACAAAGAAATAACTGAAAAAGATATTGTTAAAGGAATAAGAGCAGAGGGTATTGCTACTATTTTAGGAGGTATATTCAACTCCTTCCCTTATACTACTTTTAATCAAAATCTAGGTTTATTAGCGCTTAGTAAGGTTGCAAGCCGCTTTGTTGTAGTCGCTTCTGGTATAATTCTAGTTGCACTTGGACTAATTCCAAAATTTGCTGCCCTAGCTACAATAATTCCTCAGCCAGTTATTGGCGGAGCTACTACAATAATGTTTGCTATGGTTGCAGTAGCTGGAGTTAAGATGCTTTCAGTTGTTGATTTTAATAAAAATTCAAATATGTTAGTGGTTGCTTGCTCCATAGGCTTAGGTCTTGGTATTACAGCTGTTCCAACATTATTAAATCATACCCCTCAAATATTCCAATCAATATTTAGCAGTGGTATAGTTTCAGCATCAGTTTTAGCAGTAATTCTTAATGCCTGGTTAAACCACGGGGAAAAAGTAGATACTAGTATAAAACCTGCTGAAAATCATTCTGAAGGAATGATAATGTAATTAATAATACTTCTTTTAAAAAATATTTAAACCCCATTGTTTTTAATAACATGGGGTTTTTTGTTTTAATCAAAATATTTTATATGCTTTATTAAATCTACTTCATTGCCCTTTTTAAAAGCTTTAACTTATCCTTATTATAAGGTGGATAAATAAAATTAATATTTATCTTTGTACTCTTTTTAAGCATGCTCTTCAAATGTGAAAAGGTTTCAAAACTCTTATAGCCATGGTATGATCCTAATCCTGAAGGTCCCACTCCTCCAAAAGGTAAATAGGGAGTTACTAAATGAGTCATAGTATCATTTATGCAGCCTCCTCCATAGGAAACATTCTCCATAACAATTTTCTGAATTAATTTATTCTCAGTAAATAAATATAAAGCTAGAGGCTTATCTCTTTTATTGATCAGCTTTATTGCCTCTTTAATTTCTTCGTATTCTATAATTGGGAGTATTGGACCAAATATTTCCTCCTCCATAACCTTATCCTGAAAGGTTACATTATCTAATATAGTAGGAGCTATATATCTCTTATTTATATCGTATTCGCCGCCTAAGACCACTTTATCTTTATCTATTAAGTCTATTAATCTCTTCATATGGCTCTCATTGACGATTCTTCCATAGTCCTTACTATTCAAAGGATCATTCCCATAAAAATCTTTAATTCTTTCTATTATTTTTTTGATAAATTGCTCTTTTATGTTTTTATGAACAAGAACATAGTCTGGAGCCACACAAGTCTGCCCAACATTCATAAATTTTCCCCAAGTAATTCTTTCGGCAGCAACATCTAGATTAGCATCTTCATATACAATGCAGGGGCTTTTTCCACCAAGCTCCAAAGTTACTGGAATAAGATTTCTGGCTGCTGCCTTCATAACAATCTTTCCAACTTTGACACTACCAGTAAAGAAAATATAGTCAAAAGGAGCATTAATAAGGGCAGAAGTGGTGTCTATTCCCCCTTCAATAACTCTAATAAATTTTTCATTGAAGTTCCCTTTAATAAGCTTCCCTATAACCTTTGATACATTTGGTGTAAATTCTGAGGGTTTTAATACCACGCAGTTTCCTGCAGCGATTGCCCCAACTAGTGGTTCCATTAAAAGTTGAAAAGGATAATTAAAGGGCCCTATTACGAGTACTGTTCCATAAGGTTCAGGATATATATAACTTTTTGAACCAAAATGGATTATTGGGGTCTTTACCTTTTTTACTTTTACCCATTTTTTAAGATTTCTTATAAAATAACTTATACTATCATACAAATAACCTACTTCCGCAGCATAGGACTCAAATTGAGACTTATTTAAATCCTTCTTTAATGCTTCCATAAGCAATTCTTCATTATTCTTGATGACAACCTTAAGCTTTTTTAGCTGTGTTATTCTAAAATCTATATTTTTTGTTTCTCCAGTTTCAAAGAATTCTTTATGCTCTGCTAATATACTTAAAACTTTATTACTATCCGTGTTTTCCATAATACACCTCTATAATTAAATAAAATAATAAGACAACCGTATACTTACCCCATTATTTTGAAATTATAACATATAGAATCTTTTTTATCATCATATTTTGTTTTTAATAAAAAGGCTTTGTCAACTGACAAAGCCTTTCTTAAATTTATTTAATATATTTTATTTATCTTCTAGAGACTTTTTAACTGCACTAAATATCTTTTGATAACCAGTACATCTGCATAGATGCCCTGATATTTCCCTCTTTATTTCTTCATCTGTATATTCCTTACCGCTTTCCACAAGGGCTGTTGTTGTAAGAACAAGACCTGGAGTACAAAAGCCGCATTGAATTGCTCCTTCATCAATAAAAGCCTGCTGAACCTTTGAAAGCTTTCCATCCTTTGAGGAAACACCTTCAATAGTTTTAATTGTCTTTCCTGCAGCCCAAACTGCTAAATAAGAACATGAATTAATGGGGGTTCCATCAATTAATACAGTACAAGCTCCACACTCACCTACTAAGCAGCCTTGCTTAACACCAGTAAAGTGAAGTCTATTTCTTAGTACTTCTAAAAGTGATTCTTTTATATCAATTTCAAGAGAATAGGGTTTATCATTTACAATCAAACTTATTTTTTTCATGTTAGCTTCACTCATTTATACTACCTCCAGCCCTTTTAATGGATTCTTTTATAGCTCGCTGTGTTAAGGTAACTATTAAATGCTGTCTATAGTCCTTTGAACCACGCCAGGAATCCCTTGCGTTTGAAGACTTTAATGCTAAATTTCCTATTTCCTTAATAGTTTCTTCATTTATTTTCTTACCCTTAGCATAAACTTCAGCCTCAGTGCATCGAATTGGTGTAGGTGCAGCAACTCCTAAAGCTATTCTTAAGTCATTAAATTTATTACCGCTAGAATTACACACAACTGCTACTCCAAGCATGGCAATATCCATTGCCTTTCTGTTGCTGAATTTTATATAATTACCACCCATATTGTTGTAATTGTCTTTTGATATTAATAAGGCTGATAATATTTCTCCTGGTAATAGCTTTACTTTACCTGGACCAGCATAGAAATCTTTAATAGAAACAATTCTTGTGCCATTAAGACTATCCAGCTTTAATACAGCATTTAAGGCAAAGAGAGCAGGAGCACTGTCTGCGGAAACTGCTCCATTACAAATATTTCCGCCTATAGTTGCCATATTCCTTATTTGTGGGCCTCCCATGGATACCCCTGCTTCAGCAAGCACTGGTATATATTTGTTTATAATTTCACTTCTAAATATATCAGAGAAGGATGCCATGGCCCCTATAGATATAGTTCCGTCATCTAATAAGGTGATGTCCTTTAAGCTCTTAATGTTTCTTATACTTAAAAGCTCTGCTTCCTCCATATCGCCATGATGCAAACGTATAAGCACATCTGTTCCACCAGCAATTATTTTTAGCTTTGGATTACTGTCAAGCATTTTTAGAGCTTCCTGCATTGTCTCTGGTTCCATAATATTTGTTATATCATACATTCTAAAAACTCCTTTCTACAGTAAACCTGCTTCTTTAAATTTTTCATATACTGCTTGTGGATTCATAGGTAATTTATTAAAGCCTACTCCAGTAGCATCTAAGACAGCATTTCTAATAGCCGGTGCAGGTGAAATTGTTGGATTTTCTCCTAGAGATTTTTGTCCAAAACCTCCTGTTGGTTCTTCTAATTCCACAAAAGCTGTACCAATTTCAGGTGTGTCTAAAATAGTTTGTAGCTTATAATCTAACAGGTTGTTATTTAAAGTTTTTCCTGTTTTCTTATCAAATATCATTTGCTCTGATAATGCGTAGCCTAAGGACATGCTGACACCACCATGTACCTGACCTTCTGCTAGCTTAGGATTTAGTATAATCCCAGAATCATGTACATTATAAATTTCTAACACTTCTATCTTACCAGTATGCATATCTACTTCAACTTCAGCAAAGGAAACTCCATAAGCTGGGGCATTAACTCTGACATTTTCTGAAGTATCACTTGTAATAGGAGCTGCATATACCCTGTCGTAGTAGGATTCCATTGCTATGTCTTCTAAGGAACATAGAACCCTTCCTAATGTCTTTTCTACTATATTAGCATCTACTATATCTAGTTCTTCTTTATTTATACCTGTTTTTATCTTTGCTAATGAAAGTACCTTATCTTTAACTTCTAAAGCTGCCTTTTTAACTGCTGCTCCTGCAACATAGGATTGTCTAGATGCATAAGCACCTGTATCAAACGGAGTAATATCAGTATCCTGACTGCTTATAACATGAACCATATCCATTGGTATGCCAAGAACTTCTGCTATCATTTGTGCAAATACAGTATCGCTTCCTTGTCCTATTTCAGTTGCTCCAATTTGAAGTTGAACAGAACCGTCCTGGTTCATAACTATTCTACAGCCTGCAAGCTCAAGGCCTACTGGGTGAGTTCCTGAAAGGTAACTAAAGCAGGCCATACCTACTCCTCTTCTCTTTTCTCCACTTTGATTTTTATATTTCTTCTTCTTTTCATCCCATTTAATTAATTCCTTACCCTTTTCGATACACTCAGGTATTCCAAAGGTTCTCACTACATTCTTTGTAAGAGGATCTGCGTGTCCAACACTTATTAAATTTTGCATTCTAAAATCAATAGGATCCATCTTTAATTCCCTTGCTATATCGTCAATATGACTTTCTAATGCAAATATTATTTGGGGCACTCCGTAGCCTCTCATAGCACCAGCAGTTGGTAAATTCGTATAAATTGTTTTAGGGTCAAATACTACTGAATTAAAATTATATAGTGGTCTAAATTTACTTCCAGCACTCATAGCAATAGAATGGCCATGAGAAGCGTAAGCCCCTTGTGTTACTATATCTTTAACTGTAATTCCTAAAAGTTTTCCTTCTTTTGAAACTGCTGTTTTTAAATTAAACTTCATAGCATGTCTTGTTCTTGTATCTATGAATACTTCCTCTCTAGTATATGCTAATCTTACAGGCCTACCATTTACAGCCAAGGTCATTGCCGCAGTTAAAGGCTCAATAATAACGTCCTGTTTATTTCCAAATCCACCACCAATGTATGGCTTAATAACTCTTATTCTTCCCCAAGGCAGCCCAAGCGCCTGTCCTACTATTCTTCTTACAATGTGTGGAATTTGTGTTGAGGATACAATAACTATGCGGTCATCTGTATCTACATAGGCATAGGCACTTTGATTTTCAATATGGCAATGCTGTACAATAGCGGTTTGGAATTCTCCCTCAAAAACATGTTCTGAATTTTTAATATCCTCCTCCATGTTGCCATATTGAGCCCCAAAGGAAGCAACTATATTATTAGGTCTCTCTTCATGTATTACTGGAGCACCAGGCATTATTGCCTCTTCAGGGTCTAAAACAAAGGGTAATACCTCGTAATCAACCTCAATTAGCTTTAATGCCTTCTCTGCAGTAAGCTCATCAACTGCAATTACTGCAGCTACAGCATCTCCTACAAATCTAGCTTTATCTGTTAGTATTAATTTATCTGCAACATCTCTATGGCCTGGATCTAGTGAATATGGGTGTCCTGCAGTTGGAAACTGAATCTTTGGCAAATCTTTGTGCCAAATAACAGCCTCTACTCCAGGCAGAGCCATAGCTTTACTTGTATCAACGTTTTTTACAATGGCATGTGCATATGGGCTTCTTAGTACTTTTCCTACTAGCATATCTCTTTCAAAAAAATCATCTGCGTACTTTGCTTTGCCTGTAACCTTAGCTACTGCATCCAGTCTATTTACACTGCTGCCTATTACTTTATATTTCATGTTACACCCCCATAAATGATTTTTATATAAATTTATATTTATGTTAAAAAAATATTATGTTTCTTAAACGATTACAATTATTTTATAATAAAAAATATTAAGACTATTCTTGATTAAATTATACTCTATTTAATCAATTAAATAAAGCTGTATTATAATGGTATTATGGATTATATTGAAAGGTTTTAAGTGTTTTTATCTTGAATTGTTTTCAGAAAATCCTAACAAGACTAATTAACTAGTTAATCTAATTTTATGTCATTAAAAAAAAATTGTCAATATTTAAACAATTTTTATTTGGTAAGCGCATCCCTATAAATTCACATCAAAAATGGACTACTTGTTATAAAAGTAATCCATTTAATAAAGTATTAATTTATCACTCCATCACAAATTTTAAGCATTCTTCCTGCATATTGCGCCATAGATAAATCATGGGTTATTAAGATTATTGTTTTTCCTTTATTATTTAAATTCACTAATATATCCATTATTTCTTTCCCTGACTTGCTGTCTAGATTTCCAGTAGGTTCATCAGCCAATATAATATCAGGTTCTCCTGCTATTGCCCTTGCAATTGCAGTTCTTTGCTGCTGTCCTCCTGACATTTCATTAGGCCTATGAGCTATTCTATCTGAAATTCCCACCATTTCAACTGCTTTCATGGATTTTTCTATTGTATCTTTTTTATTTAAGCCTCTATAAATAAGAGGAAGTTCAATATTCTCTAAAGCTGTAAGCCTTGGCAGTAGATTAAAAGACTGAAATATAAACCCTATTTTCAGGTTTCTTATTTTTGCAAGTTTATTGTCACTTAACTTTGTGATATTTTGCTCATTTATATAGTATTCTCCACAATCTGGCGTATCTAGACATCCTATTATATTCATTAAAGTAGATTTTCCTGAACCTGAAGGACCAATAACTGCTATGAATTCTCCATCATCAACCTTAATATTAATATTTCTAAGTGCGTAAACCTTTTCACTTCCCATATTATAGCTCTTATTTAGGTCTTTTAATAATAACAAGATACCCTCACCTCTTAAAATTTTTTTATAACCATTAGTTATCAATAATTTCAAGTCTTTCTTAAGGATATTTAAATCTAATAATAATATATGTTTAAAATAAGTATGCTAGCACAGCTAAATAAAAGAATAAGTGACACCATTGGTATCACTTTTGTTAATTACAAATAATTATATGAGGCTTTTGAGTAAATGGATTTTCAGTTAAACTTACTTTAACCTTGTATACATCTTTAATATTTTCTTCTGTAATTACCTCTTCAGAATTACCTTCACAAAAAAGCTTTCCCTCGCTCATTAAAAATATATGATCACTATAATTAGAAGCCAAATTTAAATCATGAAGAACTGCAACTACTATAATGTTTCTATCTTCTACTAAGGTCTTAACAGTATTCATTACCTCAATTTGATGATATAAATCCAAATTAGAAACTGGTTCATCAAGTAAAATCACTTCAGTGTCTTGAGCAATAGCTCTAGCTACTATAACTCTCTGCCTTTCTCCTCCACTTAAGTGATTAATATTTTTTTCTCTAAGGCTCCAGGTATTTGTGATTTCCATAGCTTCTCTAACTTTTTTAAAGTCTTCTTCATTTTCAGTTTCAAATCTTCTTAAATGAGCTGCTCTTCCCATCATAACTATATCAAGTGCTGTAAAGTCGAAATCAATATTTGTATTCTGCGGCACCACTGCCATTGTCTTTGCAATTTCCTTTTGCCTTAAGTTAGAAATATCGGACTTATTAATGAAAACTGTATTTTTAATAGGATGCAGTACTCTGCTTATATTTCTTAATAAGGTAGTTTTACCAGAACCATTGGGCCCTATAATGCTGTAAAAGCTTCCTTTATCAATATTTAAAGTGATATGCTCAAGAATATTTTCTTTTCCAAAATTAAAATTTAAATCTTTAACTTGTAACATACTCATAAGCTATAACACCTTCTTTTTATTTTTCATTAATAAGTAAAGGAAGAAGGGAACACCAAATATCGATGTAACTATTCCAACAGGTATTTCAGCAGGAGGTACAATGGATCGAGCTAAGGTATCGCATAAAATTAAAAATAGTGCACCAATAGAAGCTGAAAAAGGCACAACTACCCTATTATCAGAACCTAAAGCTATTCTTACTATATGAGGTATTATAAGTCCTACAAAGCCAATTATGCCGCTAAAGGAGACAACCGCTCCCACTATAATAGTACTAACAGCTATTAAAATGACTTTTACCTTATAAACTTCCACACCAAGATTTTGAGCGCTTTCTTCACCCAGCATCATCATGTTTAAATCCTTTAAAAACAAACAGATGATTGCTGTGCCTAAAAATACAATAGGTGCAAGTATATAAATACTTTTCCAATTTCCTGCTGAAACACTTCCCATTGTCCACATAACGATTTTTTCTATTTCATTTCTCTTAAATATCATAATTAAGGAGATCATAGAGGAAAGCAGGAAGTTCATAGACACCCCTGCCAGCATAAGTGTTACATCTGAGAGCTTACTTCCAAGCCTTGCTATGTTTAAGACAAAGAAAGCTGTGAGTATTGCCCCCAGAAATGCACTTACAGTTGTAAGTCCCATACCTAAGGCGTTTGCAGTTGCTCCAAATGCAATAGAAAGAGCTGCGCCTAAAGCTGCCCCAGAAGAAATTCCAAGCACATAGGAATCAGCCATTGCATTTTTAAATATGCTCTGGTAAGTCGCTCCAACTACAGATAAACCCATACCTACTAAGGTAGCTAGAATAATTCTTGGAAGTCTTAAATTTAAAACAATAATTCTTGAACTTTCTTTAATTCCATGAGTTGAAATAAGGGTATTTAAAAATGGAATTTTATTAAAAATAATTCTAGCAGTATCCTTGAAAGAAATGTCTACAGCACCAAAATTAACAGCGCCAACAGCAGTAGCAGTGAGCACTATAATTGATAAAATAAATATTTTTGCGTAAGCTTTCCTTTTGTATACATAAGACATTTAATTTTCCTCTATTTCTATTTGTTTTATTTAAAAAGTTCTGGATGTATTAATTTTGCCATTGCTTCTAAGCCATCTGCTAGTCTAGGTCCTTGACGGTTTATTAAGTTATCATCTATTTCAAGTAATTTATTTTCCTTAACTGCCTTTAAATCTTTGTACCCTGCAGTAGCTTCAATACCCTTTTTAGTATCAAAAAACTTAGAACAAATCATTAAATCTGGATTCTTACTAACAAGCTTTTCTACACTGTAATTCCAGCCTTCAACGTCATTAGCAGCATTTGTGCCTCCTGCAAGTTCTATCATTTGACCAATAAATGTACCTTTTCCTGAAGTAAAGTCTCCGCTTTGACCATAACCTACTACATAATAAACAGATGGTTTTTTAGCATCCTTAACCTTATCTTCAACTTCTTTAACTTTTGCCTTCATACCATCTATAATTGTATTAGCCTTATCTTTTGCATTTAACACCTCAGCTATGCTGTCAATATTCTTATAAGTTCCGTCAAAGCTTTGTTCTCCGGAATAAACTATAACCTTTATTTTTAAATCCTCAAGTTTTTTAACAGTGTCCTTTGAAGTTATGTCAGATACAAATACAACATCAGGTTTTAAGTCTATAATTTTTTCTTCGCTAGGATTTGTTAAGTTTCCAATTGAATTAACCTTGGTTACTTCAGCTGGATAATCATCATAATCTGTTCTTCCAACTAAATTACTTCCTTTTCCAAGAGAGTAAATTATCTCAGTAATGCTTGGTGAAACTGATACTATTCTCTCAGGCTCCTTATCTAAAACAATCTCTCTTTTAAATGCATCTGTAACCTTTAAAGGATACTTTGTATTACTTACTTCCTTTTTTGTATTATCAGCGGCTGTGTTAGCTGTATTTTTTGCACTGCAGCCTGTAAGAACTATGGCAATAGAAAATACTATTATCATTATTAAACTAGTTATTTTTTTCATATCTATTTTATTCCTCCAAAATATTATATTATTCCATTCTTTATATTAATATCTTTCTAAGAGTAAAAATGTTGGCAGCTAAAAATATTTATTTAATAGCGTACAAACCAATATAATGTAATGACTCTATTTGATTTTCATTTCAATTCCGCAAACAACTAAATAAACTTCCTCTGCTCTTCTTGCAATATATTGATTTACTCTTCCTGCAATGTCCCTAAAAACCCTTCCAAGTACTGTTTCAGGTACCACTCCAAAGCCTATTTCGTTTGTAACTACTATTGCAGTTAGGTTAGTCTCTTTAACTGCATCTATAAATACTTCGAATTCCTTAATAATTTTTACCTCTATTTCAGCTAGTCTCTCATTAGTAATAATTTCTGTAATGTTTGCAGCATCGCTAGCATCATCAAAGGTTGTTCCAACTATATCAAACAGCAAGTTAGTCATCATTACAGTAGCACAATCCAGTAAAATGCCCTTATGATTATTACTTGCCTTAAGTACTTCTGGTGCTAAATTCTTATAGCCTTCAAAGGTGTCCCAGCTCTTTGGTCTCTGGGCTCTATGTTTCTTAACTCTGTCCTTCATCTCCTCATCGAAAACTATTGAAGTGGCAATATAAAGCAGGTCTCCATTAAGGTCTTTAGCCATTTTTTCTGCAAAGCTGCTTTTTCCGCTTCTTGCTCCTCCAGTTACAAGACAAAGTTTACCCATTCCCTTTTCCTCCTACTTTGATAAGAATCTTTCTTTAATTTGCTTTGGTAAAAATACATATACTACTTCTGCAATTACTACATTTGCCAGTGAAATAATTAACAGTTCAGGAGCAAATGCAAAGACAGCAAAGCCAGTTAAAGGAGTTACCATTAAGCAGCTTATGTACACATTAAATATAAGCGCTACTAATATTCCTATTATTCTTGCAGCCCACACATTAATTTTTTTCTCCAAACCTTTTTGAGTAATGTTAAAAAATATCATAGTTAAGGCCATACCAAACATTAAAACAATATGAACGGGCAAAGATAAAGGAAAGCCTGAGGTTAGTGCAGTTAAGAAATGTCCTGCTGCTCCAAGTACTGCTCCATACCATGGTCCGAGTATTAATGCTCCTAAAAATGCAGGCATTGAATCAAAGGCTATTGTTCCAAACACCTTTATATTGCTTCCAACAAAGCATAGTGCAATTAGCATTGCACAAGTAACAAGCTTTCTTAATTTCATAAAAATGACCCCCCAATACTAAAATACAATTAAATAAAAAAACCTCTACAAACCTGTAGAGGAAGTTTAATGGCTTAAGACTCTAGAGTAATCTAATTAAAATAAAAAGCCCACTTTAAAAGTGGGCATAATAAACCTTAACAAGATTTCTCAAACCACTTCCCTTCCCTCCGAAGGATTAGTATTGTCCAAGGCAGGTCTCCTGGCTCACGGGTCAATCTCTTCCCACCTTCCCGGCTGTTAACCAGTGGTTAGGATTCGTATCCGTATACAGTAGCGGGGGCTGTAGTGGATTTTCACCACTTTCCCTTTTAAACTAAATGTACCTGGGGCATAGTATTTAATTGTTTACAAGTTAATAATAACATTACCTCTATATGGTGTCAATAAAATTTACTTATTCTAAATGATAATAAGAGTCTCACTTTAATAACAATATATTTTACTATGGTTGGAAGCTCAAAATAATTTTATTAGATATAATATACAAAAGCATTATAAATAACCAAAGTGAGTTTGTAACTTCCTTCATAATATATGCTGCTATGTTATTATTTCTTATTTTAGTATTTCATCAATTTTACTAAGTTCTTCTTTAGAAAATTCTAAGTTGTTTAAGGCTGCCACATTATCTTCAATTTGAATTACCTTGCTTGCACCAATAAGTGCAGAAGTTACACGACCTTCACGAAGTACCCAGGCAATTGCCATCTGAGCTAAGCTTTGATGCCTGCTCATAGCAAGCTCATTAAGCTTACTTACCTTACTTAACTTTTCATCTGTAATATCCTTATTGCTTAAAAACTGTGATGGTCCAGCAGCTCTGGAGTCCTTCGGAACTCCATTTAAATATTTGTTAGTAAGAAGTCCCTGAGCCAGCGGAACAAATGCTATGGAACCTATGCCTTCTTCCTTAAGAACATCTTGAAGTCCATTTTCAATCCACCTGTCAAACATATTATATCTAGGTTGATTAATTACAAAAGGCGTACCTAACCTTTTTAATATTTCTGCAGCTTTTCTGGTCTGTTCAGCATTATAGTTTGATACTCCAACATAAAGTGCTTTACCCTGTCTTACAATTAAATCTAGAGCTCCCATGGTCTCCTCTAGAGGAGTATTTGGATCTGGTCTGTGATGATAAAAGATATCCACATAATCTAGACCCATACGTTTTAAACTTTGATCTAAGCTTGCTACAAGGTATTTCTTAGAACCCCATTCACCATAAGGTCCTGGCCACATATAATAACCGGCCTTGCTGGAAATTATCATTTCGTCTCTATAAGCCTTAAAATCAAGTTTTAATATTTTACCAAAGTTCTCTTCTGCAGAGCCTGCTGGAGGGCCATAATTATTTGCTAAATCAAAATGAGTAATACCTAAGTCAAAAGCCTTCCTAACTATCTCTCTTCCATTTTCAAATATATCAATTCCCCCAAAATTATGCCAAAAGCCAAGAGATATGGCAGGTAATTTTAAGCCGCTGTTTCCACAGCGATTATACTTCATATTTTCATACCTTTTTTCACTTGCTATATAGGACATTTAAAAACCTCCTTAGATAATTTACTTAATTATTGTCAAACATAACTGATTCGAATTTTTATAAAGCAATTATCAATTTTTTAAGTTCTAATGGCTACGTAAACACTATTATTGTTAATGATTATATAATGATGGACTTTTGCAACAATTAATAATTGTCTTACTTAATATATATTATATCATTGCAATTTTGTATTTCAAATTATTATGCTTATATTTAAAATTGTGCTAATATTGTAAGTATATTCTTTTTACATAAGGGGGCTGCATAATGAAGTTTATAAGAAAAGATATAATGAAGCTTGCTTTACCTATACTAACTGAACAAGTTTTCGTTATTTCAATGGGGACTATAAATACAATGATGGCAGGCCATATTGGTAAAGAAGCTGTTTCAGCTATTGGAATGGTGGATTCCTTAAATTTTATTTTCATTTCATTTTTTTCAGCATTAGCGGTAGGCGGTACGGTTGTAGTGGCGCAGTTCGTAGGTCAAGGCAACATAAAGAAAGCTAATGCAGCTATGAAGCAGGCACTCTATTCCGGCTTTTTAATATCCTTTCTAGTTACCATAATTACTTGGACCCTTAGAGTTCCTATTATTAATGGATTATTTGGATCAGCGGATTCTCTGGTTATTAAAAACACAATCTTATATTTAGGCATAACCTTGCTTACATATCCTTTAATATCAATAGACTTAGTTGCAAATGGTATACTTAGAGGTGCTGGAGATACTAAAACTCCAATGATGATTACTATTTTCATGAATTTTATTAATATAATTTTTAGTTATCTATTTATTTATGGAATAAACATTCATAATGAGCATTTTAATATAGTTCTACAGGGTATGGGTATTAAAGGTGCTGCCCTAGGTATTGCATTAGCAAGAACTATAGGTGCCATAATAATTTTATTTGTACTTTTAAGAGGTTCTAGAATAATAAAGTTAACAAAGATATTAAAATTTAAATTAGATAAAGAATTATTAAAGCCTATATTTAATGTTGGTATTCCTGCTAGTTTGGAATCTCTTCTATTTAATTTAGGAAAACTTATTACTCAAATATTTATTGTTAGTATGGGAACTGTTACTATTGCTTCAAATGCAATTAGTGGTTCAATAGCTGGAATGATTAATATTCCAGGAAATGCATTTAGCATAGCTGCTACAGCAATTGTAGGGCAGCTAATGGGGCGAAGAAAGTTCAAGGAAGCTGAAAATTCCTTAAGATATCTTGTTTTCTTTTCATCTGTTTGCCTTGGTATAATAGGCCTTTTAACTGCACCCTTTGCTAAAAGTATTTGTTCCTTGTACTCAACAAATATTGATGTAATAAATCTTTCTGCAAAATTAATGGTGATAAATGCTGTTTTTGTTCTCTTTTGGCCCTTTTCTTTTGTACTCCCATCAGGCTTTAAAGGTGCAGGAGATGTAAAATACACCTTAGCGACTTCTATAATAGGTATGTGGGTATTTAGAATAACCCTTGGCTATCTTCTTGGCATTTCTTTAAAGCTTGGCCTTGTTGGTGTTTGGCTAGGTATGTACACAGACTGGCTGGTTAGAGGTGCGTTGTACTATATTAGACTTAAAAACGGTAAATGGAAGAATCACAGTGTCATTGAAAATACTTAATTTTGCACATAAAAATGGAGCTATTTTGCAATAGCCCCATTTGTTTTCTTATGCTAACTCTAATGCAATTTCCATCATTTGAGTGAAAGATGTTTGTCTTTCTTCAGCAGTAGTGGCTTCGTGGGTGACTAAAGAGTCTGATACAGTTAATATGCAAAGTGCATTTGCACCTGCACGAGCCGCATTCATGTATAAGGCTGCAGCTTCCATTTCTACTGCCATTACACCCATTTTTGCCCACTTCTTCCATGACTCTTGATCGTCGTCATAAAATGTATCAGAAGAATAGATGTTTCCAACCTTTGGCTCAATACCCTTTTCCTCAGCTATTTTAACTGCCTTTTTTAATAAATCCCAGGAAGCTGTTGGAGCAAATGTACCTGGTAAATTATATTGACTTGCATAATTTGAATTTGTAGACGCTGACATTCCTATAACTATATCACGAACCTTTACATTCTCTTGCATAGATCCACAGGAACCAATTCTAATTACATTTTTAACTCCATAAAAATTAATCAGCTCATAGGAATAGATACCTATTGATGGTATACCCATCCCAGTTCCCATAACAGAAATTTTTTTACCTTTATATGTACCAGTGTATCCAAACATATTTCGCACTGTATTAAATTGAACAGAATTTTCTAAATAGGTTTCAGCTATAAATTTTGCTCTTAAAGGATCACCTGGCAGAAGCACTGTTTCAGCTATAACTCCTTGTTCACTTACACCAATGTGAGGTGTTGGTATCATATATATCACTCTCCAAAGTTTAATAATAAGAGCATCCATTATCATTTATTGAACTGTTAAATATCAACAAAGTAACAAAGGATACCCTAATGGTATTATTATTATAAGTGATATTTTTACAAATAACCATAGCTATAATACAATTATTTCTAGAAAATTTATATAATAATATATATTATACCTATTTTATAGAGCTTTCATTATTATATTGGATTTTTCAATAAAACTAAATTTACTCCATGGTCCTATATAATTTAATAGGAAAAGTTCTTCCTCTGAAATTCTTCCTACTACATTGGTTTTTCCTGTATTTTTCATATCTTTAAGAGCTATTTGCAGCTCTCCTGCATATCTGGAATAAAGAGATGAATCAATAAGAATATCTCCTCTATTAATATCCTTTGCATTAAAGAGCGGAAATTCATGTCCTTTATATTTTACTCTGCTTTGAGTAGACCTTATCACATATTCAGATACATCTCCCCTATTAAAGTGAGGTTCTTCCAAAACAATTTTTCTTTCTATTTCAGGAATATTTTCTTCAAGCTCAACTGAAAATTGAAGCATATCCTTATTTAACTTACTTAATTTTTTTAATTCCTCTTCTGCAGCAAAAGCATTTGCAATTATAACATCATCTATTAATTCAGTGGCATATAAATGTTTTGCCTGCACTTCAATTGGCATAAAGCGATGCATCTCAAGAGTACAAAGTCCTTCTGATACTGGCCAAGGGCCATATTTTGCACTATTTGAGCTTACAAAGGCAGCTGTTCTTATGCCAAGTTCCTTATATTGCTTTGAGCATTTAACAAAATGTTCTAAGCTTAAGCCTGTATAAATACGAGGATAAAAGTTATGGCAGCCTAAAATATTTTCCTTATTTGCCTTATTTGATAGTATATTTTCAATATATCTCGTTCCATTACTCATATTAAATTCTATTTTTAGTCCATAAGGATTATAGGACATTATGGACTCCTCTATTCCACTAAACCCTAAATCTAACCTTATGCCACTGACTCCAAGTTCCTTAAAAAAAGATAAGTCCGAAATCGAGATACCGTATCTTTTTAAAACCGTAGAGTCTATATCAGAAATAACTTCCATATCCAGTCTATTAGCAAGTCGAGTTATTTCCTTAAATTCATTTATTGTATCTTCTATAGCCTTATCAGCAGTAGAAATAAGACATGTAAATATTCTTTTAAAGCCATATTTTGCTGCAAGTTCAATATAGTCTAAATTATCTTTTAAACTGGTGTGTCCTGAATATATTGATATACCAAGTTTCTTCATCATAATCCCTCCTTGTATTACTTATGCAGTACGTAACAATTATTTATTGTTACACTCCTAATATTCATATTTACCCCACCAAATGATTATTATCATTTGGTCTCCATTTAAATAATTAGACACGGGTTATACAAAATACACCAATGCACATATTTGTTTAAATTAGGCTCTACTGTGCATATTTGTATTCTAATTAACTCCGTGTCTAGTTTATCTTACATATTTAAAGATTTTGAAGAATTACTAGTCTCTAAATTCTTTGCATATTTTTCAGATACTGCTACAAAAGGAATATAAATTACAATACCTATTGCTAAATTTACTAATTGTAAAACTATTCCCATTACTGAACCTGTTGCTAAGAAACCGCTGATTATTGGAGGCATAGTCCAGTGTACTAAAGCAATTGTCTTAGGAACTATGTGAGCTGCCATTGCTGCATAGCTTGTAATTGTTAATACTAAAGGTGTTAAAATAAAAGGTATAACATAAATAGGATTTAATACAAGTGGCATACCAAACAAAACTGGTTCATTAATATTGAATAACGAAGGTGCAATACCTAATCTTGCCTTTGCCTTATTTTCTTCTCTTTTACCTACAATAAATATTGCTATAAGTAAGCAAATTGCTGATCCTGCTCCTCCCATATATACAAATGTATCAAAGAAGGTGGAGGTTATTATATTAGGTCCTGCTTGACCTGCTGCAAAAGCCTTAACATTAGCATCCATCAAAGGTAAGAATAATGCACTTGTTATTGGTAGTAATATATTTGCTCCATGTAATCCAAAGAACCATAAAAGATGAATTAAGAATACAACTAGTAAAGCTGCTCCTAGACTGCTTGCTAATCCTAATAGTGGTTTTTGAATAATAGTAAAAATATAATTATGAATATCCGGAACGCCTATATCTGTAAGAACTATTCTTATTATGCAAAAAACAATTAGAGTAATCATAGAAGGAAGTAATGCTGCAAAGGATCTTGAAACTGCTGGTGGAACTCCATCAGGCATTTTAATAACAAGCTTCTTATTGCCCATTAGCTTAACAAAAATTTCTGTTGCAACTAAAGCTACAAATAATGAAACAAATAGTCCTTGAGCTCCTAAGAAAGCAAATGGTATTGCCCAATCCTTAGCCGATCCAGCATAAAGCATTAATAAGGACGCAAAGGATACTATACCAGCTGTAAGTCCGTCTTTTTCATAAGATTTGGCAAGATTATAGCTTATAGTGAAAACAACTAAGAGTGACATTATAGCAAATGTACCATTCCACAAGTTACCGCCAAAGCTATTCCATTGATCCCCAAAAATGCTCTTCATAAAATCAGTCCAGCCTGGTATTGGCAGATTATTGAATAGAACTGCTAATGAGCCAATTAAAATCAAAGGCATAATAGCAACAAAACCATCACGTATAGCCACAAGATGTCTTTGAGAACCGACTTTTCCTGCAAAAGGCACAAAGTACTTTTCCAGGAATTCAATAATTTTTTTCATTGTAATTCCCCCTGTTTTATTAAATTATTATAATTTCATAAGCCATTGGCTTAATGATAACTATTTAAATTTATGGAATGAACTGCCTTAATTTTCATTTATATTACCTTAACGAAAACTATTTAAATAGACTTAATGCATAGTTTAAAACTTTTTCTCCATTCATCATTCCATAGTCAATGCTGTTTATAACATCAACAACAATTCCCTTTGGCTCATAGGCAGCTTTATATTTATTTAGCAAAAATCTTACCTGTGGTCCAAGTAGTAAAACATCAGTATTTTCTATGTGGTGTTTAAGTTCAGCTTCTGCTACTGCAATAATTTTAGCTTCTACTCCAAGCTTAACAGCAGCCTTTTCCATCTTTACAACAAGTAAGCTTGTGGACATTCCAGCACCGCATACTAAAGTAATTCTCTTCATTACAACAACCTCCTTTTTTGTAATATATTTTATTTATTGGTATAACTAGCAATTTTTGTGCCAAAACACTATTTTTATTAAAAACTATGATTTTCAATTAATAAGCTAATATCTCTGTGCTTTATCACTTTATTTATACTCAGTGTTTTGAAAATTTATGCTAGTGTTTTATTTATTTCTTTGTGTTTAATTTTTATAAATTAGTGTTTTGTTAAGTTCCCTTACTGTTTTAAAAATTTTTCATACATATCAACAAATTCTTGAGCCATATCTTTTATGGTTATTGCATTCATTAAATGATCTTGGGCATGTACCATGAGAAGAGTTACCTCCATGGATCTTCCACCTGCTTCTTCCTGAATAAGATGAGTTTGTACCTTGTGAGCTTCTCCTAAATTATCATTTGCTTTTATAAGAGCTTCTCTTGCCTCAGCTATTTTTCCTATCTTTGCAAATTGTATTGCTTCCATTGCATGACTTCTGGCATCCCCCCCATTTACGATAATTTTAAGTATTATTTCTTGATAATCCATGTCTACCACCCTTTCTAATGTTGTTGTGTTTTGTTTATCCATGTACATATAACTTTCATTAATTAAAACCACAGGCTTCATTACTATTGTAATTTGAAAATATTAATTATTTCTTTTACTTTATATACAAGCAAATATCATGCCAAAACACTATTAATATTATTTAAACTTTCAAAGGATATTGATCATAGGTATATAAAAATAGTGCGGTAATTACCCGCACCTATTACTCTCTATGAGTAGTTTTTAGTATTTAAATAACTCATAATATAGCAAATTTCATCTTCTATAATTTTAATATTATATTTTTTATTTAAATAGCTGCAGGCCTTTTGAACCACTGTGTATAATTCCGGATTCTCCTTTATATACTGCTCACTATCTTCAAACTCTATTATAGCTCCTCCAATCTTAAGCCTATCAATCATACAGCCCATATGAAGTGTAACTCCTATTAAAATATCTGTATCCATTTTTATGTTAAGCTCTTCTTCTACCTGAGAAATTATTTTCCTTATATCTTTAAAGACTTCACTACCATCTACATTCTTAAGTTGATGCTTTAAAGTATCACCCATTTTAATATAGGTAGCTTCTATATCAATGAGCTGCTGTATAGTGCTAATTGCTGTCAAGTTTAACACCTCATGTAGTCCAAATTGAGGAACCTTAAAGTTTACATCAAAGGTACTAACTATGCAAACCAGATTCTTATCTTTTATAAGCTTTTTAATTCTAATGTTTATATTTTCCTTATCTATTAAGTTTATAGGGATTATTTCTAAAAATCCTTTGTCAAACTTAAGCTGTTCCTCAAGAAAGTTTTTTAAAGATAATGCACTTCCTTCTCCTGTTGTGCATATGGTTAATATCACAAGGCTCGGCTTTACCTCATCTTCAAACTGATATCTTATTGTTTCATTTTGAATGAAGCTATTAACATTTAAGGTATCTTTATATACTTCATCTAAAGAATAACCAAGCATAGCTTTCCTTGCTGCCTCAATAACATGAAGAGTACTAACTAGTGGTATTGTTTTAGTATTAATTTCAAATTCCTTTTGCAGCTCCTCTCCAAAGGTTGTGAGTGAACCCATATCAACCAAAAGCAATATATCAGAAGTTATATTTTCATCCTTCACATGATTCTTTAACCTTTGAAGTACCTGTTGCGGTTTTTCTTCTAGTGGTGCATTTATTCCAATTACCTGTTTTACATCTAATAGCTTATTTGCTACCTCGGATATTGAAGTAGCAGTTGAATTACCATGAGCTACAACTATGACTTTAACTTCTTCTCGTAGTTCTATGTTATCTCGTTCATTGTAAGCAAGAAACATAGTTAAAAATCCTGCCTCATCTATTGGCATTGTAATATCTAAGTTACTTTCAATAATTTTTAAGCATTCAAGCGCTACACCAAATTCATCACTGTGCTCTGTTCTAATCCTATTAAGCTGTGGATTTATAATTTTTCTATTTCTTTTTATTCTTTCTATAGAGTTTGAAATATGTACAGCAATACCATAATAAACCTTTTGGCTTAGCACTCTTCTTAGCCTATCTTCGCTAAAACTTACTATTTGAGCAGCTACATTTATTATTTCTTCACTAATAACATTTTGAAGAGTAGAAATATCATTTTTTCTATTTACGCTTAATAAATATTTTGCAAAATAGTCTTCAATATTTTTTTCCATTTCTTTTTCAAGTTCATCTCCGCTTATACCTCTACCTTTAAGCTGATGTACTCTAAAATCAATCATTTCATAAATATTTTCTTCACTTTCTTCTTCTTCAAAGAGGTTGTTATCTTCACTTTTGTCAAAAGTACAATATCTCTTGTTTATTCCAATTAGCTTATTCCATATTTGCCTGTGTTCAGTTTCTTTGTAAAGGCCATCCTTTATATAACCCGGAAGCTCTCTGCTATTTATCATGATGCTTCCTTTTTTTCTAGAAACATAATCTGCATAAGCTTTTGCACAGGCTAGCTGAATATCAGTTTTTAGCTGTCCTACATTGTTAGTACAATTATAACTTAGGAAAGCTCTCATAGAATTTACTGAAACCATTATTTCTCTATCTAATCTAGAAGATTCTTCCTTAAAAAAATGGCTTATTAAATAGAATCTTTCTTCCAAACTTCTTTCTGAAAGTCCTGGAATGCGAATTATCATAGGTATTCTTCTAGTAAAGGTTCTAAGTAGTGCCGAATCAGGATTTTCTGTAGTTGCGGAAACGATAAGAACATTTGCTTTTCTCTCCTGTTCTGTTTCTCCAAGCCTTCTAAAACTACCTCTATCCATAAAGGTAAAGAACATTTCCTGTCCTTCTGGCGGCAATCTATGAACCTCATCTAAAAATAACATTCCTCCATTAGCCTTTTCAATTAATCCAATCTTATCTGAGTCTGCACCTGTATATGCACCCTTTTTACTTCCAAAAAGCTGACTTATTAAAAGCTGAGGATTATTAGCATAATCAGCACAATTAAATGTTATAAAAGGAGAACCTTCTTCCATTTTATTCATTTCAATAGCATATCTATGTATTAGTCCAGCAAACATTGATTTTCCAACGCCAGTATCTCCAAGAATAAGAATATGCATCCCCTTGGGTGGATAAAGTATTGCTGCCTTTGCCTGCTCAACAGAAGAAAACAAACTTTGATTTTGCGCAGCAAATTTATCAATAGCAGTAACTTCTGTTTCCATTTCAACTTCATCTATTATAGTAAAAAGTACAGGTCTTCCATTACTTTTAGAAACCTTCCCTTCTTCGCATAGTCTATTTAAATCATTACTTACATTTGCCCTGCTTAATTTTAGTTTTTCAGCAATTTCAAGTGCACTTACTCCAGTTCCGCAACTAAGTTCCTTAAGCTTTTCATATACCACATCAATTCTCTTCATTAATCTCGCCCCTCCTTATCCTTATTCTACCTAATCATCAAAGCTTTTGCATTACTTTTTTCAAAGAACTTAGGGACGGTTAACAACTTTTTACTCTTTACTCATTAGTAATGAGGAACTGTTAACAATTTTCGATTCAATAGCATAATCTCAAGAGGGACGGTTAATAATTTTCATTACTTTCGCTTGATCCAGAGTTAAAATTTGATTGAAATCACATTTTATATTGACTATAGTCACAGATATTATTAATTAAAAAAACTATAATTTAATTAATAAATGAATTGGAGGAGATTGTTGAATGAATAAAATAGATAATTTAGTGGATTTATTACAAAAATTAAACTCTGGAGATATAACACCAGAACTTAGACAGAACGCATTAGAAATGGTAAAAACTGTTGATCCTTTAGAATTATCATTAGCAGAACAAAAATTAATTGAAAATGGAACTAAACCTGAAGATTTGAGACATCTATGTGATATTCACATGGAAGTTTTAAAAGATGAATTAGATAAATTAAAGGTGAGCTTAACACCTGACCATGTATTAACTACATTAATTGCTGAACATGATGAAATATTAAAGCGTTTAACAATACTTGAAGATATAAATAGTAAAATTCAGAAAATGGAGACTTTTGATAATAATTCTGGTTTGTTTAAAGAACTTTTAGAAGTAGCCATTGAAATCCTAGGAGCAGAACCACATCATAAAAGAGAAGAAGATGTGCTTTTCCCAGAACTCGAATCAAGAGGAGTTACAGGACCAACGAGGGTAATGAGAATGGAACATGACATGTTAAGAGCTAAAAAGAAAGAAATCAAGTCACTAGCTGAAAATGTAGAATCAATGAATTTTATGGATTTTAAATCTCAATTAGATGATGCTGCTAAGTATTTAATATTTAACCTTAGAGATCATATTTATAAGGAAAATCATATTCTTTATCCTACTTCAATTGAGACTCTTTCAGATAAAAACCTTTGGATTACAATGAAAGAATCTTGCGATAAAATTGGCTACTGCAGCTTTACCCCCGGCAAGTAGTGGCCAAATATCATTAGTTGTCTATGTCACCTCAATTTTGGATATAATTCAAGATATATTATTCCATAATTGAGGTGATTTTTATGCCAAGACAAGCAAGAATAAAGTCAAACACAGCAATATATCACATTATGGCCCGAAGCATCTCTGAAATTGATCTTTTCAAAGATGATGAAGATAAGAAAAAATATTTATATATTGTTAAAGATTATCAAAAAATTTATAATTTTAAAGTATATGCTTACTGCCTAATGGATAATCATTTACATATAATAATTGATTCTAATGGTGCAGATATATCTAAGATAATGCATAGTATAAATTTTAAATATGCTAGTTATTTTAATAGAAAACATAATAGACATGGACATCTATTTCAAGATAGATTTAAAAGCAAAATTGTTTTCAATGAAAGATACCTGTTTACATTAACAGCCTATATACATAATAATCCTTCATCTTTACCAGAGTATGAAAATAACCTTGAAGATTACTCTTTTTCTAGTCTAAGAATATATTTAAAATTGAGGAATGATGCTTTTCAAATTATTGATTTTAAATTTGTTCAAAGCCTTTTCGGTGTATGTTCTAATAAGTCCAAGGAGCATTATATAAAATTAGTTTTGGAATCAACACAACTAATAGCTGAAGAAGAAGCAGAATTTCAAAGTGAACCAACTGAATATAGAAGTGAACGTAAAATACTAAACAGAGATTTCAAGGCAGAAGATATAATTGCGTACGTTGCAAGATATACGAATATAAGCAAAACCAATCTTTACGCAAAATATAATAAGAATGTAGTTAAAGCTAGAGCATTATTAGTTCTATTGCTAAGAAATTTGTGCAATTCTAGTTGTAAAGATATTTGTGGTATTATTGGCAATATAACTCAATCACGTGTTTCTAAGCTTTGTGATATTGGTAAGGATCTAATTACCTATGATGAAAAATATAAAAACATAGTTTATGAATTTATAGATATTTGTTCTTAATTTCAGAAATTTATTATTAATAATTTTAAAGTATTGTACAAGCTGTTTAAAATTGAAAATATTACACTTAAAGTTATAGATTGATATTTAGTTGAAATTTAAATATTTTTTAATAAATATTAATTGATAGATATTTCTTATTCAAGGTTAAGGGTGGAAATTCACTTAAAGAATTAACCGTCCCTTAACCTTGAAATGTTCATAAAACTTATCCTTCCCTAAATGTCACATTGATCAATTTCTATAGAGTAGTGTCCGCAATTTTCACAAACTGCAATGCTTACAATAAAGCTGTTGTCTGCCTTATTTGATTTAAATAACTGGGATGCTGTAGTATTTTTAAATTCATTTGATATATTGCTAATAATATATTCACCTTTATTAGTAAAGATGAAAAAGTGGTATTCAAGAAATCTAAAAAACTTAGCTTTTTCCTTTTTACCAGCAAAGCAATTTTCACATGGATTATCGTAGTACTCTACGTCAAAATTAACTTCATCTGTCTCATTTAATAGAGCAAATATTAGATCCCTATCAATGCCTTCAACTGGTTGTGCTTCATCATTGGCAATGTAATCTAAATTATCCTCTTTAAGTTCATAGGTTTTATCATTGAATTGGAATTTATAACTTTTCATATGCTCCTCCATAAATTTTAAATTTAAATCAAAGAATTGAGTGAGGAATTAACCGTGCCAAACTCAAACTCATCAAGAAGTTGAATCAGGAATTAACCATTCCCAAGTATTTTATCACACTTTGAATGAATTATTGTAAAATTTGAATATTTACGCAATTCTACAATTATTTCACTTTTTATTAGCAGTATACTAATTTTTTTCATTTTTTTATAATTTAATTAATAAATTATTAATTTTGACCTTGTTATGTTTTTATCATGATGATATAATTAAGTCGAATTAAAAATAAATTAACATTTTAGTAATAAACAATTATTTTTGTTTATTACTAATAGGAAATACGAGGAGGACAAAAAAATGAAAATTAGAGCATTAGTATTATCATTAGCTGTAGTATCTACAGTATTTACAGGATGTGCAAAACAAGCAGCTCCAACACCAGTACCAACTACACCAGCGCCAGCTGCTACTACACCAGCTAAAACAGATACAGTAACAGGAGCTTCAATGGCTACTGATGAAGCATCTTTTGAGCAAAAGATAGGTAAAAGCGGTGTTGTTGTAGTTCTTACTAATAAAGACCTTACTTTTACTAAGGACATAACTGTTGACGGTACATTTACTAAAAAGGATAAGACAGGTAAAGAAGTTGTTGCTCGCTCACTTGGATTAGCTACAGAAACAGCTGATAAGAAAGTTGACAAGAGATTTACAGTTGCAGCACCAAAAATAGTAATAAACAGCGAAAATACACTTCTTGAATTTGGTACTCTAAAGGGCGATGTTTATGTACAAGCTAAGGGATTCACAACTAAAGATGCTACAATTGACGGAAATCTTTACTTTGCTACAGAAGAATTAAAGAATGCATTCAAGGCTGATGCTACAACTAAAATAACTGGAAAAGTTGAAGTTAAAGCTTATACAAAGTAATTTAATTTAAAATTAAAATAGTGTGGGCCCTTTCTAAGATTTATTAAAATTCTTAGAAAGGGCCCTACTATTATATTATAATATAATAAATTTATTTCTTTATTCTTACTGCTGTAATTTGCAATTATCTTTGATATAATTAATTTATTATTAATTGGAGGTATACAAAAGATGTCAATCAAAATTATAGCTGATAGCAGCTGTGACTTAAATGATGAATTAAAAAGAACATTAAATATAGATATAGCCCCACTAATTCTGCAGCTTGGAGAAAAAGCTTATGTTGATGATGATAGCCTTGATGTAGTAGCCTATGTTAAAGCAATGGCTCAATGTGAAACTGCTCCAAAAACAGCTTGCCCTTCCCCTGATGATTATATGAAAAGATATGCTGGCTTAGAAAGCACTTTTGTAGTAACGCTTTCTAACGTATTAAGCGGATCTTATAATAGCGCAGTTTTAGCTAAAAATTTATTTCTAGAAGAAGCTCAAAATAAATTCATTCATGTTTTCGATAGCTTAAGCGCGTCTGTTGGTGAAACTCTTGTAGTTCTTAAGATAAATGAGCTTGCAAAATTAAATTTAGGGGATATGGAAATAGTGGATAAAGTAACAAGTTATATTAAGGATATGAAAACACTGTTTCTGCTAGAAAGCCTTGATCACCTTGCAAAGGCTGGGCGATTAAACAATATAGTTGCAAAGATAGCTTCAATGTTTTCTATAGCCGCCATAATGGGTGGAGATAACGGACACATAAAGCTTGTAGAAAAAGTCAGAGGCTATAAAAAAGCATTTATAAGGCTTATTGATACAATAGGTGAAGAAGGAAAGAACCTTGAGGATAAAATACTAGGAATTGCCCATTGTAATTGTCTCGATAGAGCTTTGCAGCTAAAGGAAGAAGCTTTAAAGAGATATAATTTTAAAGATATTATTATTGTAGAGATGAAGGGTCTAAGTTCTTCCTATGCTGATAATGGTGGTATTGTAATAGCTTTTTAAGCAACATAAGCTTGTTCCAATCATGTGGGCAAGCTTTATTTTTTTAATAGTATTAAAAAATAAGTATTTGTAGTAATATATTTTGTATTAATAAAGTTCTTAAATTTGTAACAACCTTGTCATGAAATTGCCATAAAAGTATTTTATTTTATATATATACTACAAAAGAAATTAATTAATGAAGGAATTTAAATAAAGGAGGAAAACTTTATGGAATATAACAATAATAATGAAGTAAACACTGAAAATACACTTAATAATGATGATCAAAATATCAGTGCAGAAAGTGAAGGCAAAAATGATAGTGAAGTAAACACTGAAAGTACACTTAATAATGATGAGCAAAATATCAGTGCAGAAACTGTAGACAATAATGCTAGTGAAATAAACACTGAAAATATACTTAATAATGATGTGCAAAATATCAGTGTAGAAAGTGCAGGCAAAAATGAGGCCGAGGAATTAATAAGCAGCGATAATGCTAGCAATAATGGTCAATCTGAACATAATGACAATTATGTCTTTAATTACAGCGATAATAAACAAAATTTCAAAAAGAAACCTAGTAAGTTTAAAAAGGTATTCTCCTATGTGGCTGTAGGGGTAATTTGTACAGTAATAGGCGGTGTTGCTTCAGGTGCTGCTGTGCTCTATGCCTTACCGAACACTAATTTCTTTAAAAACAGCGACTTGTATAAATCAATAGCTACTAATGCTAATACCTCAAATACAGTTTATGACGGACACCCAACTCAGCTGGCTTCAACAGGATCAGCCTTAAGTGCTACTGAAATAGCAAAAAAGGTAGGACCGGCAGTAGTAGCTATAACTTCTACTCTTCAAAGTTCAGGTGGCTACTATAATCAACCAACACAAGGTGTTGGAACTGGAATGATTATAAATCAAGACGGTTATATTCTTACAAATTATCATGTAGTAGAAGGTGCTCAGTCAATAAAGGTAACTTTAAGCAACGGAAAGCAGGTAAATGCTAAAGTTGTAAACTATGATTCAAGCTATGATGTGGCTGTAGTTAAAATAACTGATAGTGTTCAAGTACCTGCAGTGGTTGAACTTGGAGATTCTGATAACCTTCAGGTTGGAGAATCAGTGGTAGCAATAGGTAACCCACTAGGGACTGACTTCTTTGGTTCAGTAACCTCTGGGATAGTAAGTGCCTTAAATAGAAAAATAAGTAGTGATCCAAATAATTTATCTTATATACAGACAGATGCAGCAATAAATGCAGGTAACAGTGGTGGACCATTAATTAATTCAAGAGGTCAAGTAATAGGTATAAACACAGCTAAAATTAAAGAAAGTGGTGTTGAAGGCCTAGGCTTCTCAATTCCAATAAATGCTGTAAAGAATAAGATTCCAGATCTTTCAAAACCTGTATTAATGATAGGAATTCAAGGGCAACAAATAGATAAGGCTACATCAAGCCAGTACAATTTGCCTATTGGCCTTTATGTCCAAGATGTAACAACCTTTAGCCCAGCTGAAAAAGCAGGTATTAAAACTGGAGACGTTATAGTAAAATTTGATGGTCAAACGGTAACTACATTTGATCAGGTTAATACATTGAAGAATAAGCATAAAGCAGGGGATAAGGTTTCTGTTACCATAAGCAGAGATGGAAAAGAGCAGAACTTAACTTTAACCTTAACTAATCAATAAAAAACAAAAACAGCTTGAAATTTTTCAAGCTGTTTTTGTTCTTTTCTTGCTGCATTTAATTTTTATATTCCTTTATAATCTCATCAAAACTTTCTATAATTTCATCTAATTTTTTAGTTGAAGTAATGACTTCATCGATGGATGAGGTCTGCTCTTCTACTGAAGCGCTTATCTCTTGTGTTGCTGCAGCGGACTGCTGAGCCACTGATGCAATATTTTCAACTGCACTTAATACATTTATTCTTACATTATCTACATCTTTTATATGTCCATCTAACGCTCGAATATCTTCAATTGTATTATTTACTGTGTATCCTATTTCTGAAAAAGCCTCTTGAGATTTGTCTAATGATAATTTTACCCTATTTATTAATGGTACGCTTGAGTTAGTTTCAAGGCTTATGTTTTCTATATCCTTAGTTAAGTTATCTACAATTTTTTGAATTTCATCAGTGGAATATGATGCCTGTTCTGCTAACTTTCTAACTTCTTCGGAAACAACCGCAAAACCTTTCCCATTTTCTCCTGCTCTAGCTGCTTCTATAGCTGCATTTAAAGCTAGAAGGTTAGTCTGCTCTGCAATAGAACTTATTGACTTTAGTATATTTTCAATTGAATTTGAAGCTTCTTCTAAACTTTTAATCCTTGCAACTACATTTAATGCTGATTTTTGGTATTCATTAAAATCTTTATCCAATTCTCTTAATGATTCAGTTCCAATATCATTTTTATTTTTCATGTTATTTGTATTTGAAACTGTTGTATTTATTATTTTTAATACTTCCTCAATTTTTAAGGACAAGTTATTTACTAATTCAAACCCTTTATTTGACTCTTCTGCTTGGTTTGTGCTCCCTGAAGCAATTTCATAAACTGTTTTATTAATACTTTCACTAGAAATACCAATTTCAGATGTAGAGGTAGTTAAAACACTAGATGAATTTAATAACATTTCTGAAGTATCCTTAATTTCAGTAACCATTTTCCTCATATTTAAAATCATTTTATTAAATGATTTTGCCAATAAGCCCAATTCATCGTCGCTTTTAAATTCTAGTTCAGCATTACGTAAGTCTCCCTTAGAAACTTTATCAGATATTTTAGCTATCTTTAATATTGGTTTTACCATATAACTGGCCAATAAAAATCCACAAAAGGAAATAATTAAGCTTGCGGCAATTGAAAATATCAAGCTTAAAAGCTTAATATTTTTGAGACCAGCATACATATCAGAAGCATCATAATCAACTCCTACAAAACCTATAGTTTGATTATTATCCATTATTGGGTAATAGGAGCTTATTAGGGTTCCCCATTGATCTTGGCGTATCTTGGCATCTGTGTATGGCTTACCACTCCATACCTCTTCATAAATAGGACTTGAGTCATCAATATCCCCTATATGAGATAAATTACTTTCCTCTGAACCATCAACAACATATGTGAATTTTCCATCTTCATTTTTTCTTAATGTATACACAAATTTTGATCCACTAATTTTCCTTATATTACTTAAACTCTCTCTCATTTTTATATATGAGTCCTTTTGCTCATCCTCTTTGGTCTTAAGCTGTTCAAACTCCTTTATATCAATGTAACCAACTGCTGTTTTTGCAATATTCTCAGCCTTTTGAGCCATAGTTTTTGTTATAATATTGCTGCAAGCAAAATAAATGGAGGTTGATAACATTGCTATAATTATTACTGAGATAAATAAAAAGGTAAAGGTTGTCTTTGTTTTTAGCTTTTTAAAATAAGGTACATCATCTGTTTCTTTTAATACTAATTTTTTATTCATTTTTTCTCCTTAATTACACTTTTTTTCTTATGTAACTTAAATCATTATTTTGTATTAATTTTAACAAATGAAATTATACTTCAAACTTCATGTCGAAGTAAGATGAAAATTGTATGTTATTGTATATATTTTAAAATTTATCAATAATTTTAATCATTAAACAAAGCTAATTATTAAATTTAAGTTTTTAATTATTAAAAGTTTAAAAATATCAGCAATACAATTTCTTATTATAAAAAAGCGCTGTAGTATTTTAGCACTAAGCTAAAACCCTACAGCGCTTTATATTCTCTAAAAATGACTTCAAAATAATCATGTCCATAATTATGAAAAACACCTGTGTTAATCATATCTGATAATTCTTCCTTGCTCACCCATTTAGCTAAACTGACTTCCTCAACTTGAATTTCTAATTCATTTATTGCAACATTCTTCCTAATGATCCAGACGTCTGCAAAGTGATCTTTTTTCTTAATTCTAAAAAGCATTTTTATTCTTTCAGAATCAATATTAATACCTATTTCTTCTTTTACTTCTCTTAAGGCAGCAGTTAAACTGTCTTCTCCAGCAATAACAGAACCTCCAGTAACTGCCCATATACCTGGTAAATGTTTTAAATTATCAGCCCTCTTTTGGATTAAGAATTCCTTGTTATCGTTAACAATCCATATGTGAACGGCTAAGTGGAATTCCCCTTCCTTAAGCTCCTCTCCCCTTATGATTGTCTTATTTAACTTGTTACCCATTCCATCCAAAAGATCCCAAAGCTCCATGAGTTTTCTCCTTCTTATACAAGAATTATGATTTTTTTATCTGAGCAATATTATAACATATAATTATATTAAATTCTCCATTATACAACAAATATTGCCTAATTTTTCCCTAAAATAATAAAGTGTATTTTCAGGAAGCTAAGGAGGAAATATTTTAGCATCTTATTATAATTATTCAATTTTATGATTAACAGAAAGTTCATCAATACATTTACCTATAATTTTAATTCCCTTTTCTATATCCTGAAGAGATAATCTAGAAAAACCAAGTCTAAGTGTATCTGTTCCTTTCCCATCAACATAAAATATATCTCCAGGCATAAAAATAGCGCCTTGCCTCATAACCATATCTAATAGGCTTCTGGCATCAATATTAAATAGCTTTACAAATATGTGAAGGCCACCTTCACCATAAATTTTACAGCTTGAGAGGTACCTACTAGCTAAGCTCATTATAAACTTATATTTTTCTCTGTAGTGCTTTCGTGCCTTTTTTAAATATGCCCCATAATCACCGCTTTTTAAAAATTCATATAAGAATGCCTGGTCCAATACCGAACTGTGAATATTCCTACTTCTTTTTATACTTTCTAAGCTGTTAATTAGCTTTTTATCTGCAGCTATCCAGCCTATCCTAATTCCAGGAAATAATATTTTAGAAAAACTACCGATGTATACTACACTGTTATCTTCCATAGAAAGTGCAGCAATTGAAGCCAAATGAGATGATGAATATAACAGTTCCTCGTTAAAGCCATCTTCGATAATTGGCAAGTTATATTTTTTACAAAGCTTATAAACTTCCATTCTTTTATCTGCAGACATTACGGTTCCTGTTGGATTATGATATGAAGGAATTAGGTATATTAATTTATATTTATTCTTAGCAAGCTTCTCCTGCAGCTCTCCAAGGTTTATTCCATCTTCATTAATATCTACCCCTTGAATTTCTAAGCCATGAAGCTTCATTAGTTTTATAGCTGTGTTGTGGGTTGGATTTTCGCAGAGTACTAAATCACCTTCATTTGTAAGTGCAGACAAGGTAATATCAAAACCTTCTGTAAAGCCATTTGTAACAATAACTTCTTTATTTAATAAATCTATTCCTTTATTTTTCACATATTCCTTTAATTTATCTAAAAGAGGCTTATATCCCATTGCGTAGCCATAATTAAAAATTTTTTCTCCTTCAAAGGAAATACTATTTAGAAAATCCCGTCTGATTTGCTCAAGATTAAATAGTTTTTCATCAGGAGCTATACTCTTAAAAGATATCATATTTTTTTCAGTTACTGCTTCGTTTTTAACAATATCTAATTCCAATGCCTTTTTACCATAGTTACTAATCTTTGTATCCCAATCAATTACCCACCCTATCTCTTTATTCTTAAAGCCACTAAAAACATAGGCTCCCTTCCCTTTTATAACTTTTATATAGCCTTTATCCTCCAGCAGCTCATAGGCGTGCATACAGGAATTCCTACTCAAGTTTAAAATTTCTGACAGCTCTCTTGTAGAAGGCAGTTTACTACCTTCTACAAGCATATTTTCTTCTATCATTTTTATTATTTGTGCCTCTATTTGTATATATAATGGTTCACTGCTATTAAAAATGATTTCTGATAAAAACATATTCTCCCTCTTTATCTGTTAATTTTTAATGACGCACTAATTATATTATCTAATAGGCTTTTAAAATCCATATTTACTGCCTTAGCACTCTTAGGCAATAGGCTATTTTTTGTCATTCCAGGCAAAGTGTTAATTTCAAGTACATAGGGTTTGTTATTTTCAATTATCATATCTATTCTACCATATATATCACATTTAAATAAGTTCCAGCACTTAATGCAGATTTCCATAACCGACTTTTCAAGTGAAGCTTCTAGTTCTACTATAATTTCATCCGAGCCCTTGTCAGCATATTTTGATTTATAGTCAAAGAATTCAGAAGAAGGCTTAATTTCTATAATTGGAAGCAGTTTACCTTCTAGAATACAGCAGGTTATTTCTTTCCCGCTAACGTACTTTTCAATCATTACCTCATCATCAAAATCAAAGGCACTTAGTACTGCATCAATTATCCCTTCACTTTGCTTTACAATATTTGTTCCAATACTAGATCCACCATTTACAGGCTTTACTACTAAGGGGTATCCAAGTTTCTCTAAAACCTTGTAATTTATTTCATCATGTTTTCTAATTGTTACCCAAGGAGCTGTATTAATGTCCTCTGACCGCATTAATCTTTTAGAAATATCCTTATCCATGCTTAGGCTGCTGGCCAATATTCCCGAACCGGAATATGGTATATTAAGTCCTTCCAAGATAGCCTGCGCACTGCCATCTTCTCCGAATTTCCCATGTAAGGCAAGAAATGCAAAATCTATTTTTTCCTCTAGTGTTTTCTCAATTAATTCTTTTTTACTATTTATTAATATTGGAACTGCCTCATATTTATCTTTATCCAGATTCTCAAATATTTCCTTACCTGTTAGCAGAGAAATATCCCTTTCAGAAGACGTACCACCCATAATAACTCCAACTCTCATTTTTATACCTCCTTTATCGGTACACTGAGCAATTAATCTCTCTCGTTCCCACTCGATAATTGCTCGTAAATGTCCATTTAGGACATTTACCTCCTTATATACATTTCTGGCTTACTTATATAGTAAAACCATATGAATATAAAAAAAAGAACCACAGCCTCATAACTTTTATGGTACTGTGGTATCATTCTCTGAACTCTCTTCTAAAGCCTGAGCTTTAACTGCAAAAGCATCTCCAAAGACATTTAGCCAACCTGAAATTAAATTTAGATTCGTAGCTTCTAATTTTAATTCATCATTGCTTATTTCTATAATGTTTTCCTGAGCCTCAAGTTCTGCTGCATACAGAGAAGTAGAATCGCCAAGTAATATAATCCAATTTGAGATTTTATTTAATTCTGTTGCTTCTTCATCTAATTGCTTTTTCCTTTCTACATTTTGCTCTAATTTCTGTTCTGCCGCCATTCTTGCGGCTAATACTGCCAATCCTTCACCTATAAATGAAAGCTCAGCACCCAAAATATTTAATTTATCAGCAACTTCAAGCTCCATAAAATCACCTCTATGATATAATATTCCGCTATTTATTAATTGGACATAGTAATGTGAAATAAAATTACATGAAATAAGCTAATTTCAAGGTCTAACAGAAACTCTTCAGAGTTTGTATTATATTAATTCACTTAATCAGCTTCATTAATATTATCCATTATATATATAGTTAAAATATTTAGCATTGATGAATAAAAAGCTGAAAAATAAAGCTAATTTAATATAACAAGTATAAATAAGGTTGACATATGTGTACATTATTGCTATATATAGTATATCACATTTATATAGTAATAAATATATTGTATAGTATATATACTATTTAACGTTTATTAATAAGATTACAGGGGGATACGAAATGTCAGTAAAAGTTGCCATTAACGGTTTTGGGAGAATTGGGAGAGCCGTGCTTAGAATCTCTCAGCAGAATTTATACGAGGATATAGATATAGTTGCTATAAATGCACGAGGAGACAGCAAAACCTTAGCCCATCTTTTTAAATATGATTCATGTTATGGTACATTTAAGGGAGAAGTAGAAACTACAGAAGATTCAATTATAATTAATGGAAAAAGTATTAAGGTATATAGAGAAAGTAAGCCTGAAAACTTACCTTGGGGGGCTCTTGATATAGATATAGTTGTAGAATCTACAGGAGTTTTTAAGGATAAGAAAAGTCTAATGAAGCATATAACTGCAGGAGCAAAAAAAGTTATATTGACTGCTCCTGCAAAGGATGATGATATAACAATAGTAATGGGAGTAAACGAAGAAAAACTAGATATAAATAAACACGTTATAATATCTAATGCCTCATGTACAACAAATTGCTTAGCACCCTTTGCCAAGGTCTTAGATGAGAATTTTGGAATTATAAGAGGCCTTATGACAACTATTCACTCTTATACTAATGACCAGCAGCTATTGGATAAAAACCATAAGGATTTAAGAAGGGCTAGAGCCGCTGCAGAATCCATAATTCCTACCTCTACAGGTGCTGCTAAAGCCATTAGCAAAGTCATTCCAAGTCTTAGTGGAAAATTAAATGGATTTTCAGTGAGAATCCCTACCCCAACAGTGTCCCTTACAGATTTAGTATGTGAGGTTTCTAGAAAAGTATCAGCAGAGGAAGTTAATAATGCCTTAAAAGAAGCATCTAATGGAGCTATGAAAGGAATACTTGGCTATTCTGAAGAGCCGCTTGTATCCATTGATTACAAAGGAGACGAACGTTCTTCAATAATAGATGGGCTTTCAACTATGGTTATGGATGGAAATATGATAAAGGTTGTCTCCTGGTATGATAATGAATGGGGCTATTCCTGCAGGACGGTGGATCTTGTAAATTATACAGCAGATCAGATGAAAAATAATTACCTTCCTAATTTAAGCCTAGCAATTTAAAAAGTAAAGAATGCTTATCCACCAAGATAGGCATTCTTTACTTTTTCATCCATCAAAAGTTCTTTTGCATTTCCTTCTATTTCAATTTCTCCATTTCGTATTATATAAGCTCTATGTGCAGCTTGAAGTGCCATAGCAGCATTTTGTTCTACAAGTAGAACCGTAGTGCCTTCTTTATTTATTTCATTAATTATGCTGAATATTTCCTTTACTATAATAGGAGCAAGTCCCATAGAAGGTTCATCCAGTAAAAGTAACTTAGGTTTTGACATTAAGGCTCTTCCTATTGCAAGCATCTGTTGTTCACCGCCAGATAAGGTACCAGCTAGCTGATCTTTTCTTTCTAAAAGTCTTGGAAATAAGGAAAATACCTTTTGAAAATCCTGCTTTATCTTAAGTTTGTCGGTTCTAGAGTATGCTCCCATTTCAAGATTTTCCATAACACTCATAGAAGAGAAAATCCTTCTGCCTTCAGGTACATGAGAGATGCCAAGCTTAACAATATCAGCAGCCTGCATATTATTTATTTCTTTGCCATTAAAAGTAATCTTTCCGGTTTTGGGTTTTTCTATACCCGAAATGGCCTTTAAGGTTGTACTTTTTCCTGCCCCATTTGCGCCAATTAAGGTTACAACCTCTCCTTCTTTAATATTAAGACTTATATTTTTAAGTGCATGAATGGCGCCGTAAAACACGTTTACATTTGTAATTTCTAACATCTTTATGCCTCCCCCAAATAAGCTTTAATAACTTTGCCATTTTTCTGAATTTCTTCAGGACTTCCACTTGCTATTAAACTTCCGTAATCAAATACAAATATTCTTTCACATATACCCATAACAAGAGACATATCATGTTCAATAAGAATTATAGTTAAATCAAAGGTTTTCCTAATCCAGATAATTAATTCAGTCAATTCTTTTGTTTCCTTAGTATTCATACCTGCTGCAGGCTCATCTAATAGAAGAAGCTTAGGCTTAGCTGCTAATGCCCTGGCAATTTCAACCCTTCTTTGATCCCCATAGGAAAGATTTTTTGCAAGTTCATCCTTCATATCTAATAAATTAAACTTTTCAAGAAGTTTAAGGGCTTTTCCCTTTACATCTTCTTCTTCCTTATAAAAATAAGGAAGTCTAAAAAGTGCAGTGCTAATCCCATATTTTAAACCATGATGAAAACCTAGTAATACATTATCAAGCACGGTCATATTTTTAAATAGCCTAATGTTCTGAAAAGTTCTTGATATACCATAACTCGTAATTTTGTATGGTTTCAAATCCTTGGCCCTAACGGTTTTGTTTAATTCATATACAATCTCTCCAATGCTTGGTGAATATATGCCTGTTAGCAAATTAAAGAAAGTAGTTTTACCAGCACCATTTGGCCCAATTAAGCCCACAATTTCACCTTTTTCAATATTTAAACTTACATCAGCAACAGCTTTAATTCCTCCGAAGGATTTAGATAAGTTATTTACTTTCAGCACTGACATTGAATTTAACCCCCTTTTTAAATAGCTTAAATTCATGTTTTCCTAAAAGGCCCTGAGGTCTATAAACCATTATAATAAAGAGTATTAAAGAATATACTACCATTCTTAGCTCAGGTATATTTTGAAGAAATATAGAAATTATAGATAATGCCACTGCCCCAACAATTGACCCCCCAATGCTTCCTAGACCTCCGAATACTACAATTACAAGAATATCTATGGATTTCATAAAGCCAAAAGAATCAGGCTTTATAAAATAAAAATAATTTGCATAGAGGGCTCCAGCAATTCCTGCAAAAGCTGCTCCTATTGCAAAAGTCAAAACTTTATAATAAGTTGCATTTACTCCAATAGCTTCTGCAGCTATTTCATCTTCACTAATTGCAATGCAAGCTCTGCCGTGATAAGACTTAATAAAGTTTGTAATAAGTATAACAGTTCCCACAGTAAGGAAAAATATCCATGTCCAATTAGTAAGCTGAGGTATATCGTTAAAACCAGTAGCCCCTCCAATATAATCTATATTTAATGCTATTATTCTAACAATTTCTCCAAAACCAAGTGTTGCAATGGCAAGATAATCTCCTTTTAGCCTAAGAGTTGGAATTCCAATAAGTATTCCTGCCAGGGCCGCTGCAAGGGCTGAGAATATTATTCCTGTAACAAATGGAAAACCAAATTTTGCAGTTACAACGGCAGATACGTAAGCTCCAATGGACATAAATGCTGCATGTCCTAGTGAAAACTGACCTGTAATACCAGTAATGAGGTTTAAACTGACTGCTAAAATAATATTAATACAAATAATAACAATATTAAGCATTAGATATGAATCAATAGTTCCATTATTTATAAATAGTTGAACTAAAATGTAGCTAATTAATATTATTAAAAAAATTATAATATTGCTTTTCTTTAACTGCTTCATCAATAGCAACTTCCCCCTTATTTTCTTATTCCTTACTTAATAAACAATGTACTTTAAACTTACACTTTTTCTTGTACATTTTTCCCCAATAGACCATTAGGCTTTATTAATAAAATTAATATTAATATAGTAAATGCAACTGCATCTTTAAATATGGATCCACCATAGGCGCTTACCATTGTTTCAGTCATTCCCAAAAAGAATCCACCAAATACTGCCCCTGGGATAATGCCTATTCCTCCTATTACCGCAGCAATAAAAGCTTTTAATCCAGGTACAATACCCATAAGTGGATTAATGGAATTATAGTAGACACCAACAAGGACTCCTGCTGCACCTGCTAGTGCAGAGCCAATAGCAAAGGTGTAAGATATAGTCTTATTAACATTTACCCCCATAAGTTCAGCCGCCACACTGTCTAGGGAAACAGCTCTCATGGCTTTGCCAGTTTTAGTTTTATGAACAAAATATTGAAGAAAAAGCATTAGAAAAACAGTAATTATAATAATGTATAAATTTTTCATATCCATAATTACATTTCCCTGAAAGAATGTAATTTTATTTTCAGCTAGCACATTAGGAAAGGTTCTAGTGTCGGGCTTAACAAAATACATCATTGCATATTCCAAAAACAGAGATACACTAATTGCAGTAATTAATGCAGCTATTCTGGTAGATTTTCTTATAGGTTTGTATGCAACCTTTTCTATTAGTACTCCTAATATACTGCAGACTGCCATTGAAATTATTAAAGCTGGAATAAACCCTAAATGAAAAAATGTAGTTGCTGCAAAACCAACATAGGCACCCACCATATAAATATCTCCATGAGCAAAGTTTATTAAATTAATTATTCCGTATACCATAGTATAGCCAAGTGCAATTAATGCATATATGCTTCCAAGTGATATTCCATTAATTAATTGTTGAAATAACTGTTCCATTTAACCACTCCTTTCAAAAGGTCATGCATTCAAAGGTGCAATACCTCTGAATGCATTTATTTCATTCTATGGGTTTAGTTTCTTTAAGAATGTTGGTTCTCCGTTTTTCATTTGTATAACTGTTACTGATTTTACTGGGTTATGATTCTTATCCATTGAGAAGGTTCCTGTAACCCCTTTAAAATCTTTAGTAGCAGCTAAAGCATCTTTTAATTTTAAAGGATCAACTGCTCCTGCCCTTTTTAAGGCATCTGCAAAGAAGTATCCTAGATCATATCCCAGTGCATTAAAAGCATCTGGCTCCTTGCCATATTTCTTTTTAAATGCATCTATAAACTTAACTACGTTTTGAGAATTATCCTTAGATGAATAATGGCTTGTATAATATACATTGTTTAAAGCATCTTTTCCTGCTAGTTCCGTAAGTTTTGGTGACTCGTAACCGTCTCCGCCAAGAATTGGTACATTTAATCCAAGCTCCCTAGCCTGTCTAACAATAAGTCCTACTTCTTCATAATAGCCTGGAACAAAAAGTACTTCTGGATTTTGTCCCTTGATTTTAGTAAGTACTGCCTTAAAATCAGTATCCTTTGCCTGATAAGCTTCTTCATCAACCACAGATCCACCTAGCTTACTGTAGTTTTCCTTGAAGTTCTTAGCGAGGCCCTTGCTATAGTCACTTGTAGTATCTATTAGCATTGCTGCTTTTTTTACTTTTAAGTCGTTATAGGCAAAGTTTGACATCATTACTCCTTGGAAGGAATCACTAAAACTAGTTTTAAATACAAAATCCCTTACCTTTCCATTGCTATCAACAGTAACATCATCTGCTGTTGCTGAGCCTGAAATTATAGGAACTTTATTTTGCATAGCTGCTGGCGAAGCTGCCTTAGTATTGCCTGATGTTGCGGCTCCTAAAATAGCAACTACTTTATCTCTTGTCGCTAGTCTGGTAGCAACATTTGCAGATTCAGTGTTATCAGATTTATTATCTACCTTTACTTCTTCTAATTGTTTTCCAAGCACTCCGCCATTATTGTTGATCTCTTCAAATGCCATTTCTATACCTGCAGTCAAGCTTTGACCATAGGTTGCCACATTACCGGAAAGTTCATAATCTAAACCCACTTTAATCTTGTCCGATTTTGCGGCTGTAGCAGCTGGAGAACAGCCAGATAGAATGCTTAGAGAAAGCATTGAAACTATTAATAAAGACAATTTTTTATTCACAATTAACACCCCTTATAGATAATTCATAATATAAAATTGATTTACTTATAATACCATCTTCATCCTGATCTACAATAATTCCCAACTAAACCGCCCCCTTTTTTAGTAATATTATAAGAAAACGCCTCTATATGTATAGTTATACATATAGAGGCGTAGTTCGCGATGCCACTCTAATTTATAATTATCTCACGATAATTAACTCATTAGGTTCTAAAGAATTTTGATATAAAAACTCTTTTTTAAACCCTAGCCTTTTAACGTAGCTTTACGTTATGACTTACTTAATTCAGTCATAGAACTCCGAAGTGATGGCTTACTATATTATCAATGCTGACTCTCAGCTCCTTCAGCTCTCTGTAATTGATTTTCAAATAGTTCGCTCTTCATCATAGTTTTATAATATTAAATTTCAAAAATTTATTTCCTTGTGTTATTGATAAATAATATATCATGGCAAAAATATAATGTCAATACATTTCTGCAAGTTTTTAAATTTAAAATTTCAATAGATATATTTTTAAAACTCTTTTTATAATTTATCATTTCCTATAATCAATGTATATTCAAGTTCTATAGCCAATATACTAAATTTAAATTTCATTTACTATTGTAAACATTTTCATAGATTATTGTGCAAATTGATTTTTTATAGTTCGGGAATTGCAAATTTTCCTTCATGTCTATTTTTTTAACGGCTATGTTCCTGCAGTTTTAATGTTTGCTATAAATTTAGCATAATTATATTTGCGCAATATACTTTTCTACTGATAAGGCAGCTATTGTTCCGTCTGAAACCGCAGTAGTAATTTGTCTAAATTGCTTTTCTCTTACATCACCCGCTGCAAATACTCCCTTTATATTAGTTTGCATATTTTCATCTGTAATTATATAACCCTTTGGTGTAAGGTTTAAAATACCTTTAAACAGTATGGTTTTAGGAGTAGTTCCAACATAGCCGAAAATTCCACTAAGTTCTAATTTTTTTATTTCACCTGTAATGGTGTTTTTAATAATTGCTTTATTTACAAATTGTTCGCCTTCAACATTTACTAAATCCCAGTTATACAAAACATCAATTTTAGGATTATTTAAAACTTCATCTATGGTAGCTTTTTCACCATTGAAGTAATCATGTCTTCTTATCATTACAACCTTAGAAGCAAACTTTGTAAGAAACAACGCTTCCTCAAGTGCGGAGTTGCCTCCACCTACAACTCCTACTACAGTTCCCTCATACATAGCACCATCACATACAGCACAATAATGTATTCCTCTGCTTGAAAACTTCTCTTCATTAGGAATAGGAATTTTCTTTGGCGCTGCACCAGTAGAAATAATAACGGCTTTAGGTCTATAAATAATTTTCTTTGTTTCAACAAGTTTTTCATTATCATTAAAGTCAACCTTTATAATCTTGCTAAAGGCATCTATTTTAGCTCCTAAATCTTTCGCCTGTTCTATCATTAAATCTGATAACTCTGCACCTGATATAGACTTATAGCCAGGATAATTTTCAATGGTATAGCTGTTTCTCACCTGTCCACCCAATACCTCATCTTCTAGTAGTATCATATTCATATTTGCTCTTGCAGAGTAAATTGAAGCTGCAAGTCCAGCTGGACCGCCTCCTATTATAAGTAAATCCAAATCTTTTATTTCTTTATTCACTTTAATCTCTCCCTATTTTATAATAATATATTATACTTTAATATTTTATAATTATGTGATAAGATAAATATACCCCTCATAGGTATAAAAAACAATATGAATTTAATGTAATTTTGTTCATTTTTATTAATATATTTTTTTAAAACAGGAGTAGAATTAAATTAATATAAGGAGATACTATATATGACTAATATTTCATTAGCTTTGGCTTTTTCTGCTGGACTTGCGTCCTTTCTATCACCCTGCGTTTTACCTCTAGTTCCAGCATACATAAGTTATATTACAGATTCTGCCTCTCAGGAACAAACTTCTGAAAAATCAAAATTATACGTACTTTATAGGGCCCTTGCTTTTGTAGTTGGCTTTTCAGTAATTTTTATTATTATGGGCGCCTCAATTACTTCCCTAGGAAAAATCTTTATAAAAAATCAACTGGTATTTAAAAAAATTGCTGGTCTATTAGTATTTATTTTTGGAATACATATGACAGGTATTTTTAAAATTAAATTTTTTTATTATGAGAAAAAATTTTTATCCTTAAAAAGTACCAATAGCGCTTTAGGTGCTGTTTTTATGGGCATGGCCTTTGCAGCTGGCTGGACTCCATGTGTTGGTCCAATTTTGTCCTCTATTTTATTATACGCCGGTAGTCTTGAAACTATAAATAAAGGAGTTTTACTGCTTTCAGTTTACTCCTTGGGCCTTGGTGTGCCATTTATCTTAACTGCATTAGCCATTAAGAGCCTATGGATTAAACTCAAGGGACTAAATAAATACCTGTGGCTAATTTCTGTGTTTAGTGGAATACTAATGATAATTATGGGGATTTTAATTTTTACTAATAAGATGGGTTTATTAAGTCAATATTTTAATTTTATTAATTTTTAATAATTAAATTTAAAGTAATTTTAATTTTATTAATAAGAATATTTGGAGGCATGAATATGAAAAAATGGATAATAGCTTTAAGCGCAGTTATTGTAATAGGAGGAGCTGTCTATACCCTTTATAACTATAATAAGACCAATCTAAGCAATACAAATAAAGAAAGTCAAGTATTAAATAAAAGCAATAGCAGCACTGATAATAACTCATTAGCTGCATCAACTTCCACAAAATTTAATATAGGCATTTCAAGGCAGAAGGCAGCGGATTTTAAGCTAAAAGATTTAAGTGGAAAAGAGGTTTCCTTAAGTGATTTCAAAGGTAAAAGGGTTTTTCTAAATTTCTTTGCAACTTGGTGTCCACCTTGTAAAGCTGAAATGCCAGAAATGGAGAAGCTGTACGAAGAAACAAAAGATAGTGATTTAGTCATTTTAGCTGTTGATCTTGAAGAATCTACAGAAACAGTCAGAAGCTTTGTAAATAATAACAAATATAATTTCAAAGTTCTATTGGATAGTAATAGTACGGCAGCAGAAAAATATCAAATTTCATCAATTCCAACTTCATATTTTATTGATAAGGATGGTAATATTGTAGATAAGCATATTGGCAGTATGACTATACAAGATATGAAAAACTACATAGACAAATTAAAATAAGGGACTAAAATAAATTTAAAGGAAGGCATTATCACTATCGCCTTCCTTTATGTTTTATATTCCTAAATACTTATCAATACTCTCTTGATCAAATCCAATAACTATGTTCCCGTCAATATCAATAACAGGTACTCCACGCTGTCCAGATTTATTTATCATTTCCATTGCAGCTGTAGAATCTTTAGTTACATCCTTTTCAGAAAATGATATTTCTTGAGCTTTTAGGTAATCCTTTACCTTATGACACCATGGTCAAGAAGGTGTTGTGTAAACTGTAACATTCATATATTCTCCTCCTCATAAATAGATTTTATATAAGGTCTAAAATTATACTGATATAACTTTTATTATTTTTTCCAAAAGCTTCTGCAAATATTTTTATTATTTTGTTCTATTTTTATTAGTTTATACCTTTACCATTAACTAATAAATGCATAAATTTACAGTATATTTTCTCTTAGAACTATTGACTAATATATTAATATATAATAATATACTAATATACTTAAGTATTGTTATCAAGACTATACCTTTTGTAATAATTGTAGTGTTCAAAATAAGGAATAGGAGGAAGTAAAATGAATAACATAATAACTGTATTAGCAGTTCTCTTACTAATTTACATGCTTTATCCCAAAATAGTTATTAAATTTAATAAAAAAGTTAAAAATATTTCTGGTAAAGATGCAGAAAATCTCATTAAAGAAAACAAAGAGCTTATTATTCTGGATGTTAGAAGCAAAGGTGAGTATAACTCTGGGCATATTAATGGGTCCAAGCTTATGCCTGTTTCTGAGATTGCATCAAGAATAGGTGAACTTGAAAAGTTTCGTGGAAAGCCAATTTTGGTACACTGCGCTTCTGGCGGTAGAAGTCCAAAGGCTGTTAATATTTTACTTAAAAATAAATTTGCTCCCATTTATCATATGAACCATGGACTAATTGGTTTTACTGGAAAGCTAAAGTAAAAATGTATGCTGCATTTTCATATGTCCCCTGTGTTAAAAAGTTTAACTATTTTAGCTTTCTAACACAGGGGTAGCAAATGAAATTTGCAGCATTTTTGGACCATAATTATTAATTAAAATCTCCCAATCTAAATGACACTTTCTGCCTTAGATGCTACACTTCCTAAATGCCTCAATTCTCTAAATAAGAATAACGCAGTTACTAAAGAGGCAATGAAATCAGCGCTTGGGCCAGCCATCCAAACCCCGGTTAAATTTAAAAATTTCGGTAGTATTAAAAGCAGCGGCAGTAACACTATTACCTGCCTAGATAAACTTAAGAAGATAGAAATCTTTGCTTTTCCAACTGCTTGAAAATAATTTGAGCTTACAATTTGAAAACCAATTATAGGCAGCATGGCTAAGAAAATCCTAATACCTTTTGATCCTATATTTATTAACTCAGCATCAGCATTACTAAATGCATTAATAATTGCCTTTGGAAACAGTTGAACCACTGCAAATCCGAAAATACATATAGCTGAAGCTGCTAATATAGCTAGTTTAAGAGCCTTCCTAACCCTTTCAAAATTCTTGGCACCATGGTTGTATCCAATAATAGGCTGAGATCCCTGATTAATCCCGAAAATAGGCATAAGTATAAGCATAGCAACACTGTTTATTATTCCCATTGCAGCTATAGCCTTGTCTCCTCCAAAAACAGCAAGATCATTGTTAAGTACTATGTTAATTACACTTGCAGCTACCTGCATAAGAAATGGGGATAATCCAATGGAGAAAATTTGATCTACTATATGCAAATTTAACTTCATATTTTCCTTCTTAAGCTTTAAACTGCTTTTTTTGCCAAGAAAATATGATAGCACCCATATAGAACACACTGATTGAGATACAATAGTTGCCGCTGCTGAACCCTTTATTCCAAAATGCAATACGAATATGAATAATGGATTAAAAATTGTATTTAAAATAGAGCCCATTAGCATTGTAATCATTGCTATTTTAGGGTTTCCTTCTGAACGAATTAAATTATTTAAGCCAAAGCCAACATTTTGCAGAACTACTCCAATTAAAATAATAGTAGTAAAATCCTTTGCAAGAGGCAGAACCTCTTCACTGGCTCCTAGAAACCTTAGAATAGGATCTAGGAAAATAAGTCCGAGAACAGAAACTAATAGTGATGAGATTATTATTAATGTAAAGGCATTTCCTAAAATATGTTCAGCCTCTTTCTTATTTTGCTGTCCAAGTTTTATAGAAACGGTGGCTGCAGCCCCAATTCCTATTAGCATACCAAAAGCCATTATAATATTCATGATAGGAAAGGCAATAGTAATTGCAGTAATAGCAAGTTCACTAACACCTTTACCTACAAATATTCTATCTATAATATTATAAAGTCCATTAACCAGCATCCCCACAATAGCTGGTAAAGAAAATTTCCATAATAATTTTCCAACACTTTCTTCTCCTAATTGTTTTGTACGATCCATAAAGCTTGCCCCTCCACTTACCTTTTTACTAACATGAATATTATTATATATTATTTAATGGTAAAGACCAATATTAAATTGTATAATTTCATATATTTTAGTCCTTATAAAAAATACAACATATAGTCAAGCTACATGTTGTATTTTTTCATCATTTTTTCTTATCCTTCTTCTTTTCGCCTTTCTTGTCTCCCTTTTTAGTAGAACCGCTTTTGCTTTTTCCTTTATCAGGCATCTTATTTCCCTCCTGCTCTTCATTTTTTACGTAAATTTTATAAGTATTTACGCAGACCATGTTAATTTGAAAATTGAATATAACTTTACCTATATGTAATATATTTCTACAATTATCTGAATATTCCTTCAATAATGCAGTAAAAATAAAATAAATGTATAAAATTATAATAATTTTGGACAATAATATTGTATATTGAATTTTTAAATAGTAAGACAATTAAAGTAATACAAGGAGGATTGAAATGAAAAAAATAGCAAATGGTATTTTATCAGCTTGTTTAATTCTTTCTATGTCTGCCTGTACCCCTAAGACTACCCCACCTCCAGCAACAGGAAGTAATGCACCAACGCCTTCAACTACTGGACAGAATGCTATTACTGGAGGAAACACAGCAAGTAATGGAAAGTCTATAACCTACAAAGACGGAACCTATGACGAGAAACACAAGAGTACTAAGCCTGGCTATGAGGAAGCAGTTGTAACTATTAAAGGCGGAAAAATTTCTAATATTGACCTAAAGAGATTGGATGACAATCAGAAGGAAGTAAATTATAACGACTGGGATGGAACTAAAAATGGATACCCAAACCTAAAACAATTTAGGCTGGATTTAGCAAATGCAATGATTGCTAAACAATCTGCTGATGTAAATGTAATAAGTGGCGCTACAGCTAGTTCAAATGGCTGGAAAGCTGCCGTATCCGCTGCATTATCAAAAGCTCAATAAGATTTATAAAATGGACTGACTCAAACTAATTTAATAAAATAAAAGTTTACTAAAATAAATAAAATATGCTTCATGAGCATATTTTATTTATTTTGCTGTGTCCTCTTTATAACATGTGCTTCTCTAATTTAATTTGTAACCTTTTATTCGGCAGACTTTGAGACTTGTTTTTTGCTTATATTACTTTTTATCTTCTCAGTTACTTCTGGATTCTTATAAATTTCAGCCCCGGCTTCCATATCATTATTAGCAAGAGCAGCCATTCTAAGCTGCATTGCTGTCAGCTTTTTAGTCATAAAAATCTCCCCTTTCATTATTATTTTTTTATTGTAATAGTACTTTTATACAATATTAAAGGTATTTACATCATTTCCCTCAGATACTTAAGCGGCACATAAAATGTCAACTTATTTAATATAATTATAATGACTATTATGTTATTAATTTTCGGAGGGTTATATGTTTAAAAATAAAGTTTTGTCAATTGTTTTAGGATTAGCATTAGCTGCTGGAATATTAACAGGTTGCAATACAAGCAGTCCTACTAGCAATAACGGAAAGCTAGTTGATGGGGTTTATAAAGTCGAGTATGATAATTTCGATAGTCATGGTTATAAGGGCCAGCTTGAGTTAACTATAAACGGTGGTAAAATTACTGAAGTTAAGTATGATGAACTCAAAAATGATGGAACTTTTAAATCAAAGGATGAGGCTTACAAGAAATCAATGGAGGAGCAGTCAAAAACTTATCCAGAAAAGGCTTATTCGGAATTAAAACAGCAGCTTCTTTCAAAACAAACCTCAAATATTGATGGAGTAACTGGGGCTACTGCTTCCTCGTCAAACTTTAAGACATTAGTAAAATATGCACTTGAAAGTATGGCTAATACAGGAAAAACTACTTCTGCAAAAATACCTGCAGCAAAATAGGGATATACAAAATTAAACCTCTGTATTTTTACAGAGGTTTAATTACTATAAATTATTTAATTTGAAGGAATTGTGACTTCTACACGATTTTCATAAGCTTTTTTAATAACACTTATGAAATCGCCGTGTGCATCCTTAAGGCTCATTGTTGCACCACTGGTTACGTCAGCAAGTGCTTTCTTTTCGCTGTCAGTTAGTTTAGCTAACTTTTCTTTATCCTTCTCATTTGTTGATTTAGTAGTTAATGGACGGCCATTAACATCAGAACAATATTTCGAAAACCATTGTTCAATATCATTAACAGTTTTACCTTTGAAGAAATTCTGATAAAAATCTGCCTGTTTATGCCAATCATTATTATAGTTCATGCCATATTGATCTCCACGTTCACGTTTTGTTTTCCATCCATTAACTTCGGCTGCAATTGATTCATTAGTATTATTAGAAATACCACTTACTTCGCCGCTTTTATGGTCAGTTATATTATAGCCTTGTATTCCGGGCCAGCCAGAAAAATGAGGCATACTTTCTCCATCATAATTAGGTGTGCTTACTTCAAGAGAATCGAAATATATATTTATTATTTTCCCGTCTTTGTCAAATGTAGCATTTGCAGTCAAATAAGTAAAACTATAAACCTGAACTTCTTTTTTATCTTTTCCTGGTCCAACACGGAAAGCTGGAATTTGCCCAAGACCCTGATAAACTTTTACACTTGTATTTTGTGCTGGTTTATCCTGAACAGTTGGTTGAGTTGTGCTGCATCCTGTTAATACTCCTATACTCAATGATAACCCTAAGATAATTGAAATTACTTTTTTCTTTAACATAAGTCCCCCCAAATAATTTATTAATATAAATGTTCCTAATACATTATATGGTTTGATTGATAAATTATTAACCAAATTACCTATTTATTTTCAAATGTATAATTTTATTTAAAATATTTCTATTAAAACTAAACATTGCTATTGAAATCTAATAACTCTTTTAACCGTTTTCAAGTTAACATTTTTATAACCTTGTAACCTATGATATAATATCCTTATGTCGCCAAGTAATATGGAACAAAGGAGGAGTATAATTGATAAAAAAGTTTATATCAATATCTTTAATAATTGCTTTTATTTTTAGTACAAGCTATACAGCCCATGCTGATAACCCACAGGATGCTATTGTAAATAGTAAAATAAAGTTTCAGCAAATGAATGAGAATATAATAAATACTAATAAACAAGTCTCTTTACTAAATACTGAAATCGCTAAAATAAAAATTGATATAAATAAAAACAATATTAACATAGATAAAAACAGTAAAGAAATTGATAAAGAAAAAGTACATATGGAGGAATTGGAAAACCAAGTAAGTTTTGCCCAGGGTATAGCTAATAAAAGGCTTAGAGTTTTGTATATAAATAGTTACAGCGAAAGTTTTATTTCAGTTTTACTTTCTTCCAAAAATATAACAGATTTCCTTTATAAATATGATGCAATCGAGAGTGTAATGTCTTACGACGCGAAAGTATTTAATGACTTAGAAATAAAGAAAAGTTATTTAAATGAAAGCATTAATTCTTTAAAAATAAAAGAACAGGACTTACAAAAATTAAAGGATTCTAATATGTCAAATTTAAGTAAATTAAATAATGACAAAAGTAATCTTGAAGCCTTAATTGTACAATTTAATAAAGAAAAGAATTCAGCAATAGAAATAATTAAGGAAAATGAAGAAAAATTAATAGCTCATTCGGTTGCAGCAATTGATTCAAATTCTTCTACAATTCAGGAGGTACAAGATGCCCTATCAACTTTAAATAGTTTAATTTCTCAAATAAGTACTGCTTCTGTTAAGAATAAAGCAAGAAGCTATATTAGCTTAGGAAATAAGAAATTAACAGAGTTAATAGCTATAAACACCTCACCAGTTATAAATGACAATAATAGCTATAAGGCAAGTTTTGCCATGGTAGCTACAGCTTACACAGGCGGCACAATAACAGCCTTAGGATTAAAGCCTGTAAGAGAGCCCTCAGGTTTAAGTACAATAGCTGTTGATCCATCCGTTTTGCCTTTAGGGGCAAAAGTGTACATACCTGGCTACGGATATGCAATATCTTCTGATACAGGAAGTGCTATAAAAGGGAATATTATTGATTTATATATGAACTCCGAAGCTGATTGCTATGCCTGGGGTAAAAGAAGTGTGACTCTATATATAGTTGCCTATCCAGGTCAGTGGTAACTTTCACATCATGCGGGTGCTCCATACTTTGCTGGTTTATTACTAGTAAGGTAGGAGCACCTTTTCACATATTGTTCACAAAATTCCTTGATAATAGTACAACATTGTGCAGTTATACTTATTATCAAGGAAAATTTGAAAATTAAACAATGCCTGTTTATTTTCCATAAACAGCTTAAAAGGAGTGAATGATATTGAAAAAAATTAAACTTACAAAAGAAACAATTGCATTAAGCTTAATTACTCTCTTGTCAGCAATGCTGAATTTTGTAAATTTAAACATAGAAGGCACAGCCAATGCCTATTATGCAGCAGCAGTAAAAAGCATGACTATGAGCCTTAAGAATTTCTTTTTCGTAGCCTTTGACCCTTCTAGCTTTGTAACAATAGATAAGCCGCCTCTTGGCTATTGGTTTCAGGCTATTTCCGCTAAAGTATTTGGTTTTAGCGGCTGGAGCATAATTTTACCCCAAGCTCTAGCAGGAGTAATCTCAGTTATAGTAATATATTTTATTGTTAAAAGGTCCTTCGGAACCTTAGCAGGGCTTATTTCCTCACTTTGTCTTGCTGTTACCCCAGTATTTGTTGCAGCAAGCAGAAATAATACAGTAGATAACGTACTAGTCTTAGCATTACTTCTGGCTTGCTGGACTCTTTCAATTGCTGCCGAAAAAGGGAAATTTAAGTATCTAATATTGAGTATGGTGCTAATAGGCATAGGTTTTAATATTAAAATGCTTCAAGCATATATGATAATTCCTGCAATTTATATTACATACCTATTAACCTCGGCAGTTACTTTTAAGAAAAGACTTCTTCATCTAACTTTAGGTACTGTTGTTCTTCTTGTAGTTTCCTTATCTTGGGCACTAATTGTAGATGCTGTACCAGCTAGTAATAGGCCCTATGTAGACAGCAGTACAAATAATACTGTTATGGAACTTATAGTTGGTCATAATGGACTAGAAAGACTTAGTTTAAGCAGTAATTCAAGCTATGGAGGCGGCCCTATGGGAGCACCAAGCATGAATGGGCAAGCACCACAAGGACTGCCAGGCGGCAACGGGCAAACATCTGAAGGTAAAAATAATAGCAGTACAGATGCCACTGCAAGTGCTAGTCAGAATCAAAATAGTCAGCCTCAAGCAAGCTCAGGAAATAGTTCCACAGATACAACTGCAAATGCATCACAAAACCAAAGTGGAGGAGACAATCAAGGTTTTCCGGGAAATCCTCCTTCTAATGGCGGCGGTATGACGGTCAATCCCCCAAATGGCGGTGGTCAAATGGGTGGTCCCGGCACAGGAAATTCAGCAGGATTACAAGGCACTTTTGGTGGTCAAACTCCATCAAGTATAACAAGGCTATTTTCAAAGAATATATTGTCTGATCAAATAGCTTGGTTTATACCACTAGCGGTTATTGGATTTATTGCTGCTGCTATTAAGGAAAAGCTTAAATTTAAACTTGATAATTCAAGAAAACAATCCTTAGTTTTGTGGTTCATGTGGTTTTTACCTGTATTTTTATATTTTAGTTTTAACACAGGTACCTTCCATTCCTATTACTTAACTATGCTTGCTCCACCTGTGGCAGCTTTAACTGGTATTGGCATTACTGTAATGTGGGAGCTATATAGGGAAAAAGGCTGGAAATCATGGTTCTTAACCGCATCACTAATTGCTAATGGCGTGGTTCAACTATTGATGTTATCTTATTTTTCAAATGCCTCAAATATTATAAAGGTATTGATGATATTGCTAATAGTTTTATGTTTTGGAGCATCTATTGTCCTTTCAATACTTAAATTCATGGAAAAGAATGATTTTGCATCAGAAAATGATATTAATGATGTAAAACAAAATAAGAATCTAAAATTAAAGCAAACTGCAGTAAGTATAGCATTAATCGGATTATTAGTAACTCCTTTAGTAGGCTCTGCAGCAGCAATGTTTTACGGTCTTAATGGTTCCTTCCCTGCAGCTGGTTTAGAGTTATTGTCTAGTAATCAAGCTGAAGGTAGAATGATGGCTGGAAATATAGGAATTACCATAGGAGGCAGCGGAAACTCAGCATTAATTAATTTTCTCCTAAAAAATAAAACTTCATCACAAAAATATTTACTGGTAGTAAGTTCAGCTAATGATGCAGCAGATATTATAATAAATACTGGCGAATCAGTAATGGCAATTGGCGGTTTTTTAGGAAACGATAAATCCATAACTTTAGATCAATTTAAAGAGCTTGTAAAAAATGGTGAAGTGAGATATGTTATGACCGGTGGAGATAAAGGCGGTAATGGAGGTGGAAGTACAAGCAGTGAGATTATGGCTTGGGTTAAAGAAAATGGAACAGTCGTAGCTTCCAGTGAATATAGCGGCACAAATGGTAACTTAAAAATTGATAATACAAGCAGTAATAATATTTCAAATACTTCAAACTCTAATAATTCACAGGAAAATCCCATGGGCTTTGGAGGTGGAGATTCTGACCGTCAACTATATGATTTAAAAGCTTATACAGAAAGTCTTTCAAAAAATATAAAATAAGAAAATAGGCTTAATAATAAGAGAATATGGCTTTTACCATATCCTCTTATCATCACCTACAATAGGAAGGAGGACAAGGAGAACAAGGAGGACATTCTAAATTTGAAATTTCCTCTAGTTTAAATTCAAGTACCATTTCCATCTTAATGGTTTTTGTGATTTAATTATTGAAATAGGCATGTCCACCTCTATTCTAATACATAATATAATTTTTATATTAAAATGTTCCTAAATTCATGCAGAAAAAAAACGGATAAAAGTATACCCATTATACCTTTATCCGATGATAATAATACAATGTTTTATTTTATATTTCTACTGTTGCAGCTTTCAAAAATTCTAGTTCTTCACCCTCTACATAAGGAGAAAGCTTTTCAAATACGGTCTTATGATAGTTGTTTAGCCATGACCTTTCTTCAGATGTTAATAATTGAACATCAACAGCTTCTAAGTCTATTGGACATAAGGTTAAAGTTTCGAACTTCATAAATTGTCCGCCGTCTTTAGTATTTACATCTTCTTGTACAACTACTAGGTTTTCTATTCTGATTCCGTGCTTATCAGCCTTATAAACTCCAGGTTCATCTGAAGTAATCATTCCCTTTTCAAGTCTTACTGTGTTAGGAACCATAGAAACTCTATGAGGTCCTTCATGAACATTTAAGAAAAATCCTATTCCATGTCCTGTGCCATGTTTAAAGTCCATACCAGCATTCCATAGTGGAATTCTTGCTATAACATCTAAGCTTGATCCAGTAGCACCATACAAAAATCTTTGTTTAGCTAAATCAATCATTCCTCTAAGTACAAGAGTAAAATCTAATTTCTCTTCCTCAGTTATTGGCCCCATAACTATTGTTCTTGTTATATCTGTTGTTCCGTCTAAATATTGAGCACCTGAATCTATCAAATAAAAGCTTTCTGGTTTAATAGTTGCTTGATTTTCTTTTGTAGCACTATAATGAGGCATAGAAGCATTTGCCTTGTATGCTGAAATAGATCCAAAGCTTAAATCATAGAAGTTTTCCCCTTGTCTTCTTAGCTCTTCTAATTTATCTGAAGCCTCAATTTCAGTAATGTTACGTGTTTTAATGGTCTTCTTAATCCAATTTAAGAATTTAACCATAGCAATACCATCTCTTACCATGGCATTTCTTACATTTTGTATTTCTATATCATTTTTTACAGCTTTTAATTTAGTAGTAATATCCATAGCTTCTACAGTTTTAATCTTTATGGCACTATGAACTAAAGTATTAGTCTTTGCAGGATCAAACAATATTGTTCCATTATTAATATTTTGTAAGAAGTTAACTATACCGTCATAAGGCATTATTTCTATGTTTGCCTTTTGTAGCTCAGATCTAACTCCTGAATTGATTTTTTTATCATCTATAAATAGATAATATTTATTTTCAGAAACTACTACATAGGATATTGTTAAAGGGTTGCATTGTACGTCCCTTCCTCTTATATTTAACAGCCATGCAATATCATCAAGACCAGAAATTACATAGTAATCTGCTCCCACAGCCTTCATTTCTTTTGCAACATACTTAAGCTTTTCTTCTCTTGATTTTCCAGTATATTTTACATCATGAAGAATTACTTCTGTACTAGGCTTAGAAGGTCTATCCTTCCAAATCATATCTATAAGATCTTCACCTAGAGCAAAGGAAAACTCTTTGCTTTCTAAAGTCTTATTTAAATTTCTAAAATAATCTACTGAAATAACCTTTCCATCAAAGCCAACTTTTGCCCCCTTATTAAGAGAGTTCTTTAGATATTCTTCAACAGTTGGGACTCCGCTTTCACCCATTTTAAATAAAGTAACTCCAGAACCTTTTAGTTGATTTTCAGCTTGTATAAAATATCTTCCGTCAGTCCATAATCCAGCTTCCTTTAAGGTTATAACAGCTGTTCCAGCGGAACCAGTAAAACCAGTTATAAAAGTTCTTGCTGCATAATGTTCTGCCACATATTCACTTTGGTGGGGATCTGAACTTGGAACTATGTATGCATCTAGGTTTCTTTCTTTCATTAAGTTTCTTAGTGCTTCAATTCTTTCATTTACGTTCAATACAATCACCTCATTTAATAGTAATCATTTACAATAAGTATTTCATTGTATAAATTAATTATATCACAAAGATTTGCAAGTTAAAGATGTCATCATTATTCAAATTTTTATTAGCAACATCATCATATATTATATTTATTAAGTATTTTTAAAAAATTATGTATTGTGTAAAAATAATAAATTAATTTAATATTAAAAAACATATTGACTTTCCACTTTAACTATAGTATTATATTATATAATTTATTTAAAAGGAGAGATATCAATGATAACTTTAGTAAACAAACATGTACAATTCTTTTTTAATAGCCAATTTAGATAGGATTTGTACTTATGTTAATCATAGCATAGATACAAATCCTAAGAGAAATGAAATCTTAAGGTTTTGTATCTATGTTGGCTAGTTTGTTTATAAAGTTATTCATTGTAACTATAAAGAAGCCACATAGATAATCTATGTGGCTATTTCGTTTTTTGCCGCATAGAGAAATTTATGCGGCCTTTTTATATCCAAAAATATTAATAAAAGGGGGCAAGTTTATGAGTGTAGTAGCAGCAGTATGTACACAAGGATTAATATTAGGTCTAATGGTTATGGGAGTATATATAAGTTATAGTATTTTAGACTTTCCAGATTTGTCTGCAGATGGAAGCTTTTCTTTAGGTGGAGCTATAATTGCTCTCTCCTTAAAAAGTGGTTTATCCCCAATTACAGGTTCTTTGTTTGCACTAATAGGAGGGTTAACAGCTGGACTTCTAACTGGAATTTTTCACGTGAAATTTAAAATTTCAAATTTACTTTCTGGAATTTTAGTGATGGGAATTTTATATTCTCTTAACTTAAGGATTATGGGAAAAGCTAATGTTCCATTGTTCAATACAAATAATATGTTTAAAAATAACCCTTCTCCCGTGATTCTTTCATTAGTTTTGGTAGTTATATGCAAGCTTTTCCTCGATTTATTTTTGAAAACTAGGCTTGGATATATCCTTAAAGCTGTAGGAGATAATTCACAAATGGTGAGTTCTCTTGGCATAAAAGTTGGCAGCATAAAAATTTTGGGGCTTATGTTATCTAACTCACTTATATGTTTTTCTGGAAGTATAATGGCTCAGTATCAAGGATTTTCAGACATCTCTATGGGTATAGGTACTTTAGTTTTAGGTATTGCCTCCATTATTATAGGGCAAACACTATTGAAAAGAATCATATTTTTAAAGGAAACCAGCAGGATATTAATTGGTGCAATAATTTATCAATTTACTATTTATTTAGCTATGAATCTAGGAATGTCTGCAACAGATTTAAAAATGGTTACTTCCCTAGTTATTGTTTTATTTTTAGGACTATGCCAATTAAAAGTTTATAAAAAAATCACAATTCTTAGTAAGGGGGACTTTATAAATGTTAAAAATTAATGGCTTATCAAAGGTTTATCCTATTCTCTATGGAGCACCAAATATTGTATTATCAAATATTTCCCTAGATATAAAGGATGGTGATTTTATTAGTATTATTGGAAGCAATGGTACAGGTAAATCTACTTTTCTAAATATCATTTCTGGACTTGTAAAAGAAAGCTCTGGAGAAATTACTTTAGATGATATAAATTTAACTGCTTTACCTGAGCATAAGAGAACAAAACTTATTAGTAGAGTTTTTCAAAATCCTTCAGCAGGTGCATGTCCATCAATGACAGTTAGAGAAAATTTATCTCTAGCCTTAAATAAAGGAAAATTATTAAATCTTAAAAGGTGCCTTTGCTATAAAACAGAAAAATTAGAAGAGATATTAGCTTGTATTTCCTTAGATTTAAAAAAGTCTTTGGATATTAAAGTTAAATACCTATCAGGAGGACAAAGACAGGCACTAGCTCTAGTTATGGCTAATATTTCAAATCCCAAGATTCTTCTATTAGATGAGCACACCGCTGCCTTAGATCCTAAAACCTCAAATGAAATAATGAATTTAACAAATGATATTGTTAAAGATAAAAACATTACTACCCTAATGGTTACCCATAATTTAAAACATGCTCTTACCTATGGAAATCGACTAATTATGCTTCATAAGGGAGAGATTCTACTAGATGTAAGCGGCAGCGAGAAGCAAAAGTTAACCATTGAAAATATATTAGAAAGGTTTGATTATGCAATATAAAAATAAGCTTAGTAAATATTTATTAAGTTATTATAAAAATATACAGGGGGTAAATTAAAAATGAAAAAATTAAAGATTACAAGAGTATTAATTATTATGTTACTGGTAGGTGCAGCTATATTAACAGGCTGCAGTAAAGCAGGTGCAAAGGTTACTAATTCAAAGTCTAATGTTAAGATAGGAATCAGTCAAATTGCTGAGTTCACGGCTTTAGACGATAATAGAAAGGGCTTTATAAAAGCATTGGAAGATAACGGCTATAAAGAAGGAACAAATTTAGAAATTGATTATCAAAATGCCCAAGGTGACTTAACCATATCTCAAACTATAGCTAAACAATTCGCCTCTCAAAATAAGGATTTAATTTATGCAATTGCAACTCCTTCCGCACAAGGTGCCTACAACGCAACTAAAAAGATTCCAATATTAATAAGTGCAGTAACTGACCCAGTAGCTGCAGGAATAGTTAAATCCTTAAAAGAGCCTAATACTAATGTATCTGGAACTTCAGATTATTTACCAGTAGCTAAGCAATTAGATTTAATTAAAATGTTTATACCAAAAGCTAAAAAAATTGGCGTTTTGTATAACACAAGCGAAATAAATTCTGAAGTCCAAGTAAATCAGCTTAAGGATTACGGCAGTAAAAACGGCTATGAGGTTTTCTCTGTTGGAGTTACTAGTACAAATGAAATTAATCAAGCTATAGGCAGCCTGCTTGATAAAATTGATGTTCTATATGTTCCTACTGATAATTTAGTTGTTTCTGCTATGCCTATGGTTGTTAAAAAAACCTTAGAGAAAAAGATTCCTGTAATTGCTTCTGAAAGTGGTTCCGTTGAAGCCGGTGCATTGGCAACACAAGGAATAGACTATTATAAATTAGGCTATAAAACTGGAGAAATGGCTGTTAAGGTTTTAAAAGGTGATGATATTTCTAAAATGCCTATAGCTAATGCAGATGAAACTAAGATTATAGTAAATGAAGATACTCTTAAATCCTTATCCTTAGTAAAGCCTGATAATAAAGATATAGTATATGTAAAATCTAAATAAGTGAACCCGTACTGCTGTCTAATGCAGTACGGGTTCTTATTCACAGCTTATCATTTTTATTTTACATTATGATGCATCATTTGTGAAAAAAAAGCCTTTATGTTGAGTTAAATCGCATTGCTTTTTAATAATTCATTGGTGCACTTCTTCTATTGCTTGAAAACTTTAAATTTATCCTTTAAGGTTATTATTTTTATATTTAAATCCTTAAGGAGTTTATCTAGACTCCTAGTATTGTTAATATACCTAAGGTTATTTCTGCTAACTAATAATTCTACCATCTTGATAATATCTTTCTTTTGATTTTCATCAAGTCTGTTGTTATCTTTTAAAGACCATCCATTAATATATGCCAATGTAGTCCAAATTTGCTCATCTGTAATTTTATTTATATCCATAAGCACCCAAGTAAAATCTTTTCTTCTATTATTTGCCGGATATGCTTCCTTAAAGAACTCAATAAAATAATTTATTGGCTTTGGATCTTTTTCCTTAACATATTTTCCTAATTGTGCTTTTAGCTGATTTTTTAAAAACATCTTTGTATTTACTTTAATAATACTGCTCATTTCCTCTATGGCATCATAAACAAAGGTGTAGGTGTCTTGTATTGTCTCGCTTGATAAATCATTTTGTTTAAGTACCTTTATGATATCTATGTATTCCAAAATATTTTTTTTAGTGTTCAGCTTTTTACCATATAATACTCCCCAAATTTCCTTTGAATTTAATTCTTCTATGTTTGCTGGAAGTTCTACAGTTACCTTATTTTTTATATCAATATCCATATTTACCATCCTTATAAATTCATGTATGAACTCTTAATATTACTAATGAAATTCTACAGTTTTTAGTAACATCTTACCATTATAAATGTAATATATCAATTAATAAATACAGTAAAAATAAGAAGCATCTCTTTAAAAAGATGCTTCTTTAATAAACTACTTATTTACCTTTGTTTTGTCTTGATTTAGCATTTAAATCTTTTGTTTCTTGTAGACTAGAAGAGGTTGAACTAGTTAAATTTGCACTATTATTAGTAGATGATGCCATTGTGCTTCCACTTCCGGCTTGTGAATTTAATTGTCTTGCTTCTTGAGTATCTGGGCTATTATAATCTGTAGAACTTGCTGAACTAGTCATGCTTCCTTGTCTAGATTGCTGATTTAGTTTTTTAGCTTCTTCTAAACTCTTATCATTATTTGTCATCATTATTTCTCCTTTTGTTATTAATTTTATATATGATTCGTAAACTATTTAAATTCAGCTTACGTTTTATATTATGTCCTTTTTATTTTTAACTATTCTAAAAAATTAAAATAAAAGGCTAGTAGTTTAAATTCAACTACTAGCCGTCTTCATAAAATAATTTTTAATTTGCTATATTTAATTTATTTAGCTTTTTAATAAATAGAACTTAAATCCTACTTTCTTTCTAACTTCCATCTAAAATTATTATCTCCATCATTTTTTATATAGCTGATATAGCCATCAAACTTTGTACCATCTTCAGCTGTAATAGCCTTTAGTTCTGCTTTTCCGCTTTTTAATAATTTTTTTACTATGGACTTGGTAATTTTTTTATTAATAGATTTTAAGAAATCATCTTCCTTCCAAATAACGTACTTGCAGCCACTTTTCCAATTGCTGCAGCCAAAGCCTTTCTTTCCTTCTATAATATCATGTCCACATAAGGGACATTTACCAAAGGTTTCAACTGCTGATTCATCCGTTGAATCTAACTTTTTACTTGGAGCATTTTCTTTATTACCTGCAGCTTTTTTTACTACACCAGCCTTATTACCGCTAAAAGAGTTTGATTTATTATTATAATCATTCAAGATAATTGTTTTATCTCTCTTTATAGTAATTACAGAGCTTGCTACAAACTCAAAAATAAGCTTTAGAAAATCTTCTTTATTGAATTTTCCTTTTTCTATATCTGATAAAGTCTTTTCAAGTCTTCCTGTATATTCTAGGTCAAATAGTTCTTTTATAGGAAAATGTTCCACCATTCTTTTGCCTAAAGCGGTACATAACAAAGACTTATCCTTACTGTAAATATATCCAATATCCTTTAATTTCTTAATAGTCTCAGCTCTTGTGGCTGGAGTACCAATACTAAAGCCGCTTAATATAGCATCCATCATATCATTGCTGTCTTCTTCCTCGAACTTCTTACCACAGGTTTCCATAACCCTTAGTAAGGTTTTTTCAATGTGATATTTCGGAGCAGTAGTCTTATGGGAAGTTATTTTTGAATCCACTAATTGGACATGTTCCTTTATATTAACTAAAGGTAAAATAGTATCCTTAGATTCAATTTTTTCAACCTTTTTCCAGCCCTCAACTATTTGAACCTTTCCTTTTGATATAAATACGCCTTCTATAAGAGAATCATCTATCTTAGTTGTAATCTTGGTTTCTTCCACTTCTGCAATAGGCATAAACTGAGCCAGGAATCTATTTTTTATAGCATTATAAACTACAGCCTCATCACCTGTAAGTGTTTTAGGTAAAATATATGTAGGAATTATAGCACTATGGCTCTCAACCTTAGAGTTATCAAATATTCTCTTGGTAACTTGAAATTTAATTTCATCTTCAAAGGGTAGGCCTTTTTTTAAGAGCTTTAATACTTCTTCAGCTTTTTGAGCTAAGCTTTCCTCTAAAACTGAACTAGCTGTTCTTGGATAGGTTATATGTTTTTTCTCATATAAGCCTTGAGCTACAGTAAGTACTTTATCAGATGTCCATCCCTTATTCTTGCTTGTCACATATCCTTGCAGATTAGATAAATTAAATAAATATGGTGGATATTCTTTTTTCTTTTCTACTTCTTTGTCTACTACTGTTCCATTTTTATCGATTAAATTGTTTAATACTGCTTCAAGTTCTTTTTTATTATTAAATTTTTCTTCTCCATTTAAGGTATAAGTACCGTCATATTCCTCATTTTTTTCTGTTTTGAAGGTTCCCTGAAGCTTAAAATAATCATTTGGAACAAAACTTTCTACTTCCTTATCTCTGTCATATATTATTTTAAGAGTAGGTAAAATAACTCTGCCAATATTTAAGGGTCTGCCCTTGCCCCTTTGATATTTTAAAGTAGCAACAGAAGTTAAATTTATACCAATAACCCAATCAGCCCACTGTCTGCTGATTCCAGCGTCCTGCATTGGCTTCATCTCTTCATTTGGTTTTAATTTATTTAGACCACCTAATACTTCCTTTGGTGTCCACTCATTTAGGAGCAGCCTATAAATTGGCTTACTAATCCTTAAATATTTTAAAATTGTATCACCTATTATTTGCCCTTCTCTATCAAAGTCGCAAGCTGAAATGACGGCTTCTACATCTTCTCTTAAAACCAGTTCCTTTATTATATTTATTTGCTTGTTAGCTCCACTGTCCTTTTTAGACTTATCCTTGGAGTCACTTTTCACCTTGTATTTAAAGCGCTGTGGTATAAAGGGAAACTTCTCCATTCTCCAAAGGGCCATTTCAGCGTCATAATCCTTGGCATCATAAAGCTGAAGTAAGTGGCCAAAGGCCCAGGATACAATATAGTCCTGTCCTTCCAGATAGCCGTCTTTTCTAATTTTAATATTTAAGGCCTCAGCTATGTTTTTTGCAACGCTGGGCTTTTCCGCAATTATAACTTTTTTAGCCACTCTAGGCACCTCAATCTATTTGAATTTGTACCTAAATGATATCATCTTAATTTTTTATTCGCAAGTTTTCTAAGTTAAGGAAAACAGCTATAACTATTTTAAACAAATTATGCCTAAGGCTTTATAAAAGCCTAATATAAATAAATCTTTACTAATTAACATACTAAAACCTCTCCTTCATTCTTTCAATGGCCTCAGAGTATTTATGGCATTTATCACAATGTATTTCTCCATTTTGACTACAAATTATTCTTGTGAAATGGAAAAAATAAAGAGAACACCATTATTATTGATGCTCTCATAAAATACATAGTAATTAAATTTTTATTTTGCCGGATCGTATCCTACTACAGTCCATATTCCAGTGTTATCTTGTCTAATTAGTCTCTTTAGATATACTCTCTTAACTGATGACTTAGCTGAATTTACTTCAACTACAGCCTCTTTTCCATTATTTTTGGCCATTTTTAATTCCTCGTACTTAATTGGATAATCTCCTGTTATTCCTTCTGGTGAAATCTTTAAACTTACAAATACCTGTGATACAAATATAGGATCAAGTTTCCAAGGTGAATGTCCAGCATCAACACTTTTTTGATCTGCTTCTTCTACCTTAAGATCATATTTTACTTCTACTTGAGGTTTATTTATACTTTGCTCAGAAGGGGATAACTGCACATTCCCATTTGTTAAGCCTTTTACAAATTGGGTTAGCTCCTCTAAAGAAGCATTTCCCACAGCTGCGTATTCAAATCCTTCCTGCTGCCATCTTACTGAGCTTAAACCTGTTACTCCTACATAGGCTCCCCCGCCTAAAAGTACACCTGCCTCAGCTTCAATTGGTGATTGTACCTCAGCAGTGCTGTTATTGATACTTCCAAGGCTAGCCATTGATGCTGGCTTAAGTTCTCCTGCGGCCTTTTGCTGCAAAATAGATACTTTCTTTTTATTATCTGAAGAAGCATAATTTGTTTTAACAGATTTATTGTTATTAAATACTACAGTGCTGGTTTTAATATAAGAACTAGGTATATTGGTAATTTCTTTAGGGTTAAATCCAATTAATGTCTTTGCTTCCTCTAAATTATTCACAACAAACTCAGAATTTGTATTCAATTCCTTGTATCCCTGTGGAATACTAAAATTTAACAATTCTTTAGGAACAGATTCCATAAAACTAATGTTTGTATATTGCACTTTATACTGCAGTGAAAATTCCATGGCTGACTGTTTTTGCAGAGGCATTTTAGTTGCTTTATCTATCCATAGCTTATAAGGACTTCCTCCTTTTGGAGTTACCTCAACTATAGATGCTGCCCTGCCGGAAACATTTTCTTCACCAATAGCCTTAGTGTTAACTGCATTTTTCACATTTTCAATTTCATTTCCGATTTCAAAGGTAAACCTATACGGGTCTGGAAAAGCTGCAAATTTATCAACTTCCTTTTTATCATTGTTAATCTGCCACTTTTTGTCTCCGTCATTGATAGTTATTAGGTCCTTTTGTGCCCCTTCTAGGCCTTTAACGTAGTAACGGCCTTCTTTATCAGCCCATACTTCAAGTTTTGACTGAACATTGGTCTTGCCTTCTGCATTAGTTTCCATTACTTCTAGAATTCCATGATAGGCTTTTACTCCATTATATGCTTGTTCCATGGCGTAAACCATATTAGGCTGCCTTAGTGGCCCAGTTATATTAAAAGTAATTATTAAGAGTGCTGCAGCAACTGCAGACGCCATTCCATAGAACCATCTCTTTTTATGCTTTCTTGAAGACCTATCTTTTATCATCTCTTCATTAAGCTTTTCATTTAGTCTTTCACTATATTTATTATCTGGAAGGCTTGGCCTTTTAAGGCTTCTTACTTGTCTTACAGTTTCTAAAACCTCTTCTATATCATCTGTTTCTCTGTTTCCGTGTTCCTGTGGCTTTCTTTCATTATTTAAACTGTCTATATAGCTTGATAATTTGTTTTCCTTCTCCCTATTATCCATCTTAACACGCCTCCTTATTTAAAATCATTTTTTAAGAGCTTTGAAAGATTCTGAAGAGCTCTAAACTGCAAAGTCCGAATGTTTCCCTCTGTTTTATCCATCTTTATAGCCGTATCTGCTACAGAATATCCTTGAAGTATTCTTAAATCTATAACGCAGCGCTGGTCTTCATTTAACTTAAGCAATGCATTACGTACTGCGTCAAGCTGTCCTATATCTTCAATGGAATCATTTATTGCTGCATCCTTAGGATTTATATCATCAATATTGATTAATGTGCCCTGACGTTTATTTTTCCTCCACCTATCTCTCAGCACATTTAGGGAAACAGTCTTCAAAAATCCTACTGTATTGTCAATTTTAGTCCTGCTTTTTCTTATATAAGTAATTGCTTTAATATAGGTTTCTTGAGTTATGTCCTCAGCTTCCTCTTGGTTTTGAACCTTATAATAGACAAAACGATAAACAGCTTCCCAAGTTGAATTACACAGCTTCTCTATAGACTCCTCATCATCTACTTTCATTATAATGTTCCTTTCAGCATTCATATTATTTTAACTCCTCTTCCCTAGCTAGGTATTACAATAATAAAGACGCCAAATTTAATTTTATGTTACATTTTAAGCATTATTATTTTTCGCATAAATTAAAATAAAATAAGACAAAAATAAAAATCCACTTCGTTCTTAGTTTTTACTAAGATCAAAGTGGATTTGGCGATTTTTCAAATACATTTAAGCCATAAAATCAAAACATGGACATCTGCTCTATGTAGTTTTCCTTTAAGGATGATATAGATAAGCCTATTAGTCTTATTTTTTCTTGAAGTTCAATTTCCTCTAGAATTATTATGGCTTCATTATAAATATCTTCTTCATTAGAGATATAATGCATTAAGGTCTTACTTCTTGTATGATTTACAAAGGATGAGGTTTTTATCTTTATAGTAATACTTTTACCGCTTACATTTTTCATGTGCATTGTATTTGAAACTGAACGAGCAAAGGCTTTTATATACACCTTAAGCTCCTCCTTATTATCTGTATCTGTCCTTAGTGTAGTTTCCCTTCCTATGGATTTCCTTTCCCTAGTTGCATGAACTTCTCTATTATCAATGCCTCTAACTCTGTCGTAGATTTCCACGCCAAATTTACCAAAGAACTCTACAAGTAAACTTTGAGGCAAGTCATATAACTCCTTAACAGTAAAGATGCCAATGTCGTTAAGCTTCTTTGCCGATTTCTGTCCAAGCCCATACACCTTACTTACTGGTAGAGGAAATAAAATTTCAGGTACCATGTTTTTTTCAATAACCTTAAGGCCATTAGGCTTGTTCCAATCAGAAGCTAATTTAGCCAAGAATTTATTATAGGAAACTCCAGCTGAAATGGTTAACCCAGTTGCCTTTTTTACTTCCTGCTTTATAAATTTTGCTACTTTAACTGGATCCTTATTTAAAAGAGTAATATCCAAATAAGCCTCATCAATACTCATAGGTTCTACATATTGGGTTATGTTATAAAAAATTTGAAATATTTTATTTGAAACTTCCTTATACCTTCCATATCTCACTGGCAGAAATATTGCCTGAGGGCACTTTACCTTAGCCATATATATAGGCATGGCGCTTTTAATGCCAAAGCTTCTAGCTTCATAAGAACAAGTTGCAACCACACCTCTTTCCGTAGTGCCGCCCACCACTACAGGCTTACCTCTAAGACTTGGATTGTCTATTATTTCTACAGATGCAAAGAATGCATCCATATCTACATGAATTATTTTTCTTTCCACTTAAAATTTCCCCCAGGTACACTTAAAACTATAAATATACTATAATTCTACCACTCAGTGCTTCATATCATAAAAAAACTAGTGCATTTAGGCGAAGCAACTCCTTATATACTTTTTTTACTATTGCTCTTTTTCTATTCTCATGAGAGCTTCTCTAAAATATTCTACTCCTTGAGCTCCAACAATAGCATATTTACCATCTATTATAAAGGTTGGTGTGCTATTAATTTCGTACTCATATGCCTTTTTCTGAACATCTGATAGTCTTTTATCATAATGTTTACTTTCAAGTCTTTTCAGTAATTCCTCAGCATCAAGTCCAACATTCTTTACAATTGATGTAAGAACATTAATGTCACCAATATCTTTTCCTAAGGCAAAATAGCCTCTAAATAATTCTGTATGAAGCTCATGAAATTTTCCATTTTCTTTAGCGTATTCACCAGCCGCTAGTGCTAAGTGTGAATTAGATAAAATTGTAAATTCATTAAACTCGATACCATATAATTTCCCCATAGCTTTTAGATTAGAAATCATTTTATTAAGGGATGGTCCTGGAAATTTTTTAGTAAGCTCCATTCCTTCCATAGGTGTTTCAGGGTGTATTTCAAAAGGCAGCCATTCATCCTCAATATCAAATTCCTCTTTTAGCTTTTCGACAATACCCTTGCCGATATAGCAGAATGGTCATATGTAATCTGAAAAAATTAAAAATCTATGTTTCATTTAAACCTTCTCCTTTAGTTATTTTTTCAATTTTTATTATCATCATACTGGTATATAGAATTTATTTTTTATGCATAATTTTAATATTATATTGTTAGTTACATTAAATCAATAAATGACATCTGCTGAATTCCTTCTGCTGGATAAATTTTAAGTTTTACAAAGGGATCTATTTCTATGTCCTTTTGAATATTTATAATTTCCTTTTCTGATGCAGAAAGCCAATCATCTTCTTTTCCTTTGCTTAGTATAACTGGCATTCTATTATGTAGCTTTGACATTTCTTCATTTGCAGGCCGTGTTAAAATGACAACTCCTAAATACTCCTTGTTATTTCTATCTACAAACTTGTCAAACAAGCCTGCCATGGAAAACAATCCTTCCTCCTCTACCTCTATTTTATATTTAACCTTGCTCTTCTCTGTAGTCTTCCACTCGAAAAAGGCATTCGCAGGTATTAGACATCTATTGTTTAAAAATGCTTTTCTAAAGGCCGGTTTTTCTGATACTGTTTCAACTCTTGCATTTATTAGTTCCCTATTTATCCCTCTTACTTGAAATCCCCATTTTAGAAAATTTAACTCTTTAGTTTTGTTATTTAAAACAACGGGAATTTTAGTTCCAGGAAATATTTCTCCTTTTGCAGAGGCACCATTATAAGTTTGTTTTAACCCATAATGAGCAATGATATCTTCTATGTCACTTTCAATGAAAAAGCGTCCGCACAAGATAGCCACCCCCTTTCTACTAAACAATTCAGTAATAGATTATTTTAGTATTTCTAAACTTTATTACAATTATTTTTCATTAGCAGGCAATATTTTTTGTTTGCTTTATTAAATTATATTTAATACTCATAAATTTTTCAATTTTTATTGACATATTATTGAAATAGACAATATAATTATATTAGATGAATATCTAATATCGTTTAATATTTAATCCATATATTATGAAAGAAGGATTACTATGAAAACTAAAAATAATCAGGTTTCCTTTATTATTCACCCTCCAGTAGAATTTATTTATGCCCTTCACTTTACTGCAAACATGGAGGAAATGGATAAGTTTTTTTTGCAATTTAATTATGTCCAAGTAGAAGACGTAAAACAAAAGATAGACTTTATGAGAAAAAAAATAACAAAATATCTATCCTCAGAATTAAATTACTTCTTCAAATGGCCTGAGATAAAGCATGTACTTGGTAGAATTGCAACTCAAAATCAGAATTTGAGCTCAGTTCACGAATTTATAACCTTTATAGAAAAAATTGATAACAAAATTTTATCTTCTTATATTCTTAATCAAAACTACTCAGATAATCCAAAGGTTCAGGAACTTATAATTTCAATGCTAGATAAACAGGAAAATGAAGATTTAAGGGATGTTATCTCTGATACTGTATATAAACAGGAGGACATAAAAGAAAAACTTTTAGAATGCTTAGAAAGTCCAGAGGAATTAAAGCTTAGGCTCTGTATTTTATTAAGGCAATTTTATGAAAAATGCTATTTACCTCTTGAAAAAGAAATACTAGAATATCTAAAGCCCTTTAAAGAAAGATATGAAAAACTTTTTGAAGAAGATAATAAATATTTTTTCCAGGAATATTTGAGAAGATATTCTGAAGCTAAAGATAGTAATTTCATTATTAATATAGGTTATTTTATTCAAGTGAGACCTTGGACATTTTATATTTCCCCATACAATAATTGTGAATGGATAAATATTGGAATGTATACAGAACAGTTTCCTAAAAGCTATATGGAAAAAGAAAGAATTAAAAAGTTTCTTAAAATTCTTTCCGATAATAAAAGGTTTGAAATGGTGGAACTTTTAGCTAAGAAGGAATGGTACGGTCTTGAGCTTGCAGCTGAACTTAATCTTACTCCTCCAACAGTTTTTTATCACATAAATTCCTTGTTGGATTTAAACTTAGTTACTTTTAGGAAGGATGGAAATAAAACCTATTATAAGCTTAACAAAATTAAATTAGAAGAATTATCTCAAGGAATTGCTAAAGCTATTCTTAGTTAATAATTTTTTCAACTAATATTAGATTTGTATCTAATAAGTATTAATATCATATTAGTATAGTAGTGTAAACTTATTAGAAATATTTAAATGGTAAATAAAAATTTTTATGTACAAAATAAGCAAGGAGAGCAGATCATGGTTAAAGAACTTTTTAAAAAAAGAGAATCCTTTAATAGCTTAATGTTCATAATTCTATATTGTTTTATTGGAGTATTAAATGGTGTTCTATTTGATGTTTTAATGACCTTCCTCCAATTAACATCCTCTGAAATAGCAAACAGCTTTTCCTCTTTTCTAGGAATTGCTTCCTTTATTGGAGCTTGCTTAATTTTTCTGGTACCTAAAACAGGCTACAAAAAATTGATGCTTCTTGGACCCATTGTCGCTGCTGCTTCACTTTTGATTATTATATTTTCAAATGAAGTATTTATAAAAAGTATATCTGTATTACTTCTTATTACTGGACTAACTTTGTTTGATGTGATATTAGGTCCCTACTTATCAAGTTATACCAATGCTTCAAATAGGACTCTCTATTTTACAGCAGCTTTTTATACCAATGTGGTTGGCTGTCTATTAGGAACCTTAACTGGAGGGCCCTTAATTGTAAGTTTTTTTGCTAAGAAATTAAATATAGCCTTTGAAGCTGCAAAAGTCTTAACTTCAAAGGTCTCCTCTCTTTCCTTTATGCAGAGAACTGTTTATATTGAAGCTCATAAAAATGTTCTTATATTTTTTGTTTTTATTTTAGTAATAAGTATAATACCAATACTTTTAATTAGAGAATCAAAAGAGGACTATAGAAAAATCCAACAAGAAGAAAAAACTAAGTTTAACATAAATGCATTTTTCAGTAAAAGTGCACTAATATTCTTAGCTTATATGATAATATGCAAAATAGCTGTATCACTTATAGTTCCCTATGTCTCCATTTACCTAGGAACTTTGGGAATCAATAGAGCCTCAATTTCTTTTATTATGACTGCTCAATACTTTGCAATCCTGCTTATTATGCCTTTTGCACCATATCTTATTAAAAAATTGGGGCAAATTAATATGCTTGCCTGGTGCTGCCTTGCTGCAGTTCCATTCATGTTTATTATAGGGTATGGAGGAATACCAGGTATGAGTGTTGTAGCTGTTATTAGCGCCTCACTATTTTTTAGATCTGGTTTAATTAATGCCACAAGCCCTGTATTTAGCTCCCTCCCAATGGAATTAGTAGATAAGGAATATCGTCCTGCATATTCTTCAATAATATTTATTTCTCAGGGAATTGCTCAGACTATAACAGGCCTGTTTGCTAAAAATATGTTATTCAGTAATAATCTTGGATATGGGAAAGCATATTTTATTGCTGGAGTATTATTTGCAGCTGCACAACTAATTTTATTAACGAATTTTAGAAGCTTAAATGTGAATATCTTAACTGGCAGTAAGCAAAGGGAAACATCCACTGACTGTTAGCCCACTTAATGGAAGGCTGTTGCCATCCACATTTTCACTTTTAAAAGTTATTAACTGTAAGCTGAACCTTTTCAGCTAACCACAGATGTTAATCTACTGCCTTTGATAAAGCATCGGAAACTGCTGCCATGATTCCATTTGAGGACCTAGTTGCCCTTGAAACTGCATCCACTTGAACTGACTGATTATCAATAATTTCATTTGGAACTGCACTAGCTGCCCTGTTGAAAAATCTTGGCGTATCATTGCTGTTAATTATATCGATATTTTCAATTTTATTATTCTTCACTGTTACACTAACCTCTAAACCTGGCCTATAGCCCGTAGCTTGTCCCGTGTATGTACCGTCCTTATATTGGGCGTCAGCCATTTGAGCATTTACCGCATTATTATTAAAACTCTCTATATCACTGCTTCTGCTGCTATCTGCTTTTGCTGTAGCAATATGCAGTATTAAAACCACTGAAAACAATACTGTTAAGGCCCTGTGATAATACATCCAGCTTTTATTTTTAAATTTACTTCTAAGCATAAAGCTTAGTCCTAATAAAATGCTTAAAATTAAGGAAGCCGTTCCTAAATTAAAACTAAAAATGGATTCTGATGAGAATATGCCATGTATTAAACCCATTATTATTAAAATTATTCCCATTACCTTATGGTATTTTCTCAAAGTTTTATTTATATCTTTTAAAATTTTATTTTTATTATTAAAGAATTTTTTGTTCCCCACTCTTAAAAAATAAATAATAGTAAGAAGTAAAGCTATAAAGGTTGCAATTTTTGCAAAACCAGTATCTAAAAATGTAATCATTATGTCCTCCTGTAAATAATTAAGTATGTATTTTTTCTGATGCTACTTATTTATTTTAAAAAGTCATTATGGCAGTTCAGTGTCGAAAAAATAAAAAATGTGTAACAAAAAAATGAAGAAAGAGGAGAATTAAAATCTCCTCTTTCTACTTAGGTATTAATATAACTATGGTAAAGTATTCTAGTCAAATTAATTAATCTCTATCTTCAACTTTTCTTCTAGCTTTGTTAATGTTTCTCTCATCAAGTCCTGTGAGATTTTCTATTTCAGACATACCTACACCTTTTGAAAGCATATCTTTTGCCTCTTCCATAGCAGCTTCATGTTTAGGTTTCTTTTCATCCATAAAACTCATGCCCCTTTCTTGCATTAGCTTTCCCAGGAAACATGGTTTTATTCTCTAGAAACAAGATAAAAGTTACTTTATAGAAGTTTTTCAATATCCTTGGCTATCTCTTCCGGCTCCATTGGAGTTTCATATCTCCTTACTACATTCCCATCTTTGTCGATTAGGAACTTAGTAAAATTCCATTTTATATCGTTGCCTTTTAGAGACTCAGGAAATTTTTCCTTTAAAAAGGAATTTAAAAAATTGCCTTTCTCAGAACTTAAATCATAGCCTTCAAAAGGAGCTTTACTAGTTAAGTAATTGAATAATGGATGCGCATTTTCTCCTTTAACTTCAATTTTCTCAAACATAGTAAAATCAACACCATAATTGATTTGACAGAAGTTATGTATTTCTTTATTAGTTCCTGGATCTTGCTCTAGAAATTGATTGCTTGGAAAACCTAATACTTCAAAGCCTTTATTCTTATAGTCTTCATATATTTTTTGCAAACCTGCAAATTGTGGTGTAAAGCCTCACTTGCTTGCTGTGTTTACAATTAAGAGAACCTTACCTTTGTACTCTTCAAGCTTAATCTCTTCTCCATCAATGTTATTTGCCTTAAAATCATAGATACTCATTTAATCAGCCTCCTCTTATTACCATTTTATATAATGCACAATTATTTTTCAATTATACTTATACTCAAAATTTACAGCTTTATTCTATCCAATTCTTGCAGACATCAACCCATTTTTTACTTTTAGAATACTCCTCTATTTCACTTAAGGTAAGCTTAATTGCCGAATTACTGCTTCCGCAGGCTGGAAAAACTGTAGTAAATCTCTTAAGTGATAGATCAAGAAAAACAGGTATATTATTTTTAAGCCCAAAGGGGCACACTCCTCCAATAGCATGGCCTGTAAACTCAAGTACTTCCTCAGGTGAAAGCATTTTTGCCTTAAAGCCAAATTCACTTTTAAATTTACTATTATCTATCTTAGCATCTCCTGCTGTTACTACGAGCAAGGCAGACTCTCCTGATTTAAGTGAAATAGTTTTTGCAATTCTAGCAGGCTCAACATCTAATGCTATTGCTGCTAGCTCTACTGTGGCACTGGAGGTTTCAAATTCCAATATATCCTTGTCTCTTCCAAAATCTTTTAAAGATTCACGTACTCTATCAATTGCCATTGTTTTTCATCCTTTCGTTAATTGTGTTTATTCTTTAGGTTAATTAAAAACATTAGACGCTGAACTTGCAGAAATCACTTAATAATACGGAAGTAGAATTTATCGTAAACACTTCCGCTATCTTAAGTTAATTCTACGTTATCAGCGTCAAAAAATTTTTTCAATATTTCTTTACTTATTATACTACATTTTTAAATAATTTTGGTAAATCTATTTACTGCAAAACTGGTGAATCATTTCTTATGATATAAATAAAAATTGGGCCCATAAAAGGAAGTACTATACTAAGTATTATCCATAATACAGCTTGATCAGGTCTATATATCTTAAATAACTTATAAAGAGATAATATACATAAAACTGCATAGGCTACACCAATAAGCCAACCAATTAAAGGTATAAATTTAAGTACCACAACTACAAAAAAGCCTAAGGATAAGACTAGTTCAATATTTGGAATTTCAAAAGTATCAAGCTTTAAATTTTTAATGAGCTTTCCTAGTATATACATATTAGCAATTGGAATCCAAGCTAACCATGGGTTTTCTAATTTTTGATTTAAAGCTAATTTGTATAGTCCCATTGATGCAAAAATATAAAGTAAGATACCAATAGCTAAAAAAAGAAAAAATATAAAGCTCCATATTGCTAGAAATGCAAAAAGTGCTCCTTCATTACTCATTATAATTAACTCCTTTAAAATATTCTTATATAGTATATGTAACACTTCTTAAGTGTATGTGACAAATGGACTTTTCCAGTGTGGCATGGGATGTTTCTTATATCGCATGCATTTCAATGTGGCATAAGAAATGTCCCACTGTCACACTGCTATATTCATATTAATGAAATAATTTCATACACATGTATATTATAAGTTATAAATATTGTATAATATATATAATTATAATACAGGAGTAAATTTATGAATATAGGAATGAAAATTAAGAATTTAAGAACTGAAAAGGGCATTACTCTAAAGGAGTTAAGCGAGAAAAGTGAGTTATCTGTGGGATATTTATCTCAGTTAGAAAGAGGCCTTACTACTATTGCTGTTGATTCATTAGAAAAATTAGCTAAGATTTTAGAAGTGCATTTAACCTATTTTTTTGATTATCCCCATAAAAGAGAAGAGATGGTACTTAGAAGCTATGAGCAAGAGATACTAGATATAGAAGAAGGTGGCTTTATTAAGTATAGCTTAAGTACAAACTTAGAAGACAAACAAATTGTTCCAAGACTTGTAGAAATTCTTCCGCAAAAAAATGAAGAGGAAATCATATCCTATAAGCATGATGGGGAAGAGTTTGTTTATGTGTTAGAAGGAATATTAACAATTTACATAGATGGTGAAAGATATGAAGTTTATCCTGGCGACAGTATTCATATGAATTCAAATATAAGGCATAATTGGGCTAATTATACTAACAAAAAGGTTAAATTACTAGCTGTTAATACTCCAAATGGCTATAGAGGATCAGCTGCCCATGAAATTGATGCTAAGCCAAACCCAGCTGGAGATACAAATTAATGTTGTATTTAATCGGAGCTTTTTTTGTAATTGGTGGAGTTGATTACATATTAGGAAGTCCCTTAAAGCTTGGTGGAAAATTTGAGGAAGGTATAAAGACCATGGGTGCCTTGGGCCTTTGTATGATAGGTATATATTCCTTAGCTCCTATTCTTTCAAATTATTTATCTGCCGCTATTATTCCTATTTATAGAGTATTTAATTTAGATCCTTCCATGTTTCCTGCAGCTTTATTTGCTATTGATATGGGAGGATATCAAATGGCTTCAAAGCTAGCTTTAACTAAAGAAATGGGCATATTCTCAGGAGTTATTATTGCCTCTAGTTTAGGTGCAACTATTAGTTTTTCTATACCTGTTGCCATAGGAATGCTTTCTAAAGAAGATGAAAAGTATTTCTCTAAAGGGATTATGATTGGAATAACTACTATTCCTATAGGATGTCTTGCAGCTGGTTTATGGCAGGGAATAAATTTAAGGCTCCTAATATGGAACCTTGTGCCTATATTTATTTTTGCAATAGCATTAGAAATTGGACTATTAAAGTTTAATAATATGTTAATGAAGGGCTTTAATTTATTTGGAAAGTTAGTAATTGGTTTAAGTATTATTGGATTAATTCTGCAGGGAATAAACGCAATATTGGGAGTTACTTTTGTCCAAGGGCTATCTCCCCTTTCCGAATCTGCAAGTATAGTGTGCAAAATAGCCATTGTTTTAGGTGGAGCTTATCCTATGCTGGAGCTAATAAACCGTGTTTTTAAAAAAACATTTGAAAAAATAGGAGATAAATTTGGAATTAACTCAGCATCAGTTGCTGGCATTTTAGGAAACTTAGCTAGTAATCTTTTGGTATTTGGATCTTATAAAAAGATGAATCCTAAAGGCAAGGTTGTATGTGCTGCCTTTGCAGTGAGTGGAGCCTTTGTATTTGGAGGTCAGTTTGGTTTTGTTTCAGGTATTGCTCCAGAAATGTTAGGGTCCTTTATAATATCTAAGCTTACAGCTGGAATAATTAGTATAGTATTAGCTATATGTCTATATGAACATGAAAATAAAAATCTAAACTTAAATGGAGTGGAGGTAGAATTATGAAAATTAAAGAAAGGACTCAAAAGTTAAGACAATTAATGAAAGACAATAAAATGGATGCTTACATAGTACCCAGCTTTGATGCACATCAAAGTGAATATGTAGCAGACCACTTTAAATGCAGGGAGTGGATATCCGGCTTTACAGGCTCAGCAGGAACTGTAGTTATTACCTTAGAGGATGCCGGCCTTTGGACAGACGGAAGATACTATATTCAAGCGGAAAAACAGCTTGAAGGTTCTGACATTAAATTATTTAGAATGTCCGATCCAGGTGTACCTTCTTATACAGAGTGGTTAAAGGAGGTTCTTAAGGAAGGCAGCACAGTTGGTTTTGATGGAAGTGTTTTTTCAGTAGATATGGTAAACAGCATGGAGAAAGAATTAAAAGCAAAGAAAATAAGCTTAAAGACAGATCTTGATTTAATTGATGAGCTGTGGAAAAACAGACCAGAGATACCTAAAGGTCCTATTTTTATACACGAGGTAAAATATGCAGGAAAATCAAGAGTAGAAAAGCTTAAAGTAGTAAGAGATGAAATGAAAAATGCAGGCGCAAACTACTATTTATTAACTTCACTTGACGACATAGCTTGGCTTTTAAATATAAGAGGAAATGATGTGCCAAATAATCCAGTGATAATAGCTAACGCAATAGTTGGCGAAAGCAAATGTTATTTATTTGTTGATGCTTTAAAGGTTCCAAGCGATGTTAAATTGGAACTTGAGAATGATGATGTAGAGATTAATGGTTATAATGAAATACAGCAATTTTTACAAGAGCTTAAAGATAAAGATGGAATTATCTTTGATGCAAATAAAACTAATGTCACCCTATTTAATTCCATTAATAGTAATGCAGCAAAAACAGCTTGCTCTAATGTTACCACTAAATTAAAAGGCATAAAAAATGATACGGAAATTAAAAATATAAGAAGCTGCGAAATAAAGGATGGCACAGCTCTGGTGAAGTTTATAAAATGGCTTAAAGACTCTGTAGGCAAAGAAGAAATTACAGAGTTTTCTGCTGGGGAAAAATTAGAAGACTTTAGAAAACAGCAGGAATTATTTATCGGTCCAAGCTTTGATACTATAGCAGGCTATAAAGACCACGCAGCCATGATGCATTATAAGGCAGCAAAAGAAACTGCCTATACCTTAAAAGAAGAAGGCTTTTTCTTAGTTGATTCAGGCGGTCAATATCTTGATGGCACCACAGACACTACAAGAACTATAGTTCTAGGAAAGCTTACTGAAGAAGAAAAGAGAGACTTTACATTGGTTCTTAAAGGGTTTATAGCCTTAAGCAAAGCTAAATTCTTATACGGAGCTACGGGTTCTAGTTTAGATATATTAGCAAGACAACCTATTTGGGAAGTAGGCTTGGATTATAAGTGTGGAACAGGTCATGGGGTTGGATTTTTATTAAATGTTCATGAGGGGCCTCAAGCTATAAGAAAAGATGTTAATAATATAATACTTGAAAAAGGCATGATCCTTACTAATGAACCAGGAATATATAAGGAAGAAAAGCACGGGGTGAGAACAGAAAACATGATGCTGGTTTCTTATGATGAAGAAACAGAATATGGACAGTTTATGAGATTTGAGGCAGTGACCTATTGTCCTATTGATTTAGCTGGAATTAATAAAGAGATGCTTGCTGAAAATGAAATTAAGTGGCTAAATGATTATCATAAAGCTGTCTTTGAAAAGCTTGCTCCACATTTAAATGATGAAGAGAAAGCTTGGCTAATGGAAGAGACAAGAGAAATTTAATATGCTAAAATGAGCCACGAGAAAAATTCCCGTGGCTCACTAATCTTATTTTAAGCTCCATGTAACACTTTGATAGTCCCCCTGCAATTTAGGGATGCTTAGACCTGTATACATTAGCTCATCTCCGCCGTAAACTCCAATCTTACCGGCTATTGAATAATTTCTATTTGGGTCTAGACCTTTTAAATTTAACCTAGTGATTGGTCCATTTGGTACTGCAAGTACTCTGAAATAAGCTACGAAAGCCTCACTTTTATCTTCTGAAACCACCATCCAGGCAGCTTCATTTCCTTCAAAAGGACTTAGCAGCCTATACAAACTGCCAAACTGTATAAGTTCTCGTAATTCTTTATATTCAGCTATCTGTGCTTTTACTATGTCCTTCTCCCCTTCTGTAAGCTTTGTAAGATCTAGCTCATAGCCAAAATTACCAGACATAGCTGTGTCCCCTCTCATTTTAAGGGATGTATTTCTGTGAACTTGATGATTGGGTACTGCAGATACATGGGCTCCCATAGTACTTAAAGGATATACAATACTAGTTCCATATTGTATCTTTAGTCTTTCAACTGCATCAGTATCATCACTAGTCCAGGTTTGAGGCATATAGTATAGCATTCCAGGGTCAAATCGGCCGCCACCACCTGAGCAGCTTTCAAATAATACATTAGGGAAATCACTAGTTATTTTATCCATAACTCTATACAAACCCAAAATATATCTATGGGCCGTTTCTCTCTGCCTTTCATAAGGCAGGCTTTCTGAGCCTATTTCTGTCATATTTCTATTCATGTCCCATTTCACATAGTTAATTGGGGCTGATTTTAAAACATAAGATATTGAATGAATAATATAATTACAAACCTCTTCTCTTGATAAATCAAGGACCAGCTGATTTCTGCCCTCAGAGCGCCTTCTACCCTGTACATGAATACACCAATCAGGATGCTGCCTATATAAATCGCTATCGGTTGATACCATCTCCGGTTCAAACCATAGTCCAAATTGTAGACCTATATTATTAACACTATTAGCTAAAGCCTCAAGCCCCTTAGGTAATTTTTTAGGATCTGCAACCCAGTCCCCTAAAGAACTTGTATCACTGTTTCGTCTGCCAAACCAGCCGTCATCTAATACCAAAAGTTCAAAGCCAAGTTCCTTTCCTACCTTAGCTATACCTTCTATTTTATCAGCATTAAAGTAAAAGTAAGTGGCCTCCCAATTATTTACTAGAACAGGTCTCTTTTCATCTCTAAATTTGCCTCTGCACAACCTGTTTCTATAAAGTTTATGATAGGTCCTAGACATTTGACCTAACCCCTCACTTGAGTAAACCATTACCACCTCTGGAGTTTGAAATTCTTCTCCCGGCGCTAATATCCATGAAAAGTCAAAAGGATTTATTCCCATAGATACTCTTGTTGTACTATACTCGGCAACTTCTGCTTGAGCCAGAAAATTACCGCTATAAACCAGGCTAAAGCCAAAGACATCACCATATTCCTCTGAAGCTCCCTTACTTAATAAGCAAATAAAAGGATTATGATTGTGACTGCTTGCACCACGCCTGCTTTCTACTGATTGATTTCCCTGGAAGAGAGGTCTTCTTTCAATGTGTCTTTCCCTTGCCCAAGAACCATAAAGATGTATAAAATCATACATATCACTATTAAAATCTATACTCATACTTAAAGCCCGAAGAAGTTTGAGCTTTGTATTACCATTATTCACAAATCGAACATTTCTAGTAACGACATTATATTCTTCGAATATGGTGTAGGATAATATTACCTTAAGTCCAATTAGCTCATCAATCATGACTATTTCCAGTGTTTCTGCTTCACTATCACTTTCTGTATAAGTTGCAGGTAAACCTTCAAGTTTTGGTTTGCCCTTTATAATTTTGTGAGTCTCATATTTAAGCTCCGTTACTGTAGACCCATTTTCAAGCTGCAATTCATAAGCAGGAGTGCGATAATCTGTGCTTCCATAGGTAGGATATTCCTGAGGCAAGGTATCCAAGGAAAGTAATTTATTTAACCGATTAGGATTTGGCGAAAAAGAACATCTTTCAACAAGAACTAATGCCTCTTCTGCACTTATGTCTCTTACCTTCCTTCCCCAATATAGATGGGTAAGATACCCTTCTTCTAAAACCTTCATAACATAGCTTGTATCTCCTGCCTGTAAATGAAAAATTTTATGTTCATTATTATAAATAATACTCATAATTAATCCTTTACCTTTCTAATAAACTTTGGTAATTTAGCTTTGTGTTAAAAAATACTTCTTATAGGAAAAAACTACTGACATTTTGTCAGCAGTAAGTTCCTTAAATTATTTTAAAATTTAAGTATTAACATTTTCCTATTACAAATTCAAAATGTATATCTTTAGAGGAATCTATGAGATATTCCTTATGCACTGGAGCACCCCAGCTGTCATCTCCTCCAACACCCATCTGTTTTGCTGCAATGGTAACTACAGTGTAATTTACAGGTGGTAGTTCATATTGATGAAGTGCATTTTGAAGTTCAAAGGCTGTATAAGGTGACACTCCAAGTTCAAAGGGGTTTTCTAATGCCTTAAACTTTAGCCCAAAGCCGTTTTTATTTTTAATCTCTGCCTGTCTTACTCCTGTATGATTTCCACTTTCTTGAGGCACAACATATTTTGAAACATTATCAATTACTGACTTTTCAAAGATTCCTAATTTTGCGCCCTGCAGTCTATCACAATAATTTTCCTCTGGTCCTTGGCCATACCACTTGAAGCTGTCAAATTCTGCAGATAATTTAATTGAAAAGCCGAAGATAGGAAGTTCTGGTAGCCCTTCAGTTCCTTTATAGTCACAGCAAACCTTAATTTCACCATTACCATAGGTGGTGTAGGCTGCTATTACCTCTGTTTCTGGTACAGTAGGTAAAGCATAGGTGTATTTTACAGTTACACTATAGTCATCTTCTGCTACTTGAACCTCTTTTAAGCGTTGAAACATGCTTGCTTGAAGCCACTGACCACATCTATAGCCCTGACCATTTCCTCTGTCATTATCCGTCATGGCCCTCCAATATATTGGCATTGGTACTCTGGTAATAACCTCCTTGCCTCCATATCTTAAGGATACTATTCCACCCTCTTGCTTTGAATATAATACACTAAAGTCTCTAGTATTTACTCCTATATTCACATCGCCATTTATTACTGTAGGCTTTTCCATTTTATTAAAAGCAGCTTTCCCCTCTGCCTTGTATACATACTGGCTAAAGGCAATTATATGATCTCTGTCTGCCCATGGAGCAGCCTTTTTAAGTTTAAAAGCAGTATTTATGGAATATTCGCCAGCTTCATAAACCTTAGGCAAATTGAAGTCAACATACTTTTCTTCACCTGCTTTAATATTAATCTCTATATTATCTTTATAAATTTCCTTGCCATTATATTCAATGTAATATTCAAGATAATATTCTGTGGTGTCTATAAAAATATTATTATTTTTAATTAAAACTCCATTTTTATCAGCTATAAGCTTTATATTTTCATAGAGTTTTCTAACTTCCTGCACCTTTGGTGAGACTGATCTATCTGCATATACTATACCGTTGCCGCAGAAATTATAATCTGTTGGTCTGTCTTCAAAATCACCGCCATAGGCTAAGAATTCTCTGCCAAAGCTATCTTCTTTAACTATAAACTGATCTATATAATCCCAGATAAATCCGCCCTGATACATTTCATACTTGTCTTCAAGCTCTGTATACTTGTGCATTGCGCCGCAGGAGTTCCCCATAGCATGCATATATTCACAGCTTATGTAAGGTTTCTCAGGATTACTATTTAAATATTCCTCTATAGCATTAACTTTAGCATACATCCTGCTTTCCATATCACTTGTATTATTGAACCTTCTGTCGTTAAAGACACCTTCGTAATGTACCAGTCTGGAAGGATCCTTTTTTCTGAAGTACTCAGACATTTTAAATAAGTTTTCTCCGCCAAAGGACTCATTTCCACAGGACCAAATTAGTATAGATGGGTGATTCTTATCTCTTTCCAGCATGGAAGCTGCCCTGTCTAATATAATGTTAAGCCATTCAGGTTTGTCGCCAGGAATAACCCAATCAGGCTTAATTGCACCCATCTTCTGCCATGAACCATGGGTTTCCAAATTAGTCTCATCTATTAAATAGATCCCATATTCATCACAAAGCTCGTACCAATAGCTTTGATTTGGATAATGGCAGGTTCTTACGGCATTTATATTGTTTTGTTTTAGAAATCTAATGTCCCAAAGCATATCTTCCTTAGTTATAGCTCTTCCTCTTCTGCAGTTGAATTCGTGACGATTTATACCCTTAAAGACTATTCTCTTGCCGTTTATCTTCATAACCTTATTTATAATTTCAAATTTTCTAAAGCCAATTTTTTGAGGAACAATTTCAATAATATTGCCTGCATTATCTTTAATATAAATATAAAGTGTATAAAGATATGGATCTTCAGCGCTCCAAAGCTTTACATTGCTAAGAGCCAGCTTAAGGGACATAAAATCCTTAAGTGAAGCCTCATTTAAGAAGGCAATAGCTAAACCATCTTTATCCATTAGTTCTAATGATGCCTGCCCCTTAAGCTCACCAATTATTTTAAAATCCATTTCTAATACTGCATTTTTATATTCACTATCTAAGTTTGTTTTTACAAAGATGTCTGAGATATGAGTTTTAGGAACCGTATATAAATAAACCTCTCTAAATATACCGGAGAAGCGCCAAAAATCCTGATCCTCCAGCCAGGCCCCTGTAGACCTTTTGTAAACTTCTACTGCCAGCTTATTTTCGCCATTTTTTATAAAGGGCGTTAAATCAAATTCAGAGGGGGTAAAGCTGTCTTCACTATAGCCTACAAACTTACCATTTAACCAAAGGTAAAACGCATTTTCTACTCCTTGGAAGGAAATAAACAGTGGCTTGTCTTTAAGTTCTTCTTCCAGGGTAAAATATTTAACATAGCTTCCTACAGGATTATATTCATTCGATATATATGGAGGTCTTAAAAAGCTGTGCCCATCCCAAGGATACATGGTATTTACATATTGGGGTTTATCATAGCCTTGTAATTGAATATGTCCTGGTACTGTTATATCCTTCCAAGCATTACAATCAAAATCTTCTTCATAAAAATTATTAATTCTATCATTTGGATTAAGTGCAAAGTGAAACTTCCAATTTCCATTTAAGCTTTTCTTTAGTGTCATTTCCCCTTTTTTTGCTTCTTCCATAGTTAAGTAGTATTTGTGATCTGAGTGTGGTTCTAATCTATTAACTGCAAAAATTGATGGATCTGAAAGCCAAGCTGTGCTTGGAGTCTTAAAATTCATTGTGTTACCTCCTTAAGTATAAAAAAAGAGTTAATAATTATAATATCTTCTCAATTACTAACTCTTTATTCTTATTTTATAAAATACGGCATAGGGACGTTTCTTTTGCCGCACTAGCCCTTAACAGAACCAAGCATTCCTTCTACAAATTGTTTTTGCATTAAAAAGAATACTAATGCTGTTGGCAAAGTTGCGATAACTATTCCCGCCATTATCATACCATAATCTGGTGTGTAAGAGGAACTCATTGTTGATATTATTAGCGGTGCTGTTCTTTTACTTGCAGTTTGCAGCGTAATAAGGGGCCACATATAGTTATTCCAGCTGCTCATAAAAGTAATTATAGCAGCTGCTGCGTAGGTAGACTTCATAGTGGGAACATAAATCTTAGTAAACAGCTGTATTTCGCTTAAGCCATCAATACGGCCAGCCTCTAACAAGTCCTTTGGAAAAGCCTTTGTATTTTGCCTAAAGAAGAAAATTAAGAAGGCTGTGGCTACACTTGGAATAATTACTGAAGCAGTAGTATTTAATCCAAATACTTTAAAGCTTCTAAACATCCTAAATAGGGGTACCATAAGTGATGCAAAAGGAACCATCATTGACAAAAGTAAAATAGCAAATATTTTATCTCTGAATTTAGTTTTATAAATTTCAAAGCCATAACCTGCTAAAGAGGAAATGATTAGTGCCAAAACTGTTGTTATTACTGCAATTTTAGCCGAATTAACTAAGGAATTAGCAAAGTTCAAATTGTTTGCAAAAAGATTTTTCAGGTTTTCAAATAAATATGTCCCAGGTAATAAGGAGCCTCTACTAACCTCTATGGACTTATTAGTCGCACTTATTAGCATCCATAGAAATGGGAAAATTGAAATTAAAGCTGCCGCTGCTAAAAATATATATTTAAGTATCTTTGTTGTCTTTCTCATTTATTATCACCTGCCACTTTAAATTGAATTAGTGATAATATAACAATCATAGCTAAAATTGTATAGGAAACTGCTGCTGCATATCCAAAGTTTGCTGTATATTTAAAGCTTAGATTGTATATATATTGTGAAATTGTAGTTGAGGCATTTCCTGGTCCGCCTCCAGTGATATTCATTACTTCATCAAAAATCTGCAGGGTTCCAGTAGTAGAAGTAATTGTTGTAAATAATATAATCGGTTTAAGTAAGGGTATTGTAATATTGAAGAATTGTTTTACTTCCGAAGCCCCATCTATTCTTGCTGCCTCATAAATTGCTGGATCTATATTTTGTAAGCCAGCTAAATAAAATATCATATTATAACCTGTCCATCGCCAAGTTATTGCTATTATAATTGTGATTTTAGCCCAAAAAGGACTTGTCATCCAAGAAATTGGTGCTGAAATTAAGTGTATATTTAATAGAAGTTTATTAATTAAACCATCGTTGGCAAATAAGCTTTTAAATATTACAGAATAGGCTACTAGAGATGTAACACAGGGTAAAAATATTGCTGTTCTGAAAAAGCCTTTTCCTTTAAGGTTTTTGTCATTTAAAAGTACGGAAATGAATAAAGCCAATAAAATCATTATAGGAACTTGAACTATTAAATATATTAAAGTATTAGTAACTGCTTTTTTAAAAGTATCATCCGTTAAAAGCCTTTTATAATTATTGAATCCTACGTATCTTAAGTTATTACCGGTTCCTGACTTTAAGGAGGTAATAAAGGCTTGTATCATAGGATAAAAAACAAAAGTAACTATCAATAATATGCTTATGATTGTAAAACACCAGCCAATAATATTATGCTTTCTCTCTAAGGTGCCTTTTTTATTAATTTTCAAAGTCATACCCCCTTTATTAAAGTAAATCGCTATTTGATAGAGATTATATTACTTTTTTCTCAAAATCAAATAGCGATTTGCATTAGTATATGCTTATTGATTAGCTACAGCAGCTTCTGCCTGCTTTTGCACATCCTTAAGTGTAGTATCTAGATTTGCATTTTTGCTTACAATGTTCTGAACTGCACCTGATAGAATATCTTCAATGTTGTAGGTACTTGAACCATAGTTAACAGCTGGAATCTTTGCAGACCAAGTTGCAAAATCCTGCATCAGCTTTTGTCCGCCGTAGAAGTCAATTGATTTATTGTAGTTATCAACACTTGAAGCAGATTTTAATGTGCTTACAAGATTGATCTTTTCTGCTAAGGTATTCATAAGTTCTTTACTGCTGCCAAATGTTTTAGCTAGAAAATCTACTGCTAAATCTGAGTTACCAACTTTGCTTAGTACATACCAGCTTGAACCTCCAAGATTTGAGGCATTTACCGAACTTGGAACTGTACTTAATCTTGGAATAGGAGCAACTGCCCATTTACCGCTTTGATCTTGTGATTTCATAACTGAGCTTGAAATCCAGCAGCCTGTAGGAACTGAAGCAACATCACCCTTTTGGAAGGCACCAACAAAGTTATCCCAGCCTGTAATTGGCTTAACAATTCCTGCATCCATTAGATTCTTCCAAGTTTTTATAGATTCCTTAAGTGCTTGATTATCTGCTATGTTTACAGTTTTTCCATCTTCCTTAACATACCATTGACCAGCTGACTGCATCATTACTCTTATTAAGCCTAGGTCACTTGGATCTAAGGTAAGCATTGCTTTTCCAGTTTTAGCCTTAACAGCCTTACCAATTTCTATGAACTTATCCCAGGTAAGATTGTTCATATCTTCCTTTTTATAGCCTGCTTGCTCTATTAAATCAGTTCTATAGAATAAAGCTGTAACTCCGCTATCAAATGGAAGTCCATATAATTTACCATTTACACTATCAGATTTAATCTTATAATTCATGAAATCTGAGGAATTAACCTTACCTGATATATCCTTAAAGGAATCTGTGTATGCACTTAAAAAGTTTTGTGCTCTATAATCTTCCATAAGTACTATGTTAGGTAATCCATCTGTAGAATTTGCACTTAAGTTCGTGTTTAATTTTTGTACTATATCATTCTGAGCCATTTCCACTACTTCAACATCTACATCCTTATTTTCTTTTTGATAGATAGCTTTTGCTTCATTTGCAGCAACTACGTTAAAGGTGCCATCCCATGCCCATATTACAAGCTTCTTTTTGCCTCCATCTTGAGGAGCCTGAGTATTGCTTGCTGCTGAATTCCCACAAGCTGATAGACCTAAAGTCATAATTGCACCTAATGCAAGTGCCATTATCTTCTTTGATTTCATTATTTTTTTCCCCCTTTACTTAAATGAAACGCTTTACATTGTTTCTAAATATATTGTAGCTTAAATTCAGAAAATTAAGTAAGAATATATTTATATGAATTTGTGCAATTTTAATATATTATTTATATACTAAATTTTTAAAATAGTAAAATTTTAAGATTTTAAAAATATTTTTGTATACCTTTTCATGTAGGAGCTAATTCCCTGTCCTGTAATTGAAAAGTGTAATCCCCTGTTCTATAATTAAAATGATAACTTATTATTATTTATTAAAGGATTTGATAGCATTGGATAACTTATGCAAAATCTTAGTAGTTGATGATGAATACCTTCTTAGGCAAGGAATTAAGCACCTTGTGGATTGGCATAAAGAAGGCTTTGAAATAGTTGGTGAAGCATCTAATGGAAAAGAAGCCTTAATCTTAATTGAGACTCTTAAACCCCATATTGTAATTACAGATATTGTTATGCCTGTTATGGATGGCTTAGAGCTTGTAAGATATATTAAAGAAAATTATCCTGAAATACAAATAGTAATTTTAAGCGGCTATAGTGATTTTAATTATGTAAAAGGCACCTTCAAACTTGGAGTAAACGATTATATACTTAAACCTAAGATAAACCCAGAGGAGGTACTTACTCTTTTAAAAAATATTGCCTTAAGCATTCCTAATTTAGTTATAAAAACTGATAAAATTGAATTGAATGTAAGTAATGAACTAAGCAAATTTGCTTCTGGTTTTGATACTGATTTGTCATTAATTACTAAAGTTTTTCCATATGACAGCTTTATTTTTATTGGCATGGATACCAAAAGGATTTATGATAAGGCCTCTAAAAATCCTTCGAACATAAAATTACTTCTATCAAAAAAATCAAAGACCTTCTTTGATAAATTTATTTTTTATGAGTTAGATATAGATAAAGACATATTCATGTTATTGATCAATTTTGAAAAGAAAAGTCATGGTGAACTTTTAAAGGCGGTTAATGACATGCTGTTAAATATGTCAGCAGCTTATCCTGATATTTACCTTACTATAAGTGACATTTTTATATCCTTAAATAAAATTAAAGAGATTTATAATGATAATTTTAAGCCTCTTCTTGGCTGCAAATTCTTTTTAAAGGATAAGAAGCTTATTTCTAAGGAGGAATTCCCTATAAATGCATATAAGGAAAAATTTGATTTCAAACACTATTCCGAAATGCTCTATGAGCTTAATATATCTTCAGCTTTTAATTATTTGAAACAATATATTTCTAATGCATTAACACACTGCTCCTTAAGTGAATTTGAACTAAAAACTCTTTTTCAAAGTGCACTTTATAATATAATAAGCATTTTAGATGAGCTGCACTTTGATGTGGTGGAAATTAATCACTCAAAAATTGAATACTTTCAAAAAATTGATGCTGCAAAATATGGATTAGATCTCCTAAATATATTTGAAAGTATAGAGCAAGTAATAGCTAAAATAATTAATAATAAAGAATTCTCGGTTAATGATGAAATTATAAATAAAATTACCCAGTATATTTCAAATCACTATAATGAACAATTATCACTTAAAGAAATTGCTGATAAATTTCATTTTAACTATTATTATCTCTCCTCTTATTTTAGCTCTCATTTGGCAGAAGGCTTTAGTGAGTACCTTAATAAAATCCGTGTAGAAAAGGCTATAGAGCTTTTAAAGAATGAAGATATCCCTGTTTCAGAAGTTAGTTATCTTGTTGGCTACTCAGACCATAGTTACTTCTGTAAGGTATTTAAAAAAGTAAAAAGAGTAACTCCTAGCAAATTCAGAAAAAATATTATGTTGAGCAAACGAGGAAACTATGAATAAATTTATTAAAAAATTCAGATCCCTGAGTCTATTTTTTAAATTGGCCTTAATAATGCTTATTAGCAGTATAGCTGTTTCAGTTATAACTGCTTTTTCTGTAATGGACATATCAAAAAGACTTTTTATTAATAACTTCAGCATAACTAATACTAGAATCTTAAATCAAATACAAGATAATTCTGCAGAATTAAATGACAAGCTAATAACCGTTATGAACACAGTTAATAACAGTTGGGCCTTTCGAAAATATCTAACTGATAACAGCAGCGACATAATAGATGAGGTTAATACTATATACAACCTTAAGCAACACCTAAAGCCTATTGAGGCAGTTTTAGACCCTGTAAATATTGATTTTATTGTTTTAGGCAAGAATAATTCTACTTATGTTAGAAGCTCTTCTGTATTAGTTTCATCCAAGGATGCCATTAGAGAAGACCTGGTTACAAGAAATGCTCTAGAAAACCCAGATAAGCTTCTATATCAATATAGAAGCTTTGGATATACAAGCTCAACAGTAAATAAAAAGGTTATAGTGGCTACAAAGATACTTCAGGATAAAAATACAAAGCAGCAGTTTGGAGTGCTTTATATTACTATTAATGAAAATGTGTTCAGCAAGCTGTATTCCAATTTTCCTACTAAGGGAAATGATATTTTTATGATAGCTTCTGACGGTACAATTGTTTCTTCAAATAATAAGAGCCTTATAGGGCAAAAAGATGAGGACCTGCTTAATGCTGCTAAAAAAATTAATAACGAGAAAATAAAGTATATGGATATAAAGTCAAAGGGTAAAAACTATACTGTTTTATCAAATTACATGCCCATTTATGATTTCTATTTAGTTAATAGAGTAGATACAAAGGTTGCCCTTGATGCAATGTATAACATAAATGAAATTGTTATTATCTGCAGTCTTATAGTAGGTTCCTCAGTAATTATATTATTTTTTATTACTCGAAAAACAACAAAGCCTTTAAGAATTCTAGTAAAAGAGATGTCAAAAGTAACAGAAGGCAACTTTAAAAATCATATAAACCTTCAAGGTGGCTATGAAATAGAAAGGCTGAGCAGATCCTTTAATTTTATGCTGGATGATTTAAATGCTTATATAGATAAGCTTCTTATAGCCCAGAAAAAGCAAAGACAAGCAGAATTATCTACGCTTCAAATGCAGATAAATCCTCATTTTATATATAACACCTTAGCCTCTATAAAGTGGCTTGCATTAAAAGGTGATAAGGAGAAAACCAGTGAGACCATTGATTCTTTTATATCCCTGCTTCAAAATACCATTAGCAACACAAGTGAAACTATTACAGTTGATCAGGAAATTGAGAATCTTAAGCACTACGTTTATATAAATGAAATGCGCTATGGAGAAGACATAAAAACCAGCTTTTATGTAACGCCTCAATGTATGCATTATAGACTACCGAAGCTTATACTCCAACCCTTTATAGAAAATGCATTTTTTCATGCCTTTAATGGTGATAAGGAAGGTCGAATACATGTATTTATTTCCGAAAAGAATAATAATTTATTTTGTGAAATTGTAGATAATGGAACCGGTATAGACGAGGAACAATTATCAAAACTTAACTCTGACCTTCCATCGAAAAATAAGCATTTTACTGGAATAGGAATTAAAAATGTTGATGATAGAATTAAAATGCTTTATGGTAATGAGTATGGAGTTACTATAAGAAGTGAACTTGGGGTTGGGACTACAGTAAATGTATCTTTGCCAGTAATTTAAGTTAGATCTAGAGAAGCTTCATTGAAAAGCAAAACCGACCTTACGGTCGGTTTTTTTACTTTTTAATTTGTTAATTTCCTATTATTCTCCTCTATCCCTATTAAATCCCTTATACCTAGTTCCTTGAAAAGTAAGCTTCCCAGTATCTCCTTCTACTAACATGCCATATTCATTAGCAATTACGGTAAATTCCATTCTGTCGCCACTTTCTACCTCAAAGGTGACATAATAGGTTGTTGAGGTGGAGTGGTGTTGAATTCCATTATCATTATGCATAGTGCTGGTAACATTGGTTCTTTTACTTGCCACCTTTGCCCAAACAGAAAGCACAGGCTGCCCATTATTGTAGCTCCAGGTCTTAATTCCTTTAGCAAAAACAAATATAAACCCAACAAAAACAATAATAAAAATAATAGGTACAAAAATAGATGTAAAATTAAATAAGAAACTGTTAAATGGATCAAAAGGCATCATATATAACCCCCACTTTGAAATTAAATATTTCTATTTTAATATATTCTACAAATTAACTATAATTCTTTTTTTAGACTTTTAAGCGTTGTAAGATTAATCTAAATAGCATATAAAAAAGCTCTACATTTCTGCAGAGCATAAATTTTAATATAAAACTAAGAATCCTTTTGAACATAAACCTTTATCTTTTCAATTCTTTTTTCCTTAACTTCCAATATCTTAAATATAAGATTTTCATATTCAATATTGTTTTCTTCTGCACCTTCAGGAATACGTCCTAAAAGATCTATTAGGAATCCACCTATTGTATCATAATCGTCACTTTCAATCTTAACATCAAAGTAATCATTAAAGTCATCAATTGAAAGCATTCCATCCACTATAGATGTATTAGTATCGATTTTCTTTATTTCTGGTTCATCATCATCATATTCATCCTCTATATTCCCCATAACTTCTTCTATAAGATCCTCTATAGAAACTATTCCAGAGAAGCCTCCATATTCATCTATTAATACAGCCATATGCTTTTTAGAAACCTGAAGTTCTTTAAATAGTTCATCAATATTCTTTGTTTCTGGTACAAAATATGGTGGATGTAGAATAGTTTTTATATCTACATTTTCAAAACCATGTTTTCTTGCTTCTGCATAGAAGTCTTTCATATAAAGAATACCAATAATATTATCTGTATCTCCCTCATAGACAGGTACTCTTGAATATCTCTCTTCAATTAACTCATCTAAATATTCCATTAAAGGAGTATCAATATTGATTAAATACACTTCAGTTCTAGGAGTCATCACCTCGCTGGCAAGTTTATCATCAAATTCAAAGATGCTATTAATCATTTCTACTTCTGTTTCATTAATAACACCGTTTTCTTGCCCGGCTTCCACCATAGACCTAATTTCTTCTTTGGATACCTTCTCGTCTAGTCCTTCTATTTCAAGTCCAGTTAATCTAACCAAAATATTTGTGGATGCAGAAAGCAGTTTTACAAAAGGAACTGCTATTTTTGATACAAACATAATTGGTTTTACCACTGCCATTGCCAAAGCTTCAGATTTTTGCAAAGCCACTCTCTTTGGAAATAATTCTCCGAAAACCAAGGTTATATAAGAGAGAACCACCGTTACCCCTACTAAGGCTATTTGTTCGCTATATGGAATATTAAGCCTATTTAAATAAAAAGACAAGTTCTTTGAGATTCCTGTAGCAGCTGAAGCACTGGAAAAGAAGCCCGCAAGGGTTATCCCTACTTGTACTGTAGACAAGAATTTTGTTGGCTCTTCCATTAGTTTTAATAGAAGTTTTGCCTTTTTATCCCCTTCTTCATCAAGTACCTTTATTTTATTTTTATTAAGTGACACAATTGCCATTTCTGCGGCAGAAAAAAATGCATTGATTAATGTTAGTATGGCTATTAAAATTAACTGCGAAGTTATATTCGCAGGATCAGGTTCTGTTTTCATTTCTTGTTAGTTACCCCCTATAAAATTCTGTAACATTGATAATACCATAATTATTGTAATTTTACAAATTTAATTAAAGAAACTTTCTAATTATTATATTTAATTTCTTCAAATTCATAATTATATATACTACCTAACACAAAATAATAAGCTTTATTGTTTTACTCTCCATGTTGTACCTTCTCTTAAATCAACTAATTCTATATTCTCATTTAAAAGTATATTTCTGATTTCGTCTGCTCTAGCCCAGTTTTTTTCTTTTCTTGCCTCGTCTCTTTCCAATATAAAATTATTAATATATTCTTTATCTAACGAAAGTTTTTCATTTAAATCATTCGCTTTAGTTAGGTCAAGAGAAAAGATCTTGTCAAAATCTTCAATTAAATAAAATTTCTCTGAGGTACTCAATTTATCATCTTTTATAACATCTGATAAAACTGTAAAAGCATTTGCAATATTTAAATCATCACTTACTTGAGCTAAAAACTTTTGCTGATAGCTTTTAACTTTATTCGTATGGCAAGCTTCACCAAGCTTTTTACTTTCTACTATTTTTTTAATTTTTTCTTTTAATTTATTAAAGGATTTTTTAGCCTCAGTAAGACTTTCAAAGCTAAACACAAGCTGCTTCCTATATTTAGACTGAAGACAAAAATATCTATAATCTAATGGACTGAATCCTTCTTCTATAAGTCTTGACACAGTTAAAAAATCTCCGTTTGATTTAGACATCTTACCATTATCAAGTACCAGAAATTCGCCATGCATCCAATAATTAACCCACTTATGACCTACTGCACTTTCTGATTGAGCTATTTCATTTGTATGATGGACAGGAATATGATCTATGCCTCCACAATGTATGTCTATCCTTTCCCCAAGATACTTAATTGACATTGCAGAGCATTCAATATGCCAGCCAGGAAAACCCTTACCCCATGGTGACTCCCACTGCATTATTTGATTACTAAACTTTGAGTTTGTAAACCATAATACAAAGTCTAATGGATTCTTTTTATAGATGTCCACCTCAACCCTGCTGCCTGCCACAAGTTCATCTATGCTTAGGTTTGCAAGCTCTGTATATTCTGGATACTTTTTAATGGCGAAATAAACATTGCCATTTGCCCTATAGGTAAAACCTTTTTTCTCTAATATTTGTATAAACTTTATCATATCTTCAATGTGTTCTGTGGCTCTGCACACAACTTCTGGCTTTATGATATTTAAATGTTCACAGTCCTTTAAAAATGCCTCTTCATAATATCTTGCAATTTCCCATACAGTTTTCTTCTCTCTCATTGCTCCTTTAGACATTTTATCTTCACCAGTATCAGAGTCTGATTCCAAATGCCCAACATCTGTTATATTCATTACATGTTTAACCTTAAAACCTGCATACTCCAAAGACTTTTTAAGAACATCTTCAAAAATATAGGTTCTTAAATTACCTATATGTGCATAATTGTAAACTGTAGGTCCACAGGTATAGAGCCTTATTTTACCATCCTCAATAGGTTTAACCTCTTCCTTATTTCTTGTTAAGGTGTTGTAAATTGAAAAGCCCATAATATTCTCCCTTTCTTCAAAAAAATAAACTGCAGGCAAAAACCTGCAGTAGATAATCTTAATTTTAGTTTCAAGTTGCGCTTATCTCAAAAATTTGCAGACTTATTGCTATTTAAATATAAAAGTATTAAATTATTTAAATAACAACAACAGCAGAATCCCATTTTGATAAACCTCCATATCTTTAATATAAAGTTATTATATACCATGTAAATTAAATTGTATACTTATTATATTCTATATATTTATTTTTGATTTAAATCACAGTTAATTTTGGTAATTTAGATTATTATTATTATGTAATGAATATATGAAGGGGATGATTTTAATGAAGGCTTTTGTTGATAAAGAAACCTGTATAGGTTGCGGTTTATGTGCTTCCATTACTCCAGATGTTTTTGAAATGGAGGATGATGGTAAGGCAGGTGTTATTGGAGATGTAGATTCTTCAAATGAAGCTGAAGCTAAGGATGCTGAAACTTCTTGCCCTGTAGAAGCTATTAAAATCGAATAAACATTAAAGGGGCATTGCACCTAACTTATTTAAAAGTTATTTTGCAATGCCTCCTTTATATTATTAAAATGTTCCGCCTTTTTTTAATTGTTTCTGCAGCTTAGATAAATTCTTCCATCGTGCCTTTTCATTTGCCCTCATTGAAGAATTTTCTTTCATTTCAGCATACCTGATTTCCCTCTTAAGTTTTAAATAGCTTTCCCACCTTTCAGATGTGAGCTCTCCACTTACTAAAGCTGCTTTTACGGCACAGCCAGGTTCACTGGTATGGCTGCAATCACTAAATTTACACTTAATTGATAAATCTTCAATATCAGAAAAAGCTGTATCTAAGCCTTCAGTGGCATTCCACATGCCAAGCTCCCTCATGCCTGGAGTATCAATAATCATAGTGCCATTTTCGAGCATAATTAGCTGCCTGTGAGTAGTGGTGTGACGGCCCTTGCTGTCATCTTCTCTAATGATGCTGACTTTCATAATTTCTTCCCCTGCTATAGCATTAACAAGGCTGGATTTCCCTACACCTGATGAACCCAGAAATACTATAGTTTTGCAAGGTCTAATAAATTCTTCTAATTTCTTAAGCCCCTCTCCAGTAATGGTACTTATGGGAACAATAGCAACACCAAAGGCAATTTGTTCTAACTCTTCAATATAAGCTGAATAGTCACTGCATAAATCAGCTTTTGTTAAAACAATTACAGGCACTGCTCCGCTTTCCCAGGCAGAGGTTAAATATCTTTCTATTCTTCTTAGGTTAAAATCCTTATTTAAAGATGTCATAATAAAAACATAATCAAAATTTGCAGCTACTATCTGCTCTACTTCATTAAAGGAATCAAGCCTTGAAAACTTGCTTTTTCTTGTAAGTACATGATAAATAATATCTTCTCCATAAGGATTATGCTTTACAAGTACAAAGTCTCCAACAGAAGGATAAATACTTATTACAGCCGTATTGTAAAATAAAGAGCCCTTAAGCTTTGCAGTACTCTCACCTTCCTTAGTTATAATCTTGTACTGCTCCCTTTGAACTTCTACAACTCTTCCAGGTATAAGTTCACCTTCTATAGAATTATACATAGCTTCCTGTACTTTATAAAAATCTGTATAACCATATTTTTCAATAATATTGTTCATTAATTACCTCCAACTTTTTCTTTAATTTCTCCATTACTAAATCTAAAATTAATACACTGTTTTTTTCTTTTAAATATATGCTTTTCATAAAACATCTCTCCTTTCCTTCACTAAAAATGAGCATAAAAATACCGCAGAAAGCACCCCATAAAATCAGACTGCATTTTGCGGTAAAAAAGCACCACCCTTCGGTGATGTTTATGCATTACATATACACAGTAATTATGAAAGGTTAATTTAGGCTGCAAAAATCCGACACAAAAAAAGATATAATTATCCTAATGGTCACATCTTTGCCCATATTTAGTTTTAAGAAGCAATCACCTTAAAATTTGCAATCATTAAAACACACTCCCTTTCATGAAATGTTTAATTATTAAAAATATTTACACATTTATAATATATGATTATATAAAGATTTTGTCAATGCTGAAATTACCTAATATCAATTTATATTTCAATCTTGTCCATTAATTCCGCAGTAACCTTCCTTTTAGGCTTTAAACAGCTCACAGTTACCGAAGCTAGAACAATTACTCCTCCTAAAATTGATAATTTCCCAGGTAATTCACCAATAGTTAAAAACACCCACAGCGGATTTAGAAGCGGCTCAACTAAAGACAAAAATGTTGATTCTAAAGCCGTTATTTTTTTAATTGCCTTGGCATAAAGTACATAAGAAAATCCCAGTTGAAATACTCCAAGCAGTATAAGGCCAACTATGCTCTTTGGGCTTGGAACCTTTTCAAATACAAAAGGTAAACTTACAAGCATGGTTAAAATACTCCCCCAAAACACATTTTCCAGAGGATCTGCATCTTTTTCCCTTCTCATAAACATTGTATTAAAGGCCAAGGCAACACCGCTGAATACAGCAAGTATATTTCCCTTAAGGCTTCCACCTGCAATATCATCCATAAAAAACAGTGCCATTCCGCATATAATAATCATTATGATAATCCAGTCCTTAAGTTTAGCCTTCTCATTTAAAAGCCACCCGCCAAATATGGCAATGTATATTGGTGAGGTATACTGAAGTAAAATCGCATTAGCAGCGGTAGTGGTTTTTGTTGCAGATATATATAGAACTACCAAAGCTGTATAGGATACAGCTCCAAAGGCCTTGTTCCATGTTAATTTCAATGAAGATTTCTTAAGGAATGAGAAAATAACAATGGTTGTAATTAAACTTCTTATGCCAGCTATAGCCATTGGACCTAAATCAACAAGTTTAATAAGCATTCCTCCAGTACTCCAGAGTACTGCTGCAAGTATTTGCATAATTATTGCTTTGTTTCGTTTATTTTCGGAATTTACTAGCTTTGTTTGTTCCATGCTGCTCACCTTTGCTTATTATTAAAATATTTACCGTATATAATTATAGGTGATTTTTGGCAAATATACTATTGTATTTTAGTTTTCGAGGTCTGTACCAAAATTACGCCACCTAGGATAACAACAGTTGACATTACTACCCAAAATGTCAAAGGCTCATTAAGTACAATAGCTCCGAGGAAGACTGCTACTAGAGGATTTACATAAGCATAAGTTCCTGCCTTAGCTGTAGGCCATTTATGAAGTATATAAACATAACAGCTGTAGCCTAATATAGAACCAAATATAATCAAGTAAACTATTGCGCCAATACCTTTTGAGGTAACATGAAGTTTTGAAAACTCTCCAAAGAAAGTGCCTACTATAATCAAGCCTATTCCGCCTGCAAGCATTTGTATTGCGATGTTAGGAATTATTGATGCTGTTGCCTTAAAGCTTTTAGAATATACAGAGCCCATTGCCCAGGAAAAAGAACCTATAAGTAGAAGTACTATACCCAAAATACTTCCTGAGGAGCCATTTGAGTTCGGAAAGGCTAAAATTGCTACTCCCCCAAAGCCTAATAAAAGTCCTATCCATCCTTTTAAATTAAGCCTTGCTCTGCCAGGTAAAAATAGTTCTATTAGAGCCATAAAAAGTGGTACGGTTGCAACTAAAAGTGATGCTATCCCTGAATTTACGTTTTTCTCAGCCAAAACTACGCAGCCATTTCCACCTAGTAATAGAAACAGCCCAACTATTGAGATCTTCAAGGTCTCTGAAAAATCCTTAGGAAGCTTCATCCCTTTATAAACTGAAAATAACAACATTATAAGGCCCGCAGTTAAAAACCTAAATCCAGCAAATAGAGCTGGCGGAAACTCACTTACCCCTATTCTTATTGCCAAATATGTTGAACCCCAAAGTATACAAACTGCTAAATATGCCAGATAAGTGTTTCTTTCTTCCCCTTTAAATATTGAATTCATGTAATTTCCTCCTTTTAGTCTGAAACACTGAGTAGTTTAAGACTACTCGCTTCCACTCGCAAACTACTCGTTAAAGTCCATTTAGGACTTTAACCTCCTTTGCTTTTGTTTTTACACAGCTTATATTATAGCATGGCTTTAGAAAATTTTCTTTATATAGTTATGTAATTAATTTTTGCCATAAAAATAGGAGGAATAACTGCAGTTCCTCCATAAAATTCATATTACTTTTCTCCTTATATCATTAACTTAAAATCCAGACTTCAGCATCCATAATATTCTTAAATGTTCTGAAGTGCTTTCCTTTGTTAGCTTCCATAATCATTTCTTTAAATCTATCATTAAATGCTACTTCCTTATCTAAAATAACGGCAACTTTTATATGATAATTTATAAATTTCTGCAGAATCATTCCTGCCAAACCAGTTTTAAGGTTGAAGAAGTCTTCAGAAAATGCATCAATGTAAAGTACTAATGCATATACATCATTTCCAATACATATACCTATTAAATCTAACACATCTTGTTCTGCAGAAAGATTCCCCTGTCTAAAAACACACTCAATATATTTTTTGTTGTTCTTCTCTATTATCCTATAATCCATTTTGTTAGTCTCCCTATAAATTAGTTTGCTCTACAAGCATTGAAATTGAACTAAGCATTCCTTCAATAAACTCTAGCTTTCCCCACAGTATTACTCGTAATCTCTCTTCTTTATATTCATATTTCATATTAATTTTTGCTTTTCCCATTTTAGAGTCTTTACAATTCATTAAAGCTATAAGAGTATTTGAAATTCTCATATACTCATCTTTATCTACATCATTAATGTCTACAACAGTAGATATATTTATCTTTTGATTCACTATGTCTTTCTCTTCCTCATTGATAGCAAAATCAATATTGGACTCTTTACTAACCTTTTTTTCATTAATAGTACAATTATTTTTTTCTATAAAGACACTTAAATCATGGCCTGAAATTCTCCACTGCTTTCCAACTTTAGTTGCACCAAGCTTACCTTCAGTTATAAACTTTCTTATAGTTTTATGATGCATACCTAATATTTCTGCGATTTTATCTATTGTATAAAATTGATTTTCCATAAAAAATCTATCCTTTCAAAATTAAACTATAATGAAATTATAGTAATTCTTTTTGTATTCGTCAAGTAATTTATTATACTTTATTATACTTTATTTAACTTTATTGCATTTTGTTTCATTCCAATTATTGTTTTTATATAGTAAAATATCTATTTATAATAACTTTGCATTGTTAATAGTTATATTCGTTATTCAGTTATAAAAAGAAAAATCCTCGGTAATACTTACCCGAGGATTTTATTGTTGCAGATATTGAAATTTTAATTTTAGTTAAGTTCTATTTATTTAAGAATGTTTTATAGTCCTCATAGTTTCTCTTCAAAAGATTTGGCGTGTCAAGTCCATAAGGGCAATGAGCCTTACAATTACCACACTCTATACAATCCTCAATTTTTTTCATCTTAGCTTGCCCTTCCTCAGAAAGATGTCCTTCAGTAGGAGAACGTCGAAGAAGCAGTGCCATTCTTGCACAATTATTAATTTCTATACCTACAGGACAAGGCATACAATATCCACAGCCGCGGCAGAATTCACCAACAAGCTCTTTTCTTTCATTCTCGATAAATTCTTTAATCTCTGTAGTCATCACAGGTGGATTCTCAATATAAGAAATGAACTCATCAAGCTCATTTTCTCGTTGAACTCCCCAAATAGGTAATGTGTTATCAAACTGAGAAAGATATGCATAAGCAGCATCGCTTCTTGTTATAAGTCCACCTGACAAAGCTTTCATGCATATGTAACCCACATTTTTCTCTTTACATAGATTTACTAAGTCTTCGTCTTTTTTATCAGCTAGATAGCTAAAAGGGAACTGTAAAGTGTCATATAGTCCTGATTCAACTGCTTCTATAGCTACTGGAAGTCTATGATTAGTAATACCTATAAAGCGAATTTTCCCTTGTTCTTTAGCCTCTAGCATTGCCTCATAGAGTCCTGTCCCATCATTTGGCTTAGGGCAAAAGCTTGGATTATGAAACTGGTAAATATCGATATAATCTGTTTTAAGCAAAGTTAGACTTTTTTCTAAATCGCTCCAAAATCCTTCCACAGTAGTGGATGGTGTTTTTGTTGCTATAATTATTTTATCCCTGACTTCACTTAAGGCAAGTCCTACTTTATACTCACTATCAGTATAACTCCTTGCAGTATCAAAAAAATTAATTCCATTTGCATAAGCATTTCTTAGAAGCTTTATTGCTTCGTCGTTAGAAACACGTTGAACTGGAAGAGCACCAAAGCCATTCCTGTTTACTGTTATTCCCGTTCTTCCCAATGTAACATTTACCATGCTATCACCTTTCTTATAGTTTATATTTAAATCTTGCTTATATTTTAACATACTTTGTTGATTTCGCTATTATTTTGTTAAGCACTCAAAATGATTATTAAAACATACCATTTTCATTAGGGGAATTCTCAGGAACCTCTTGAGATATATCCCACATTTCAGCAATCTTTTCACCCTCAAAACGATACATATGAACCACAGCCACCGCTTTATCCTCTGTGATTTGAACATGAGAAAGCAATGTAACATATGGTGGCTCTGAAACTGCCAATTTTATAGTTAACTTTTTATTTGGAAAAACTGTATTACTATGAAGCATTCCTTCTAAAAGTGATTCTCTATCACCGCTATAAAATCCATTATGATGTTTAAAATTAGGTAATGTATATAACTCGTAAACCTCACGAACTTTGTCAGTTACAGCTCCTTGAAGAAAAGCCTTAGCTATATCTTTTTGTTTATTTATCATGATTTTCTCCTTTTATCTAATAAATATTGCTTTAATTATAAAATTACTGCATATATAAAACAATACTTAAATCATTTTTACTGGCATAAACTTAGAGGAGATTCTATTTTTATCTTTTTCACCATCCAGAAATAAATAATAACGGGGTGTTATTTTGAACTATTATTTTCGTAGAATAAAGACCGACGACATTGACAGTATATGGTCATTAATTGAATTATTAAAAGCAGAAGGATCTGAAGTGTCTTTTACTGAGTTTACAGGTAAAGAAGAGATCATGAATTTTATAGACAATCCAGCACAGCTTTCCTATGTTGCTGTAACTAAGAAAGAACCATCTCATGTTTTATGCCTTGTTAGAGGCAGACGTGATATATCAATTGAAAAATCCCATGCTGCATTTTTGACAGCAGCCACTCATCCCGATGCACGTGGTTCTGGACTTGCTGCAGAACTTACTAATTTTGCTTTAGATCAGATGAAGAAGGCCGGCGTTAACATAGCTCGAATCTATGTGTACAGCAACAATCAGGCTTCTTTAAATGCTGTAAAAAAACTAGGCTTTGTACATGCGGGAACTGTATTAAGGCATCACGTGAATCAAGTTACCGGTGAATATGTTGATGATCTGATTTTCCACAAAATACTTGAGGCTTAACCTCCCAAAAAAATATATTATTAAAAAAGACTGCATACAGGTATATAAACACCTGCATGCAGTCTTCTAATTATATTTTACTAGGCTTTAGAAATTCATGCAATTTAACTTATATACTAGTTACTATTTTCTCACAAAGTTGATGAGTTATAAGTGAATCCTCTATAGTTTGATCTGGTTTACTATTATTTTTCACACAATTAATAAAATGTTCTATTATTGGCTGGAAACCTCTTTTATATAAGGTATTATCCCAATCATTATATTTTTCTACGTATTCCACGTTATTTATATAGCTTATAGTATTTACCATATCCTTTACAATAATTTTTTTATCCTCAGTCATATACTCTACTGTTTCTTCACCCATTCCGCTGTCACGATTCATAATTCCTATGGCTGTGCAGTTTGCTCCGGATAATTTCAGCACAATATTATAAAGTTTTCCATCTCTAAGTTCCTTTGAAACCTCCATATTAGTTACATGGCAGTCCATAAGAAATCTAAGGGTGTCAACTACGTGGATGAAATCATCATAAATCAATTCTCTTGCCTGTTTGGGATCATGTCTTCTATTCTTTTGCATTGTTATAATATCAGGTTTGCCATTTTCTTTAAGCTTTTTGTACATTGGAGCAAATCTTCTGTTAAACCCTGTCATAAGTAGTTTCCCTGATTTCGATGCAGCTTCTCCTATTCTTCTAGCACTTACATAATCATCAGATAGTGGTTTGTCTATGTAAACATTTATGCCATTTAGTAAAAGTTTTTCAGCTATTTCCACATGAGATGAGGTTGCCGTATGGACAAAGGCTGCATCTATATCTAATTTAATAAGCTCATCAACTGAATTTACGAATTCCTTGATTCTGTATTTATTTGCTACCTGCTGTAGTTTTTCTGTATTTCTTGAGCAGAGTATAAGCTCAATGCCCTCCATGGATGTAATTGCAGGCAAATATGCCTTTTGGGCAATATTGCCTAAACCTATAACAGCTATTTTCATAAAATTTCTCCTTTCAAAACACTAACTTATAATTTCATTTATTATAATCAGTATTAACTTAATGATATTTAATATTGATTGCTAAACAAACCCGCTCCTTTGATAATTTCCTGCTCAGTAAATAATCTTAATACAGCTTCGTTATAATCCTTTAAGTTTTGTGCCTTTTTTATTTTCTTAGCATATTTTTTACTATCTGAAAATATGTAAATCATATATCCCCATAGTTCTTTCATTCTAAATATTGCATTTTTATCTTCATTAAACAATTCTATATTTTTATTAAAAATTTCATCATGGAAATCTTTTAATACTTTTTTATCTAGAAAAGTATTATTTTTAATCTCATTTATTAATCCTGGATTGGCTAGTATTCCTCTTCCTAGCATTACAGTATTTACTTCTGGAAAAACTTTCATTAATTTATCAAAATCATGAGCAGTGAAAATATCCCCATTATAACATACTGGATTAGTACTTAAAGCTAATGCATCTTTAAATACCTGAAAATTAGGTTTGTTTCCGTAAAAGTCTTTTTGTATTCTCGGATGTATAATTAATTCTTCTAAAGGATACTTGTTGTAAATTTTTATTAGCTCATAAAATTCTTCTGGACTATCTTTACCTATTCTAGTTTTTATAGAAATTTTCATATCATCTATTTTAAATATTTCATTTAAAAATATATCAAGTTCCTCTCTTTTAGCCAGAAATCCTGAACCTCTATTTTTTGAAACAACCGTTCCAGCAGGACATCCTAAATTTAAATTGACCTCATTATAACCTAATTGCTTTAATTTTCTAGAAGTATTAATGAAGCCTTCTGAATCGTTAGTAAGTATTTGAGGAACTAAATTCATCACTTTATTATTTTCAGGCAAAACATCTCTTAAATCTTTACCTTTAAGACTTGTACCTTTATTAGTAACAATAAAAGGTGTAAAGTATTTATCAATATTGTGGAAAAATTTTTCATAATAATTTCTATATATGTAACCCGTAATACCTTCCATTGGTGCGAAATAATATTTCATTTAATGACTCCTTTTTAAGCATTCTCAAAAATATTATATCAGCCTTCTTTTTTCTAATCTATATTTTATTAATGGTATTTTCTATTCACAAGGAAAGGGACTGGCGCAAAATAACCTTATTATGCGCCAGCCCCTATACAACTTGGAGATTTTACTCTAACATCTTACATTTTTACGTTTAAAACTCATATCTCCTTTTCATTTCATATATTCCAACCAAAGGGCCTTCGTAATAGGTTTCATTGGCATAATTTCTTTTAAAAATATTAAAGTAATTATACAAGGTTTCAATATGTTCCTCTTTGCCTATCTTTCCAAGTACATAGCAAAAAACGGCCTGTGTATATGGATATTTAATATCAGGCAATATTTCAGAAACTTCCTTTGAATAATTATAATCGGTTTTTATAAATATCCTGGCTGCAGCTTCAACAAAGCTCTCGTTTGCACTATTCTTTATATTCTCAAGCATTCTAGGAATTATTTCTTCTTTATGTTTAATTAACTTAATAGTTATAATACTAACTGTGCTGGGATTAAGCCCTTTTCTTAACATATTGTATAGCTTATCTATGTCTTGTTCCTCTTCAGCAACTTTATTTTCTGCCTTTATTTCAAATTTCTTTTCTTTAGGCACATTTCTGTATATTTGTTCATCCATTCCATCAACTGATGCAGTAATATCTATAATTTTGTAGGCAGAAACCTCACTGGGAACATTATTTTTAAAAAATTCATCATTTAGATTCTTATTAATAAATTGTTGTACTTCTGGTGAAACTATTTTGCTCATTTTTGTACCATCCTTTGTTGATTTCATTATAAATTATATATTAATTTATTGTCTAAAACTAATATAATTATCATCCTTTTTATTAGCCTACTAACTACTTATTTACATTAAATATTGACTTAAGCTGAGTTAGAATAAAATCACCCACTCCTTTTGGGTTTTGAGCTTTTATTATTGAATAAGCAATTTTAGGTGTAAATAGCTTAGGATAGTATACTAAATATCTGGGCTCCCAGGATGTTGGCCCATATTTCTTCTTATAATGATATAAAGACTTAAAACCGTAGAAACTATTAAGTTTTTCGTATACAAAATCAAGCAGTTTACCGGTAACCTTTCCATCATCTGCAGCATTTGCAAGAGGTGCAAGACCTAAAGATCCCCACTTTGCTCCTTCTAATTTCATTTTTTCAAAGGCTTCAATAGTTATTTTTTCCATAACACCTATTGGAGCATCACTCTTTCTTCTTGTAACATCTGCATAATAACCTTTTCCTCCTAAAAATGGTGAAAACACAATAAAGCCAAGCATTTTATGTTCACTGTCATAAGCTGTAAAGTATCTCCTATCCATAGGATTATCAATGGAGGTTGTACCTAACATAAAGGATAATTCACTGCTTTTTTTGTCCTTAAGCCATTCTTTTGAAATATTTTCAATCTCCTGTTCAACTAATTTGTCTCTATGTTCTAAAGACTTATATTCTGAAACAGTAATTCCTAATGCACTTGCGTGATTTATGGCATTTCTTATCTTTGCTGCTTTGCCGCCTTTAAGGTTGTAAGTATTAAGCTCAAACATTGCTTCCTCTCCATACTTAGTGACTCCAAAACCAAACTGTTTATATAACAAAATATGTTTTTCAAGTGTATTACAAAAACATATTTCTAGGTCATTTTGCTTGCAGTAGGTTATAAATTCTGTAAGAAGAAATGGTAGATTTTCATCTGAGCATATTGGGTCGCCTGCACAAACTGCAACTCCTGCTGCAATTGTATAGGCTATAACACCTTCTATATCTTTTCCAAAATAATATTTCTTATCATTTTCAATAGAAACATAGGAAAGAGGATTGTCTCCATATTCCTTAAGCAATTTTCTTACCTTTTCTTTATCATAGCCAGTTACAATTGGTTGATATACAAGTGGCTTTAAAATAAATAAAAATGCAGCTATTATTCCTATCCAGTTTATGACTATTCCTGACTTGGCAATCACTAGTTTTATTCTTGAAACTCTTCCTAAAACAGACGGGTCAATTAGAAATAACATTTTTAGAGTATTTGAAACTGCATCATAAACTCCATTTACAGTTGATATTTTAATTTTCAGCACATAGATAGTAAAGCAGGTATTTAGCAAAATTATTGCAATAACCGTTAGACCAAGTAAAATACCATTTCTAAGGCTTAATGGGTCAGATGCCCTTTTAAATTTCTTGTAGTTAGAAACTAAAATTACTATAACCATTAATTCAATAATTACAGTGGGTCTAAATGTTCTGCCACCTCTAAAAATGTGCATGAAAGTAAGGATTGACACCATACATACAGAAATTATCCACGCCATCCTCATTCGTTTAAACAAGCGATAGCTTATAAAGATTAGTCCAAATCCAATAATAACAGACAAGATTCTATGAAATTGTAAAGTTTTCGGATTAATAAAGCTATAATTACCTATATCTGTTAAGATTTCAAGCCGATGATTATAACCTATAAGTATGCTTTCAATTCCTATGAGTATTATAAGAATAACAGTCATATTTATTAAAGCATCTTTAACATTCCATGAAGTTATCTTCTTCACTAGATACACATCCTATCCACATATAAGGTATGTTTCTTATACCTTAGTTTTTCTTCTTATCTTCTCTATTCTCCGATTCTAACTGTCTGCATTTATCTTCCTTTTTTCATATTCCGCTGGAAGCATATGGTATGCTGTCCTCTCTATATATTTTTTCTGCTCCATGATGGTCAAATTGTCCTCCGCCAACATCGTATACTATTTCAACCATATCTAAAACTGCTGAATCTCTTGTTCTAATTAGCTCTACCTCAAAAATTTCCTTAAGAATAGCTGTAGCCATTACCTCATCAGCATGAAATCTTCCATCATGAGTACCAATTCTTTTAAATTCTTTCTTCATATCTATGATACACCTTCTTTAGTTTTAACTAAACATAATTCTTAACTTCAAATAAACATTATAAACAATACCATATAGTATATGCAGTTTAAAATCTCTCATTTATCCTTGTTTTATGACTTATTATATTCTAACCATTTACGAGTTATCATTTCGCAAATTGATACAGCTGCTATTACAGAAAAATTTATATCTGTATTAATGCCTTTAGGCTCAGAATTATACTTTTTTCTTAATTTTAAAACCATTAACTCTACACTTTCTTCTGGCTTGCACTTAAAGCATATATTTAAGCCTCCATTAATCTGCTTTTTCAAAAAACTAGTATGTAATGCTCCTTCATAAGCTAAATGAGTTACGATATTTTCTTTCTGATATTCATGAGTATGATATAAGCAAAAATAATCGCAAATAAAATGACATATTATGCCGAGCCCCAGTGAGAATACCTTACCCGTAACATTACTATTAATTAGCTCATTAGCATTATGATTGATAGTCTCTAAACTATCTTCCAGATTATGATCACAATCAATATAACTTTTGTCTAAATCAGGCTGAATATTTCCATAAGAAAAAGAATGCCAGTCTAATTTATAATTTAATTTATTTATAAGGTATTTATAAACTAAGTTAGCTATTATTATATGAGTTCCTGCTACCATAATTTCCACTCCTCCCTTATACATAATATTCTTAAGTAAGTGGATTTATGGTTAGGTTTGTCTCCTATTCACCTATTTATTAAATTCACATAAGCTATAAATAGAAGACAATAATCTGGAGGAGAGTAATGTTAATCCATGTAGTTAATTCAGGGGATACACTTTGGCAAATCTCAAATTTTTATAATGTTCCAATGACGAAAATAATTATAGTTAATGGACTTCAATATCCTAATGACCTGCTTATAGGTCAAGCCATAATTATTCCAACTGAAGATACCATTTACATTGTTAGAAGCGGTGACACCTTATGGAAAATTGCTCAGCTTTATGGGGTATCTGTACAATCCATAGTACAGGCAAACAACATTAGTAATATTGATAATATTTATCCAGGGCTCCAGTTAATTATTCCAGCTGTTAGATATACCTTAAAACCAGGAGAAACCTTATGGCAGGTAGCGCAGCGCTACGGAGTTTCCCTTAGCAGATTAATAGAATTAAATAATATTGTAAACCCAAATCTCGTTTACCCAGGCACAATTCTAGTTATTCCAAGAATAAGGCCTTCTACTTATGTAAATGGATATATTTACGATTTTACTGAAAGCTCTGTTCAAACTGTTAGGGAAGTTGCTCCCTTTTTAACTTATTTAGCTCCTTTTGCATATAGGATTAAAGAAGATGGTACTTTAGAAACTATTGATGATTCCTCATTAATAAATGCTGCCTATGCAGGAAGCATAGTGCCCATGATGTCAATAACCAATTTTACTTCCACGGAGCTCGGCCATAATCTTGCACATGTGGTTTTATCAAGTAAAGATATCAGCGAGAAACTCATTACTAACATTATTAATATTATGAAGGATAAAGGGTACCAAGGGGTAAATATAGATTTTGAAAATGTGCTTCCACAGGATAGAGAGAATTATAATCAATTTTTAAAAAATTTAGTGCAGCGGCTTCATAGAGAGAATTTCTTCGTATCCACTGCTCTAGCTCCAAAAACGGGAGAAAGCCAGCAGGGCTTATTGTATGAAGCTCACGATTATGCTGCACATGGAAGAATAGTAGATTTTGTTATATTAATGACCTACGAGTGGGGTTATCGCCTAGGCCCACCCCAGGCAATTTCACCTTTAGATAAAATAAAACAAGTGCTTGATTACGCTGTTTCTGTTATACCTCGAGATAAAATTTTCTTTGGCTTTCAATTATATGCTAGGGACTGGCTTCTTCCACATATTCAAGGTATGGAAGCAGAAACCTTTAGTATGCAGGAAGCTATTTCAAGGGCTGTTAAATATGGAGCAGTTATTAATTTTGATGCAGTAAGCCAGACTCCATATTTTAACTATGTTGATAATCAAGGAAGGGCTCATGTGGTGTGGTTTGAGGATGCTAGAAGTGCTCAGGCTAAATTTGATACGGTAAAGGATTATAATTTAAGAGGCATCAGCTATTGGGCCTTAGGCTACCCTTTCCCGCAAAATTGGACTTTGCTGAAAGATAATTTTAATATAATAAAGCTTATATAGTTATTTACAAACAATATAATTTATGGTAAAATGCAACAAAGTGAGTGTACTTAATTTATAGCAGTACAGGGACCTTTTCCTACACGTAGAGTTTAACCCTGCGGAGTCACTAATTAGATAAGCATTACGTAAACTTAACTTATACATGTGGAAATATCGAATCTTCACCGATTTTTCACATGCATAAGTTAATAGTTGGAGTTGCTTATCTAAAATGTGACTTTGCAGGGTTTTTATTTTTATCTAAAAGGGGGGCGAAACTATGCGTATTGAAAAAAATGTGAAGCTTTATTACTTATATTCAACCTTTGCAGAGCTTTTAATCTTGGGACCAATTTTAGTATTATTTCTTACAGCAAAAGGGCTAAGTTTTACTGAAATAATGCTGCTTCAATCAATATCTTCTATTTCAGTATTTTTCTTTGAAGTTCCAACTGGGGCAGTTGCTGATAAGTTAGGAAGAAAATATAGTATCCTTATTGGCGCATCACTATGGGCTTTAGGACTTCTATTTTATGTAATCGGGAAAAGCTTCTTTGTATTTGCACTATCTGAAATCACTTTTAGTCTAGGATCAGCTTTTAAGTCCGGTGCGGATACTGCATTAATTTATGATTCTTTAAAGATGCTTAAAAGAGAAAAAGAATTTCAAATGATTGAAGGTAAGGCACGTTCCTATTCTTTATATGCTCAGGCACTTGGATCAGTATTATCAAGCTTTTTGTATGAGAAAAATGTTAATCTTCCCTTAATTGTTTCAATAATATTTATGCTTGTAACTATAGCCATCGTTCTAACATTTAAGGAGCCAGAAGTTGAAGGTAAGGAAGGCAGATTTGGCATTAACTATTTTAAGCATATTAAAGAGAGCGGCAAGTATATTTTAAATCATGACAAGCTTAAAGCTATTGTATTCTTCTCTATGATTTTTTTTGTATTTTATAGAACTGGATTTTGGTACTTTCAGCCTTATATGGAGGGCGTTAATATACCAGTAAAATATTTTGGAGTTATTTTTTTTATATTTAATATTACTGCTGCTTTTATTTCAAAAAGAAGTTCATATATTATGGAAAAAACTAAGCCTAAGACTCTAACTTTTATGTCGGCTCTTATGATAGTATCCTTTTTAATATTAGGAAAGGTTAGAGCTTGGCCAGGAGTTTTTGCAATACTACTTCAACAGGCAGCAAGGGGCATATATGGACCAGTAACTACAAAATATTTAAACAAGCATATTCCTTCAGATAAGCGTTCTACCATTCTTTCCTTCCAAAGTCTTTGTACAAATTTAGCAGTTGCCATAGCTTTCCCATTCATGGGTATCTTAAAGGATCACAGTGACATATTCACAACACATTTAATTTTGTCAGCGGCAATGATTATTTTAACTTTTATTAGTATAAAGTATATGGACGGAAAGCTAGGAGTTGGGAAAGTGGTTAACAAAGCATCATTGTAATAGGACATGTGGCTTGGGGATGTTTCTCCTGCCACATTTTCATGTTATAGAGACGTTTCTCCTGCCACATATATTGATATATTCCTCAGTAAATTATTGTAAAAAATATATATTGACAAAACTTTATTTTTGTGTTATGATATAAGTTTTTACGCTTGCTAAAATTATTGTAAATGCTATAATATTTTATACTAAAACCATTATTAATTTTGGAGGTATAAAATGAAGATAGCTGATGGAATAGAAATGTTAGAGGTTTCAGTAAATTTAATGGGAAATCCAGAAATGATTTACCCATCACTTATAAAAGATAAGGATACTATGATTTTGGTAGATACAGGCTATCCTAATCAGCTGATGCAAGTCCAAGAATCTTTTAATACTGCAAATCTATCTTTTTCAGAGCTCAATAAAATAATTCTCACTCATCAAGATATAGATCATGTTGGCGGTCTTCCAAGCATTCTGAAGGAATCAACACAAAAGCTTGAAATTCTTACACATGAATTAGAGAAGGAATATATTGAAGGTGAAAAATACCCAGTAAAGCTAGCAGCACTTGAAGCTAGACTTGACTCCCTTCCTGAGCAGATTAAAAAAATACAAGAGGCTTTAAAAGGATTCTATAGCAATTTGCATGTAAAAATAGACAGAACGTTATCTGATGGAGAAGAGCTTCCTTACTTAGGAGGAATAATTGTGATTTTTACACCTGGCCATACTCCAGGTCATATTTGCCTGTATCTTAAACAAAGTAAAACCCTGATTGCTGGTGATGCATTAGCTGTTGAAAACGGAGCACTTGTTACCGCTTCTTCAAGTATTAATTTTAATAATTCTTTATATATAGATTCCTTAAGAAAACTTTCAAATTATGATATAGAAGCCGTGATATGCTATCATGGTGGCTTATATAAAGGCAATGTAACACAACAAATTATAGAATTGATTAATAGTTAATAATAATGAGCCACCAGATTCTGTAGCTCATTCAATGTGGCATAGAGACGCTTCTCCTGCCACATTTTCTTGTATCACGAGAAACGTCCCTATGCCAAATATTATAAATATATGTCCGAAAATTCTATTTCTATTTGTTTTACTATTCGACTTTCTCTTTCCACAAAATCCTCTGCTATATTGCTTCCCGAAGGAACTTGATCTACTGACATTCTTTTAGTGGCAGGAATCAAAACAGTAAAATTGCTGCCTTTCTGTTCTTCACTTTCTAAAAAGATATATGCTTCAAGTGCATTAACAAGCAGCTTAACAAGGTGGAGGCCTATTCCTATGCCCTCTGCATGTCTAGATAAGCTTGTATCAACTTGTCCAAACTTTTCAAATATAAGTGCTTGCTTGCTTTTGGGTATTCCGATACCTTCATCTTGAACGCTAATACAAATCATATTTTTATTTTTATATTTTTTATTAGTTACTGTTACATTTATGGATTTACCAGATGGTGTAAATTTTAATGCGTTAGAAAGTAGATTTAAAATTATCCTTTCTATTTTTTCTTCATCAACTAATATTTCCTTATTTTTAAATTTAGAAGTAAATCTTATCTCCACGCCCTTTTGCTCAGCAATATATTCAACTGAGTTAACAAGTGAATTGATAAGATAAACAATATCAAAAATGCCTTTCTTAATCTTTAAATTTCCTGAATTGATACGTGTAATTTCAAGTAGATTATTTACTAATCTAAGTTGTCTATTTGTATTCTGTCCAATTGTTGAAATAAGCTTGCCCATATTATTAGATATCTGACTTCTATATAAAGTATTTATTGATTGTAAAGCTAAACTTATGACTGCTATGGGCGTTTTGAATTCGTGAGAAATAAGATACAAAAACTCATCTTTTAATCTTATAGAATTTTCAAGGGCTTCATTTTTTTCTCTTTCTATTTTCAATAATTGTTCTTGTTGAATTTTAAGTAATTCATTAAAATGCATTTGTGCAAGTTGTCCTTCAATTTTCTTGCGCTCCGTTAGATCCTCAATTAGAATAATAGTTCCTTGAAACTTATCGCTGACATCTAACATACGACTAAATTTAATAGATAGGTTTCTGAGTCCTTGGGTAGGTGAATCAAAATCTATTTCTACTGATGTTTCCAAATCACCTCCAAGAAAAAACTCCATAAATTCATCATATAACCAAGGTAATACTTGGATTAATTTAAGCTTTGAAGGTAAATTGGAATAATAAATATATCCAGGTGATTGCATACTTTCGTTTATAAGCTGTTGTGCAGCATAATTTATATTAATGCAGTAATTTTCATTATCTAAAACAAAGGCTGGATTTGATATGCTTTCAAAAATAGTCAAGTATTTATTCTTTTCATTTGTAAGATTTCGGTTGGTAGTTTGAAGCTCTAAAAGCAGTTTTTCTTTTGATTTAGAGTTCCATTCTGAGCAAAATGCAATCTCGTTATTATCAAAATAGCGATTTATCCATAGTTCAAACAGATATTTATGCTCTAAGTCTTGAACTGATTCCCTAATGAGGTCCAAATATGATTGGCGATAATATTTCATGAGACTCAAAAACATTTCAAGGGTAACACCTCTTTTTCTATGCTTTTGAGCTTCAGCAATACCAAAAGAAGACATGGGGCTATGCTGGAAATCTTGGTCAACAAAAATTTCATGGACTTCAGGATTAGTTAAAATTGCATTTACTAAAGTCTGTGATAAACCTGAAACAGATGCTATCCAAGCTTCTTCTAAGGTGGAAGTATATTTGACATAGTCATAAAGTTTAGCATAATGTAAAATACGTTTTAATAGGAATTTCTGATTGTCTTTTATTAAATCAATAAGTATTTGAAGTTTCAAAAAATCTCCCCCTTATTAATATATGGATATGAGCAGATTTATTATTGAACGAAGACTATCACAATTTAATAAGACCCGACGATTATTATATAAACTTCTCTTTTTTTTATTTTACAACCAAAAGTTCCTATTATCCACCATAATTTTACAACATTTTTTGACATTATTCTGAATATTTAGACGTTAACATAAAGTTCTAATATTTAAGTGTTACTTACTAACAAAATCTTCTCTTATAATACCAATAATTTCTGTTATTACTTGTCTTCTCTATTTTCATCCACGCTTTTGCTCCACTCTCTGCAGAAGTTGCATTCCTTTCTATGAAGATCCATCCAGGTAACTGTTTCTTTTTCAACCTCTCCTTTTATAAAGGGTATATATAAATTTTTAAATTGCGAGCATTGGCTCTTAAACGCTCTCATTTTTTTCTTTCCTCCTTTTATACTTTTAACCTGTAACCTGCTCCCCATACAGTCTCGATATACTGCGGATTTGAAGAATCAGATTCAATCTTTTCCCTAATCCTTCCCACATGAACTGTAACTGTAGCACTGTCACCTAAAGAATCTAGTCCCCAAATTCTTTCAAATAGCTCTTCTCGGCCAAAAACTCTGTTTGGATTTTGAGCTAAATATATTAAGAGGTCGAATTCCTTCTGCGGCAAATTCACTTCTCTCCCATGAATAAAAACTCTTCTTGAGTCCTTTTGAATTTCTAGACCTCTTATGATAATGCTGCTGTTATTTTCCTTACTGCCAATCCTGCTTTTTATTCTTTCATAATTTTGTATATGTGTCTTCACTCTGGCAACAAGTTCGCCAGGGCTAAAGGGTTTAGTTATATAATCGTCTGCCCCAAGACTTAAGCCCTTTATCTTATCAATCTCTTCTTTTTTGGCTGATACAATTAAAACAGGTATGTTCTTATCTTCTTGTATTCTTTTCAAAATATCATATCCATCCATTTGGGGAAGCATAAGGTCAAGTATCAAGAGATCATATTCCTTTTCCTTCATGGCTTTAAGTCCTTTTATACCGTCAGTACATATGTCAACCTCAAAGCTTGAAAGCTCCAAATAGTCCTTTTGAAGCTTAGCAATACTAATATCATCTTCAATAATTAATACACTTTTCATAAATCTCTACCTCTCCTGTTTAGCAAGTGATATCAATATACTCGTACCAGCACTTCCGTGGCTTATAGCCCATATCCTTCCTTTATGACCTTCCACAATTTGTTTTGCTATAGCAAGTCCAAGTCCGGTTCCTTTCGTCTCTGTTCTAGCACTATCTCCCCTATAAAATCTGTCAAAAATTTTATTTGCGTCTTCCTTTTCAATTCCAGAACCATTATCTCTTATTTCAATAACAATACTCAAATTAGTCTCTCTAAGAGTTATTGTAATTTGTCCTTCTTCCTTATCCATATATTTACGAGAGTTATCTATAATGTTCATTATAACTCTCCTCATTCTTTCTCTATCAATAGTAATGAATCTTACCCCTTCTAAATCATTTTTAAGATTTATTTTTATATTAACTTTTTCTAGCTCTATTGCACTGTCAAATATGCAGTATTTAAAATACTCCTCAGCATCTGTCTTTTCAAAATCAAAAGGCAGCTTTTTCAAGTCTAGTTTAGAATATAAAAGCAAATCATCAATTAATGAATCAATAAGTTCCGCTTTGGAATAAACTGTTCTAAGATAACTATCAAGCTTATCTTGGGTGTTTGCCACTCCATCTAAAATACCTTCCACATAACCTTTTATAGAGGTTATTGGTGTTTTCAAATCGTGAGAAATGCTAGATACAAGCATATTTCTATTATCGTCATACTTAGTTTTTTCCTGTACAGAATCCTTCAATTGTATCCTCATTTTTTCAAAATCTCTGCATAATTCCATTATTTCCTGATCACCAGCTTCAACTACTTCGTAATCAAGATTTCCGCTGCTAATTTCTCCTGCAGCTCTTTTTAGTAGTTCCACCGGCTTAAGTATTCTTTTGGAAAACAAGTAGGATGCAAAGGTATTTACCGCTATGAAGGAAATTACAAATATAATTATGAGTATTAAAATAATATCCTGCAGTGACTGCTGTTCCCCTATAGGTGCTAATAATATTATATCTGCAGTTGTTCCATCATTAAGCTTTACTGGTAATGTCTCAATGGTATATAATATGTTCTCAACTTTTATACTGTTATTTATAGAAGGGTTATTTTTATCCTCCACAAATTTCTCTATATCAATCTTATTAAAGTTTTTAGATGAATAAAGAAGTTTGTCATTATTTATAATTGCTATTTCCCCATTAAAGCTTAATAGCTTTGCCTTCATATAATTTTGAAAATTAGCATCCTTTATAGTCTCAGGATTTTGTATTAAAATGCCGCTTTTATTATCAAGTAGTTCAGCTTTTACAGCCAATAATTCTTTGAAGTTCTCGAAACCTGCATTCTTATGAAAAACTCCCGGAACAATTATACTTAAAATTAAAGCCGCAATAAAAGTAACCACAATCGGAATAGTAACTATTACTGAATTTGAGAGAAGGGTGCGTCTTTTAATGTTCATTTGCTCTCCTTAAAAATCCTTTTTATCAAATAAATAGTAGCTTCCTGTAAATAATATTATAACATAACTACTCATAAGTAAAAAATCTCTAATGATTTTTGAAAGAGGCAGAGTGTTCATAAGCCAGAGATTATACCAATCAAGCATGGAAGTAAAAAGCAAACCTGAATACCTGGAAAAAACAATTCCAAGGGCTTTAAAAGCGATAAATATAAGAATAGACATAAAAAAGACACTTGTACCGCTTCTAAATATATTTGCAAGAGTTATTATAACAAGAGTGAGAACCAGCATTGGCATTAGCGTAACTAAATAGGAAATTAATATTTTAATTAAGCTATGTAACGTAAAGGAATTTGTATTAAACATAAGCCCTACTATAATTGAAAAAAACATTACTACTAAAAGATTTGCAGCTACAAATATCATAATGGCAGAAAGCTTTGCGGTAAAAAACTTTAATCTTGTAACAGGTCTTGTTAGTGAAATTTTCATGGTATTCTGTGAAAACTCTCCAGAAAAACTATCTACTGTTACTAAGGCTGTAAAAAGAGGAAGTATGGAATTAACTACAACTGAAAGTATAAGTATGGGGAATTCACCACTGCCTGCCCCTCTTAGACCAAAGCCAGTCCTTAAGCCTACAAGCATAACCTGTCCTGCTATAATACAAATTAGTGATAATATTACAGCTACTATCCCTTTTTTCTTTTTACTTAATCTTTCTAATTCATTTATTAAAGTAGCCTTAAATTCTCCCATTTCTCTCTACCTCGCTGATAAAATAATTTTCCAGTGATGCATAACTATTTAATATATTTTCAGTACTGTCTACATTTAGTATCTTTCCATCATATAAAATACCGATTCTAGTACAGGTTAACTCAACATCATGAATAAGATGGCTAGAAATAAAGAAGGTTGTCTTCTCTTTTTCTGCAAGGTCTTTTATAATATTCCTCATCTGTACCATTCCTTGCACATCAAGTCCATTTAAGGGCTCGTCCAAAATTATCACTTCAGGCTTAGATAAAATGGCAGCAGCAATTCCCAATCTTTGCTTCATACCCAAAGAAAATTTTCTTGCCTGTTCATTTTTATATTTTATAAGATCCACAAGTTCTAAAACTTCCTCTATTCTATTTTCATTAACATTTTTGTAATATCTTCCGAACTGTATTAAATTTTCTTTAGCTGTTAGATATGGATAGGATTCTGCCGTTTCAATTATACATCCCACTTTTTCCATAGCCTTTTCATATTCCTCACGAATACTATAGCCAAATATTTTTACATCACCGCTGTCAGGTCTTGAAAGGCCTGTCATTATTTTCATAGCAGTGGTTTTGCCTGCACCATTTGGGCCTAAAAACCCAAATATATCACCTCTATTTATTTCTAGACTGATATCATTTATTCCCCTGCCATTTTTAAAAATCTTAGTAATATGGTCTATTTCAATGACTTTTTCCATAAGTGCCTCCTGCAAATATTTATACAGCGGAGAATTGATAATGGCTGTATTTGTAGCTGCATTATCAATTCTCATTATTAATCAGAGTTTGTTTAAATATTGTTCTTAGTCAAAAACCTTATATAAGCTTAAATCATCTAATATTATGTTCCCTTTTGATGGTTCATTGAAGTTAATATATAATCTTGCTCCATATGGTGTAATCCCAATCTGCCCTTTTATGCTCTTACCATCTGAATTTGTATAGTTAAAGCTAGGATTGTATGGATCTTTATCAAAGTTAGCTGTAAGTTTGAAATCCTTCCTATTTGCTGCATATTCCTCATAGCCTTTTCTATACTCTTCATGGTATCTTCCTGTAAAAGAATTATCATCTGAAGATTCAATGTCAAATATTCTCTCTCCAATTTTAACAAGCTTTCCATCCTTGTCTATTATTATGTCCCCTTTATACTGGCCTGAATAATTTTTATAATTAGGCTTATTTTGCATTTTACTATTTGAAACTTTTTCAACCTTTTTCCCAGTAAGATCAGGCTTACTTATAACAGTTGAATTTACATTCTGGAGCTTTCCAAGTAATTCAAAGGTTATAATGTGAGCTGCTCCCTTATTATCTTTTCCAGAAAGGGTTCCTGTAGCAAGAATACTTTCAATTAAGCCATTCTTATCAACATTAATTTTTCCTTTCACATCCTTAACAAATATATCACTTGTTATTTTAGTTGCTTTCTCAGGATTAACCCCAGCTCTTGCTGCATAGTATCCACCATAGGAGTTTTTAAATTCAAAGGAAGTTACAGCGTTTACCAGTGCTGGTATTTGAGCTTCACTAAGTGACCCTGATAATATCTTGCCTCCATCAGGTCTTGCAGTCACCTCAACATAGTCCTTAAGATTTGCTGTAAGGGCATCAGCAATTTTCTCTAAATCACCTGCAGAATTCTCCTTAAATGGGTTTCTAATGGCTACCTGATTATTTGTCCCATTATTTTCACCTACATAATAAATTTTCTGCTGACTATTATAATTTATAAAGCTATTTTTATCTGTATAGTTGTAGCCTTCTACCTTTTCATTATTATAATTTATATTTGTTGAAACATCTTCCCTAACCCCTTTTTTAATATCAACCTTAGTTACTGTATTTTGTGAAGACAAATTCACATCATTATCCTTCATGACAAAGGACACATCCATTGTGTAGCTTGAAAGTTTACTGCTATAACTTTCTGCTGTGAACTTTAAAGCATCTTTTATCTGGTCATAGCCGCTTTTTGAAGCTACATCAGCCAAAGCAGTCGTTGCAAATAAGAGTGTACCTAAAGTAAAGCTAAGCAGCATCACTGTTTTCTTCTTTAATTTCAATAATAACCTCTCCTTTATTCTTTTTTCTATTTGTAGGAAAGCTTCCCATATTCTTATTGTAAATTATCACCCTATATTTTCCATAAACTAAATATAAATAAAATATAAACTTTTATGGGTTTTGGGGACGGTTAATAACTTTGTTCACCTTAGATATGAAAAGAGGGACGGTTAATGATCTTGTGCACTTTAGATATTAGGAGCGGTTAATAAATATATACACCTTTGAGCCATATTTTTAACCGTCACTTAATTTTAAAGTGTAAATAGTCATTAACCGTCCCTAATCTATGAACTCACACTAATAAAGGCAAATGAACTCTCTAGATTTTTAAATAAGCGTATCCCTTATTTCAATTTCAGTACCCTCCGGTGCCTTAATTTTAAATAAGTATCCATCTTCAACTTTATAGATTTCTTCTCCATTTTTAATCCTGAAATTTGTGTAGCCTAATTTTTTTATCCTATCAAATTCTTGGTTAACATTATCCACTAAAAAACACATGTGCACTATTCCTTCATTTAATGAACTCCAATTATTTAATTTATCTCCATTTTTGCTAGTTTGCAATTCAATCATAAACGTTCCCATTCTTAGCCAGGTGTTAAAATCTCTTTTATGAAAATTAGCTGTTTCTGATACTAATTCAAACCCTAAAATTTCAGTATAAAATTTAAGTGATTCTTCATATTTTTCTGTTTGAATACAGACATGGTGTAACACTTTCATGCTCATAATTTTTCTCCCTATGTGCAGTTATTTCAAATTATATATTTTAATTACATACTAACGATATCATCTCTTTGAATATCAATAATTTCTGCATCCGTATTACCTTCTATAAAATTAATTACATTTTCCATAGTTGAATCTACTTGTGCGGTACTTCCGCATATTGCTGCAATACCTATGACTATTATTTGATGAATATCCTGTTCAGCTACTTCTGCAACTGATAAATTAAACTTATTTTTTAATCTTTGAACAATGCTCTTTACCACCATCCTCTTTTCCTTTAGAGAATGTACCCAAGATGCTCTTAAAGTAACTTTTAATAATAACACCTTCATAATCCTTCACCTACTCCATTACAAAAACAGTTTTCTAAATTCTTAAATTATAATTTATGCATTATTAATTTAACTATTCTATTTATAGGTTAATTATATCATAAAGCTATTCATATTATTTAAGGCTTTGTTCCATATTACCCCAATAAAAAATGCCACAAACCTTCTTGTTTATGACACTTTTTTTTGCTGAATCTTAAGCCTTTACTAAAACCAGCTTTCAGGAAATAATATTCTATTTTAATTTAATTTCTAAATCTCCAATTCCAACCTTTACATCTACTATAATATTGTTTTGTGTTTTTCCATAACTATCATTTACATACTCATCATTTTTCTTAATAAATCCCTTAGTTTTAAGGCCTCCAATACCATTATTTGCTTTTATCTTTACTCCTATATCCTTTGGTACATATACTGTAGTCTTTCCTATTCCGCCCTCAATACTTACATTAACATCATTTTTATATTTACCTGAAATATCAATACTAACAGCCCCTACTCCTGTCTTAACATATAAATTTCTCATATTAAGCTCTTGAAGATTTACTTTTGCTTCTCCTACTCCCATATCAATATTCATATCCATAGGAATATCTTTGTTAAATGCTAAATCCCATGTGTATTCACTTTTACCAATACTTATATTATTATTCATTTGCATATCAGATGGGCTCTTTATATCAATAATCCCTTTATCTCCTGATTCACTATAACCCACTTCTGGCTTCCAATCCTCTTTTGTATATGTGAAACTTCCATCCATCATTTTATCTGTGCTCTTATCTATGGTAAGTTCCCCTACAGCCATTTTTATCTGTACTTCTGATTCCTTCGCATTTCCTAGGTCTATAACCTTTTTATCTACTCTGCCCATGCCACCGTTTTTGTTGTTAGATGTGAATTTCACTGAGCATCCGCTTAAACTTATAACCACTACTAATACCAAAATTAAATAGCCTATACCCCTTTTTATTGACACCATATACACCTCTCAACTCCTTATATATCTATTTTATTATCAATTAGATATCCTGTAGATAAAAATAGTCCTATATATACTATGATATTATAAATAAATGCTGCTATATTTATATTTATAGATCCATTACTAATTGACATCATAGATTCATTATTAATTGTCATAAGGCTCCCATTTGCTTGGGTATTTTGAAGAAAATCTAACCCGAAGCTAAAAGCTTGAGGAAATAATTTCATTAAATGATATTCTACATAAAATATAACTACATTAAGCACTATAAATGCTATGAATCCTAAGAATCCACTCATTTTCTTTTTTCTTAATGCTACCCTGGTAATAGTTATTGAAAAATAAATCATTAAAAGTAACATTATTAAATTAATTATACCAAACAAAGCACCTACCAAAAATGCAGCCTTTGTATTAACATACAAATTTATTTGATTAATAACCTCAGGACCAATAAACCCAATTAATATTCTAGTAGAAATTGAAACCACAATTCCAAGTCCAATAAACCAAACTATTCCAGCTATAAGCTTTGATGCTACTATTTTCTTTCCTCCTATAGGTAGAGTAAAGGTTAAATACCCTTTATCTTCATACATTTCGTTTTTAAATGAACTCACTACAAAGACAAAGACTACTACAAATGCTCCTACAGCTACTGATGAAAATAGTGCAATTATAGCAGCATTATTCCAGATATTAATCCTTGTAAAAATCAAAATATTTAATAACGCTATAATGGCAAACAATCCTAAAAACGATTTGTAGTTTCCTTTAAACTCATATTTTAAAAGCTTACCCATTATTCAAATACCTCCCTAAATAACTCATCAATTGACTTTCCTTTTTCCGATCTTAAATCCTCTGCATTACCAGAGAGGACTATTTCTCCATCCTTTATAAAAGCAACATCATCAAAAATTCTTTCAATATCCTTAACAAGATGTGTGGTTATAATCATTGAACTTTCTTCATTATAGCTCTGTATAATTGCATCTAATATTTTCTCTCTTGCTACTGGATCAACCCCCGCTAAAGGTTCATCGAGAATATATAATTTTGCCTTTCTTGATAAGACTAATGTTAGATTTAACTTTTCCATCATACCTTTTGATAGAGTTGTTATTTTTAAATCCTTATCCAGATCCATGAACTTTAAAAGTTCATCACATCTAGTTTCATCAAAGTCTTTGTAAAAATCTTTAAAGAATCCTACCGCATCCTTAATCTTCATCCACTTATATAGATAGGTTCTATCAGGTAGATAAGACACGAGTTCTTTCGTTGTAACTCCAGGCTTACTTCTATTTATTAGTATCTCTCCGCTTGACTGTCTCAAAATTCCTGCCGCAATTTTTATAAAAGTAGTTTTACCACTTCCGTTTGGCCCTAATAATCCTAATACTTTTCCTTTTTCAAGAGAGAAGTTTACTTCTCTTAAGGCTTTTTTATTGAAATAGCTTTTAGATAAGCCCTTTGTTTCTAATATAAAATCCATACTTTATTCCTCCTTTTAGTCGGAAACACTGAGTAGTTTAAGACTACTCGCTCCCGCTCATAAAACTACTCGTTAAAGCCCATTTAGGGCTTTAACCTCCTTTTAGTCGGAAACACTGAGTAGTTTAAGACTACTCGCTCCCCTCGTGAAACTACTCGTTAAAGCCCATTTAGGGCTTTAACCTCCTTTTAGTCGGAACACGGGGTAATTTAACCTCGTTCGCTCCGCTCACAAACTACCCGTAAAAGTCCATTTAGGACTTTTACTTCCTCAAATTCTTTGATACTAAATCAAGTATTTCATCATTACTGAAGCCTAATTGCTTCATTCCCTCTATAAATGAGTTCATTACTTCATTTGCTGTATCACGTCTTAGACTAAATAATATATTTTCATCCTCTGTTATAAAGGTTCCCATTCCCCTTTGAGTGTAGGCTATTCCTTCTCTTTCAAGCTCTTTGTATGCTCTTTGAATTGTATTTGGATTAACCTTTAAATCAGTTGATAAGTCTCTTACTGATGCCAATTTCTCTCCTCCTTTTAACTCTTTTGATACTATCTGCCTCTTTATGATATTCATTATCTGAATGTAAATAGGCGTGTTTTCGTCAAATATTATTTCCATATCACACCTCCAAGGGATTGTTTCACCTTAATGCTGAGCATTGTTTTATTGTAATAGTGTACTACTAGTTTAATACACTATTACATTCTTGTCAATATTCTTTATAAATTTTTACATATTTTTCATTTTTGTAAAATAAAAAGGCATAAGCCTTAAGCTTTATACCTTTGATCTATAGTAATATATCTATTTATTCTTATTGTTTAATTTTTACCTCATAGTTATAATTTATCTGGTATTTTGTCAATCTTATATTTTCATAATAAAATACTCATTCAATCTTACTTGGCATTACTAAAGCAAATATTAAGTATGCTAATATTCCGCATCCGCCTAATAGTATAAATAATACCCATCCTAAACGTACAACTGTAGGATCAATATCAAAATACTCTGCTATTCCTCCACAAACTCCTGCAATTACTTTATTAGAATTAGATTTGTACAACTTTTTATCCATATTATCCCCCCATTCTTATTAAAAGCCAATTAAAATTTCACTTACAATAAGTATCATCACTTACTGTCAAATTGATACGGTATATTATTCCTCATTATATAATATTACAGTTTTTTATAGAATATTAATTCTCATATATACTTGTTTTAAAACTTAATTTTATACTCCTAACCAGTTCCCCTTACTGGCAAAGAGTGCATAAAGTTGTTAACCGCCCCTAAGTTAGAGCCACTTTTTCCTCTTAAAGAAGGCAATTTGAATTACGGTCATTAATACAACAAAGATTATAAAAAGAAGATAACTATATTTATAGTTAAGCTCTACCATATTTGAAAAATTCATTCCAAACCAGCCAGTAAGCAAGGCTATTGAGGTCATAATGGTTGTAATTGAAGTTAAAAATTTCATAACCACATTCATGGAATTGGATAACTGTGAGGAATATAACTCAAGACAGGAGGTTACCATCTCCTGGTCTGACTCAATAAGGTCATATATCCTTAAAATATGGTCATAAATATCTGAAAAGTACATTCTGCTTTTTTCATCTGCAATATCCTCATGTCTTAAGAGTGTATTTATAACTTCACGCAGAGGGGAAACCACCCTTCTAAGCTTGGTTACATCTCTCTTAGTCTTCATTATCTCATTTAATGTATCCTGCACAGGTTTATTCATGGCTTTAAATTCAAGGGTATTAATAGCTTCCTCAAGTCTATCAGTTAGAAGAAAATACTGGTCTACAGCTTCGTCTAAAATATGATACAATAGAAAACCTATGCCATTTTGAAATATATCCATTTCCTTTTTATACTTATTTATTATGTCACTTATAACTTTACTTTCACCATAATGAATGCTGATTAAATAATTTTCACCAATAAAAATATATAAATTCCTATAAGAATAATAATTACCTTGGCTGCTTTGATGAGTAACTGCAATTAGAAAATGATAATTATCAAATTCATCGATTTTAGAACGTTTAGTCTTTGATATACAATCTTCTATAGAAAGAGAATGAAACATATAAAACTTTTTTAATTCCTCTAAATCTGCTGGGGATGGGTTGTCCATGTCTATCCAGTAATTATCCTTCTCATCTTTAATTTTGCTTAACACATCTAAAACAGATGGACTCTCATAAATAGTGTCTTTAATAATTTTAACCATAATACCACCTCAAAAAAATTATGAGTAACAAATATATTATAATATACTTTCCACTATTAGTAAAAAAGAAATGGTCCTAGCAAAAATTGCTAGAACCTTATAGTATCGGTAAAGAATCATATTTAGGCAGATAGGGGCCTCCTATGCAATAAGCTGAAGACTAATAAGAGCGTTATATATGCCATGAGAAAAAACATCATCGGTAACTAAGTTTGCAACTTTTTTTAATTTTTCATTTGCATTACCCATGGCTATACCACAGCCTACTGTTTGCAGCATTTCAATATCATTAATTCCATCACCGAAGGCAAAGGTATCTTCTAATTTAATGTTAAGATAATCTATCAGTCTTTTTATACCATCTGCCTTTGTGCAATCCTTGAAGTATATATCATAGGAGTTTTCACCTGGGTGTCTCATAAAGGTAAACTGATCCTTAAGCAGCTCAAAACTAATTTCCTTTTGTCTTTCATTATCAAAAATCAATACCATTTTATTTGCTGAAATATCTTTGCTTTCTGCTTTATCAGTTAAGCATCTTTTTTGTATAGAAAAGGCACTTACTAATTGTTTTATATTTTTAGAGTTAAAGTCTGAAAAATAGGAAAGCTCTTGACCCTCAAATACATAGTCCATATTCTCTACTTGGCACATTGAAATAACTTTATCTATAGTTTCTTTATCAATGGTTCTATTGTATATAGCTTTACCATCAAGTTCTACATATGCACCATTAGAGGTTATATATGCATCAAAGTCTAGCTTTGTAATTTCATCGTATAAAAAAGACTTTGGTCTTCCAGTAGCTAGTACTGCTAGATCTCCATTTCTCTTAATTTTATTAATAGCTTCCTTTGTAGAATCTAGTACGTAATTCATTCCATTAACACAATCTATTAAAGTTCCATCAACATCAAAAAATACTGCTTTTTTTCCCATTTTAAATCTCCTTAAATAATAGCATTAAAAAATAAAGCATCAGTCTTGCAAAAAATTCTTAGATAATGCTTTATTGTATATAGTTATTTTTCCTATCTTATAATAACATATTTTATTTTAAGATGCATGTCCACTATTGATAAATTTCATGCTATAAGTGGTATAATTAGAGTAGATAATACCAAATTTTAGAATGAAAATTATTTATATATAGTATGCCTATAAAATACAAAAGTAAGGTTGTGATTAAGATGATTCAGTTAGTTACAGACAGTTCTGCTGATTTACCTAAGGAGCTTATTGATAAATATGACATTCACGTAGTGCCTTTAACTATAACCATTGATGGTAAGGAATATCAAGAAGGAATTGATTTAACGCCGCAGGACTTTCACACAATGCTTAATAATTCTAAAGAGCTGCCAAAAACTTCTCAACCTTCGCCAGGAGCCTTTGCAGATTTATTTAAAACTTTAGCTAGTAAGGGTCCAATTCTCTGCCTTACAATATCTTCAGGGCTAAGCGGAACTTACCAATCAGCTTGCATTGGAAGAGATATGTCTCAGGTCGATGTAACTGTTTTTGATACCTTAGCAGGGTCATTGGCTCATGGCCTTCAGTTAATAGCAGCGAGAAAGCTTGCTGATGAAGGATTATCCATAGAAAAAATAGTTGAATATCTTATGGAATATCGTAAACATTCAAATATATTAATTTTATTAGATACCTTAGAAAACATTGTTAAAGGCGGCCGTCTCAGCAAATTTCAAGGTTCATTAGCCAAGGTACTTGATATCAAGGTTTTACTTGAAAACGATGAGGGAAAAGTAAAATTAACTGAAAAAGTCCGTGGTAAGAAAAAGTTCTTAAAAAGAACAATAGAATTAATTGGAGAAAGAAAAACTGATTTTAAAGATACGGTGTTTGGAATCACTCATATAGATAACCTTGAGGATGCAGAGTATTTAAGAGATGAGATTATAAATAAATATAATCCCAAGGATGTAATTATAAATTATATGGGTGCAACTATGGGAACCTATGCAGGCAAAGGTGGTATGATTGTATCCTTTTATTAAAAAGTAAGATTACTCTTAGATACTCCACCATCTGCCTTTATTACGCTTATCTAAAAGACTTACTCTTATTGATAAGCTCCTGAAATTTTTCTAGTCCATTTACAACTTCCTTTAAATCTTCAATTGACGCATTTTTAGAAATATCAGCAAAATATTCACTTCTAATATTTTTCAGATTGAATTTTTCATAAAAATAATTAGATAAGGATAACTTTACAATTCTACGGTTATCCTCAGGAATTTCTCGAATGATATATCCTTGCTCTACTAATCTATCAACTAAACTCGAAACAGTACTCTTTGATAAATTTAATTTTTTGCTTAATTCTTGAAGATTGATTCCTGGATTTTCATAAATTGCATTTATGGAAAACCATTGTGAACCTGAAAAACCAAACTCCTTTGTCTTTTCTATGAAGTATTCGTTAAAATCCTTTAGTAGGGCTCTATAAAGTATCATTAATTTTTCAATATATTCATTAGCTGACTGCTCTGTGCTGCTATTCACTTCCATTTTGACCTCCTGATGGTTTAAAGACTTTTCATATATATTATATATGTTAGGAAAGTTTTTATCATAAGTCAATATAAAAACATTTTATTATAAAATCAAAAGTGACCCTATGCATACGTGGTCTTATATATGCATAGAGTCACCTTAATTTTACCTTTTTAATTAATCTTAAATATATTACACAGCTTCACTATCCAGGTTAGCACCTGTGAACTGGCTGTTGTATAGATCAGCATAGAAACCACCCTTGCTGAGCAATTCCTTGTGATTACCCATTTCAATAATTCTTCCCTTATTCATAACTAAGATAAGCTCTGCGTCACGGATAGTAGAAAGTCTGTGGGCAATTACAAAGCTTGTTCTATCCTTCATTAAATTAGCCATAGCCTTTTGTATTAATACTTCTGTTCTGGTATCAACACTACTAGTAGCCTCATCAAGAATTAATATTGTTGGATCTGCAAGTATTGCACGTGCAATAGTTAAGAGCTGCTTTTGCCCCTGCGAAATATTTGTTCCTTCTTCATTTAGGATTGTATCATATCCTTGAGGCAGTGTTCTTATAAAGTGGTCAGCATGGGCAGCTTTTGCAGCTCGGACAATGTCTTCCATGGCAGCTTCTTCTTTACCGTAAGCTATATTGTCTTTAATTGATCCATTGTACAGCCATGTATCTTGAAGAACCATACCAAACATCTTCCGCAATTCACTTCGTTTGATATCATTAATATTAATTCCGTCAATTGATATCTTACCTGCATTTATCTCATAGAAACGCATTAACAGATTTACAAGTGTTGTTTTACCTGCCCCTGTAGGTCCAACAATGGCAATTGTATGTCCCTGTTTCACTTCCAAATTCATGTCTTCTATTAGAGGTACATCTTCTACATATCTAAAATCAACATGTTCAAAGGCAACTTCTCCCTTTGGATTTTTCAGTACTACAGCATCACTGTTGTCAGGAATTTCCTCATCTTCATCCAATATTTCGAATACACGTTCAGCACAAGCTACAGTTGATTGTATTATATTAGCTATATTTGCAGTTTGAACTATAGGCATAGTAAAGGATCTTGAATATTGAATAAAGGCAAGTATATCTCCTAAACCCAATATACTCTTAGTAATCCAAATACCACCTACCATACTTATTCCCACATAACCAATATTGCTTATAAAGTTCATTAGCGGGTACATAATACCTGAAACAAATTGAGCTCTCCAGCCTGCATTTTTTAGTCTTTTATTTATTGCTTCAAACTCTTCTATTGAATCTTTTTCATGTCCAAAAGCTTTTACTATTTTATGTCCTGTGTACATTTCTTCTACATGCCCGCTAATAAGGCCGATTTCCTTTTGTTGAGCTGCAAAGTACTTCTGTGACTTCTTAGCAATAGTAACTGTAGCTATAATATACAGCGGTAAAGTAGCTATTACAATAAGTGTTAAAACAGGACTGATTGTAAGCATCATTATGATATAACCGATTATAGACACAACAGATGTAATTATTTGTGTTAAGCTCTGCTGCAAAGTAGTTGCAATAGTATCAACGTCATTTGTAACACGGCTTAAAATATCACCATGAGCATGCATATCAAAGTACTTAAGCGGCAGCCTTGCAAGCTTTTCGTCTACCTCTCTCCTTAAATCACGGACTGTCTTCTGTGAAACTCCTGACATTACAAGACCCATTGTCAAGCTGAATAATGCACTTATTACATACATTCCTATTAGTATAAGCGCAATTATTCCAATATAGTGGAAATCATATTCACCATTTGTTTCTCTTATTGCAGTAATTACTGACTTTATTTGATCATCAGTAAACTTCACATTATCTTTTGGATCTGTAGGAGCATTATCCATGGTCTTTGTCAATTCACTTCCCAAATCCAAAATTTTCTTAGTTACATCAGCCCTTTGATTGGCATCGGTTAATGTATCCAGCTTTGGAAGTGCAATAAACTCCTGAATTGACTTTATACTCTTTGTATCTATTTTATTTTTTGAATTTGAACTGTTAGTAGTATCTATCTCCGGCATGCTGCCGAATATATCAAGCATTTTGCTTGTAACTTTAGCTTTTTCATTAGTGTCAGTTATTGAGTTTAGCATTGGTAAACTTAATAATTCTTTTACACTATTAAGCTCTTCAGGATTCATTGTGTCATTTGATTGTGTACTTGAACCGTTGTCCACCTTAGGCATTTTACCAAGTACATCAACCAATTTGATTACTGATGCAGTCTTTTCTTTTGAATCATTAATTGTGCTTATATCCGGCACTGCCAATAAGTCTTTAATAGTCTGTAGGTCTGACTTATTTATCTGGCTTCCAGAGCTTGAAGTATTACTGCTGTTTGACATATCAGGCATATCTTTGAATATATCAATTAGCTGATTTAAAGTATTCTTCTTCTCTGCAGTATCTTGAATGTTGTTTATCAATGGAAGCTTCAGCAATTTTTCTACAGCATCCGCAGCCTTTTGATCCATCTTGGAATTTGAGCTTGAAGTTTTAGCGCTAAAGTCTGTCATCTTGGCAATTTTATTATACACCTCATTCATTTGTGCCGTAGTAAGACTCATTGAGCTTTGTGCGCTGCTGCCTCCAGGCAGCTTCTTTGCAGTACTCATGAATTTTTTGATTACAGTAACTTTATCATTTCCTACCTTAGCTTTGTCCAGCATTTGAATATTCAATAATTCCTTTAATGGTGCAAGAGAAGCCTTATCAATCTGTCCATTTGCAGGCATAGCCTCAAGAATATCAATAAACTGAAGAGTAGTTTTAACTCTTGTTGCTCTGTCATTTGTTGCATCAATCATGGGCAGCTGCATTAAGCTTTGAATGGCCGCCAAAGACTCAGGGTCTTGCTGAGGAACCTGAATCCCATTTTGGGCTGCCTGCTGCGCCTGCTGCATTTGCTGCTTAATTTTATCAACCATTGACTTTTGAGCAGCTGCCATCTGAGTAGTTATTTTATCAACGGCAGTTTTCTGTCCTGTCAGTACACCTTGATACACTTGTACTGCCATATTTTTATATATCTCATCAACAGCTTTTGATTGAGCATCCCCCATACTTGTGGTTATTTTATCTACTGCTGTTTTCTGACCGTCAGCCATTTTGTCAATAATTTTATCTACAGCTTCTTTTTCAACATCTCCCATTTTGCTGTTCATTTGATCTATTGCTTTATTTTGACCCTTTGCCATTTCAGATAACATCTTACGAGCCATGTAAGCATTTTGCAATTTATTCATTGCCTTACTTGTTATTTTTGGAGCTGCTATTGTAAAGGTAGTACTTAAAATAGCAAATATAAGAACAATTGCGAGCTTAGTTTTATGTGGTTTTAAATATCCTAGAAGCCTTTTGAAGGAGCCTTTAAAGTCCTTTGCTTTTTCTACAGGTCTTCCCATTCCACCCATTGGTCCGCCCCTTCGGCCTCCTGCTGGTTTACTGCTTTCTCTGTTTTCACTCATGCTATTTCCTCCTCTGAAAGTTGTGAGGATACAATTTCACGGTAAACGTCACACTTTTCAAGTAATTCCTTATGAGTTCCGATTCCTACAACAGAACCTTCATCTAAAACTATAATTCTATCTGCATCCATAACTGTACCAACTCTTTGGGCAACAATAATCACAGTTGAATCCAAAGTTTCCTTCTTAAGTGCCGCCCTAAGCTTTGCATCTGTTTTAAAGTCTAAAGCAGAGAAACTGTCATCAAAAATATATATTTCAGGCTTTCTGACTAATGCACGTGCTATAGAGAGACGCTGCTTTTGACCACCAGAAACATTTGTACCACCTTGAGCGATTTCGTGAGAATAGCCTCCATCCATATTTTCAATAAAATCAGCTGCCTGCGCGACTTCAGCGGCATGCCTAACCTCTTCGTCACTTGCATTATCATTTCCGAATCTGATATTATCAGCTATAGTACCTGAGAATAAAACCGCCTTCTGAGGAACGAAACCTATCTTTTTTCGAAGGTCTTCCTGTGAAATCTCCCTTACATCTACACCATCAACTAAAATATTTCCACTTTGTATATCATAAAATCTTGGAATAAGATTTATTAATGTAGACTTGCCGGAGCCAGTACTTCCAATAATAGCAGTGACTTCATTAGGTTTTGCAGTAAAGGAAATGTTTCTAAGAGCAGGTTCTTCAGCTCCTTGATAATTGAAGGTTACATCTTTAAATTCAACATATCCTCTGCCTTCAAACTTGTCCATAATTTTCTTTGCATCTGTTATATCCGGTACAGTATCAAGTACTTCATTAATTCTCGCTGCTGCAGCCTGTGCACGTGGAACCATGATATACATCATTGAAAGCATAAGCATTGACATCATGATTTGCATTGCATATTGAGTAAATGCAGAAAGTGCACCTAAATCCAGTGTTCCCTCACTGATACGTTTGCCACCGAACCAGAGAATTGCCAGTGAAGTAAAGTTCATAATAAGCATTATGGATGGCATCATAAATGCCATAATTCTATTAACCTTGATATAGTTTTCTGTAAGATCAACATTAGCTTCATTAAAACGCTTTGCTTCTTTGTCTATTGTATTAAAAGCACGTATAACCCTGATTCCTGTAAGTTTTTCACGTAAGACAAGATTTATTCTATCAACCTTTACCTGTACTTTTTTGAAAAGAGGTATCATCTGTGATGCTATTATTCCTACAACCAATATAAGAACTGGTATTGAAACTCCTAAAACCCAGGTAAGTGACCCATCTTTTCTAAGTGCCATTATAATACCGCCTATGCACATAATTGGTGCACTGATCATCATACGCATTATCATAATGGTAACCATTTGAATTTGTGTGATATCATTTGTGGTTCTTGTAATTAATGTTGCAGTACCAAATTTATCAAATTCATGTAGTGAAAAACTCTCAACCTTCCTGAATACTTTATTTCGAATAATTTCCCCAAGGCCTGATGCAGACCTGGAAGACAATAAGCTGGCAATAACTGAGCAAATAACTCCTCCTAAAGCAACCAGAAGCATCACACCGCCAATATGAAAAATCTTGTTTGTGTCTCCCTGCATAACACCGTCATTTATTATGTCTGACATCAAAGTAGGAAGATAAAGGTCTCCTAAAGCCTGTAAGGTTACTAAAATTACAACACCTATAACCATAATAGTATATGGCTTTAAAAATCTGTAAAGTCTTAACATAATGTTACCTCTCCATTCTGTCAATTAATATTCTTTTTAATGTGCTCAATCCATCAATTATCTTGTCCATTTCTTCTGGAGTAGCTGAACTAAGTAAATCCAAAAAGCTTTCTTCTATTTTCTTATGACCTTTATACTCGTCAATGAACTTTTTAGTTACATTTACATAAACTGTTCTTCTGTCTTCACAATTTCTTGTTCTTTCCACCAGTCCGTGGTTTTCTAATCTGTCCACTATACCGGAAACAGTGCTGTTGGTTAGGTGAATTTGTTCACTTATATCGCTGATCTTCATTTTTCCATACTTACATAGTGTATGAAGTACCATGCTTTGCGGAATGGTTACATCAGCACCTACAAAGTTTTTCCTTATGGTTTGTTTTATAATTTTACTTACTTCAGAAAAAAGCCTTGCCGCTTCCACATTTGTATTACTTAAATACATTTTGCCCTCCTATTATTTTACAAAATTATTTCGTATCATAATTGTTCGCTTTCGATTCATTCGCATACGAACAATTATATCATTATTCATATTCAAGTCAATATATTTTTAGAAGATAAATTATAAATTAACCTTTGAATGATGATAATTAGAAGAAGAAAATAACTTATATTAAAAAATTTGCTGTCTATACAATAATTTTTAGCATCACAAAAAACGCTGTGAGTTAGTAATTCGAACTAATCACAGCGTTTTTAACAAAATTAATTATACAACTAGCTAAGTATCCTACTAGGACTCAATCCAAATATTTGTTGGCCTATTATAATTTACTCATAAGTAGGAATTAATTCGTAAATAACAGGCTTTACACCGTTACTAACCCAGTTGATAATAACTTGATTTATGTCCTTGCCAACAGTAAGATTATTATATGCCTTCGAAAGAGTCCCTATTTGTACTACATTGTTGCTGCTGTCCCTTACATCAACAACTGCGTTGGATATAGCTTCTGGGTCCTGCAGAATCAATAATTTAGTAACAGTTTTAACTGCTGGGAAGTCAAGAACAATCTTATCTCCAGCTGCCGGTAACACAGCTGCCTTATATGCAGTGTCTATGTCGCGGTCTGCAATATTAAGTAAACCAAAACCTTTTTCTCCTTCAGGAGTTCCGCTTATGGCAATGTCTCCAGCCTTACGGTTTACTGAGAATTCACGTACCTTCAGCCAATCTGAATCATCTTGTAATGCTCTATACCTTAAATATCTTGCCTTTATTGATAGGCCTTCTAATGAAATCTCTCTTTGAGTGAGGGTATCTGTTAAAGCTGTCCAGGTACTATTATCAAGGGAATATTCAACAACACCTTTTTTTGTATAGTCTGTATCTCTCCAGGGCGATCCCATTAGTATATTAACGGTTTTAACGTCTTTAGGCTCTCCAAGGTCAACTCCAAAATAGTCCCCTATTTTTTGTGATCTTGCTGTCCAGTAGAAGGTATTAGGATCGTTATCTGTCATTCTGTCTGCAGTATAGTTGTTATAGGTGTTATATGAAGAAAGTGTTGATGTTACTTCTAATGGGGTTGTTCCCACTGAGAACTCCCTTACTTGTATCCAGTATGGTGTATAACCCTTAGCACATCTAAGTCTAACATATTGTGCTTTTATAGAAATATTATTCAAGGTTATATCAGGAACGCTCAACTGCCCTGTTAGTGCTGTCCAATTGACATTATCAAGAGAATATTCAACAACAGCATTTCTCATATAATCAGTTGCCTTTGTATCTTTTCCCATTAAAATGTGTATGGTATAGATATCAGTAGGTTTCCCAAGGTCTATTCCAAAGTAATCCCCTGTATTTGGGTTTCTGTCTGCCCAGTACCAGGTATTATTATTGCCATCTGTCATTTTATCAAGAGTGTAATCAGAATAGGTTCCAATGGTGGAGAAGGTTTTTACCTTGCCGGTATTTACAGTTTTATCATATTCATTTAACGCTTTCTCTATAAAGGGTATTATAACCTTTGAACCTATAACTAAATTAATTGATTTTGCCTGATTGTATGCTTTCCCCAATTCAACTCTGTACTTCCAGGTAGACTCTGTATCCTTATTTGCAAGTGAAGTCATCATGTTAACTGCAGCTATTCCTGAAGTTCCAAGTGCCTCAAGCTTTGTGAGATAATTGTCTGTTTCAGTAAGGAAGCCCTTGTTTTGAAGGTTATTGCGTAAATCTGATGGTGCCTTTTGTACCTTTTGGAATTCATTTATTAAAGCTTTTGATGTCTTTTTAAGTGCATTTAAATCAGCATCCATAAAATTGTTCCAGAATTCATCTGCAATGGGCTTTAGTGAAGTTGATTCTTGACTGCTTAGTATGGATGATCTTGCATTGTCAGAGAAAGTATATAAGGAGTCAACTACGTTAGGGCCAAAATCTTTCATTGCTCTCATCCAGGAATCATCGGAATTATATGCCTTTGGATTCCAGTTATAATCAGCTATTGTGAAAACAGGAATCTTAGAAGCCTCTGCCTCATTCATTGGATTGGAGATTATACCTACTATTCCATTTTCAGAAAGTGCAGGGTCTAACCCCTTTTCTGGCCCCATTAACAGCTGGTTTCTGCAGTAATCATTAACCGGATAGTTATACCATATTAAAACAGGATGTTTGTAAACTTCCTTTATGGTTTTTGCCTGATCAGCTGTTATTGCTGCAGGTACCACAGCCGGTCCAGTCCACATAAATACAATTTCAGGATCAGAAAGTTCAGCCAATCTGTCTAAATATGGTGTATGCCTAGCTACATAGTACTCTGTAGGAACAGTTTCAAGTGGGTTTGCACCAGGATGAGTTTTGATGAACTCTCTTTCAAATCTATTAAGAAGATAAGCCTGAGCTGCAGCAGGTGGATTGGAGTCATTTCCGAACATTGCCTTGTCCTGAGGATCCCTTAAGGTTGAATCAATATCATCAAGTAAGATAGAGAAGGTTCTTACACCCAAATCATACATTGCTTGTGCCTTGTTCACTAGTGCTTTAAAATCATCATCATTTGAAAACCTAATAGATAACCCTGGAGATATAGCAAAGTTGAAGTCAACATGATTTTCTTTAGCCTTATTAACAAGTTCCTGAAGCTGTGCCAATTTATCTGCCGGGTATGGTTCCTTCCATTTATCCCTGTGATATGGGTCATCCTTTGGTGCATATATGTATGTATTCATCTTCATTTTTCCATAAAAATCAATCTGATCAAGTCTATTTTGATGTGACCATGGAGTACCATAGAAACCTTCTATTGCCCCCCTATATTGCATCACTGGATAATCACGCACCTCAACACAGGGCACCCATATATTATGCGTATTTCCCCTTATAATCTGACTAAAGGATTGGGCAGCGTAAAAGGTTCCAGTACTATCTTTACCAGCCAAAACTATATCTCTGTTTCCATTGTGGTCTTTTCCAATTGCTAATACATAACCCTCTGCCTTAAGATTATCAGGTCCTTCTATATCAAGAGATTCAAGTATCTTATCAGTCTCAGGAATTTCAGAAGGTCCCCCTACCCATACTGTAACTTCATTACTTACTTGTGGATCTGATGCTTTCTTTTCTTCTACACTTGTTACTCCAGAAGATTTTAGTGAGTCTTTTACTACCTGCAGTGCATAAGGATCTGTTTTATCACTGATGACCAGTCCCACCTTCGGAGTTATCTCAAACCCTCCAGGATTTTCTTTTACATATTGAGGTGTTGGTGAGATGCTTAATTTATACTGGCCTGAGGAATTTAAGGCATCAACTGCTAATACAGGTCGAAACTGTATTAGACTTAAAACCATGGCAGTTGCTGCAAAAATGCTTACGAACCTTTTTGAAGACTTAATATTCAATTCGTCTACACTTCCTTTTCAAATTTTTAATAGCTTAGACCAAAACCGTAATCATATAAGCCTTTAATTTTTTTAAGCAGTTCTATGTCTAGTTAAATATTCCATTTATCACCCCCCTAAATAAAATAAGTGTAAGTAATAGAAAGACAAAAAAGAGCAAAATGGGTACATTACCCTTTTTGCTCTTGCCTTCTGTTTAAGAAGTTACACGCAATTTTTATTCTGTTGAAACAAATGCAATACAATAAATATTATGCAGCCATGTTGACTCATAAATTTAATTCAAAATAATCAATTGTCTTATTACCAATATTATATTAAAAATGTTTATATTTGTCAATATTAAGAAAAATCATACGGCAAATAATCCCAAATATTTATTAACCTATGTTAACTATTTATTATGAACTTCTTTTATATATTTCCATGTCACTCCATTATCTGCTGATTGGTGCAAAGCTTTACAGTCACCATTATAATCTCCATCAGAAGGCAATAATCTCCTTAATTATAAATTCTTTTCCGCATAATATATCTAAGTTCTTACTTCCGCACTTTGGACATTTGCTGTTATTCTCAAGGAGATTAAATACCTTATTACAATTTTTACAAATAGCATTAGCTGGCAAAATTTCAATTTTCAGCTTCGTATCCTTAAGCAGCGTACCATCTACAGCAGCAGGGTAGCAGGCTTCAATATACCTTGGTATCATAGATGAAAGCTCCCCAATTTGAAGCACTAAGGTATCGATTTTTGTTAGCGCATTTTTTCTTGCTATATTTTCAACAGTTTCAATAACTCCTATCAAAACTCCTATTTCATGCAATCTTATCACCTCTTAAGTGAAAGTATAAAGAAGGAGAGAACTTACGCTCCCCCTCTTTTACTTTTATTTTGTGAATAATTTCTTCACACTTTTAACTGCAATTCTACCTTGACGTTTAATAACGTGTTTTATAACTATAGGTTTCATATGATCAATATCTGTACCAGCAGCATCATATTTTCTAACAAGTGAAATTGCATCAAATTTACATTTAGTAGTACAAATTCCACAGCCAACACATTGATATTGATCTACAACTGTAGCACCGCAGCCAAGGCAGCGCTGAGTTTCCTTCTTAACTTGCTCTTCAGTAAAGGTAATACGCATATCCTTAAAGGTTTCTTTTGATTTACTTCCTTCTACATGAAGTGCTCTTTGTCTTGGTAAACGATCATATCCATCCAAACTCAAATTTTCTTTATCAAGAGCATGGTATTCTCTTTCTCTAACTAATGTCAAACTGTCCCCATGGACATAACGATGAATTGAAATGCTGCCTTGTTTTCCTAGTGCAATAGCATCGATAGCAAATTTTGGTCCAGTTAAAGCATCTCCCCCGGTAAATACATCTTCCTCACCTGTTTGGAAAGTTATTGGGTCAGCTTTTATTGTCTTGTTAGGATTCAATTCAATCTTAGAGCCTTCTAATAATGAGCCCCAATCTATTCCTTGACCAATTGAAATCAATACATGGTTTGTTTTTACAATCTTTGTTGTATTTTCATCAAATTTAGGATTAAATCTCTTATTTTCATCGAAAACAGAAATACATTTTTTAAATTCCACTCCAACTACATGACCATTTTCTACTACAATTCTCTTTGGACCCCATGAATTATTTATCTCAATTCCTTCTGCCTCTGCTTCTTCAATTTCTTCATCAAGAGCAGGCATTTCTTCTCTGCTCTCTAAGCAGAACATATCTACTCTTAAAGCACCAATTCTCTCAGCAGTTCTAGCAACATCAATAGCAACATTTCCTCCACCGATAATAACTGCAGATCCTTCTAACCTTAAATCTTCACCAAGGTTTACTCTAAGTAGGAACTCTACACCAGTCATTACTCCTTCAGAACTTTCACCTTCAAGCCCAAGACTTCTTCCTTCTTGTGCACCTATTGCTATATAAAATGCATTATAGCCCTGTTTTCTTAATTCAGGAATTGTTACGTCCTTACCAACTTCAACTCCTGTTTTAAATTCTACTCCTAATTCTTTGAGTACATCAATCTCTGACTCTACAACCTCTTTTTCTAGCCTGAAGGAAGGAATTCCAAGTGTTAGCATACCACCTAAGGCATTTTGCTTTTCAAACACTGTTACTTCATATCCATTAACAGCTAGGAAATATGCGCAAGAAAGTCCTGCAGGGCCAGCACCAATTACAGCAATTTTCCCTGCTCTTTTTACCATTTTTTCAGGTACATAGCGGTGCTTAGCATTTAAATCCTGATCAGCAATAAATTTTTTAATTTCATCAACTGCAAGTGGTTCATCCACATCTCCTCTAGTACAAACAGCTTCACAATTTCTTGGACAAATACGTCCGCAGATAGCTGGTAATGGATTTTCTCTCTTTATAAGCTCTAATGCATCTCTATATTTTCCTTGTGATGCCATCTTAATATATCCTTGAACTGCTATATGAGCTGGACATCCAGTTTTACATGGACTTGTTCCACTCTCATCAACAACTTTACGATGACGATAATCAAAATCCCACTTGTCTTTTCCCCATTTAGTATCATATGGAGTATCTTTTTCCTTAGGAATCTCAATAGGTTTCTTTAAGCATAATTTTTGACCCAATCTTAAAGCATTTGATGGACAGTTTTCTACACATTCTCCACAAGCAACACATTTATCTGTATCCACTTGTGAAATATAGTTTGATCTAGACCAATCAGGATTTCTATAAAGATTTGTATTTCTAAGTCCAAAACAAGAACATCCACAGCAATTACAAATAGCAAGGGCATTTCCTGGACCTGATAAATTAGGTATCTGATGCATTAGCCCTTCTTTTTCAGCTTGTTTGCAAATATTAAATGCTTCCTCCTTAGTAACTTCTTTGCCTCTTCCTGTACGAATATAATAATCGGCAACTGGACCAAGCCTAAGGCATATATCCTCAACTCTATGACCACATCCTTGTCCAAGGATTCTCATAGATGCACGACAGGCACAATCCGTAACAGCAAAACGATCATTATTATTAAGAATATATTCTATTTCCTCATAAGAAGCTTTTCTTGTATCTCCATCAATAGCACTTTGAACCGGAATAACTCTCATTACACCTAAGCCAACTGGAATATTTCCTGCCATTAATGCACCTAATTTTCTTGTATATTCTTCAAAACACTGACCAATTACTGGGTACTTCTCCAAGTTTACTTTGTTATCCACCATGTATTCCATACAGCCTGGAACAAACAGCTCTAAACAGTATTGATTAACACCATCTATTATTTCTAATTTTATAACTCCATCTAAAGCCATTTGATAAAGCATTTTCTCTACCTCTTCAACTGGCTTTCTGCACTTAGCAGCAACCTCTTCTACAGTTTTAGGTTTTCTTATTTCAAGACAAAGTGCTACTTCTGCCATTTCATCTGTAACAAGAGGCTCAAAAATTCTATATTCCGGATCTTCTGGCTTTACTTTTATAAGTCCTCCTGTAATTCCAGCAGCAATCTTATTGGCCATTTCAAGTACTTTTTTCTTAACCACATTCATTCCCCCCCAAGTAATATTTCACTATGGCATTATGCCTTATTCCAGTTTTTAACTTCGCTGCGAATCCAATTAATCCATTCATCAATTCCCTGACTATTTTTTGCAGATATGGGTATAACCTTGATATTAGGATTCAATTTTTTAACACGCTCTTCTACTTTCTTAAAATCAAAATCAAAATTAGCTATTGCATCAATTTTGTTAATTAATACAACATCCACAATTGAAAACATTAGAGGGTACTTTAGCGGTTTGTCATCTCCCTCGGGTACACTTAAAATCATGGCATTTTTTGATGCTCCTGTATCAAATTCTGCTGGACATACCAAATTCCCTACATTTTCTAAGATTACAAACTCAAGTTCTTCTGTTCCAAGCCCTAGCAGGCCTTGTTTAGTCATACCTGCATCCAGATGGCACATTCCCCCTGTATGCAGCTGGATTACTTTTACCCCAGTTTTTGAAACAGTATGAGCATCCACCTCTGAGTCAATATCTGCTTCTAAAACTCCAATGCTCATTTCATCCTTCAAGGCTTCAATAGTTCTTAAAACAGTTGTTGTTTTACCGGAACCTGGTGATGACATTAAATTCAATAAAAATGTCTTATTCTTTTTTAATTCCTCCCTAAGGAGAGCTGCTTGTTTATCGTTATCTTCAAAAACACTTTGTTTAATTTCCAAAACTTTATATGCATCCATATGCTTCACACCCTCATTTATTAAAGTTACATTATTATCTTTTTTATAAATTAAAAACATTACCTTGATTTAATGATACGCCCTCTTCAAGTGCCTTGATTTCCTTATATTCCTTAAGATCTGTATAAAGTTCCCCAAGATAAGGATTTCTCTTTGTTTTAACTACTTTATAAATCATGTAGATAAATACTCCTATATTTGCAAGTAAAGCTGACAGGCTGAATGCAAACAGCGGTATTTTATTATAGGAGGATGATACTGCAAAGGCCCCTTTGTCAATAAATGCTGGGAAGGTCTGTGCAAACATACACCATATTGCCAAGGTTTGTGCACGATGCTGAAGCCATGCTCCTTTTCCCACTGTAAATGCACAGAGAGTTGGAGCTAGCAGCAGAGCAAAACCGCAATACCAGGAATGACCCGGAAGACAATTGTAAGTATAGGCAAAGTTCCATAAATCATAAGCTATTATCCAAAACCACAGCATATCAGGCCACAGCATATCTTTGCTGCCATCATTAGCCGTCTGTTTTTTTATACAAATTCCAAGCCATCCTGTTATAGTTATTATGTTTAAAATACCAGCTATACCGTTCATAAAATTCCAAGGCCCTCCAAGTACATACATGGCCTCATCTACTAAATTTCCTCCACCAGCATATTGAATACCCACTTGAAAATCACGGATTACTGCTTCCATAATGTTTATTGCAAGAATAAGAGGTGGAAAACATAGTGCCCACTTTTTATCAGATAGTTTCCATTCTATGCCTGTGACTTTGTTTCTAAACTTAACGTGCCTGATGCACCAAAAGCCTATACATCCAGCTGTGGAAGAATACACCTTTGCTAAATGAAACCAATCTGTATAAGTTGTTTCATTTAATACCGTAAACCATAATATTGAAAGTGTCAGCGGCAAAATAACAAAGCTGAAAAAGCCTACATATTTCCATCTACGAGCTGCCTCATTAAAGCCAAAAAGTGATATAAAAACAATTATCCAAACTCCCCATACACTTAATGCTGATGCCCCTTGACTATAGTTGAACACAAACATAATATACCCCCTAATATATAAAATTAGTGTTTTATACATATATTGTATAATTTTTGTTAATCTTTTATCAATAGACAAAAAAATAAAAGTGTCTATTTTAACACTTTTATTTATATATTAAAAATTTATTTTATTTCTTCTTTTACAAAGGCAGCTACAGAGCGAGGAATACTTCCTGATATCATAATCAAAAGCTTCTTAAGAATAATTTCCGGTTCCTCTTCCATTCCTTCACTTACCCAATCTATCATAAGACCATTAAACACATGTATATAGAAATTTATAATGAAATTTTTATCCTTAGTTTCTAGTTTTACTCCTAACTTTTCGATGCACTCATCCACTACGGAATCCAGCAGTCTGTAAGACAGACCTGTAAGGTAGATATTGGTTTCAGGCCAATAAGAAGAATTATATACATGCAAAATCATTTTTGAATTCTTCTTCAGATAATTCATTGTAGCCATGAAACCACCACCCCAGGTTTCAAAGGTTCTATTTTGCGCAATTTCTATTGATAGTTCCTGAAAAAATACGAATTTAAAAACGTCCATAATATCAGTAAAGTGATTATAAAAGGTCTGCCTGTTTACTCCGCAATATTCACAAAGTCCTTTCACAGTTAGCTTATCTATAGATTTCTTGGCTAATAACTGTTTAAATGATTCACTTATCAAAGCTTTAGCATTGTGTTTCATAAACTTCTCCTTTAATACAAAAAGTATTGATTTTATATTGAGAAAACTATTGTGAAGCACCATTTTATTGTTTGCTGCTATTATTAAACCTTTCAATTATTGCTTTAATAATTATTATATCATATTAATAATTCTATCAGATAATAATAATGGCATACATAAGAGTCATTACTTATTTATAGTAATAACTCTTATGTATGCCATTTGTTTTAAATTAGAGTTTTGGCACTAAAAATGAAGCTACATACATTTCCTTATCTGATCTTAAGGCATGCATGCTGCCTGCTGGAACAATAAAAGCCTTGCCAACAGAAAGTTCAACTTCACTTTCCTCAAGTACACCAAAGCCTTCGCCTTGTATACAGTAAAATATTTCATCATGTCTATCATGCTTATGCATTGCTACCTTTTTTTCTGCAGGAATATGATATACATTTGCTGCAATTGAACTCTTTATACTTTCTAAATCCATCTTTAGTTACCTCCTAGAAGCTTATTCATTTAATATTATATATCAAAATTACTTTTTAGCTCAACTATTATAAATTCATTTATATATTAATAATTCTATCAGATAAGTAATTGGCTTCATCCTTATCATGGGTTACCAGAATTGTTGTTAAGCCATTATTTTTATGATAAGCTCTGATAAAACTTGTAAGTTCCAATCTTAATTCTTCATCCAAGGCATTAAAAGCTTCATCCAAGAAAAGAGCTTTAGGCTTTACTACAAGCGCTCTTGCAATAGCCCCTCTTTGGCATTGTCCTCCACTTAGCTGAGATGGATACCTTTTTTCAAGTCCATTAAGTTTAAGTTTATTAATCATATCCAATGCTTCAGTAATCCTCTGAGCTTTATTTATTTTCTTCATTTTAAGACCAAAACATATATTATCTAATAAATCCATGTTAGGAAACAATAAGGGCTGCTGTGCTACCATAGCATAATTTCTCTTCTCAACCGGCATATCAGTAATGTCCTTATTATCTTCTAATATTCTGCCTTTATCAGGCTTTATAAGTCCCGTCATAAGCTTTAAAAGTGTGGTTTTCCCGCAGCCGGAAGGTCCTAGTATTGAAACAAATTCTCCGTCTTCAATTTTTAGGTTTATATCTGATAAGATAAAAGCATCTTTATGATCTAATTTGTTATTTCCTTGAAAGGTTTTCTCTATGTTTATAAGTTCAAATTTAGGCATAATTTCCCCCACTCCAAAAGTTAAAGTATTTTAAAGTGTTTATTTTTATAATAAGTCTTTAATACAAAATCTAAAATTGAGATATTAATCAATGCTACAATAGAAAATATTAAACTATAAACAGAACCGATAGCCTTATCTCCTCCATTTATAAAGGGAATCATTATTATAGCTAAAGTAGCTACTTTTCCTCCTCCTACTAATAAAGTCAAAAAGTATTGACTAGAGGATATTAAAAAAGTAAGGCTTGCACCTGCAAATATTGAAGGCAACAAATGAGGAAAAATAATATAGTAAAATTTCTTTGCCCTGTTTGCACCTAGAATTGATGCCTGATCTTCAAGATTAGTGTTTAATGTATTAAAGGAAACCATCATTGCCTTTATCATGTAAGGTAAGCTAGGCAATATATGTGCTAAAATAACTCCCAATATGGACTCTGTTAATCCAAGCTTAATAAATATGGTATACATCCCCATAATAGCTGTAAAGGGTGGTACAATTATTGGAGCAAATAACAACACTTTCATTATTGTTTTACCTTTAAACTCATATCTCGTGAGTGCCATAGCTGCAGGTATAGCTAATATCAAATCTATAATAATTACGGATATACCAATAACTAATGTGTTAATAACAGCTTCATAGGTATTGGGATTATCATAAAATACATATCTAATAGCTCGAATACTAAATTGACTAGGAAATACAGCAGGCCATCTATAGTTTATGGATATGCTTGTGATAATCAGTGGTAAAAAAGGAAGAATAATTAAGAAAGCAAATATTATTGCTATTATAATAAATTTTGCAGCTTTAAGCTTGTTCAAATTAACTCACCATCTCACCTGTTTTTTTATATCCGATTTTTGTATAATTTTATAGGCTAAAATACCTAAAATTGCTGTAATAATAGTAAGCATAAAATTTGCAGCAAGAGCCAAAGGTCTTATTATTAATTCTCCATTTATATAAATATCATAAGAAAAAACTGCCGCAAGTTTAGGATAGGTAACTCCTAGTAAATAAGGTACTTCAAAATCTGAAAAGGTAAAAGCAAAAACTATAAGCATGGAAGATATCCATGTAGACATTAATAAAGGTATTACTACTTCTTTAAAAAATTCTTTTCTAGCACTACCAAAAACTCTAGCTATTTCAAGCCAGGAGGTTTCTATTCGTTGCATGGCAGGAATCAGCATAAGTATAATAAAGGGGGTTTCCTTCCATATATAGGTGATTATTATACCAACACTATTTATATTGTTGATAAGTGAAGGAAAGGCTTCCATACTTTTAGTTATCCCAAAATAATAGGTTATGCTGGATATCCATCCGCTTTTCATAAATAAAAGTCCTATAAGATAAGCAGCTGTAATATGTGGTACAAGAATAGGCAGCTGAAAAATCCTTCTAAGTATTTTAGAAATTTTATTTTCTTCTATTATAAACAATATATATGTTAATATCATAGCAAGAGCACCTGAAGCTGTGGTTGAAATAACAGATATTTTAAAAGTAAGTCCTATAGACTTTATAAAATCAACAGAGCTAACCAGCTGCTTATAAAAATTAAAAGTGATATGTGAATTTCCCATTATACTAAAAAGCCCTAGACTTTGAAGAAAACCTAGGGCAAGACCTCCTAAAAACAAGGTCGATACTACAAGCATTGCAGGCAAAATTAAAATATATGGTTTAATTTTTTGAAACATTTTGGATCCAACCTTTTTGAAGAAACTCTACATAGCCGGCATTAATCTCTGGAACTCTATGACTTTCAAGTTCTGCTTCAGGAAGTGTAGCTTCTCCTCTATTAATAGCTTTTACTTTATTCTTATCCTCTTCTGATAGTTTTGAAAAATCTAAAGCTAGTCCATCTCCCCAATTCTTAGGATCAAACTTTGCTATTTGTGCCTCTGGTGATAATAGAAAATTAATAACTGCTTCTGCTCCAGCTTTATTTGGGCTGTTAAAAGGTATAGTTAGAAAATGTGTATTTGAAAGGGTTCCACTGCTAAATACCATAGTTTTGGTTGAGCTAGGAAAAGTTCCTTTTTTTATTTCAGAAGCTGCTCTTGCTTCATCATAACCCATTGTCATCCAAATCTCTCCGTTGGAGTATAGCTGATCCAGCTTTGAAAGGCTCTCTGGATAGGTCTTTCCCTGCTCCCATAAATAAGGCTTAATTTCATTTAAATATTTCCATAATGGCTTTGAGTCTTCTACAAGACTCTTTTCATCTATTGGTTTTAGATATTTCTCATATCCTCCACAGGTTTCATAAAATCCTTGTCTTATAAAAGCGCTACCCGTAAAATCAATTGAGGCAGGATATGTAAATTTACCTGGATTTTTCTTAACCCACTCTTTTAATTCTTCAAAGGATTTAGGTGGATTTTTTACTTTTTCAGAATTATAGATGTACACAAATTGTACTTTCCCAAAAGGAGCTTCCATTCCCTCTGTCTCTTCCCCAAAATCATATTTTATATCATTAGAGTTACCATCAATATATTTTTGAAAATTAGGAAGCTTATCTGTAAAGGGCCCCCAAAGTACTTTACTTTCTTTAGCAAGTTTAAAATTTTCTCCATTCATCCATATAATATCTGTGTCTCCTTGTGTTTTTCCGCTCTGCTTTTCTGTTATTAATTTATTTATTACATCTTTAGGCGTATTTATAGGCACTCTTTTAAGAAGTATGCCTTGCTCATCTTTTAATTTTGGAGCTACCCATTTATCCATATATTCATTAATACTGTCACTGCCACCCCACATATAAATTGTCACAGTTTTTAATTCTTTATTTTCCTTATGGGCACAGCCAGACAAAAATAAAGGTAATATCAAAATAGATAATACCATAATAAGGATATTTTTCTTCATTAAAGTCCCCCCGTATTCCTCATTCTAAATGGCACAGCTTAATCTCTATCACTATAACTTACTAAGCTTACCTTAATTTTTATTTTTTATGTCAAAATTCTTTTAGCTTCAAAAATTCTTTGCATCGCAGTATAAAAAATAGCTAATGAAAATATGATTGATATAATATTTATGTAATTATTAAATAAAATCATTAAGGAAAAAAATATAAATCCTTCAGTTCTTTCAGCTAAACCAGGTTGATAATAAAAAGATTTTTCACTATTTTTATCACTTAATGCTCCTACTGTAAGAAATACTGTCATGGAAAGTATTATTGAAGACAGTAAAATTACTAATAAGAAATTATTATTAGGAAATTTTAATGCCGCAGCTATTATTATTGAAATCTCTACAACTCTATCAAAGGTTATATCCAGTATAGTTCCAAAGGCAGTTGCTTTTGTTTTCCTAGCCATAGTTCCATCTACTGCGTCTAATAGCCCTGAAATCCATAATAATATTACTGCAATTAAATTATAACTAAAATAAAAGACCACTGCTGAAAGTACTCCAATTATAAATGCTATAAATGTTATGCTATTTGCCTTAAAACCTAGTTTTAAAAACAATTCAGCAATTGTTTCAATTATTGGTTGTACAAATTTTCTACCTTTTGTGTCTAACATTAAAATTTTTCCTCTCTACAACTATTCTATTTTTATTCCTTTCTTTTTAACTATATATTTTGGAATTAATGATACAATAAACAGAATAATCCCAGCGATAGTAAATTTCATTAAAATATTAAGGGATATGCCTCTTGCTGCTATTTCTCCAGCCATATAAGCATAAATAAAAGCTCCAGGAATCATGCAAATTAAACTCCAAAATATATAGGTAGATGTTTTTATACTTGTTAATCCATAAGCATAATTTTGCAAATTAAATGGAAATATTGGCACTAATCTAGTTAAAATCAAAAAATTATAACCATTTAACTTAAAGCCGTCATCTATTTTTTTATAAATCAAATTATCTCCAAGCTTTACTTTTACTATATCCCTCATTAAATATTTTGATATAAGAAAGGACATTGTGGCACCGCAGGTTGCACCTATAAGGGCTAATACAGCGCCTGCTATCGGTCCAAAAGCTATTCCAGAAGCTATAGTTAGAACAGAACCTGGAAGCATAAATACACTAGCTAAGGTATATATAACAATGTACATTAAATATCCAATAGTGCCAAGGCTTTTAAACCATTGCTGCATTTGCTTTATGTCTTTTAATCTGCTTACTATACCTAATTTATAAATTAAAATTATACCTATGACTATTATTATCCACATTATAATTTTAAACAATCTACTTTTTTTCACATTATCCACCCTAACTAATTATTATACATAGACTATTTTTTCAATTTATTTATTATTTCTTTAGATTTATATCTATTAATCCAAGCTTTAATAGGCCTTGATAACACATCTTCAGGACTTTTTGTATTTTTATATACAACAGGTCCAAAAATTAAATCTAATATGTGATAGGCTTCTCTTCCTGTCTTATACATTGAAGAACGGCAAGCAGCACAGTAAGTTACGACATAATCCGTATTAAACTGTGAAACTATATTTTCTGCGATTCTTTTTGATAAATCAGGATTTACTGCTGCAGCCATTCCACCTTGGCCGCAGCACATAGCATTTTCTTTAGAAAATTTAGATTCAACATATTTATATCCAAGCTCTGTAAGTATCCATCTTACTCCGTCATGAATATCACTGTAATTTCTTGTAGGACAAGAGTCTTGTATACTGAACACTACATCACTATCTTTAGATTTATTTTTAAATTCTTTTGGAAGTCCAATATTTTTAATTAACGTCCACAAAGAAGTTATTTTCACATCTTTACTATATTGATTTAATATTAAATAACAGTTTTGACAAGCTACTACTACTTCGTCTATTTCTAAAGTTTCAATGTCTTTATTAAGTTCTTCATATCTTTTCAAAAATAATTCTTTTTGTCCTAATACTAAAGTTGGCATACCACAGCACCTTTGTATTGCAGATACATTATCAAAATTTTCTTTAAGAAAGGATAATATATTTAAAACAGCCTCTGGAGAATAGGAGGATAAACTACACCCTGGCATAAAAGCTATATTTTTCATAAGCTATCTCCTTGTAGTAAAAATCTTTAAAAACCCGGAGCTAAGCAGTTGATGAACATATACTGCCTTATGACCTTTTAAAGTTGATCTTCCACCATTAGATTTTATTATAGCTTCCCTTATATTCATAAAACCTTCCGGAATATTTAATTTTTTAGGGCAAACCATTTTACATTTATTACACATAGTACAGGAGTATGGAATTATTGGTTTTATATCTTTCTTCTGTAAGAAACCCTTAAATATGTCACTTGGAGAATTCCCAAAGTCATTTAGCATTATACATTCTTTCATACATTTTTTACAGCTAGTGCAATTATTAGCTATTTCATTTATAAGTTCTAAAGTTTCTATATCATACCTCGGTTTCTTCATTTATTTTCTCCTGTCTAAAACTACTTTAACTAATTGCAAAATTACGATTATTATAATAGCTATTAAAAAGAAGTGATAAGTAACTAAGTTTTCAAATGTCTTTGGAACAGGTATGCTTTTAGAAAACATTGCTTTTTTAAAAATCAAATACCTTTCAACTCCCATTTTTTTATCTGATAAATATTGTAATACTATAGGTATGCTTAAAGTTAGCAGCTGCAAAATAGTAATTGATCCTTTAACTATCTTTATTCCTCTTTTTTTCATATTTACATCACCATACTTTATTTAAATTATTGATCATATCCTTAAAAGCACTAAAGGGCTGCCGCAGGAAAGTTATATACAATATAATACTATGCGAACTAAAATCAGCACAATACATTGTTGTATTTATCCTTGATGCGACAGCCTTATATATTTAGGCAATAATTATTTCTTTGGTTCCCCCACTTCAATAGGACCTGCTGGATTTCCTGTGTTTCCACTCCATTCATTCCAACCGCCATCATAAAGCGAAATATTTTTAAGTCCCATAACATCTGCGTAAGTTAAAGCTTCTGCAGCTCTCCAGCCTGTTCCACAGTAGAAGGCTAGTCTTTGATCTGGAGTAATACCATAATCCTTCCACATAGCAAGTATTTCATCTTTATTACGCATTGTTAAATCTATATTTCTATAATCATTTAAATTGCTGTTGTCTGTTCCTGCATGGCCCCATGCAGCACCAGCTGGACGTCCCTTTGGTTTAATATAATCATAACCTGAGGTTTTACCAATATATTCATCCCAAGTTCTTACATCAACTAATTTGCTGCCAGTTTTATCTGCTAATATTTCTTTAGCCTGAGGCATATCAATAATATATCCTTTATTTACAGGAACTGTGGCACCAAAGGAAGCTACTGGAACTTTTTTATTTGATGTCTTTTCAACTTCGTAACCAGCATTTGTCCATTTTGTAAATCCACCATTTAATACTCTAACGTCCTTAACTCCCATGTATTTTAATATTACAGCTACTCTGTAAGAAGGCATTGGATCTGTTCCATATAACACTATGGTTGTATCTGTTGTTATTCCATTATTTTCTGCAAATTTTTGAAGCTTTGCATCAGAAAGACGATTCCATAGAGGACCTTCTTCAACTTCATCAGTATTTAAATGAACTGCACCTTTAATATGTCCAATTTTTAAATAATCTGGTGAATCTTTTTCCTCACCCCAGCTAACTTCAAATACTTTATACTTGTTATTGTTGTAGGTTTCTGGCTTTTTACCGTCTATTAAATCTTTAATCCAAGATGCTGGCACTATATCTTGATAGTTTGTATAAGCTTCCATTGGAAGGCTCCCATCTTTTACCCAGTCTTTAATATTATATTGGTATAAATTTTTATATCCCTTTTGTGATAAATATTTTATTACATCCGTTGAATCGTTTCCATTAGCATCATATAAAACAACATTTTTATCCGGGCTTATTCCTTTAGTCTTTAAAGCTTCATCTAATCTTTTATCTTTATCCTTATCATTAACCTTAAGCCAAGCTGCTGAAAAATCAGTTGCTCCTTTAATGTGCCCACCCTTTGTTACTCCATCAAGTATCCAACCATTATAAGCATCATTTTCTCTTGTATCAACTACTACCCAATCGCTTTTTCCTATATTAGCTTGTAAATCTTTTGTGCTTATTGTTTTGGCACCTGAAGCATTAGTCTTAGCAGTATTATCAGCTGTATTTTTATTATTTGTACAACCAATTAAAGCTGCTGCAGTAATCATTGCAATAAGTAAAGTTATTGCAATTTTATTCATTTTTTTCATTCCTTTTCCCCCTATTTTAACGATTACAAAGAGGTAATTAAACCTCACTGGATATATTGGAAAACAACCGTTAAGAGATATTTTCCATGATAACTTTACCATAAATTTAATCTGTAATCCAATTTGTATTTTTAATAAATGCTTTACTAACTATTTGAATTTTCTATAGCACAATAGTGCACATATTTGTACTCTCAAGAATAATCTATTAATGGAGCAGTTTTATAAATGGGGGTATTTGAGTGGGATACTTTGTTAAAGTAGAATCAAATATAAAAATATATGTAGAGGATATTAATCCAGATGGTAAAAAGACAATTTTATTTCTACACGGCTGGCCTGGAAGTCATAAACTATTTGAATATCAGTTTAATCAACTTCCTAAAATGGGATATAGATGCATTGGATTAGACCAGAGGGGATTTGGTGATTCTGATAAGCCTTTCACTGGTTATAACTACAATCGATTTGCAGACGATGTTCGTGGTGTTGTAAATGCACTTGGATTGAAAAATTTTATTCTAGCGGGGCACTCTACAGGAGGAGCCATTGCTATAAGATATATGTCCAGACACAAAGAATACGGTGTATCGAAGCTTGTTCTAATTTCAGCAGCAGCCCCAAGTCTAATGCAGCGTCCTAACTTCCCGTATGGTGTAAAAAAGGAAGTTGTAGATGATTTAATTCAAGGAACATTAAATGATCGACCTAAAATGCTAAGAGATTTTGGAGACATGTTTTTCTTCCAACACATAACTCAGCCATTTTCTGATTGGTTCTTCCAATTAGGATTACAGGCAGCAGGTTGGGCTACTGCTGGAACTGCAAATGCTTGGTTTGAACCATTATTTTCTGATCTAGAAAAAATAAGCGTTCCAACTCTAATTCTTCATGGAATTCATGACCAAGTCTGCCTCTTTCCTTTAGCAGAAGCACAAAGACAAGGTATTAAAAACTCAAAGCTGATAGCATTTGAAGAAAGTGGTCACGGGATATTTTATGATCAGAAAGAGAAATTCAACGAAGAACTAACAGGATTTATTGAAGAATAAATTAGTTATAATATTAAGACTACTTACGAATATTTCATCTATATTAATTATAAAATAACTTTAGTTGCTTCACTTTTATATGGATTTTTTATTGTAATGCAATTAATTTTTAAAATTATTTGTCAGAAAGTACAAAGGTGATAACCCATGGATAGGCTTTTATTTGGAATATCAGGTTTGCCAATTTACAGTGGAATAAAAAATATTAACTACGCCTCTGGTATTCATTATGCAAAGTCAATAGGTCTAGATGCTATGGAGCTTCTTTTTGTAAGAAATGTTAATGTAACAGATAAGAATAAAGATATAATCTTAAATACTAGTTTTATAAATGATTTTTATTTGTCAGCTCATGGATCACATTATATAAATTTGAATGCAGATGAAACTGAAAAGCAAAAGCAATCAATGGAAAGAATAATAAAAGCTGCAGAAGGATTATCGAAAGTCAACGGGAGGAGCTTAGTATTTCATCCAGGGTTTTACTTAAAAGATTCAAAGGAGGATGCATACAATACAATAAGAGAGAATTTATTAAAGCTTCCATATAAAAAAGTGGACTATAGGCTTGAGACTACAGGAAAAGGAACACAGTTTGGGACACTTGAGGAATTGATTTCCCTTTGTAAGAAAGTGAAATCCTGCAAACTTTGTATTGATTTTTCCCATATACATGCTAGAGGAAATGGCTCATTAAAATCCTATGACGATTTTGCAAATATACTTCAATATGTTCTTAATGAGCTTGGTAGACCTGCACTGGAAGATTTACACATTCATATGGGCGGAATAAATTATAATGAAAAAGGCGAAAAGCATCATCTTCCTCTATCAGAAAGTGACTTCGATTATGTGGAATGTTTAAAAGCAATAAAAGACTTTGATGTAAAAGGATGCATTATTTTAGAAGGGCCTCAAGTTGAGAAAGATGCCTTATTATTGAAGAATACTTATAAAAGATTATAAATACAGAGAGGATATCCCTGTACATACTATATTATTAGACAAGTCTGGATAGAATATTACATTTGATCCTTTTGAATATTCTTATTAACTTTAGTATACTATTTATAAGAAGATATGGGGGGGAAAGTGTTATGTCTATTAATAGTCAAAGAGAATTTGAACTTTTAAAGAAAATTGGCTTTATACGAACTAGCGGTTCTGAAGAAGAATTAAAGGCAGCAAACATACTACTAGAAGAAATATCTTCCATAGGATGTGTGGGCCACTTAGAGGATTATAAGGTTCCTACTTCTAAAATTAAAAAAGCTTCGCTAAAGGTAGTAAAGCCCTATGAAAAAGAATATGAAATTACACCATATAACTGCTCAATTAGCACACCTGAAGGCGGAATAACTACAGATTTTATATACATAGAAGATGGGCTTGATGCAAATTTAGTTGACCTTAAAGGAAAATTTGTACTTCTAAATATGAGGCCAAATCCAGAGCTTTATAAAAAACTTATAGAAGCTGGTATCGCTGGTTATATAACAATGTGCGGCACTGCTAATGATGAGAAAGACAAAACTGATATTTCTATAGTTAGAATGCGTGAAAAGAACACACAATATGGGAAAATACCAGCATTAAATATGCGCATGAAAGATTGCTTCCATATGGTTAAAAACAAAGCTTCTAAAGTTAAAATAGACCTAATTACTGAAGATATTGAACTTACTTCCCATAATGTTGTTGTAACTTTAGAAGGCTCTAAGTACCCTGAGGAGATAATATCCTTCGGTGCTCATTATGACAGTGTTCCCTTCAGTACAGGTGTATATGACAATGGTGCTGGTTCAGTTATTATAATGGAGCTGCTTAGACATTTTAAAGAAAATCCACCAATCAGAACTGTAAAATTTGTATGGTATGGTTCTGAGGAAATCGGACTTTTTGGTAGTCATGCTTATTTAAAGGCTCATGAGGAAGAGCTTAAGAAACATCTTCTAATGATTAATGTAGATGTTGGAGGTTCCATTCTTGGAAAAGAGAAGGCTCTAGTTACCGCAGAGCAGAGCTTAGTTGATTATATTGATCATGTGGCTAAAATTAAAGGCTTCCCACTTAAGGTAGAACAGAGTATATACTCAAGTGATTCTACAGCCTTTGCTGATGCAGGAATTCCTTCTGTTACGTTCTGTCGTTTTGCTCCCAGCGGCGGGGCATTCATCCACACTCGCAACGATGTTATTGATTATTTAAGTGCTGAAGCCTTAGAAAAAACTACTATTATAACTAGAGAATTCAGCGAATCTATTGTAAACTCAGTAGTATTTCCAATTGAAAGAAAAATCCCAGATAACATGAGAAAGGAATTAGATAAATACTTTAATAAAGAATCTAAAAAAGATGATTCAGCTGAATAAAAAAATAGTCATAAAGTCTTACATAGATATGTGAAAGACTTTATGACATCTTTATTATTAAAAATCAAAATTATCTGGGTCAGGTCCTACTCTCAAATCTTGATTTAAAGAATTTATCTTCTCTACTTCTTCATTAGTTAATTCAAAATCAAATATCTGTGAATTTTCTATTATTCTACCGACCTTTGTGGACTTAGGAATAGTTATCACTCCATTTTGTATATCCCAGCGTAGTATAATTTGAGCAATAGATTTATTATGATTATGAGCAATTTCCTTCAATATTTCATTATCAAATAATTTACCAACCATGAGTGGTGACCATGCTTCAACTTGAATATCATTTTGTTTACAAAACACTCTAACCTTCTCCTGTGTTAAGCGTGGATGAAATTCTATTTGATTTATCATTGGCTTAATCTCTGCATCCTTCATTAAATTTTCAAGATGATGTACTTGAAAATTACTTACTCCTATTGCTTTTACACGGCCTTGTTTATATAAATATTCCAATGCTCTCCAAGCATCTTTATACTTACCTTCTACAGGCCAATGTATAAGATATAAATCTAAATAATCAAGTCCAAGTTTCTTTAGACTTGTTTCATAAGCCTTTATTGTGGATTCGTATCCCAAATCAGCATTCCAAACCTTAGATGTTATAAATAGATCTTCCCTTGAAATACCTGCTGCTTTTATTCCTTCAGCTATTCCCTTTCCCATACTTACTTCATTATCATAAATAGCTGCTCCATCTATGCTTCTATAACCGTTTTTTATTGCAGTCTTTACTGCATCAACTAATTTTGGGCTATCCTCTACTCTAAAAACGCCAAGCCCTTGCCATGGCATTTTTACACCATTATTTAAAGCTACTGTATTTTTTAAATCACTTATCATATTATCTCTCTCCTTATAATGAATTAAATACCTTTACCTTCAAAGCTTATCTTATAAAGCTCATAAATATTTTATCTTCTCTTTCATTTTCCTTTACATTATTTTTACCAGAATCAATAACCTTCAATAACCATGCCATATTCTTTCCTAGAACACTCATAATTTGCATTCCTTCTTCATCTTGCACCGCTTCTCCAGGTTTTGTACCATGAATCACATTCCAGTAATTTGATGTAGGCATTACCATCTCTGAATAATTGATAAAGTTATTCAGCTGTTCAAATGTTGGAACACCACCGGATCTTCTTACTGCTACAACACTAGCCCCTACCTTATGTCTAAGCATTCCATTGTTCACAGATGTAACTAAAAATGCACGATCCAAAAATGATTTCATCGTTCCTGGTATAGCTGAATAATGTACAGGAGAACCTAAAATAATCCCGTCAGCTTCTTTCATTTTTTGAATCCAGTCATTAACTTCATCATTCTTCATAACACAACGCTCGTTCATGTTTCTGCTGCATCCGCCGCAATCCATACATCCACGTATTACTTTATTACCAACATGGACAATTTCTACCTCTATATTCTCTTTCTCGAGCTTTGCTGCTACAGCCTTTATTGCCTCATAAGTATTTCCATTCTTTTTAGGACTTCCATTAAAAGCAACTACTTTCATATATACCTCCATATAATTTATTTTCAAATATGTGTTTATTATATGGTTCAATAATACAAGCGACAAGTACGTACTTTTTCGTTAGATTACTTACCTTTAGGTAAGATTTATCGTAATATCTATATTATTGACATAAAATAAAGTTATATTTAATAATAATCTATGTTTATTTTAATTTATAAATTTGTTATTATAAGGTTACTTGGTATATACTGTAATTCTAATGCATAGTTAATCAAGTTTAATTAAATATAAAAGATTAAAGGCAGGTAAGCAAATGATAAATTATAATGGTAGGCACTATATATGTTTATTAGATTTTGCAATGGATTTTATCAGAGGTAAATGGAAGGCAGTTTTATTATGTCATTTATATGATGAACCTAGAAGATTTTTAGAGCTTCAACGAATAACTAAAGGAATAAGTCAAAAGGTATTAAATGAAAAGCTTAAAGAATTAGAAAACGAAGATTTAATAAATAAGCAGATTTATCCTGAAGTTCCACCAAAAGTTGAATATTACCTTACTGAAAAGGGAAGAGAACTTACTAAAATCATTAAAGAAATTGAGTCTTGGTCTATTAAATATTATTCGCACTTAGACAGTGGATGTAAATAATCTGATGTAATATATTAGAACTAAAGATATTAATTGATTCATCAATTATTGACAGCATAGATAAACGTATTAGCCTTAAGCCCACCTAAATACAAGGTGGGCTTGCCTTTTGCTGCTGAAATTTAGAATTAGCTATATTTAAGAAATAGTATAGAATTAAACTTTTTAAAAGTGTTGACCCTAACACAATGTCATAGTGTAATATAGAATTAGAGGTTGACAATGCTAATAAAACTCATGCCGGCAGAGGATTAGGTGGTATTAAGGCTCTAAAATCAAAGTTTGAGGTGAAGTTATGAGAACAGTAAAACAAGTTTCGGATTTAACAGGAATAAGTGTACGTATGCTGCACCACTACCATAAGATTGGATTGTTAAAACCAACTAAATTAACAGAAGCAGGTTATAGGCTTTATGATGATGAAGCTCTTGAAACCCTGCAGCAGATTTTATTTTTTAAGGAACTTGATTTACCACTAAAGGAAATTGAAGAAATCATAACAAGTCCTGGCTTTGATAAGATGAAAGCGCTAGAAAATCATAAGAAACTAATTATTTTAAAACGAGATAGATTAAATGGTTTGTTAGAGCTTATAAATAAAACCTTAAAAGGAGCGAATAGGATGAGTTTTAAAGAATTTGATATGAGTGGATATTATAATGTACTAGAAGAATTTAAGAAAGAAAATAAGGATAAAGTAATTAGGCAGTTTGGAAGTGTAGATAAATTTGATGAAATGATTGAAAAATGTAAAGCTACAGAAGAAAAAATTGCAGAGATGGCTGTAAAAGAATATGGAAGTATAAAAAAATATGCTGAAGCTGTAAAGAAGAATTTGAATAATTCTGTGGCAATGACTAAAGCTGAACAAATTGATGAATTTAAAAAAGATTGTTTTTATGAACGAAATCCTGAACTAAAAGAGCTATATAAAAAACTTACAGCCGACTTAAGTAAAGATCCTTCTTCAGAGGAGATTCAACAAATTGCTGGTGAAATAACTAGCATAGCTAAAAGAGATTATGAAGCTTTTAAAAATGAACTTGGTGATTATTATTGGCTTAGTATTGTGCGACTTTATTCATTATTTTCTAAGGAGTTAGAAAAACTTGATAAGGAAAATGGTGGAGTTGGCATGGCATGGATAGATGAAAGATATGGAAGTGGAGCATCTAAATTTATAGGAAAAGCTTTGGAAGCTTATTTAGGAGATTATGAGCCTAAAATAGAAACTCTATATAAAAACCTTATAGCTGACTTAAGTAAAGATCCTTCTTCAAAGGAAATTCAAGAAATCATTTCTGAGATAGTAGATGAGACACAAAAGCAGCATGAAACTTTAAAAGTTGAGGTGGGAGAAAATTATTGGAGCTATCAGGCAGAGCGGTATTTGTCAGAGTCTACTTATAAAAAAGTATTGGATAAGAAATATGGAGATGGTGCATCTAAATTTATTGGAGAAGCCATAAAATTTTATGTTGAAAATAATAAGTAGACACATGTTGATGAACTGTTTATATTAGAAGTTTAGAAATAGTTTATATAAGATTATTATTGGGGGTGTTTATATGGGTAAAATAAGTAGTTTATTAAAACTAAAGCCATTTATAAAAAAATATAAAACAATTTTTTGGACAGGAATCATCGGTATAATTTTAAGTTCAATAATTGCCAATCCTGTACCATATCTAATAGGGAAAATATTGGACAATGTGCTTAAAAGCAAAAATAGTTTTAATATGCTTTATTATAATGTTTTGATAATAGCGATACTATATATTTTACGATATATTTTTTCAATTGTTTCAAAATATATGTTTGTTAAAATTAATAATTTAGTTGTAAACGAGATGAGAATTTTAATAATGGGTAAGGTTATAGATTTACCCATGAGTTATCTTTCTGTTACTGAAAAAGGATATGTTCAGGGCAGAATTTCAGAATGTACATCTATTGGAAGCATTTTCTCACCATCAGTTATTAGCATATTATTGAGTATAATTGATGCTATTTTAGCGTTAGTAGTCATGTTTACTATAAATTATAAATTAGCAATAGTAGTTCTTGTTATGACACCAATATTTTATTTATCCTCTAAAACTTCAGCAAATAGCCTTATGAAGAGTACACATGAAATGTTGGAGTCTGGTGCAGTCTTGAATGGAGAATGTTTTGAAATAATAAATGGTGTTGAAGAAATAAAGACACTTAATGGTAAAAGTACACATCTTAATAAATTTAAAAATAAACTTAATGAACTCGTACAAAGTAGTATAAAGCAGAGTAAATCAATTTTATTATTTATGGAAAATATAGGCTTAATTAATAATCTTGGTTCTCTTTTGATATTACTTATTTCTGGAATTATGATTGTAAATGGGCAATTTACAATTGGATTATATACATCATTTTCATTATATATTCTTAAAGTATTTGGTAGTATTCAAGGCATTGCAACTGTTGGAACAACTATAAAGCCAGTTTGTTTAAGTATTGAAAGAATTTATGAACTTTTGGATATGGAAGATGAAAATAGCGGAAGAAGTAAACAGTTGAATAATGAAATTGAATCTATAGAATTAAATAATTTAACATTTAGATATAAAAGTGATTCAAAAGATGTTCTAAAGAAATTAAATGTAAAAATAAATAAGGGTAATAAAGTTCTCATAAAGGGTGAAAATGGTTCTGGAAAATCAACTCTAATAAAATTATTACTTGGACTGTACAAGCCTACAGGGGGACAAATATTATATAACAAAATAGACTCATGTTTGATAAATGTTAAAAATATAAGAGAAAAAATAAGTGTCGTATCTCAAAATGTATTTTTATTTAGGGGTACTGTGTTAGATAATATATTGTATGGTCAGTCTGAAAAGAACATTGAAGATGTAGAAAAGATAATTCGAGAATTAAATCTTTATGACTATATTAATAAATTACCTATGGGATTAAATACTGAAATAAATCAAAATACGTCTGGAGTTTCTGGCGGTCAAGCACAGGTTATTGCTTTTATCAGGGCAATGCTTTCTAAAAAAGATGTAATTATTTTAGACGAACCTATCTCTAATGTAGATGTTGAAACAAGAGAAATAATATCTAATATTCTTAAAAATATAAAATTTAAAGGAATTCTAATTATAGTTTCTCATATCACTATAGACGTAGATGATTATATAGATAAAATTATTGAAATATAAATAGAATTATCATGTTAATCCTCCATTCAAATATGGAGGATTTATTTTGCGTAAATCCTCCTTACACGCTGATTATTTATAGAGTTCTGTTTCATATATATAATCTCTGCTTCGAATAAAGTATTTATCATAAAACATAAGTGAAATAATACTAGCCTTTAAATAATTTGTACTGAAAATCCTTAGTTACTCAAGATTTTGTTGAATAAAATTAATATAATCTTTTCTTACTACTTCATCAGAATTATACTTAAACCATTCATAAGACTCCTTTAATCCCTCAAATAAATCCTTTTGTTCTGCCAATAATTCTGCTTGTCTTGATACATCCAAGCTATACTCATAATTATAAAAACTAAAATAGTCTCTTTGATTATCATGATTAGTTACATATAATTTTTCTAATGAAATTCCTACAACCTTATAGCATAGTTCAACAAATGTATTTATATCTACCAGCTTTGAATTTCCAACATTAAATATATGTTCTTTCGGATGCTTTTCTAATATTTTTTCAATAACCTTACATAAGTCCTCTACATGAAAAAATTGCAATTTCATTTTGCCATCATCAGGAATATAAAACTTTCTGTTTTTTATAGCACATTCAAATACAAATGATTCTCTATATACATTTTGCATTGGCCCATATAAATAAGGAGGTCTAAGAATATATGCATTAGGAAATCTCGAAAGTAAGTACTCTTCTGCCTCAATCTTATCTGTTCCATATTTGCCCCATATTGAATTTAATCCAATACTTTGATTTTCCAAAAATGGCTGAATGTTTGTTTCCGGATAAACTGCAGATGAGCTAATTAATATATAATCTTTAAATTCTCCAACAGCATCTAATATATTTTTAATATCTTTTCCATTATATCCACATACATCTATTATAGTGTCAAAAGAATACTGCTTCAGACAATCTCCTAAATTATTTCTATCTGCACATATTAAATTAACGTTATCTAATTGTTGTTTAGTCCCCCTGTTTAAAACATACACTTCATAACCCTGTAAATTAAAATATTTTGCTACATACTTACTTACAAATACAGTTCCACCTGTCACTAATATATGTTTCATAAAATCCCTCTTCAAATGTTTTAACATTCTTTTATAATATTGGTACGCAAATTTCACAATAATGCTTATTTATCATCTGCATTGCATAGCGTTCAAGAATAGGTCTACTATCATCAAATTCATAATTTCTTTTTGATAACTCTGAAAATATATCCATCCATGCTTTTTGCATAGCATCTACCGTATGACTTATTTTAAATATGCAATATTTTCCACCGATAGTTTTTCCAAAGTTAATATACTTATCATAAACCTTAAATTCATCCGAAACAACTAAACATGTATCATATCGACAATCTTTAGGTTCTGTAAACTCCGGGTTATCTTGGGCTATTCCTAATATAATTGAACTTTCATTAAATAAGTTTTTTTCTCTAGCCCAACTTTTTAATTGTTCCATTATTTGCACATTCTCTGAACCGTAAGGACCTATTCTTCGTATATAAGCAATTTTATATGGTGATATTATTTCAATATTAATATCCATAACTTACCTTCTTTTTAATAGAGTACATCGATGCCTGAATTCATCATATAATGCTTTAAAATGTATTTCAACTTGTTTTTTAAAATTGCCAAACTTCTTTGGCTGCGCAACTAATAAATTTTCTCCGAAGGGCTCAAAATCTTTCATTTTACCGTCTCTCTATTTTAATGGCATCTTTTGAAAGTATTATGCTTCTGTCTCTTTGCTAAAGTAAATAAAGATTGGCATCACCTCTCTTTTCTATGATAATCTATCCCCTTAGGCACCAGTCAATACTAAACTTACTCTTTTTTGTAATTAAATATATTACTTCTTATATAATGCGTAAATTTAATTTCCCATTCTGTATCTGAACTATATGCTTCATATTTATTATCTAAATAATGTTTAATAATATAAATCTCTTCCTTTGATAGTGTTTTAAATAATTCTAAAGCTTCATCTTCCCAAAAACACACGCTTAACACTTCCACTAAGTCACTTAAGCTATGAACCTCTTCTTTTACCATTTCAATCTTATCAGAGATAAACCTACAATCATTTATTTCATTGATTAAATTGCATAACCTTTCATTATCCATAGTATCATTATCTATAAACTCACTTTCTTTTAAATCCTCTTCATACTTAAAGGATAAAAATATATTATCAATATTTCCTGTGGATAATCCTACTTCAATTCTAGGATAAATATCTGCAGCTGTTTTTTCAATATATTCTATCTTTTCATTATCAACTATCCCTAAAATATCACATACTCTCTTTGCTGAGGTCTTTAATTTTATTAAAATTTCAGTTTTGGACAAGTTTCTAAAAATCCCTAGTAATGTTTTTCTTTGCAACATCGAAATGGCTAATGTTAATATATCCTCCCCTAAAATTTCAAGTCCTATGGCATTTGTTAGTATTGGTTCAAAAATATTAATTAATAGTACTTTATAATCTGAGCAATAGCTATTTAGAATATAACTAATATTATCCTTATCAAAACATATGCAAAACTCATTTTCAATAAGTAGCGCTTTTAAGTATTCATTTATATATTCAATTCCCTGAAGCTTTTCTGATATGGGATTAGAAAGTTGATAATCTATGCTGCAGTCTATCTTATGAGCGAAAAATCGATAATCATATTTATAAAAAAATTGACCTATTTCATTTAATGTATCGTTATATGATATGTTTTCTATATTAGGTGAGCTTTTTCTAACTGCTTCTAATAATTTCTTCCCCTCATCCATCAAAGAGACTATTTTACTCCAAGAAGCTTTTAACAAGTCATTTATATCTTCCTCTATCAATACTTCATTTACGTTCATTAATCCTCTTAATTCTAATGCTAATAAAAAACAAATTGAATTAAGTAACTCTTCCGCTATTCCTATTGGAACTGATGTGCTATCACCCATTGTATATCTCTCAGTGTGCTTGCCTAGAAAATTCCATATTTTAACCTCAATAAGCATTCTAGCTTCTTCACTTATATTTTTATCTATTTGAATATTATCTGAAAACGCCATTAAACTCTTGTTGCTTTCTTCCATAAACCCTCCTGTATTTCTTATAAAGTACATAAAGATTATTAATCTTTATGCCTCCTAAAATTCATGTCCATACATATCTGTATCATCAACTTCATATCCGTATCTTGTATTTCTACAAAGTTCTTCTAAAGTAGTTCCACTTAAATACTCCAAAGAACCTTGACATCTTCCATCAAAATGTCTTTTCATAAACTCAATAAGTTCATCATCAGCTATCTGATCCATGGCTTCATTTTTAAAGAAATAAAAGGACTCCTGAAGCTCCATTAATGTATCTTTATAATTCTGTTGCATTATATAAGGCGAGTCACAAAAGACTTCCACTATTTTTTTTAAAACCCCTTCAGAAAACTCAATTCTTCCTGTATCTTTTAATGACTTAAAACGATTTTCCACCAGCTCATTAATATCTCCATCAGATAAAGCTAATCCATATTTTATTGTTATTTCATTACACGCTTTTAAGTCAACAGCAGCTTGTTTTTTCTGTAAATCTAGAAATACTAAAGTCATATTTTTATCCACCATAATCACCTCAAAATACACAGTACTCCTAACTCTAACCCATTACAAGACTTGAAATTTTAGTAATTTTGTGGTAATATATAATCAGAAAATACTTCCCAGTTTAAAAATCAATCTGGGAAGTATTTCTTATATTATAATAGATTTTTCTTATATTAATGAGGTATATATAAATGGTATAAACCTCACTTGCCTACAGCTTCTATTTTTTCTTCAACTCTCAACTTTTCAAACATTCTATTTATAGCAGCTTCTCCTACATCAGTGCCTTTTCACCATAAAAACTTTCCAACTTATTTATAAATATCCTCATTGTATTTATATTATATTTTTCATATATTAACTAATAAGTTATACTTCATAATTTAAAATAATAAAACATATATTTCTTTATAGAGATTAGTTATAATATTTTTCTTAAAAACCTTTAGAAGCTGCTCATTAGTACATATTAATAATATTTATTATTTTAAAGTTATGCCCAAGCTTTAGTAAATACTTTTCAGTTTTGTATATATGCTTTTAAAATATTAATCTTGGAGGATTAACAAAAATGGAAAATAACTATATAGAAACTCAAAAGCGCATTGGTTATACCCCTCGCAAACAGACTCAACCTGAGACATATGAAAAATTAGGATTTATGTGTGGTCTAGAAGTTCATCAACAGCTCAAAACAGACAAGAAACTCTTTTGTCATTGCCCTGCAGGTATTTTTCAGGAAAAAGGTCAATTCCATGCAGAAGTGATTAGACATATGAGGCCTACCTTAAGTGAAATGGGTGGATATGACGGTACCGCACTTATGGAGTTTAAAACAAAAAAAACTATTATATACCGTATTGCCAACGAAACCACCTGCACTTATGATGTTGATGACACACCTCCTTTTAAGATAAACAAGCAAGCACTGCAAATTGCATTAGAAATAGCATTGCTTCTTAAAACTAATATTGTAGGTGAGCTTCATATCACACGCAAGCAATATCTAGATGGTAGTATTCCTACTGGCTTTCAGCGAACAGGTATCATAAGCATTGAAGGACAGATACCCTTAAGAACCAAGTCAGTTCGAATAATTCAGCTTAGTATAGAAGAAGATTCTTGTCGTGAAATTTCAGACATTGCTCACGTGAGAGTATATACAACAGATAGGTTAGGCATGCCGCTTATTGAGACTGTTACCTACCCAGATATGAAAACTCCTGATGAAGCTGCTGAAGCTGCCCAGTATATACGTTTTCTAAACCGCAGCACCGGTAAAGTAAGGACAGGCATTGGCGCTGCACGTGAGGATGTTAACGTTAGTATTACTGGAGGCACTAGAGTGGAAATTAAGGGAGTGTCACGTATTAGCTCCATACCAGAATTAGTACACAATGAAGCCTTTCGTCAGAAGAGCCTTTTAGAAATTAGAAGTGATCTAATAACCAGAATACCAGAGTGGAAAGAATGGAAATTTAGCTACGTAATTATTAGTGGAAACAAGGTAGCTACCTCATCTAATCAAGTTTCCGAAGCTTTAAATAAAAGCTATCGATTGGTGGCAGTAAACTTGCCAGGCTTTAAAGGCATTCTCTCGTTTTTTACTCAACCTGGCCGAATGTTCGCAGATGAAATCTCTGACAGATTAAAAGTAATTGCTTGTATTGAAAAACCCAATATGACACATTCAGAAAGTTTGGACAGTGATAGTAAATCTATTAACTTTAAATATATTTGTAACCTGCTCCATGCCAAATATGAAGATGCACAGATACTTTTATGGGGTCCTGAGGCTGATATAACTACAGCTTTGGAAACAATTGAAGAACGCTGTAGATTGGCCTTTATTGGAGTACCTAATGAAACCAGAAAATCCTTAGGAAATGGTACCACTATGTTTGAACGAGTATTGCCTGGAGCTGACCGTATGTATCCAGATACTGATTCCGCACCTATTTCTATCAGCGAGGATTTAATCAATAACGCGCGCAGCAAGCTTCCCCTAGCTCTCAATGAGAGAATAGCTCAGCTTGAAAACTGGAAAATACCTGAGGATACTTTCTTCTATCTTTTGAAAAATAATCTAGTTCCTCTTATGGAGAGGGTTTCTAATGATTTTCAGATAAATCCCATAATTGTTGCAACCTTACTAGCTCATAGGCTTAAGCACATACAAGGAAAATTTAATACCAATTTATCCTTTGATTTTGAAAAAATATATGAACTTTTTGCCTTCATCAAAGAACATAATATAGTGTATGATATTGCTTATGACATGCTGCCTGTGGTATATGAACATCCTGAAATGGAAATGATGTCTGTATTAAAAAGTATAAACTTTACTAAGTGCAGCAGAGATAGTATTCTTTCACTGATTCCATTTATGAATAATAAATTTAATGAAATAAATACTTCAAAGAATAATAAAGCAAAATTTAAGTGGATGATGAAAGAATTACGTAAAATAGCCATTGGAAATATCCCTCTTAATGAACTTGCTGATATTACAGCAAAGGAGGTATATGATAATGAACAATAGCTTAAAGGGTTATAAAGGCACAGCCTTAGAAATATTAAAAAGCTTCAATATGCGCGTATGGAGTGAAGCTGTTATAAAGACTACTCGTGGGGAATTTAAGGGAGTTTTACTTCCACGTTCTGAAAACGATGATGATAGACACATAGTAATTAAGCTAGCCACTGGATACAATATCGGAATTGCTGTAGATACAATTCAGGATATGAAAGAATTTAACTATAAAGAGATTCAATATAAAATTCCGGAAAGGGAATTTCCTACATCAAAAGAAAAACATAATGTAAAATTATTGGGTACAGGTGGCACCATAGCCTCCCGTCTTGACTATCGTACCGGAGCTGTTATTCCTGCATTCTCACCAGGTGAATTATATGGTGCTGTACCTGAACTTGCAGACATTTGTAATCTAAGTACTGAGAAACTTTTTGCTGTATTTTCAGAAAATATGGGGCCTGCTGAGTATAAAGTTCTGGCTCAATCTATTGGAGAAGAAATTAAGAAAGGTACCCATGGCATTATCATAGGTCATGGTACTGACACAATGAGTCATACAGCAGCAGCTCTATCTTTTATGGTTCAAAAATCCCCCATTCCCATTGTCATGGTTGGGTCGCAGCGCTCATCAGATAGACCCTCTTCTGATGCAGCCCTAAACCTTATTCATGCAGCAAAAACAGCCTCAGATTCAGATATTGCTGAAGTAATGGTGTGTATGTTTGGACCAACCTCCGACGAATACGGCTTATTACACCGCGGTACTCGAGTACGAAAAATGCATTCCTCCTACCGTTCAACATTTCGTACTATCGGAGATATTCCACTAGCAATGGTGAATCGCCAGAAAATAACACCTCTTCGTATGGATTACAATCACCGCCGCAGTGACAGTAAAGTAGTTATAACTCCTGTGTTTGAAGAACGTGTATCTCTACTTTATTATTATCCAAATATGAATCCGGATATTATAGATGCTATGATTGACCTCGGCTATAAAGGGATTGTTATAGCAGGTACAGGTCTAGGGCATGTTAATAAACTGCTCTACCCTGCAATTAAACGTGCTGCTGAAAAAGGAGTAGCCATCTATATGACAGTACAAACACTATGGGGATATGTTAATATGTTCGTCTACGATACAGGCAGAGATTTAATGACTATGGGGATAATACCTGCAGAAAATATACTGCCAGAAGTTGCTTATATTAAACTAGGTTGGGCACTAGGACAAACTTCAGATTTATCAAAGGTTAAAGAAATAATGCTTACTCCTGTCTGCGGGGAAATTACAGAGAGAGAACCATATAATGGATATCTAATTTATCAAGGTGGTATTCCTGAGGTAGAAGAATTCATTAAAAAGTTTCATAAGTAATAAATTTTTGTACCAATTTTAATATAATTTTTAAAGAAGCTTATAGCAGTACATAAATTAACCCCTATACAATTTTTAGTATAGGGGTTTGTGATGAAGCTTAATTTTTCTTGGTAACAACACCGTTACTACCATTAACAATTACGTAATCACCTGTCTTTAACTCGGTGGTTGCAATTCCGCATCCTACAACTGCTGGAATTCCTAGTTCTCGTGCTACAATTGCAGCATGGGATAAAGGGGCACCAAGATCTGTAATAATGGCGGAAGCTTTAGGAAATAACGGCGTCCATCCAATGTTTGTTAAAGTAGTTACTAGTATTTCGCCCTTATGAAAATCTTTTGCCTCTTCAAAGCTGTGTAGAATATGCACCCTGCCTTCAACAATACCTGGTGCTCCTGCAAAGCCTTTGATGGCACTTTTATCTAAATCTTGTGTTTCTGCATTAGGATCGTAGTAGTCCTGCCTTCTATTCTTAGAGCTAATCCATTCCTTCGGATTAAATCTCCCTCTTATTAATTGTGGGAAAATAGGCATCTTTTGATATTCTTCAAAATTTGCACGTCTTTTTGCTAGCTTATCAAGCATTTCAGTGTCTCCCTGCAGAAATTTAGGAACTTCAAAGCAGTACATCATAAATATGTCATCGCCAATCCCTGTAACAGAGCCGATTTTTAAGAGCAAATGCCTCATAACTCTAAAGACTTTGACAAATTCATTTCTAAGAGATTCACGGGTATTTGCATCCTTAGAGATTTGTTCAAGCTTTTTCTCAAGCCATTTTTGCTTATTAGGGAATTTTTGAGCAAAAAGCTTTTTGCCCCTCATAAATTCACTTTGTTGTTTCTTTTGCATTTCTATTGGCCTTAGATTTGCATCTTTATATTCTTTTATTTGATTTTCAATAAAGTATGGATCATCTGCAGGATATTTATAATATACATCAAACTCATGTGGGCTTCTGTGGCCATAAAGCTCCAAATACTTCTGACGGCTTAAGCTACCATTAATCACTTGCTCTATTGCAAGTAGCGGTTTCATGCTTACAAGGGTTTGTTCGCTGCTGAAATTGGAACATAACAAATTAGCCAATTCTTCACCTGTCATCTTTGCAAGCTTTTTCCTAAAGGTTGCCAGTGTGGCACTTCCAGCACCTCCAAACCAAATATACCATAATGCTGATAAATAAGGACGCACATCAGCTGACCAAAGCTTATATAAATCCTCTCTGTTTTTAGTATCTTCAATCCTATCAAGGGTTTTAACATACCATAGAGGTGTATTTTCTAGGTAATAATCCTTTTGTTTTTTAGAATCCCTCATGCGCTTTATGCTCTTTTTTGACCTCTGGAACATCTCTTTGATTAATTGAGCCGTTCCAAAGGGATAAATAGGAACTTCAACATTATCAGGAATGTAACCAAATACATCACTTATAAGCTCTTTTGCCTTTGTAACATTATATCCAAGCACTCTTAAGGAAGATATCATAATGCTTATATTTGAATAGGTTCTGCCGCAGATATTTCCAAACATAAAATATCCCGGTACCTTCTGGCACTCCAAATCCATCTCATGCAGCAAGCTCCATGTAAATGGGCTCATTACGTCAGGCACAGCCTCACCAACATTATTACTGCTCCATAGAGCATCTGTATCAAGACTTTGATTGATTTCATAAGTATCATTATCAATTGTTTGAAGAGTGGTAATTGGGCGCGCTTGTACAATATAAAGCTTTCCATCCTTAGTAACCCACTCAATATCCAGCTTAGAGCCGAAAATATCCTCTGCCTTTAATGCAGCTTTATACAAGGCCTTAGCATATGCTTCCAAGGATTTTTCCCCCTGATATTTTCCACCTACTCTTGATATTGTAAAAGGAAAGGCATTTTTTTCTCCTGACACAAGCTGCTCACCCGCTCCAAAAACAAAGTTCCCCACCATATTTATGTGACTTCCGGTAATTGGATCAGCAGAAAAAAGCACCCCTGCCATGTTAGCACTTATCATCCCTTGTACTACAACAGCTATTTTATGTCCATCATAAATACCATGAACCTTGCTGTATTCGCTAACGCGCTCTGATTTTGCAGAAGCTGCAACCTTTTCTATTGCAGAGAACACATCAACCCTAGCCACATCAAGAACCGATTCGAACTCCCCTGCAAAGGAGGTCTTCGCACTATCCTCTGAAAGTGCTGAGGAGCGAACTGCAAAAGTGCTTTCAGGCAGCATTTCAAGACACTTTTTAATATCCAATTGCGCTAGTGACTTTAGCTTATTATTTTCAAAAGCCGTAGATAAAATGACAAATCCATTTGGAACGGCAATACCTGCATTATACATCCTGCAAAGGGAACTTCCCTTTCCCCCTGCCAAGTCAAGTGCCTCATTGGTAATGTCACTAAAACTATAAGCAAACTTCATTTTATTTCCCCTCCTTATAAAATGCTGCACGTAGCACCCTAATATAATCATCAATTTCCCTTATATATCGTTCATGTTCCTTATTATAGTCTTCTATGTGTTTTTCAGGTGATGCCTGAGTTTCACTATAGCCCCTAAAGGTGTAGATAATAATATCAATTGCCTTAGAAGCATCAATGTTCGCCTTAAATAGAGATAAATCTATATCTTTAAATGTCTCCTTCTGGGCGTCTTGAAACAATTGATTTGAGCACTTATTAATTTTTGCTGCCACCGCAGGGTCTTTTTCAAAATATGCTGATGCCACAAAGTCAAAGATAGCAGGATATTTATTGGTGAGCTCAAATTTTAACAAGAAAATATTACGCAGTCTTTCAAATATATCCCTTTTCTTCATATCAATTCGATCATAGAAATCTTGCATTATTATAGCGTTTGCATATTTAAAAAGAAATATATATAAATCCTTTTTCGTTCCAAAATAATGAAAAAGTAATCCCTTTGATATTTCTGCAGCTAAAATTATCTCATCTGTAGTAGTTTTCTTGTACCCGCTACTTGCAAACTTACTCATGGCCACAGTAAGAAGAGTATCACGTTTATTATCTTCCATGGTAAATATCTTATGTTTTGTTAATTCTTCCACTTAAACTCCTCCTCAGAGCATCATTGACTAATCTAGTCAATTAATATTATAGGCTCATTGACTAAATTAGTCAATGAGTCTATGAAATATTACAAATTGCCTGTGAAACACAAGTCAATGAGCTTATTCTGGTTTCTTCAGAGATTCTTAATAAAAAAAGGAACACTTCAAAAGCGCTCCCTCATTACATTTATTATGGTATTCATATTGTTCTAGCTAGACTTTAATACTCAGCTCATAACCGGCAGTAATAAACTTAGTACTCTATTTTCAAACTCTTAATCTCATAAGGTTTTATAGTAAATTCAATTGTATTTTCATTAAATGCTAATTCCTTAAGTTCCTTTTCTTCTAAATTTACTTCCCATACCCTTTTGGGTTTTATTGATGTTGAAAGCTTTATCTTTGTCCTCTTGTTAAAGCTCTCAAACAATCTTACTATAGTATCCTTTCCTGCTTCCTCTTCTTTAACCACTTCAACTATTACATTTTCAGCATCAACAGTAATAAAAGAAAGTTTATCTTCTAGAATTCCATTGTGAGATTCTTCTAAAATGATATATGGCTTGCAATTTAGCTTGTAAGCTTCCTCTTGAACCTTTCCCTGCTGCCATTTACCTTCATGAGGCAAAAATGAGTAAGTAAATTCATGATAACCCATATCAGCGGTTGGGTTTGGCCATTTAGGTGACTTTAAAAGTGTTAAACTTAAAACTCCATCTTTCACGCTGTAGCCGTACTTACAATTATTTAATAATGCAGCTCCATAACCATATTCACTTAAATCCGCCCATTTATGTGCACAAACCTCAAATTTAGCCATGTCCCAACTGCTATTAAAATGTGTGTCTCTTTCAAGGTTTCCATATTGAATATCATAGGCAGCCCTGTTTCCATTAATACTTACTGGGAAGTTAACTCGTAATAGTACATTTTCTTCATTCCAATTGACTTTAGTCTCAAAATCAATTCTTGAACTTTCATGATATAAATTTATAATCTGCTCTATTGTGGATGCCTCATATTTCTTTCGTATTCTTATACTAGCCTTTAGAGGCCCAGTGCTTAAAACTTCAACTGCTTCTATGTCAGTAATATCCCAGGACTTTTCCCTATAATATATATCTGTATCCCAAGCTTCCCAAGGATTATGTGGCTTATCCTCATAAATTACCAAGTTATTTGCCTTTTCACCTGTTTTAATAACTTCTCTTTGTGCACTTTTATCAAATATGGAAGTTAGCTCTCCTCTTGAATCCACCTTCACTTTTATAAATTTATTTTCTAAAATAACTTCCTTATTGTCTATGCGCTTAATCTTTACTGCAGCTTTATTAGGAATCTCATTTACTGAAGCTTCTCTAATATAAAACACCTTATATCCTTTAGCTGGGATATCTGTTACATAGGCTAAGGCTTTATTATCAGTTAAGGTCTGAATTAAAACCCCCCGACCATCTGCATCCACTAGAGTTTTACCTTTTAGTTCTTCTGTTAACACAAACTCAAAGTATTCATTTCTTAAAAAGGATAATTGGTTAAATACTATAAAAGCCTTTTCACTTAGCTTAATGTTTCTACCTACAACTTTTAGAGCATTATTTAATAAATCTTTGCCGCTTTCTATAACCTTTTCGTATTGCTGCCAAGATTCATCATAGACTTCTTTAATAGAGGTACCTGGAATAATGTCATGAAATTGATTTAATAATATAAGCTCCCAGTTATTGTTTATCCCCTCTTTATCATATTTAAACTCTTTGTCTATGTTTTTAGCTATAGAGCTGAATAACTCTAAATCCTCATATAAATATTCACAGAATCTGTTATACTTCTTATTCTTAGCCATAGTAGTATATGTTCCTCTATGGAATTCCAAATAAAGCTCTCCCTTCCAGGTCGGAAGTCTATTATAATCCTTAATCCTATGCTCTAAAGCTTTAAAGTAATCTAGTGTAAAGCTTACCTCAGTTTTAGGACAGCCATGTATGCCTTTATTAAGCCTAATGTAATTCTCCAACATATCCTTGGTAGGGCCTCCGCCGCCATCACCATACCCGTAGCTTATAATAACCTCATCATTCATTTCCTTTGGTTTGTATCTTTCATAGGCTCCCTTAACTTGAGATGGATTTATTTGCGCCTCGTATATGGTTCTATGACTGCCATTTATAACTTTTTCATAATCATTTGCGGTAATAAAGTAGGCTAGGATTTCTGTACCGTCTATACCTTCCCACATAAAGGTATCATAGGGAAGTCTATTATATTCATTCCAGCTTATCTTAGAAGTTACGAAATAATCTATTCCAAAGCCCTTTAAAATCTGGGGCAAGGCTGCAGAATATCCAAATACATCAGGTAGCCATAGCACCTTACTCTCTACTCCAAACTCATCCTTAAAAAACTTTTTCCCATGCAAAAGCTGTCTTACTAAGGACTCTCCAGAGGTAAGGTTACAGTCTGCCTCTAGGTACATGGCACCTTCTGCCTCCCATCTGCCTTCCTTAATTCTTTCCTTTATTTCTTCGTAAACCTCAGGGGCTTCATCCTTTACAAATTTATATAGTACAGGCTGAGATGCCATAAATTTATAATGAGGGTACTCCTTCATAAGACTCAGCACTGTTGAAAAGCTCCTCACAGCTTTCTCCCTAGTTTGCTTTAAATTCCAAAGCCAGGCTACATCTATATGGGTATGTCCTATACATGCAACAGTTCCCTCATTAATTTTTCCACATTCAGCTTCATAAAAATTATCTCTTAAGTAATTTACAGCTTCATTAACGGACCTATAATAGTTTTCGGAATATTGCTTTCTTAAATCTAGAATTTCCAAGGTGTTTATCAAGTGCTTTAAAATATCTATTCTTCTTTTATCTTCTTCTTTTAATAACTTTGCTGTATCTAAAGGAACTTTTATGTCATAGTATAATTTTTCTGTTAGTTCATCAAAGGCCTTTATGTATACATTGAATTTTGACTTAGAGTCATTCATACCACCATAGCCATGAAAATCAACCCTATAGTTCTCACCTTCTGCTGCAGCTTTACTTATAATAATTTCTCTGTGATTTGTATCTAGCCCTTGAACTACTTTGCCATTTAAGAAACTCAAAAACTGAGGATTTACAGCATCCCACTGCCCTTCCTTACCAGTAGCGACTTCTAAAACTACATATTTGTCATTAAATTCTTTTGGAATGGAAACTTCAGCTTTAAACCAAAATCTCTTATTCTTATCTCCCCAAACATCGTATTGCCCAAATTTAATAAAAGCCCCGTAAGACTCATCTGCAGCTTTGCAATTTTTAAAGTCTCCTTCTTTTATGTAGACCTCATCTATTCGCTCTCTTTTATAATAAATAAGTGTCTGAAGCTCTTTCAGTATCTTTTCAATCCTTTCAACATCAAAATACAATGTCCCCACCAGCCTTCATAATAACTTTGCAAATTACTTATTAATAATTATACACTTTAACAGGATAAACTTGCTAATAGTTCCGCAAAACATATAATTTTTAGTTTAAATTTAAACGCCACATGTTTTTATCATATGTGGCGTTTAAAATTTCACTTTTCTCAATCTAATTTAAATTTATCCTACTTCCTGATTCCCCCAACTAATTCACAAATTGCTTCCTTTGCATTATCATTGTATAACCCGCTGTGATAGCACACTATATTCTGTATATCATACTTGGTGAATTTTTTAATGGATTTAACTACTTCGTCCATGTCATAAGTGTTCTCCTGGTTGGGTCCTGATAAATGCTCATCCTGAATATTCATTTCTTTTACAATGCTTGCAAGAGAACCCACATGGCCTATGTCCTGATGTGTTATAAGTACCTTGCTGATTCTTTCAAATGACAACCCAATCTTTTCTACTGCTTCCCGAAACCTTTCCAATTGTCCAGGAAGACCCGTATCTACAAGCACCATATCTTTGTCATCCCATATTAGTACAGGGTATATTTTGGTCACCCTACCCATCAGGTTGCATGATATTTCAAGCATTTCAATTCCATTTGCTATTCTCAACTTTATCTCTCCTATCATTTAAAATTAATTCGTATTTATCTAATCTTTCGTGGCAATGATCAAAAGAATGCATCTTAGCTGTATTTTGCAAAATATATTTACTCAAGTATTCTTTCAAAAAATATGCTGTCACACCATTCTCCATTCTTAAAGATATATTTACTAAAGCGTCCAGCAAACTGGAAACCATTCTTTATTAAAACTATTTGCGATCCTATATTATTAGGTGATGTCCCAGCCTCTATCCTATGAAGCTTATGCTTATTGACTGCTTCATCTAAAACAAGTTTTACAGCGCTTGTTGCATATCCCTTTCCCTGATGTTCCTCGCCCATTCTGTAACCTAGTTCAGCCTTATTAAAAATTCCTCTTTCTATTGATAATAAATTTATTCTGCCAAGAATCATTCCGGTATGATTCTTTATTAAATACATATATGCTAATCCTTTTTTTTGTTCCTCCATTGATTCCTTTACTATTGTATTGAAATTATTTAATTCATAATAGTTATCTCCTCTTGGGAAGCCTACTCTCTCAAAAAAAGCCCTATTTTTAAGTTCGAATGTAAAAAGTTCCTCTGCATCAGACTCCTCAAGTAAATTGATTATAATATCTCGCATAAAACCCTCCTTAATATCGTATTCTTTACCATTGTTCATCAATATAACTTACCTGTCTTTTAATAGAATATTGATCCTTCTATTTTCTTGACAGTGACAAAATAAAATCATCTATCATTAATGCAAAGCTGTCTTCTAAATTAGCATCACCTTGAAAATATCCAAGAAAAGTCATAGAGATAAAGCCATGTAAAAGACTTCTTAGCGCCCTACTTTTATGCATCATTATGGTTTTATCCTTCACGAAAGACTCTAAAACCTGATTAACAATCTTATTAGTTTCTTTCGCTAAACGGAATAATTCCTCATCTTCCTTACTTGGAATATTCATAATAAGTGCGTAGCCGGTTCTGTTTTCAAAGGCAAAATCCCTGTGAACATAGGCAAACTCTCTTATAGCAATCTCGCCACTTTTGCCGATTAATCTCTGCATAAGTTTCAAATTCAAGTCCTTTAAAAGGTATACTGTCATTTCTTTTTTAAGATTATCCATATTATTAAAATGATTATATAAAGATGGATATTTTATATCCAATTTTTCTGCAAGCTTTGGGAAGGTAACTTGATTAAGACCGATTTCGTCAGCCAATGCAAAAGCAACTTGAATGATTTTTTCCTTTGTAAGATTCCGTTTTTGCATGTCCTTAACCTCCTAAAATTCTTATTAAATATAGTTTAACATTACAATATAATTTTATCAAACTATAAAATATAGTTTACTAGCTATATTATGTAGTTTATAATAATATTACAAGTATTTATACTACTGCGAGAAAAATAAGCACAGTAAAAACAAATAGTTTTCTACGATGACTTATTTCAACAAGAAAAGGGGAAGGCTTATGAAATTGTGGAAAAGAAATTTAATAGTCTGCTGGTTTGGAATGTTTGTTTCAGGTATAGGAATGAGTCAGATTGCACCGGTAATGCCGCTTTATATAAAGCAGCTTGGAATTACCAATACTGCATCAGTTGCGGAGCTTTCAGGAATTGCCTTTGGCATTACCTATATAATTTCAGCTATTTTCTCACCTATTTGGGGTAATGCAGCTGACAAATACGGACGAAAACCCATGCTCCTAAGAGCAAGTCTTGGCATGGCAATTGTTATATTCTGCATGGGACTAGCACCAAATGTATATGTACTTATTGGATTAAGATTGCTTCAAGGGGCTATCACAGGCTATAGTACGGCCTGCGCTACACTCATTGCTACTCAAACAGATAAGGAAAATGCCGGATATGCCTTAGGAACACTTTCAACTGCAAGTATTGCAGGATCACTTCTGGGGCCAACCATCGGAGGTCTCATTGAAGATAGCTTTGGTTTACAACCAGTATTTTTTATAACAGGTGCACTGCTCTTGGTTGCTTTTATCACTACTCTTATTTTTGTAAAAGAAGCTTTTGTTCGTGAGACTAAAAAGCCGCTAAGTGCCAGAGAAGTTTGGAATAGTGTTCCTGAAAAGAGCCTGACTATTGTTTTATCTGTAACCTTTTTTGTTATAACTCTTGCATTATATACAATTGAACCTATAATAACTGTATATGTTTCACAGTTAAGCAAAAATACCAGTCATATTGCTCTTATATCTGGATTGGCATTCTCAGCCTCAGGCCTTGCCAATATAATTGCAGCTCCAAACCTAGGTAAACTTTCTGATAAAGTTGGTCCACATAAAGTTATATTAGTTTCACTTGTTGCTGCGGGACTAATCTATATACCTCAGGCTTTTGTACAAAATCCCTGGCAGCTAATGGGACTCCGATTTTTATTAGGACTAACCTTAGGAGGCTTAAATCCTTCTGTGAATACCCTCGTAAAGAAAATCACACCAACTTCTATTACAGGCAGGATATTCGGCTTCACTATATCAGCGGGTTATTTGGGGATATTTGGAGGTTCAGTTCTAGGTGGACAAGTGGCGGCCAGGTTTGGTATAAGTTATGTTTTCTTTATTACAAGTGCACTGCTCCTACTTAATGCTCTATGGGTTTATTCAAAGGTATATAAAAATTTTAACTTGAATTAATTGGAGGATAAAATGAAAATTAAATGGTTTGGTCATTCATGCTTTATCATAAGCTCAGAAAAGGGTACAAAAATACTACTAGATCCTTATAAAAATGTCTTAGGCTACAAACTGCCGGATGAAATTGAAGCAGATATAGTAACTACTAGTCATGACCACGGTGATCATAATAATATCAATGCAGTAAAAAATAGTTTTGTACACATAAATAAAGCTGGCAATTTCAGTGAACAAGGTATAGAGATAAAGGGCATTGAAACCTTTCATGACAAAATTTCTGGAGCCAAGAAGGGAAAAAATATTATATATAATTTTAAAATTGAGGATATAAATGTTTGTCATTGTGGTGATCTTGGACATATTCTAACTTCCCAGCATTTGAAGGAAATAGGAAATGTAGACATATTGATTATTCCTGTGGGTGGTGGTTATACCATTGATGCCTTAGATGCAGTTAAAGTAATGGAACAACTAAATCCTACAGTAGTAATACCAATGCACTACAGGACAAAAGCTTTAGGTCCAATAGGCCTGGCATTTGCTAAGGTTGACAAATTCATCTCGGCTTCAGGACTTAAGGCAGCAGAATATAAAGTATTGGAATTAAATAAGACAACTATTAAAGATTATTCGGGTATTGCCGTACTTAAATATGATTAAGATTTGCATTTAATTTAACTGACCTATAAACAAAAATTGAATAATTAATACAGCAATAATTTCCATAACAATTATAAGAAATTGGTACACTTCTCCTGCTAATTCATAAAATAATAATGGATGATTCATAAGTGAAAGGAGATACTATGCAAATTCATGTTGTTCAAGCAGGTCAGTCTATATTTAGCATTGCACAAACATATAACTCTACTGTTGGCGCCATTACTGGAGCAAACGAACTTCCAAATCCCAATAATCTTGTAGTTGGTCAGGCACTTGTAATTCCTATTGTAGGAAGCTTCTATTGGGTTCAACCAGGAGACAGCTTATATAGCATTGCAAGAAGTTTCGGCATAAATTATCAAACACTTGCAAGGGTTAATGGAATATCACCTACCACCCCACTAACCGTTGGATTTAGATTGTATATTCCTCCTCAGCCGAAAAGAAGTGCAGAAACAAACGCATACGTGGAACCCATAGCTGGTAAGGTTTCCCCTGAATTAGAGCAGTCAGCCCGAAGTGCGGCTCCTCACTTGACCTACCTGGCACCTTTCAGTTTCCAAATCCAGAGAGATGGAACCTTGAAAGAGCCTCCTCTAAACAATTTCAGAAGAATTGCAGATAATAGTGGCGCGATTTTACTGATGGCAGTTACTAACCTTGAACAAGGACAATTCAGTACAGAACTAGGTAGACTTATTTTAACGAATCCTCAGCTGCAAAATACTTTACTTGACAATATTATCGCCACAGCAAAGCGCCTTAACTTTAAAGATATACATTTTGATATGGAGCATTTGCCTAAGGAATTAAGAGAAAACTATAATGCTTTCCTGAGAAAGGCTAAAGCCAGGTTAAGTGCACAGGGTTTCTTAATGTCTACTGCCTTGGCTCCAAAAACAAGTGCCACCCAAGCAGGTGAATGGTATGAAGCCCATGACTATAGAGCACATGGTCAAATTGCAGATTTTGTTGTCTTAATGACCTATGAATGGGGTTACAGCGGCGGCCCGGCAATGCCTGTGTCTCCACTTCCTCAAGTTAGACAGGTTATTGAATATGCTTTAACAGAAATGCCTAGTTCTAAAATCATGATGGGCCAAAACATGTACGGATATGATTGGACCCTTCCTTTTGTACAGGGAAGTACAGCAAAGGCAGTGAGCCCTCAGGATGCCATTTTACTCGCAGCAGATCATAATGTACCAATAAGCTATGATACTACGGCTCAAGCCCCTCATTTTGACTATACAGCTTCAGATGGAAAACATCATACAGTATGGTTTGAAGATGCTAGGTCAATTCAAGCAAAATTTAATCTAATAAAAGAACTAAACCTAAGAGGTATAAGCTATTGGAAGTTAGGAATTCCATTCCCTCAAAACTGGCTGCTTATCGAGGATAATTTCAATGTAGTGAAAAGATAATATGTTTTATCTCATGCTTAACTCTTGAGATTAAATTAAAAGGGGTGATATGATCTCGATATCACTCCTTAGCTTTTCATATCATTTAATTTCTTAAGTAGTTCTCCTTCTTAGCTTTGATTCTATGCCATCCTGATTCAAGAGAAGTAAAATCTTCCACTTTTAAACTCTAAAGAGATAAATTCTGAAGCTGACATATTGAATTGATAACAGTAAATATTATAACAGCTGCAAGGTTCGCAGTAGTATTATCCTGATCAAAACGAGGAGCAACCTCAGCTATGTCAAAACTTATTACTTTGTTGGACTTAATTATATACTTCAAAAAACGTAAAACTCTTTCAGGGTCAAGTCCTAGGGGCTGAGCTGCACTGACACCAGGTGCAAAAGCTGTAGAAAATACATCAGAACATATTGTTATATAAATTTTGTCCTGATGTTTTATAAAGTCATCCAGCCTTTCAAATACACTCCACATATCACTTTGAGCAATATCCTTTGCTAGGATGTAATCCACACCAAGTTTATCTGCTGTTTTGAACAGCTCAATGGTATTGCTGTGCTTTTGTATACCTATGCAAAAATAAGAGAAGTCAATATCTTTACTAAGACATATATCTGATATTTGCCTAAACATTGTACCCGAGCTGCTGCCATTAGGGTAAGGCCTCAAATCAAAATGAGCATCGAAATTTATTATCCCTATCCTTGGTTTAGTATTATTCAGCGTTAAATAATCCATTAAGCCATTGTAATGACCAAATGCTACTTCATGGCCTCCTCCTAAAACTATGGGAAACAGATTCAAGCTCAGTATTTTGGAAACAGCCTTGGAAAGAAGCGCCTGACTTTCTTCCAGAGAGATGTTTTCACAATGTATATTGCCAGCGTCAAAAAGTTTTACATCTTGTGAAAAACGGCAGGGCAGGTTAGCTAATTCTTTTCGAATGCTCTCAGGCCCATAGGCGGCTCCAATTCTTCCCTTATTCCTATTAACTCCTTTATCACAACAAAACCCTATAAAAGCTATTCCTAACTTTCCTATGAATGGTGTAATAGGCTCCTTTCTTAAATCAATTATATCAATCCATTGATGCCAGCGGAATGCATCATAATTATCCTCACTATCTACACGACCCTGCCAAAATTCCTTGTTCATAGGTTCATAATTAAAATCAAACATTTCTTCCTCCTTAAACCAATGTTACAAATAATGATTGCCCAAATTCTATATAATGATAATATATCAAAAATTAGTAAAAAGGAAAACTATTCAAAACTAATTTTAGAAATGTATTCATTATAAATATTCTTTCCCGAATATACCTAATAAAAAATATCCTTAAGAATAATGATAAGGCATTGTGGAAACATAAATAAGGAGGTGTTTCATATGACTAAAAAGGTATTAGTAATACTAATTTTGCTTATAATAATTCTACCATCAATACCTGCTTATGCCATGGGCTCTCCATGTGCAGATATTATCGACACAAGGCAAAACATTGTAGTTAAATCTGTACAGGTGAATTCTGAAATAAATAATATGGTTTCAAGCTGGGTAAACAGTATAGACAATTTTTGTGGTAAAATCAGCCCACTTACAGTTGAAGGATATAAAGTTAGGTTTCCCCTTAATCCTCCTGTTGAATTACGAAAGAAAAGTTTAACGGCAAAAGTTAATGAGGTATATATAATAGTTCCCCAAAATAAGCCGCCATTTCTTATAATTTATGAAGATAAAAATAAACCATCTTACTTTAAATTTCATGGGAATATCGATAACTTATCTAAAGCTCTAGAGTTTAATTTAAGAAATAAATAAAAAAACAATGGCATCCATATAAGTTATGATATAGATGCCATTGTTTTGTTTTTATTATGCCGATTTACGCTTATAAACAAACATTGAAGCAATGTAGGAAACAATAAGAATACCTATACTCCACAGTATCGCAATCAAGGCATTATTTCCAACTGGTGCATTAAGGAATAGTGCACGTACAGCTTCAATAATTGGTGTCATAGGCTGATGCTCAGCAAATACGCGAAGAGCTTTGTTCATAGAATCAGTTGGTGTAAAAGCGGAGCTTATAAAGAGCATAACTAAAATTATATAAGCGTACACTCCTGCACCTTCCGAACTATCTGCCAAAAGGCCAAATACCACAGCAAGCCATGACATTGCAAATGTAAATAGCAGCAGTATACCAAGAGCAAGAAGCCAGCCCATGAAGTCTGCCTTTGGCCTAAACCCGGTTATAAAGGCAAATAATATGACAATAAGGGAAGAAAACATATTGAAGGCTACGGAGGTTAATACATGTCCAGCCAATATGGAGGATTTCGCAATAGGCATAGAACGAAACCTGTCCACGACCCCCCTTTTGATATCCATGTTTAACCGTACAGAGGTATAAGGCGTGCCGCTCAATATGCACATTAGAACAATACCCGGTACAACATAATTTGCATAATTTACATTTCCTGTATTTATTGATCCACCAAATACGTAAACAAATAAAAGCAGCATCATAATAGGCATAGCAACTACTGTAATTAGTGTATCAATGCTCCTAAAAGCATGGCGCAGACAACGTCCTGCTATTACAGCCATATCAGAAATATCATCTCTGATTTTACTATACAATAGACTCACTCCTTTCTCTATTCTCTCCTATTATAGTTAAGAAAACGTTTTCTAAAGTAGGTTCTTTCTGTGAGAAGCTTACAGCGTTCAGTCCCGCAGCTTCAATACTGCTTAAGATACTGGTTATCTCCTTGATGCTCCCATCTGTTGCTATATATACTGAATGTTCTTCCTCATTTAGGCTTGGTTTATAGCTATATAGCAGCTTAAGTGCCAATTCAACATCTTTGTTTTCGTTAAACTTTATCTCCACATATCCATGGGGCAGCAATTTTTTTAACTCTGCAGCGGTTCCTTCAGCCACAATTTTCCCTTTATCAAGAATGGCTATCTTATCTGCCAGCTCATCTGCTTCGTCAAGATATTGTGTTGTAAGGAATACTGTTATACCTGTACGGACCAAATCTTTTATTATCTTCCACATAGAAAGTCTGCTCTGTGGGTCAAGCCCCGTGGTAGGTTCATCTAGAAATAGTATAGGCGGATTGCCCATTAGGCTCATTGCAAGATCAAGTCTTCTTCGCATTCCGCCGGAATAAGTATTTGCTCGCCTATCTGCCGCATCTAACAATTGAAAGCGTTCCAGTAATTCATCTACCCTTTTGTTTACATTGGGAAGATGCCTAAGCTTTCCAATCATTCGTAAATTCTCTCGACCTGTTAAAACATCATCTACTGCAGCAAACTGACCTGTAAGACTTATTGCTCCCCTCACCTTACGCGGCTTCATAGCAGCATCAAAACCGCAGACCTGTACGCTTCCCTTATCAGCAGTGAGCAGAGTAGATAGGATTTTAATAGTTGTGGTTTTTCCCGAGCCATTAGAGCCTAACAGTGCAAAAATACTGCCTTTTTTAACTGTAAAGTTAATCTTATCAAGCACCTTTAAGTTTCCATAAGACTTTTCAAGACCACTTACAGAAATGGCTGTCTCAGTTTGAATCATTGCTTCCCCCTCCTAAATATAAAATATCTTTACATCACCTAGAACTACTTTACCAGTAAGAATAACCCTAGGTGCATTTCCCGAAAAATTAGTAGGATCGTTATGATAGCTTACTTCACCAAGATATGAATGAAGTTCCTCATCTAGTCTCCAATCCCTTGGAATATACAAATTAATGCTTCCTAAATTGCAGTCGATAAATAATTTTGCACCCTCTGAACTAATTTTCACTTGGTCAAAATACACATCCAATACCCCAAGGTATGATATAAATTGTCCTCCTTGCAAATCATCAGAATGAACATACTTGCTGGCTGAATTTAGGGATACCTTAACATAAGGATTATTATTATCAATATTCTCTCTAAACTGATTAATTTTCTTTGCACTATTATAAAAGTGTACAGTTTTCTTATGACGCTTTGGAAATAACAAGCTAAAACTTATACTTATTAAAATGGCTGAAGAAATTAAAAGCCAGGGTGAAATATAAAAAAGTTTAAGTGGTTTGCTGTATATAATATAAAGTAATGATAAAGGTATAAAAGTTCCAAAGTATTCTAATCGTAAGAGACTGCTTATAGCTAAGGCTGCAAGAAAAACCGATGCCAAAATGCTAGTAACACTAATTCCGTAAAAGACCCAAACTTGGCTAAATATAACGAATATTGCCGATAACAAAAAGAATACTCCCCAAAACCAATTTCTATTTTTCATAGTTAACTCCTTTCATCTAAACGATGCTTAAATTCACTGTAGTAAGATCTGGAAACATATACATGCTTATGGCAGTCATTAAAGCTTATAAGACTGGAAGCCGTAATATTGCGAGTAATAGAATATACATGCATAATATTTACTATTGCAGATTTAGCTGCTCTCACGAAATATTTTGGAAGAATACTTTCCAATTCATATAAGCGGTACTTTACAGTATAGGCTTCATTTGAAGTATGGGCATAAATACGCTCACCTTCAGTTTCGAAGAATAAAATATCTTCAAGTGGAAAATAAAACTCCTGATTCTTTCTATAAAATGTAATTTTAGTTTTACTTAAGGACTGTTCTATAACATATTGGTGTATTTTCTCTATTGTATCATCTACCCGCGGACATCGTATTACCACCTCATCCTCTTCTAAATCATTTATTATTTCAATGTGTATTTTCACCTTATCACCTGCCTTACTAAAATTATATAAAGTTTTAGAATACATTAAAAGGCTTCCTCATTCACTGGTTATATAAAAGGGGTAAGAGGTAAAAAAATGAGGGTAAAATACGATTTTTACCCTCACAAATATACCTTTATTTAATTACAAACTAAAACAGTGTAATTTGACCATCAATATAACTTTCCTGTTTTGCATCTTTTACTATGTCATCAGCAAGGTTTCCACCAATCAAAAATGGGGAGTTTGGATTATGCTTTTTCAAATTATCCCTCACAGTTTTCATATCATAGTTAGCATAGCAGTAAATACAGCCGTGGCCGCAGGTATTGTATACTCCAATATCATTTTCAAGAAGGCAATTGCAGCCCTCTCGTGAAAATTTCTTTTTAGGGATCTTTAAAGTATTACCGATTGCACGCTCAATAACAGGCTTAGTCAAACAGCCACTGCAGTCAATGCCATAATTTAAAAGCTCCTGCCCTTCTACACAGGTTTTTATTTGGATATTATATTTCTTGCCAATACGGACGAATTCTCTTCCTATTATTGACCTTTCTTCCTTTGTAACTTTCTTAATTCCAGGGAAATTACGCTTTGTCTTTTCATATAAATCGATGAAACTTATAATACAGTCATGAGTATATCCTGAAAGTGTTGCTGCCATCCTCTCAAAGCTCTCTATATGATTATTCAAGGTATATTTATCCGAAATAAAAATGGGATCATATCTTAAGCCTATCTTTTCTGCACCAATAAAGCTTGAAAGTTTTTTAAAATCCTCCAATACTTTTTCCATAGGTGGTACCTGAGGCTCTATTTCCTTCCCATAAGGTGTAATTGTCACAAACCAGAATTGCCCAAAGGAAGCAAGTTCTTGCATTCTAGGCAGCATAGGTGCTGGATTTTTTGTACAAAAGGCAATACAATCCACAACATCGGGTGCCAGCTTATATTTCGTAACCTGATTTTTGTAATAGGGATTCCTAACATAAACATATCCTTCTCTAATTCTGTTAAAAAACCACTTACTAAAATAAGCAGGTATATCTGTTCTGTTGCCTGTGTTAATTATCATAAGTTGCTTAGCCTCCCTCATTGCTTTATCAAACCTTATTGCAGCTTAAAACTAAACATAGGTTTAATAATTTTGTATATTATTAGTTATCACTCCAATTATATTTCATAGCAAGACTGTTAAGATAAATGTTTCGAAGAAAATAAGAGAGTATCAAAAGAACAGCCATAAATGCTAAGGGAACCCATCCTATAACTTCAAATAAGATAACCTGTTTTAAAGAAAAGATTCTATCCAAAACAGCCATTAAAACAAGTAATACTGGAAAAATCCAAAATGGAAGTGATTTTTTCAATTTGCTTTCAAATTCGGTTTTCCTACTTAAATAATTTCCCAAAGGTAGTCCTATTAAACACCAAAAAAGATAGAGAAAGCTGTCACGAAGATTTATCTTCATAATAACCGGACAGGAATTATAAACGATGTAGATAATCCCGTAATAAACAGTTAAAAATAAAAGTAACCATGGCATGGCAAGAATTACAGCTTCTTTCCAGTCTTTTTTTCTTCCGTTATTAATAATTTCCTCGCAAAATAAATTCATATCATCTCCTATTACACTGCTTAAGGTCTCTCCCCTCTGCTCCGCCTCTAAAGCCATCCCTATGAAATCCTTCTGTGAGGTTTGTATATCAAAGGCCGAAAGTTTTGAAGCGTAAAGACGGCTTACAAGTTTTTTAAGGATACTTTTATCTTCAAATGACAGATATTCAGATCTTAATTTATTTTCCTTCACCAGAATATCAAATCCGTTGGAATTTAACACACTATTAATATAATTAGCCATTATTTCTCCCCCAATCTTAAAATAGTATTAACAGTATCTGAAACACTGTGCCAGCACTCTGTAAAATCATACAAAAGGTTTCTTCCTGAATCCGTAAGGGAATAATATTTTCTGCTTGGTCCTAAAGGTGAGGAACGAAACTCTGATGATATTATTTCTTTTTTTTCTAAACGCATTAAAAGCGGATAAATAGTACCTTCCTTTACATCCTCAAAACCGAACTTCTGAAGTGTCATGACTATTTCATAGCCGTATGTGGGCTCAACACTTATAATTTTTAAAATGCACCCTTCTAATGTTCCCCGCATCATTTGTGATTTATCATACATTATTCATCGCCTCCCTTGTACTACATAGTAGTTCTTAACTATACTGTACCACATGGTAGTAGAAAAACAAGTACTTTAGGAAATTATTGTTATTTTCTTAAATAATACATATCATATTGAAGGAATAACAAAAAAATCAAACTTAATTTGATACAATTACAACTCTGGATAATCAGTAGCTAAACTGTTGGTATTGCTTTAACAAATTGTATCTGCTATCATATAATTCATAATAAAAATACAAAAATATATTATAAAAATGAGGGAATCGAATGAGCCCAGATAACATATTGGATGAGAAAGAGCCCAAACATCAGAGGCGTCCTCGATATAAAGGCACTCACCCTAAGAATTATAAAGAAAAATACAAGGAACTGAATCCAGAGAAATATGCTAATGATATTGCAAAGATTATTCAAAAGGGCAATACTCCTGCGGGTATGCATATTTCCATTTGCGTTAAAGAAATATTGGAATTCCTGCAAATTAAACCAGGTCAAATCGGCTTGGATGCAACTCTAGGCTATGGTGGCCATACTTTAGAGATGCTTAAATGTTTGGATTCAAAGGGGCGCTTGTATGCACTTGATGTAGATCCAATTGAATTGCCACGCACCAGAGAGCGTTTAGAAGGTTTGGGTTATGGCTCAGAAATTCTAGAGATTAAGCAAATGAACTTTTCTGAGTTAGATCAAGTCACCTCCAAATCAGAGCCCTTTAACTTTGTATTAGCAGATTTAGGTGTTTCTTCTATGCAAATAGACAATCCTGAAAGAGGGTTTACATTTAAGGCTGAAGGGCCATTGGACTTAAGACTTAATCCAAATGCAGGTACCTCTGCAGCGGATCGTTTAAAAGAAATGACACTATTTGAAATAGAAGATATGTTGATAGAAAATTCTGATGAGCCTCATGCCGAGGTAATCGCTCGTGCCATTCTTTCTACCATAAAAAAAGGAATGGATATAACCACAACAACACAACTTCGCAACATCATCAAAGAGGCTTTGAAATATGTTCCAAAAATCAATGAGAAGGATATTAAAAAGTCTTGTCAGCGAACCTTTCAAGCACTCAGAATTGATGTAAATAGCGAGTTTGAAGTGCTAGATGAGTTTTTGGAAAAACTTCCTGATGTACTTGCTAAGGGTGGGCGTGTTGCCATACTTACATTTCACTCAGGAGAAGATCGCCGCGTTAAAAAATCTTTTCAACACTTTTTTCGTGAAGGAGTTTATTCAGAAATAGCACCCGAGCCTATTCGTCCCACCGCAGAAGAATGTCATGTTAATAGTCGTGCACGTTCAGCTAAATTGCGATGGGCAATCAAAGCATAAGGTGTATTTTAACTGGATTTCTTAAGGTAGGAATCCAGTTTTTTTATAGCTATTCTCCTATTTGCAAAAACTCCTCTTCATTTAAAAACTTTATATTCTGACCTTTTGCATCTAAGTCTGTTGCTTTTTTAAGCTTATTACTCATTTCTTCTCTACGTAAATCCTTTATATCCTTCATATTAGTCACTAAGATTGTAGTGCTTCTTGTAACAGAACTCCCTGTGGTTCCACCAAGTCTTCTAACTAATCTCATTGCTTCATCCCTGGACATAGAGTTTAATTTCCCGGTAAATACCACAACTTCATCTTTATATGCATCATATTCTAATCTTGCAAATTTATTTTCTTTTTTAGGATTATTAATTCTATTAGATATTTTGAGAATTCTGCCTTTATTTGATGATGGCTTATATCCACTACTAGTTACGGTTCCAATAGCTACGCCTATTAATTTAGATATCTCCTTAATATCATTACACTTTAATTCTTCTGATATATTAAGCAATATATTACTACAGGCAAGGGCATCATATAGTGCATCATGGTGCTTAAACTCATATCCTAAAAAATCATTTACTGTATTTAATTTTGCATTTTCAAGACCCTTATAGAAGTTTCTATCAAGTTTCATGGTACAAATGTATTCAAAACAAGGCAGTTCTATATTATAAAGCTCTGCACTCTTTCTTAAAACTGATATATCAAAAGAAGCATTGTGTGCTATTACTAGATTTTCATTAAAATAATGCTTAATTTTCTCCCATACTTTATCGAATTCTGGCTCATTCTCAACCATAGCTGGCCTTATTCCATGAATTCCAATATTAATTGGCATAAATCTCATTTCTTTAGGCTTTATTAAATGATGTATTTTTTCTACAACATGTCCATTTTTCACAACCACAATACCAATGGAGCATGGACTATTTCTTTTTTCATTTGCAGTTTCAAAATCTATAGCTATATAATTCATTTCTTTTCTTCTATTGGAAGGATTTGTAATTAGAAATTGATCCAATTCTTCCAATATACAATTCCTTTCTGTCCACAGTGCCCTTAAATGCACTTTCAGAGTTATCGCTAAAGTATTCCACCTTATAGGCAATTCCATTAGTAGACTCCTGAGTTGACCAGTACTTAAAACCTACTATATTACCATTGTTATCCCTAATCCAATTAACAAATACAGCAGCATGTCCCGACTTTGTTCTGCTAAAATCTATGAAATCTCCAGCTTTTGCATCTTCAAGTCTTTTAACTTGAGTTCCAAGTCCATATTTGACTATTGCCCCTGCCAGCTGATCCCCTTCTGACTTAGGCGTTCCTTCTGCATTATACCAGGTCAGCATAAAGTCCTTCATATTATTAATAGTCATATTATTGAAGTTATCTCCAGATATTCCTGCTTCCATGTTTCTTTCCTGCATTGCCTTAAAGAATACTTCATAGGTTAAGCCTACACAATGGCTTGACCTGCTTCCATCCGGGTCAGCCTTAGCCATTATAGAACCCTTATAAATTATATTTTGTGTTACTCCATTATAATGATCATAATCGGTATTTAAAAGATAAGGATAATTTCCTCCTTCATAGGAAGTTATTACCTTTAGCACATAATTATTTAAATCTGATTTCAAGGCCATAGCTTGTACATCTGCTTTTGTAGCAGCTGCGTCAGGCTTAACAGAGGAAGCAGCATTAGGATTGTCATTCTTTTGAACCGCTGGAACAGATCCATTAACCTTAGCAGATTTATCAGAGGAATTAACTGCCTTGGTAGTTTTTTTGAAAGTATGCCCCGATAATGTAAAGAAAATTACTGCAGCAAGCGCAATTATTATTAAACTAGCTATAGTTATTTTAGTCTTTGAAGTCATTTAGCTTCTCCTTATAACTTATTGTAAAACTTATCTTAAGTTTAAGTTATTAGACAAGCCTTTTCAATGGAAAATAAAGCACGTACTACCTTTTGTACCTAGCATTATACATAAAAAACTACGTTATTTATGTCAAGGTTCAGAGCAGCATTTATAAAATATATCTTTTTAGTTATTGCCTTAACCTTATAAAGTTATATAAAATAAAGTATATAAATACAAATAAGGAGCTGTACAACTATGATAGATCTACACTTACATACAACAACATCAGATGGTTCTGACGAACCTAAAGATATTCTTATTAAAGCAGAGCAATTAGGGCTAAAATATATATCTATTACAGATCATGATTCAATTGGGGCTTATAAAAAATTAAAAGATATTAATATTCATAGCTACTATAAGGGAAAGCTTATTCCTGGCTGTGAATTTTCTGCTGTTCACAATGGAAAACCAATTGAAATATTAGGGTATGGTATAGATTTAGACATAATAAGTTCGACTGGAATTGTTTCAGATGATAAATTTTATGAAAGAGAAAATACTTATCTGAAAAAATTGATGGAGGTATGCCAAAATCTTAATCTTAAATATAGTCACGATTTATCAATTAGGGGAAAGTATTTTGCAACTCAAATAATGCATGCAGATCTTAGGAATTATCCTGAAAATGAAAAATACTTTGCTAAAGATATATGGGAAAGTCTTAATGCATTTTACAGAACTTGCGTAAACAATCCAGATAGTCCATTTTTTCTGGACCAAATGAAAGATTATTTAACTGTACAAGAAGCTGCTGCCCTCATTAAAAAAGCAGGTGGCAAATCATTTCTTGCTCATCTTTATGGATATTTCGTAGAAAATCATGAAGATTTTCTTAACTCAATAGTATCCTTAAATGCCCTTGATGGTATAGAATGTTATCATTCTCTACATTCAGCTGAAAGAACAAAATTTTTACTTAATTATTGCAATGCTCATAATCTAAATGCATCTGGCGGAAGTGACTATCATGGAAAACTCAAGCCTAATGTAAAAATGGGAGAAAGTATAATTAATACTAAAATCCCCTATAATATATTAAAAGAATGGCTTCCTGGTAATGTGTTATAGGAAAGTCCGTGTTATTTAATGTAGCTAGGATTGAGCAAAGAATATTTAACACTCTTGACTACAAATATTAATTTACACATTATTAACAAATTCGACATATATGTTTCACTTTCATCTTATATGATTGATTCTATTCTTAAAGAAATTTTAAGATTTATAAAATGGAGGGATTTATATGCAATATGCAATAATCATTATAGCAGCACTTATAATACTTTACTTAATAGGTGGATATAACAGTCTTGTAAGGCTAAGAAACTACGTTAATGAGTCATGGTCTCAAATAGACGCACAATTAAAGAGAAGATACGACCTTATACCTAATCTTATTGAAACTGTAAAAGGATACATGAATTATGAGGAAAAGGTGCTTACTGAAATAGTGCAGGCACGAAGCATGCTTTTAAGCGGAAATAAAGAAGAAGCTATCGATGCAAATAATATGATAAGCCAAAGTCTTAAGTCACTTTTTGCAGTATCAGAGGCATATCCTGATTTGAAAGCAAACAAAAACTTTCTACTTTTGCAGGAGGAGCTTTCTGGTACTGAAAACAAGATAGCCTATGCAAGGAAACATTATAATGAAGTTGTAAGACAGTACAATACAAAAGTTGAGATGTTTCCAAGCAACATTATAGCAGGTATATTTGGATTCCAGAAAAATGTCTATTTTGAAGTTAAAGAAGAGGAAAAAGAAGTTCCAAAAGTTCAGTTCTAGTAAGGAGATTGATTAGTATGCTGCTTGAAGAACAAATACGCAGGAATGATCGTAAAACTATTGTTTTACTTATAATATTTGTAGCAATTTTATCATTATTAGGCTTAGCAATTGGCAGCTGGTGGGGTTCTGAGTCAGGAGGCCTTTTATTTGCCCTGGTAATAGCTTTAATCTACTGTTTAATATGTATCAGTCAAGGTAAGAACATGGTAATGTCCCTGGCACATGCCAGAAAAATTGAAAAAGAAGACAACCCCTTTTTATGGAATACAGTTGAGGGACTCAGTATTTCAGCAGGTGTACCTATGCCGGAAGTATATATTGTTGACACAGATGTACCAAACGCATTTGCAACAGGCTATAAAGAGTCAAATGCTGCCGTTGCTGTAACCAGTGGAATACTTAATAAACTAAACAGGGAAGAACTAGAAGGTGTAATTGCCCACGAAATGTCCCATGTGAGAAATCGTGATATACGTACCTCTACCATTGTTGTTGCCCTTGGTGGAGTATTAATAATTCTTAGCAGGTTATTCTTAAGGATGGGTTTCTATTCAGGCTATGGAAGAAGAGATAGCAGAGATCGTAAGAATGACAATGGTGGTATTGGAGCAATTTTACTCATATTTTCCTTAATATTTGCAATACTAGCCCCAATAATAAGTTCTCTCATCCAATCTGCAATCTCAAGACAAAGGGAGTTTCAAGCTGATGCTACAGCAGCACAGCTTACAGGTTATCCTGAAGGTCTGGCCTCAGCTTTAGAAAAGATATCCGGATATGAAATAAACGATAGGCAAAAGGAAGCTCTCGGTGGAAAAGAGCTTATGGGCCTCTATATTTCAAACCCCTTTGCAGAAGGACGAAACTGGTTTTCAACACACCCACCAACAGAGGAAAGAATTAAGCGATTAAGAAGTATGTAATATAATATGAAACTGTTCCATACAGCTAGTTTTTTGAACTGGCTGTTTTTATTTTTTGCATTACTGCAAGTATTCACAAGTCTATCACACTTCCCACAAATTTCTATCAAGAAATAAAAATATTATTTAAGTATAGGTTTAATTAATTAAAAAAACTTAGTATTTAAAAAAAGATGATTTATTCCCTATTTCTAAAAAAAGTATAGATGAAAGGAGCATTACACTATGTATAACAAAAAACATATCAAATATGTACGCTTAATAATACTGGCTGCTTTTCTACTAGTAATAACAGCTGTGACATATCTGCATCAATTAAATGGAGGTGGAGTTTCTCCATCTATCCATGCATTGTGCCCCTATGGCGGACTTGAATCATTATATAATATAATTTTCAGTGGTACGTATGTTCAAAAAATATTTCTTGGAACTATAACCTTACTTGGAATTACTATTCTCTTATCAATAATTTTTAGAAGAAGCTTTTGCGGATATATATGTCCCTTTGGAACCCTTCAAGAACTTTTTTCAATAATAGGAAGGAAAATCTTTAATAAAAGATTTGTTATTCCTGCAAAGGTAGACATACCTTTAAGATATATAAAATATGCTGTGCTAGTTATTACAATATTATTTGCATGGAAAACCGCAGGCTTATGGGTAGATCCATATGATCCATGGTCAGCTTATGGCCATATATCATCTGGCTGGCAATCATTATCTAGTGAATACATAATTGGTTTAATATTATTAATTGTTACAGTTATAGGCTCAATGCTCTACGACAGATTCTTCTGTAAATATCTTTGTCCTATGGGTGCGGTGTATGGAATCTTCTCTAAACTTAGTCCTTCAAGTATTGTGCGAAATAAAGACAAGTGCATAAATTGTAACTTATGCAGTAAAAATTGTCCTGTTAATATTGACGTTGCTCATATTGATAAAGTTACTTCTGCTGAATGCATAGGTTGTCAAAATTGCGTACTTTCCTGTCCTAAAAAAGATGCACTAAGTTATAAAACAACAGGAAAAGTTGTGAAGCCGCTAACAGTTATTATACTTGTAGTAGTAATTTTCATTGGCGGATTATTTATAAGTAAATCTGCGGGGTTATTTGAAGTATTACCTGAAAAAATAAATTCAAATGCACAGCTAAGTGTTGATGAAATTAAAGGTTATATGACTATAAAAGAAGTTTCAATAGGTACTGGGATAAAAATAGATGATTTATATAAAAAATTAGAAATTCCTGCTTCAGTTCCGGAATCCTCAAAGTTAAAGGATGTAAAAAACTTTGTGAACGGCTTTGAGGTTGAGGCTGCAAAAACAAAACTTAATGAAAAGTAAAATTATTTAATATATATTAATATTTCTATATTGACAAAAACATAACTATATAATAATATACTTATATACTAATACAATTAATTAAGCCTTAATGAGGGAGGAATTTCTATGAGTAAAAAAATATTAATTGTTGGCGGTGTTGCAGGTGGTGCCTCTGCAGCTGCTCGATTAAGAAGATTAGATGAAAGTGCTGAAATTGTAATGTTTGAGAGAGATGAATATATATCTTTTGCTAATTGTGGTTTGCCTTATTATATAGGTGAAACCATTAAAGATAGGGATAAACTTTTAGTACAAACGCCTGAGGGTATGCATGATAGATTTAATATAGACGTAAGAATAAATAGTGAAATTATAGGTGTTGACCCTTCTAAAAAGACTGTTAAAGTAAACTCTAAAGTTAAAGGAATCTATGAGGAAAGCTACGACTACTTGGTTCTATCTCCTGGTGCAAAGGCAATTAAACCAAATATTGAAGGTATAAATAGCGATAAAATATTAACTTTAAGAAATATTCCTGATACAGATAAAATAAAAACCTTAGTTGATAAGAAGGACATCAATAATGTTGTGGTTATAGGCGGCGGATTCGTAGGAATTGAAATGGCAGAGAACTTAAAAGAAAGAGGACTTAAGGTTACCCTAGTGGAAGCTGCGCCTCACATACTTGCACCTTTTGATTCAGACATGGTAGTTATTGCCGAAAAAGAACTTACGGAAAATGGTATAGAACTTATAATAAATGATGGTGTAAAATCATTTAAAGATACTGATAAAAATGTTGAAATTAATTTAAGCAGTAATAAAAAAATCACTGCTGATTTAGTTATTTTAGCTATTGGAGTTGCCCCTGACACAAGCTTTTTAAGAGAAACTGGGATTGAGCTTGGAGCTAGAGGTCATATATTAGTAAGCAATAAATTGCAGACAAATATTGAAAATATTTATGCAGTTGGTGATGCTATTGAAGTAGTAGATTTTATTAATAAGCAAAATGCTACTGTACCACTAGCTGGTCCAGCAAATAAACAAGGAAGAATTGCCGCAAACAATATAGCCGGCCTAGATTCAATCTATAAAGGTACTCAAGGTACCTCAATTATTAAAGTTTTCGAATTAACTGCAGCAAGTACTGGAAATAATGAAAGAACCCTAAAAAGATTTAATATACCGTATAAAGCAATTACCATTCATCCAGTTTCTCATGCTTCCTATTATCCTGCAGCACTATCATTATCATTAAAATTATTATTTAATAATGATGGTAAAATACTAGGTGCACAAGCTATAGGATATGATGGCGTTGACAAAAGAATTGATGTTATTGCTTCAGCTATAAGACTTGGAGGAACTGTTTTTGACCTTACAGAACTTGAACTAAGCTATGCTCCACCATTCTCCTCAGCAAAGGATCCAGTCAATATGGCAGGTTTTGTAGCTGAAAATGTTATTACTGGCAAGATGGATGTTATTACTCCAGAAGAGTTTTTAAATTATAATAAAGAAAGCACTATTCTTTTAGACGTTCGTACTGAAATGGAATATAATAATGGTCACATTGAAGGAGCCTTAAATATTCCTGTTGATAATTTAAGAGAAAGACTAAATGAATTAGATAAAGACAAAGAAATAATTGAGTACTGCCAAGTTGGTTTAAGAGGCTATGTTGCTGCTAGAATTCTTTCAGAACATGGATATAGAGTTAAAAATGTAACTGGCGGATATAAGAGCCTATCATCCATAAACTATGTACCGAAACAGCAAAAAGAAGAAAGTAGTAATTCTAAAAAACAAATAATAGATCAAGACACACAAAGAGTAATATCAGAAGCAGCTTTAGATACTTCAAATTACGATAAAAGTATAGATGTTTGTGGTCTCTGCTGCCCTGGTCCACTTGTACAAGTTAAGGCATCTATGGATGACTTAAGGGTTGGTGAAATTCTTAAGGTAACCTCTTCTGACCCAGGTTTCTATGATGATATAAAATCATGGTGTGAGAAATCTAAGAATGAGCTGGTTAATTTAATTAAAGATAAGGGAAATGTAATCGCCTTTATTAAAAAGAATTAATATAGATATAAATGAAGAGATGGACAAACAAATTATATATAGTAACCATACTATTTTTCACTCTTGGATTTTTTAATATTATTTTTGCATGGCTTGGTTTTGCCTGCATGATTATTCCATTTATCCTGTTAGCAAAGGATGGTAAAAAAACCTGGTGTCAGAATTATTGTCCAAGAGCACACTTTTTTACTTTCTTATTTAAAAACAAGTCTATTAAAGGCAAGACTCTGCCTAAATGGCTTACAAACGGTGATGGAAGATGGTTTTTCTTAACTTATTTTAGCTTCAATTTATTTATTCTATTTATGTCAACTATAATGGTATACAAGGGTAGGATTGCTCCCATGGAAAAGGTGAGATTTATGATCGCATTTAAGCTTCCATGGAATATGCCTCAACTCTTAAATATAAACTCTATACCTGATTGGATAGTACATTTATCCTTTAGAGTTTATTCTATGATGTTTACAACAACTGTTATAGGCATGGTTCTTGGTCTTATCTATATGCCTAGAACCTGGTGCACAATATGTCCTATTAATACAATATCAGATTTAGCTATTAATATTAAAAAGAAGAACTGAGTACAATAAAGGCATGAAGGTCTATGTGAGACTTTCATGCCTATCAATTTAATATATAAATAGTGAATTTATTAGTAAATTATAAGTATTATTTAAAATATAATAATCTTTAACAAAGTAATACAACCTTATATTCCAACAGCCTCAACCACTTGCGCTGCAGGCTTACGAATCTGCCGACGTGCATATAAGTAAATAACAACCTGACCAAGTCCAGCCAGCGCCCAAGTAACAGGATAGCAGAGAAAAAGCATAATTTCTGTATGATGCCAAGTAAAGATAGTAGCAAGCCAAACAATTCGCAAGATACAGGCACCTACCAGAGTGCAAAGCATAGGGAGAATAGAATAACCCATCCCTCTGGTAAGTCCCGGAAATACATTCATCATGCCGCAGGTAAAGAATGCAGCTATCATAATATTTAATCTCAGCATGCCCAGTTTAATTACCTCAGGGTCGGAGGTAAAGATATTAATCAGCGGCCTTCCGAAAAGCAATATACCGCCGCCCAATACAATCCAAGTGGCGAAGATTAATACCGTGCTCACCTTTGCTATGGTATCAATTCTATCATACTTCTTCGCACCCATGTTCTGTCCCGTAAAGGCAATAGCCGCATTATAATAGGCGTTCATAGTAGTGCCTATATAGTTTTCCACATTTCCTGCAGCGGCACTAGCTGCAACCATAGTGGAGCCAAAGGAATTGACGGCTGACTGAATAAGCACATTTGAAATAGAGAATAAAAGTCCCTGCATACCTGCAGGCAGACCAATCCTTATAATTTCCTTCAGTTTATTCCCATCAATACGCATCTTCTGTGGTATGAAGCGTATTGCTCCGTCGCACCTTGAAAGGCTCATCATAATAAGCAGTACCGATAAATACTCTGAAATAACTGTGGCAGTTGCAACACCTGCTACACTCATATGCAGAACAATGACCAAAAACAGGTTTAATATCACGTGTAAAGTGCCAGTAATGATGAGGTAGTACATTGGTCGGCGGCTATCACCTGCTGCACGTAGGATAGCTGCTGCGAAGTTGTATACCATAGTAGCAGGTGTGCTGATAAAATAAATTTCCATATATAGCACCGCAAGACCGATAATGTCTTTTGGGGTACCCATCATTATCAGCAATGGTTTACAAAGAACAATGCCCATCACCATGACAATCAGACCACCAATGATGCTGACAGCTATGGAAGTGTGAACAGATTTGCTTACGGAGTCCCGATTATTAGCACCAAAATCTTGTGCCACAACTACAGTGGTACCTACTGATAAGCCCATAAACAAGGTGATGATGAGGTTAATGAGTGAACCTGTTGCGCCTACCGCTGCCAGCGCCTTGCTTCCAGAAAAACGCCCTACGACTACCATATCAGCAGTATTGAACATTAACTGAAGGATATACATTGCCATGATTGGCAGGGCAAAGACCAATATCTTACTAAACAGTGGACCACTGCACATATCCATATTACGTTTTCGTAAAGTCATAAGAGCATTCGCTTCCTTTGCATTGATTTAACTTATAATTCGCTATAATTCGTTTTATTTATCCATTAATAATCATGTTATTTAAAATGATCCTTAAATTCCACTTTTTATTTTAATACAAGCTATTTACTAATACAACTTCAAATTAAGTATTTGAAAACTAATACTTATACTATGCCTTCATAAATAAAAAGGTGCTAAATCTAATGATATTTAGCACCTTTAATTTATACAATAAGCTATTTAGCCATAAATATTTAAACGCCTGAAAATTAAGCACCTCAGAAGTATTTGCAAAAATTATTTTTCAAATAAATAAGTTACAATAGAATGTGGGTCTAATTTTAAGTTTAATATCTTATCTTCGTAGCCTAATTTAAATTCAATAGCCTCATCCTTTTCATTCATTGCTACAACAGCTATAGTTCCATCAACATTTAAGAAAGCTGTCACATAAAGCTTATCATTTGAATTATCTACACCAATTCTAACAGCTCCTGGTTTTATGTACTTGCTAAAATGTCCAATATAGTAATATGAGCTCTCATAATGCAATTCATTAGTTTTAGTATCTGCAATTATTGGAGCATCGCAAAAGTTGCCTACATGGTTCGGGCCGCCTTCTTCATCAAGAACAATATTCCAATCTAAATAGCCTTCAGTCCAGTTATTTAAGTCTCCAATCATATTTCTTCCGTATCTTTCTCCGGTAAGCCATTCTCCTAGCTTTGTTCCACCCTCTTGACAGCCTTCTGTAAATAAAAGGTGCTTATCTGGAAATAGATCATGAACCTTTCCTACGTTTTCAAACTCCTCGGTTACATACCAGTGAAATGCAGTACCCCATACATATTTTGCTGCTTCTGGATCTGACAGTACTCCAGAGGCTCTTCTAACAATTACATCTCTGTTATGATCCCATATTAACAGTTTTACATGTTGAAAACCTTCTGAAAACAAAATAGGTCCTAGATAATCTCTAACGAAATCTCTCTCTTCAAACTCTGTGTATATACAAGAATCCCAGGTTTGTACAGCTTCTGGCTCATTTTGTACTGTAATAGCCCAAATATTTAGGCCTTCATTTTCATAGGCTCTAATAAATTTTGTATAATAACTTGCCCATGCTTTTCTATATTCCGGTAATAAATTTCCACCGTGATTCATGTCATTGTTTGATTTCATCCATGCTGGTGGACTCCAAGGTGATGCAAGGAGACTTATATTCTCTCCTCTTGTTTCCACTGCATCCTTTATCAAAGGAATTATCCACTTTCTATCTCTAGAAATATCAAAGGAGTTTAATTCAGTATCGTAAGCTTCGGTGTAAGTATAATTTTCTAAGGCAAAGTCGCAGCTATGAATATGTACTCTTCCTATACTGTAGCCTAGGCCTTTTTCTTTGTCAAAATAGCTAGTGATTACCTTTTGTCTCTTGTCTTCACTCATCCTAGAAAGGGTATAAGCAGCAGCTTCAGTAAAGGCGCCCCCAAAGCCTATTATGCTTTGATATGTCCTCGAAGCATCAAGCTTAACATCAACCTTTTCTGATTCTTTACTTTCAAAGCTTAAAGCTTCCTTTTCTGTAAGTCTGTCATCAGTATTCTTTGAGGTTAAAATTACTTTTACATTCTTCACAATTTTTCACTCCCTTTAGGTTAATATTCTTGGCTATATCTTTTCATTGTTTTCACAATTGAAACCTCTCTATAGCTTAACATATGTATAATTTTGTAGTAAAATGATATCGTTAACACTATTGTAATAGATTTGATAATGTAAATTCAATCTAAATTTTAATAATTTTACATATCTCATAGTCTTTTCATTTTCCCCATCAAAAGGTGATATATATTAAAATGTAAAGGATGTTTTTTATGAAGCATATTATAAGAAAATCAATTAAGGCACGCTTGGAGGAAAGTATTAAATTTCGATTAATTGTAATTATAAGCCTTTCCTTAGCTGTGCCCCTTGCAATAATTACGCTATTATCCTTTACTCGTTCTAGTGATTCTATGGAAAGTGAAATAATAAATTCAAATAGCAGATCTATAGTTTGGACTGGTAAGTACATAGATAACACTATTACACAGCTCAACGATTTGCTGCTGAATTTCTTAATTGACCCTAATGTTTCAAAAAATATGAATAAAATTGATGACAGTAACTATTTAACTCAAGTTGATTCTAAAAACTATATATTAAGTAAGATGTTTTCACTAATTTACTCTAATAAAAATTTTAATGGTCTATTATTCTTTAATGAAAGTAAGTCTCAGCTTTTTTATTTATCAGATGGAGTTTATAATTACACCTCTGATTATAAATTAATGGATGAAATTTGGTACTCTTCCAGTAAGCAAAATGCTTTAAATACTATTATTACTAACAATAACTTTATCCCAGATAACTTGAAGGATACCTTCAATGTAAAGGATAAAAATTTTTTTGTATATAGGAGATTATCCAAATTTGCAAATGATTTTCAAGGTGTGATTTTTCTCAATGTAAAGTGGAAACAGATGGATGATATCTTAAATATATTAAAAACTGAAGATGAAAGTAATATCTTAATTACAGATACTGAGGGCAAGGTTATATATAATCCTTTTGGAGCTAAAGAGGACAATCCTCAGATAAAGGAAGCAGTTGATTTAATAAATCAAAACAAAACTTCTGGCAATTCTTATATCAAAACAAAAGATTATTCTATTTTTTATTATAGAATTTCAAATGATTCTCTAATAGCCTTAAAAATAATTCCAAACTCCTTTATAGTTAAAGGCGCAAGAGATACCTTAAATATAAGCATCCTGATTATGGTCATCTCTTTAATAATATGCATTTTAATTTCTATTGCCATTGCTCATGGGACAACAAGCCCTATTAGAAGTCTTTCGAAGTCCATGAAGAATATAAATGATATATATTCAGTGAATTTTAAACCAACAGGCAGAAAAGATGAAATTGGAATCCTTGAACAAAGCTATTCCATTATGATCGAGAAGATTAGAAATTTAATTGATAGCGATTATAAAGTAAAGATGGAAAAAAGAAACGCTCAATTTAAGGCATTACAGGCACAAATAAATCCACATTTCATGAATAATTCACTGCAGCTTATCGGCGGCATTGCAATTTCAAAAAATGTACCTGAAATATATACCTTAATTAAAGCTATAAGCAATATGCTACTTTACTCTATTAAGGTAAAAGAAGATTTAGTTACCATTAAGCAAGAGATTTTACATCTTAAGGATTATTTATTAATTCAGCAAATGAGATTTACAGATAGGATTGATATTGAGCTTAATATTGAGGAAGGGCTAAATGATTATTTATTACCTAAGTTAAGCCTTCAGCCTATTATAGAAAACTCTTTTAAACACGGCTTGGAAAAGAAAGCTGGTATTTGGAAGCTAAGCGTACAGGCTATAAAAAGTGAAAAGGATATAATGATTATTGTTGAGGATAATGGATTAGGTATTGAGGAAAAAAGAATTGAAGAGATAGATAAGCTGCTTCAAAACAATATAAATAATGTACTTGAAATAGAAGGAAGTATGGGCTTAAAAAATGTGGATGCCAGGCTGAAGCTGTATTTTGGCAATGACTATGGTATAAAGCTTTACAGTGAAAAAGATAAGGGAACGAAAATTACAATGATCTTTAAGGCTTTAAAGGAAGGAGAAGAATAATGCTAAAAGTACTAATAATTGATGATGAAATATGGACAAGAAAAACTGTAAGAGCTTTCGGGGATTGGGATAGGCATGAGATTACAGCCATCGATGAAGCATATGATGGCATTGAAGGCCTCGGACTTATAAAAGAAAATAATCCTCAAATAGTCATAACTGATATGAATATGCCTGGATTAGGTGGTGTAGATTTACTAAGAATACTTAATGAGGATTTTCCAAACATAAAGCTTATTGTTATCAGTGGCTACAATGATTTTGAATTTACAAAACAAGCCATTAAATCAAAGGCAATAGACTATATTTTAAAGCCTATAGATAAGCAGGAACTAAATGCAGCAATTGGAAAGTGTGTATCGGAAATAAAGGCTCAATCAATTTATGGTTTAGGTAAGGAAATTGATAAAAATACCTTGAGCTTAATTATGAACGAAAAAAAAGTTATAGAAAGACTGCTTGTGGAAAGAAACCTTTGGGGAATCAAAAATACTTTAAAAAGACTATATGATAATATTATTCAAAATAAGATTCAGGAAAAGACAGTTATAAAGATAACCATAAAGGTTTTTAAAGAGATGATGGAAGAGTATATTCTAACTACGGAAAACTTAATAAATGCTGAAGCAGAGCAAAATATAATAGCGCTAAATATAGAGGATTTAGAGAAAAAAAGCCTTCATGAAGTTTTTACATTAATATATTCAAATATTGAAAAAGCTATTATATATGTTAATGAAAATACAAGGTGTAACAGCATGAATACAATAGCTCAAGTGAAAGCATATATAGAATTACATTACACGGAACACATTTCCTTAGATAAGCTATCTAGCTTGTTTTTCTTAAGCAAGGAGTATTTATCAAAGGCCTTTAAATCAAAATATAATAAGAACTTAATGAATTATGTCTTAGATTTAAGAATGATGAGGGCTAAGGAAATGCTTGAAATTAAAGATATAAGCATTAAAAACATAGCTAAAGTAGTAGGCTATGATGATTTAACTCACTTCTATCATGTTTTTAAAAATTATTATGGCTCCTCACCTGGTGATATGAGAAAAGAAGGTTAATATTTTACAATAATTAAGTACAATGCTAATCAATTACAATAATTTTGAAAACGTTTATAATGATTTTATAATCTTGAGAAAAGATTACATAGTTTAAGGGGGGTATTTAATATTATGAAAACTAAAAAGTTGCTTTCAATAATTACAAGTGGATTACTGCTAGCATCTATCCTTGCAGGCTGCTCAAGTACACCAGCAAACTCAAATACGGGAAGTTCAGCAAAAGAAGTACATTTGAAGTTATTCATCGGACAAGGACAAGCGAGATTTAAAGAACAATATACTAAGTACTTTGATCAATTTGCAGCTAAGTATGAAAAAGAAAAAGGCGTTAAGGTAACCTATGACCTTGAAATGCCAGATGCAAATACATCAGACCAGCTTTTAAAGACTAGACTTGCTGGCGGAGATGATATGGACATATTTGCAGTTCATGCTGCCAATCAAATACCTGACTTTGGAAAAGCAGGATACCTAGAAGACTTAAATGATCAACCCTTTGCTTCAAAGATTATAGAAAAAATTAAGGGACCAGTTTCATATAATGGAAAGATTGTTGCAGTACCTCTTGAAAACAGCAGCTGGGGATATATATACAACAAGAAAATATTTAAAGACAATAATATAACCGTTCCTACAACCTTATCAGAATTAAAGGCAGTTACTGCTCAGCTTAAGGCAAAAGGTATTACTCCATGGCTGCTATCTTATAAAGACAGCTGGGTTCCACAATTAGTTAACTCCTTGGCAGTTGGAGCTTATGTAAATACTACAGATAAAGACTTTATAGATAGAATGAATAAAGGACAAGGTTCTTATAAAGAAATTCAAGGCATGTTTGACGTTATGGATTTAATAAATGCCAACGGAACTCCAAAGCCTCTTGACCTTGGCGCAGATCCAGCTTGCGGAGACTTCGCAAATGGAAAGGCAGCTATGTGGCTTCAAGGGCCATGGGAATCAGCACAGATTTTGAAGGCAAATCCTAATTTTGAACTTGGAGTTGCAGCACTTCCAATCAGTGATGATCCAAGTCAAACCATGGTAAACCTAGGTGTTTCCACTTCTCTAGCACTTTCAACACACAGCAAGAACAAGGAAGTTGCAAAGGCTCTATTAAACTACATGTATGATGATCAAGACTCTGCTGGGTTCTTTCAAGCATGTCAGTTTGCTCCTGTAGCAACAATTCATAACTATAAGGTTGAATCCTTTGTTGAAGATGCAACAGCATACGTTAAAGCTGGTAAGGCATACGTAGATCCTTCAATGCCTCAAGCAGTTAAGGATGAAGTAGGTAAAGCTCTTCAAGGCTATTATTTAAAGAGCATGTCTAAAGACGATGTTATTAAAGACTTAGATAAAGTATGGGCAGATTCAGTAAAAGCAAGTAAATAAGCTTATACTAGATAATTAAAGATTAAAAAGGTTAGTGGATTAAGCTATCTTAAAAGGGTAGCTTAATTTTTTAAAAAAAGTATTATTAAGTTTAAGAGGTGGTTCCTGTGATAAACATTACAAAAAATACAAAAGTATCGAAGTCAAAGCACCTTATAAATAAGAAATACCTATCTTTGCTCTTCTTTATTGCACCGGCTTTGATATTATATATTACATTTTTTGTTATACCAATGATTAGTGGAGTTTATTACAGCTTTACAGATTGGAATGCATTAAATCAAACATTTAAGTTTCTTGGATTAAAAAATTATATTGAAGCGATTAAAGATGATAAATATTTTATGGATTCAATAATATTTACTTTGAAGTATGCCGTTGTTCTGGTTGTTTCACAAAACATTTTTGCCATAGCCTTGGCAGTTTTAATAGACTCAAAGAAAAGAGGAAATGGATTCTTCAGAACAATATTTTTCATACCAAACATGATAAGCATGATTATATCTTCCTTTGTTTGGGTATTTATATTCACTAAGGTTCTTTCAGAAATATCAACAAAAACTCACATAGCTTTCTTAAATAGCTCCTGGCTTGGAGAACCTAAATTAGCCTTTATAGCCATTTTAATAGTATCACTATGGGTTGGAGTTGGATATATGATGCTCATTTATTTAGCAGCACTGCAGGGAGTGCCCCAGGAACTAAAGGAAGCTTCGATAATAGATGGAGCCTCTCCTTTTCAGACCTTTTTTAAGATAACTCTGCCGCTAATTATGCATGCAATAACCATCTGCACCTTCTTAACATTAAGTACAGGCTTTAAGGCTTTTGATATTATATATGCCTTAACTGGCGGCGGACCTGTAAGATCTACAACTGTTATGGGCCTTAATATCTACAATGAAGCCTTCAATGGAAACATGAGATTTGCCTATGCAAGTGCTAAATCAATAATTTTATTCCTCATCATATTAGTTATAACCCTTATACAACTTGGAGTGCTGAAGAGAAAGGAGATTGAAGCATAATGAAAAAGATTAAAATAATTCCCATTATTACTACTTTAATTTTAATTACCCTGGGAATAATCACCTTGTTTCCAGTTTACATTGCTATTCTAAACTCCTTTAAAACCCAGCCTGAACTATATAAATCTGTTTTGGCATTACCAGGCAAGATTAATTTTGATAACTATATAAATGCAATTAATAAAATGAATTTCCTTAAAATAACCTTTAATACCTTCTATATAACCTTAATATCTGTAGTAGGTATAATTATAGTTGGATCACTAGCAGGCTATAAGCTCGCAAAGACCTCAGGAAAAGTAAGTGCATTTTTCTTCTTATTTTTTACATCTTCAATGCTAATACCTTTTCAAACTATAATGATACCCTTATATAGATTAGCTAAAAATATGCATTTAACAGGATCCAAGACAGGGATAACTTTAATTTATATGGGCCTTGGAATAAATATGGCTATATTTCTTTATCACGGATTTTCTAAATCAATTCCAAAGGAGCTGGAAGAAGCAGCATTAATAGACGGATGCAACGAAGCACAAATGTTCTTTAAAATCATTTTCCCATTACTAAAGCCAATAACAGCAACTATTGCAATCCTAGATGTACTTTGGATTTGGAACGACTTCATGCTTCCTCTTATTATGATTACTAATCCTAAAAATTACACCTTAGTTTTAGAAACAAATATGTTCTTTGGAAAATATACTGTAGATTGGCCAAGTATCTTGGCAGGTTTAGTTTGTACCTGGATACCAGTACTAATATTCTATAGCCTATTCCAAAAATATATAGTAAAAGGCATTGTTTCAGGTGCAGTGAAGGGATAAAAATTCAAGACATCCATTGGGTGTCTTGAATTTTTTCATGAATTTTACTGGCCACAGCTTATGGGGAGTAAAGGTATAATTTGAAGTTGATAAATAGACTTTCAATGTAATATTACTCATTTATGGTTAATGTCACTATTCATGAAGTTGTTGACATAATTATGTTTAATGTATTCTATTTACTTTTTGCCATTCTGTCCGCCAAACTATTCCATAAATGCTTCTTTAAGAAACTTCCTTCTACATTTTCCTCCATGTCCAGAAACATCTTATAAGGAACAGAAAATGACAACATATCAGGTTCTATCATAGGACGTACTGTAATATCAATTAATCCTATTACTGCTCTTGGATTATCTTTCTTAGCTTCATCATAGGGCAAAAGAAAGATAGACTGACATCCTGAAGCAAATGGTATTACTACATTTTCATAGCCTGGTCTATAATAGTTGGCAAGTACTGTAAGTGCTGATAATTGATCTGTATTAACATAAAACACTATTATTTCAGGTTTTTCTTTAGTAATATCTACTTTTGATAAGGGCTTAAATATGACATACTCATATGGAATATCAGTTATTGGTAAACACTTAACAAAATCATCACCTAGTTCTGGATTTTTCATATATCCTTCCCCTTCAAATTTACCTTCCTTACCAACTGTTAAAAAATATTCGATTCCATTTGGATAATTAGGAAATTGCCCAAACCCAAATCCTGTTTTACCACCATTACATGTTACCGTTTTACGTTCGAAAACTGCTATTTTTCCTTTGGCAGCGGCAATAAATAATGGAATTGTGCAACTCCTCTGCCCTTCTTTACCTTGAAGTGCTCCTTCTGGCTTCTCGTTACTTAGTATAACAGCTACTGGCTCATAATTCAGACCTAAACTTTTAACTAAAGAACTTTCCATATAATTTCCTCGCTCTCTTTATTTGTAATCTTATAAATAATTTATACCAATTCGTTATAGTTGTTATGACAACTGACAATAATTTATATAAAAACTTTCAAGGAAGTACTTCTCATTATTAGCCTAATAGGCAGTTTACAAAACAATTCCTATATTATCAATAAATTTCTGAATTGAGTCTTTTAAAAAGCCATTCTGTATTCTTCTAAATATTTCTTTGGCTTTTTCCTGTTCTCCATAACTGAGATAAAGGTGTGCTACATTATTCATCATTACTTCATCAGCACATCTGCTGGGTTCATCATTGTTAATATGGTTTAATAATTGTTCGGCACTTGGTATCGTGCTAAAAAATTTGATTATCACATTTTCTATATCAGAAGCAACAACTTCATTAAATCCTTCTCCAGTCTGTCTATTATATCTATTTTCTAGCTTTTCAAGAAATAAATATCTTTTATTGCCTCTAGCAAGTTCATTTTGAAATGTACTGCTTACTGAATACCCCCATAAATCTAACATATAGTATAAATCACCACAATTAGCTAAGCCGTTCTCCCATCCAATAAGTGAACCAGGAGTTACGTAAAATATAGTAGCATCCCATTTATTATCATACTTTTTACCAATCGAATCATAAAAAGAAGGTATAGCTATCTGTACATCTAAAGAAAATCTGGCATGAACTCTACTATTATCCCTTGAATATTTAACCTTGCATACTTCTATAAGACCATCACGCTGACGATAAAATGTCTTTCCGTTTTTTCTAAATCCTCTTCCTTTAAAACCTGGAACAATAATATTGTCAAAGGTTTCATGAATCATCTCTACATAATTATATTTTTCAGAAAGGCTGTCAAGATAAGGACTACCATAAGAAAAACCATCCATATTAATCACTCCCCATATAAAGTGTATAAAGACTTTGCTTCACCATAGTTTACAAGTTAAATTACTTTAATATATAAATTATACAACTTATGGAATAAAAACACCAATAAAAAAGCCCGTGATCATTATAATCACAGACTACTTAACAATTTATTATGGTTATAATTATTTTTATGTATTAAGGTCTTTTTCCACTACCAAATTCTAATAGAATTTTCCCGGATATGGCATCTATGATGGTATTGGTTGTATCTAATGGTTGTTTACCAATTACATTCTTATCAGGTTTATAATTATCTGGTAGAAGTCCACTAAAAGTAATAATCCAAACTGGTATATCGGATATAGAATCTTTTTCTTTAAGAATTGGGTCAGCATTTATTGCATCTTCTGAAATAGCATTTATGGTAAATGTATTAGTGGATATAAGTCCATATTGCATATATATACCCTTGGGATGTGATGATGATTGTTGTTGCATGGCTTTAGTAATTCTTAGTATTTCATTTTTATCAACTTTCGGTTTTATATTTGTGGACTTTATTACAAATCCCATGTCACTAAAATATTTTTTATCAAAAGAAGAAAAATGATAAATACTATTACTTTCATAAGTTTTATATGCAACAAAACCAGTAATAATAAGAATAATAATACATATAAGTATAAATAAATTTCTTTTCAAAATTCACACCCACTTTCTGATAAGATTAATGATATTGAAAGTTTGATACATTATGCAATTGAATATGAATATTGCGAACTAACTTTTGAAAATGCTCATTTTTTAGATATTGCTATAAGTGGTATCTTCATTTCCTGTTCAGTCATCCCAGCATGATTGGAAATAAATTGATTTGATTTTTGAGAATATACAATACCTTTGTCACTAATTGCTACTGCTAAATAATCTCCTATGAATTCTTCAAACTTAGGATGCATTTTTCCAACACCAAATATATTCTTTTTGATAACCTCTTCTTTTGAGTACAATAAAAAGTCGTCGCCAAAATTATAATTGAATTCAATGGGAAAATCATTCAAATATTCATCTTTTATATAGAATGCTGTAGCTCTTGTTTCGATAGAAGTTGGACGTTTTAACATAGTAATTAACTTAGGATAATCACTCAAAATATAGTGCTTCAAATTACAATGTCCATGGTCTGCAGTAACTATAACCAATGTATCGGATAATCTTTTGCACATATCTGTTACTTTTTCTTCGAGTTCTTTTATATTCTCAGTAACCAGACTGTTATAGCAACCAAACTCATGCATTAAGCTATCAGGATTTTCCCAATATCCATATATGTATTTTTTCTCGGAGGTAGCACACAACCGTTCTACTTCATGCGTCAATTCATCAAATGTTTTTATTTTATTACTTCCGAATTTCGACACACTATATGCGTTAGCCATCCCAGCATCTCTTATTTTTTCGTAAATACTTTTATACGGTAAAATTTGACTGGCAACATGATAATCCGCCGCATGAATTTCTGTGTCTTTTTCCGTGTTAATAAATGCGTTTACAATTTTATTTATTTCACTAAAATATAAACTCCATCCTAGCCACCCATGTTCCAAAGGGGTTAAACCACTTTCAATAGATGTCGTTGCTGATGTCGTAGTTGGAGGAAACACAGATGAATATTTCTTAATCAAATTCTTTCGGAAAAAACCATTTTCCGATAAATGATATTGTAATGCATCAACCCCTAATCCATCCAATAGCAAGATAACTACATTTTTATATTGATATTTCAAAAGCTCATCCACTTCTTTTAGTGTACTATGTTCACTCTCAGCACCAAAATATTCTAAGATAGAGCAAGCTAGATTCACGATACTATTATGATAATCAACAACCATATTTTTCCCCTCTACTTTTAACAGCTTATTATCATTAATCTTAAGTTCACCATTTATTACAAATCTTCATTATCCAATAAGTCTGGTTAATTAAGACTATAAGAATCATATTTACTAAATAAGAACTATCATAATGATATCTTTTCTATCCCTTTTCTCTTTTTAGCATCATAATATTATATTCAACTTTAGGTTGAGTTCCCCATCCAGAATTTACTTGATCCAATATTCCAACAAGTTCCCAACCTTCTTCTCCTAAAAGATTTAATTTGGTTTCTAACATAGAATCATCACTAGCTTTAATAATTGAATCAATTCCTATTACTTTATATTCCCATTTCTTTTTCATCTTTTACCCCCCCTTAATTTAAAATTATCTTTAGTGCTCATTTTATTACAAGTCAGAATTACATTAATATATAAATTATACAACTTGTGGAATAAAAACGCCAATAAAAAAGCCCGTAATCATTATGATCACAGACGACTTAACAATTGATAATATGGATAATAAGAAGTTAATATATAGTATTAACCAACTTATGGTATAATTCACTGCAGTTGATATACCATAAGCTTCTTTCTAACTCAGCGCAATAAAAATATCACTTAAAATTAACATATGTTAATGATGTAAATGCTATTATAAGATACAATTACAGTGAGAAAAACAAAGGCTTTTTTCTATTGTCCGGTATCATCCGTAGGTAGTATCTTGACATGGACGGAAATGATGTCACACATATGTTTATATTTGCAGGCGCTACATACAGTTCTGATTTTTTAACTACAGAAAAACCGCAACCGAGCGGTTTAATCAAGTATTCTTTCAAAATATATGCTGTCACACCATTCTCCATTCTTATAGATATATTTACTAAAACGCCCAACAAACTGGAAATCATTCTTTATTAATACTATTTGAGATCCTATATTACTAGGTGATGTCCCAGCCTCTATCCTATGAAGCTTATGCTTATTGACTGCTTCATCTAAAACAAGTTTTACAGCTCTTGTTGCATATCCCTTTCCCTGATGTTCCACGCCCATTCTATAACCTAGTTCAGCTTTATTAAAACTTCCTCTTACTATTGATACTAAATTTATTCTGCCAAGAATCATTCCAGAATGATTCTTTATTAAATACATATATACTAATCCTTTTTTTTGTTCCTCAACTAGCTCCTTTATTATTGTATTGAATTTATTTAATTCATAAAAGTTATCTCCTCTTGGGAAACCTACACTCTCAAAAAAGGCCTATTTTTAAGTTCAAATGTAAAAAGTTCCTCTGCATCTGACTCCTCAAGTAATTTGATAATTATATCTGACATAAAAGCCTCCTTAACATCGTAGTATCTTACAATTGCGAATTAGTTCTATTATATAAAAATTGGATAAGTTTGTACATAATTTGAGTAGATGATTTTCAACACCATTCTTAGCAAACCACTTTTATTAATTTAAAAAAGATACTATACTTAATGATGCCGATATATTTAGTTAAATACAAATTACTGGATCGAGGGGTTTATATATGAGAAAAAAAGATATACTTGAGTTAAAAAGACGTTTAAAAAAAGATTACTGCACCTTCACTAAAATGTGCGGCTGCTATGTTAGTGGAGAAAAACATATTCTCTTAAAATTTAGAGAAACCTTTCTAAATTTAGAAGAAGAGGAATACTTTAAGTACTTGGAAATTTCTAAAAAAGTGTTGTCTGGAAGCTTGGGAAATAATATTTTAGAGCTTAACTTTCCACTTAATGAGGAGCTTGTAAATGAAAAGCAAACCTTTCTTGCACAGCTTAAAAGAAGTCAATTAAAAGATGATGACCTTCTTAATGACTTTTATGATTTGATTATAAATAATTATGATTATACAGGTAACTATTTAATACTTGTTTTTCATGATGCTTATGATGTTATTACTAAAACCAATGATAATTTAAAAGTAGATGAATCTGAAGAAGTATATGAATATGTGTTATGTGCAATATGCCCTGTTTCACTTTCAGAGCCAGGTCTTAGATACTTTGAAGAAGAAAACAAGATAGGAGCACGTGTTAGAGATTGGGTAGTTGATGCCCCTACTAACGGTTTTGTATTTCCTGCTTTTATTGATCGCAGCTCGGATGTTAACTCTATTATGTATTACACAAAAAATGCAAAGGATACGCATCCTGAACTAATGGAAAATGCTTTAGGCTGTTATTCAAGACAGACAGCTGCTATACAAAAGGAAGTCTTTGCTTCAATTATTAAAGATACCTTTAGCGCTGATGAAGATAAGGCAGATAAAATCTTTATGGAAGTACAAGATAATCTAAATATAATGATAGAAGAATACAATGCCACCTATGAGGATACAGATCCTGATCCTATAACCTTGACAAATAAGGTTATGCAAAACCTTTTAATAGAAAGCGGAGTTCCTGAAGAAGTTACAGCTAAAATTGAAGAATCCTATATAGAAAGCTTTGGGGATGATATTCCTTTAGCAGAAAGCCTAATTGACTCAAAGGTACTTAAGGTAAAAGAGCAAAGAAAGAAGGAAGAACGTCTTCAGAAACAGGTGGAAATGCTTCAAACCAGGCTTGAGCAAGTAAACTATGAGGTTGCTGCAGCTAATGAAACTCAACTGCCATGGTCGGATAATGAGGTTCTAGAAGATTACAAGGCTACTCCTGACTACGATGTTATACTTCAAGTAAAACCCGAAAAAATACCTCAAATAAAGTCTCAAATAATTGACGGCAAAAAATGCATAGTTATTCCTATTAATGAGAATGAACAGGCTACTGTTAATGGCTTAGATGATATAATATAATTAATACTGACAAAAAGCATAGAAGCCAATCTATGCTTTTTGTAATTGCTTGATTTAAGTTGTCTACAAAGAAAATATCATTTCCTTCAGTGGGATAAAATCCATTCAGCTATATCTTCAAGCACATGAAAATCCACTTTTGATGGTATCTTATATTCTTTTTTAAATTCCTTTATAGTCCGAGTATTTTTTTGTTCTGGCCCCTTCATCAGACATCACAGAAATAGCATCGAATTTTGCTTTGAGCGATGCAATCTGTTTTACTGCTAACTTTTGCAGAATTTTATTAAGTTGACCAATCATATCTTCGTTCTGAGAAAGCATAATTTCACTTAAATTTCGGGGAGAACCGGCCATAATTATAATTCCAGCAAAATTTCCGCCTTCAGCATCTATTCTAGGCGCAAGCATACCTCCAAGACTATGATCAATGATAAAAACCTTATCATGGTCAATTCGAATATCACTTCTTAAAAGGTTGGCGGCGAGAATGGTATCTTCAATCGTTTCATCTTCCACTGACATACTGCCTCTATTTTTTTGTTTAAGCATCTTTTTCCCATAAATTTTAGTACGTTTATCGTAACGCAGTACGGCAATACCTTTGCCAGACAGATATTCGGCAATATCTCGAAACGGTTTGTTTGCCATAATAGTTTCATCTTTATCTAAAGGCCCAGAACCGTGTACGAGTACAACGGCAGGAAACTTATGTTGAGATTCATTTGGCATTGACAAAATTCCATCCAAGGGATAGTCTGTTTCTTTTCCGACGATTATTTTTTCGTCCATATGAGACACCTCCGTTTATTTCAAAATTAATGGCAACACCATAAGCGCAATAATCAGAATAACAAGAATGCCAATGGCAATTAAACTTTTAGAATTTCCAAAATTCAAAGTATAACCCATTCCAAATCGTTTTTCTACAAAAAGAGATGAGTCGTTTTTATTGCAGTACAGAAATCCACCGATCCAATAACGGTCGTCATCCACCTTATTTACAAGAGCATCATCCGTTGTTTTCAATCGGCTTCCGCCCTGACCTACTTTTACTGCAAGATAAATGCAGATAATAAAGGTAGCAACCAAAAAAGCAATAGGCAGAAACATCATCAATTTTTCATTTAAGATGGTAAGCATGGAAAGCTGAATGCAGGTGAACAACAGGCTTACCATAAATCCGATGGCAAATAAAGTAATACTCATAACTCCACGGAAAGCGCTGTTTCTCTTAAAATCCCGTTGACGCTTGGATGTACCGATGGCAAGGTTGATTCCTGCAAACAGCAAACCAATTAAAAGTTGCATCACAGGCATTATGCCAATTGTTCCCATGGATTTTATAGCATAGCGGTCCACCTCGCCAGCAATGTTATAATGCATAGGAATTTGTTCTGGCAGAGATGGGTATTTCAGCACCGACGCAATAACGGTGATAACAATAACGACAAGATATAAAAGGTACCACGCAGTATGGATGGTTTTATCGGACTTTTCGCTGATTTCTGCCACTGACTTAGTTTCAATTTCCCAGTCGCTATCTTGTTTGATAGCCTTAATCTTTGAACGCATGAAAAAATATATTAGTATACTGATTATAAAATACAAGAACAAGCCGGCAATTTGAATCCACATTGTATTTTCTGCTGATATCCAGATATAACAGACAGAGCTTCCGATTCCCAAGGCTAAGCCTACCCAAAGACAGCCTATACAATAATTACGCCGCAATGTTTTTAATTGTGGATTGTAATATTCACTTTCTGGCACGGAAATGCCAAAGCAGATGTTTTTCCGTATAAAATAAGGGGTAAAAGATATAGCAAGCACAACAAGAAGCCATGAAAGTCCCATAACTCCAATAATAAAATTCAAACTATTATTCATGACAGTTTCCTCCTTCTATACTTTTATCCCATAGATCTTTCATTAAAATTGCAAACCGTTCTTTACCAATATCCCGAGCCCGAAGCTCAATGATAATGGGCAAGAGCAGTTTCTCAAATACAGACAAATCCTCTTTATCCAACTTTGGCGGACTGCAAATCTCTGCACCTTTGCTTCGATGTATTTTGATATACCCTTCGTCACAAAGCATCTCATATACTTTTCGCACTGTGTGCAGGTTGATTCCAAGGTCACTTGCAAGTTGCCGAATTGATGGTAAATTATCCCCTTCATGTAGTTCTCCTGATAATATTCCGCTTACAATAGCTGTTTTCAGTTGCTTGTAAATCGGAATCGAACTGTGCATATCAATTTCGATTAACATTAATATGCCTCCTTTATATATTTGTTATATATCAACTATAACAAATATAATAAGATTAGTCAATCTTATTTTAAGTTAAGACAAAAACGCAATCAGGGGTCCTTTTTGCGTGAATACTCCAGAATCGGAGCTTACCGAATTGCGTAGTCGCATAAAGGCGACAAAATGGCCTGAGAAGGAAACGGTAGAGGATGCATCATAAGGCGTGATATACGAATATGTGGCTCAGGACGGAGACTGGGGTGCTATTATCACAGATCTCATGGCCGTACAGGAGCCTCAGGACACCCGGTCGGTCTTACGAGAGACGATATCCTCGACAACATCACGCTCTACTGGTTGACCAAAACGGCGATTTCTTCAGCTCGTCTTTATTGGGAAAACAAATTCTCCTTCTTCGGTGTAAAGGGCGTATCTATTCCGGTTGCCGTAAGCGTCTTTCCTGATGAGCTCTATCATGCCCCACTGAGTTGGATGAAGCAGGCCTATCCTAAACTTATGTATTACTACAAGTTCGACAAGGGAGGCTACTTTGCCGCCTGGGAACAGCCAGAGTTTTCTCATGTATTACAAGACCTTATTTACATACAATACGATTCACCGTAACACATTTAAATGAGAAAAGGTAAAATAGATTATATATCTATCTTACCTTTAATAAACTTCTCTATTCCTTAATTACGTATCTTAAAACATAAATATCGCTATTTACATAATCTATGCCAAATTCTATTGGTTTAGAATATTGGTCATAATTTGTGCTAGTTATTTCAATAACAATTGCTTTTCCTGTTTTCGAAAATAATTTAGCCTTTTCCCCTACTAGTTGCACTGCTTTTAGCTTTTGATAAGAATGATTTATCTTAATATTATAATTTCTTCTTAATATATCGTAAAATGATTCATTCTCAAAAGTATATTGATTAAGAACAGGAAACCTATCGGCTGATATAAATACTTTTTCTATAACCGCTGGATTATCATCTGCATATCTTAATCTTTCTAAAACATAAACTTCGCTATTTAGAGGTATTTTTAAATTATCTGAAATATATTCATCTGCTTTAATCTTATTAAACATTAAAACTTTAGAATATGTTTTAAAACCTAAAGCTTCCATTGTTTCACTCCACCCTTTAGAAACAGAGTTCATTGTTTTTTCAATATTAAAGCGAGCTACAAAAGTTCCTTTTCCCCTTATACGAGTTAACATTCCCTTGCTAACTAAATCATCAATGGCTCTTCTTACTGTCATTCTGCTTGTGTTAAAAAGATTACAAAATTCCTCTTCTGTAGGAATAAGTTCTCCTTTTCCATATCTACCATCTTTTATTGCATCTTTAATATAATCAATAATTTCTCTATAAATAGGCTTACCTGAATCTTTCATTATCTAGTCCCCTGCTTGTAAACTTAATATAATTATATATACATTTTGTATATATTCTATATTCATGTAGTATATTAGTCAATAAGACTTAAAACTTAATATAATTCTTATATATATTCCCTTATTCCAACATTAATAATACTTATTGAATAATTCGTTATTATATTCATCTGCTCCATCTAGGTTTGAACTTTTAAATACTGGCACATCTATGCCTTCTTTAACTAATTTATCAATAACAGTTACTACTATTACTTGAGCTATTGCTATTCCTGTTGCATCTGAAGTAGGTCCTGTTGGAATATTAAATCCTTCTACATAAAATGCAGCATCACCCTTTTCAGCACAATTATCTATTACTACATCAGCTATTTCATATATATTTTTTCCTGACTTATGTCTTGATTCAACTTGAGTTGAATGCTTAAGAGATGTTAAAGCAATAACACTAGCACCTATTTCTTTTGAATATAAACACATTTCAACAGGGACATTATTTCTTCCTGAATTAGAAACAATCATTATAGTGTCATTTTTGTTTACCTTATATAAATCTAAAATACTTTTTGCGTATCCATCTAACCTCTCCAAATATGTGCTTTTATTAGGCATTTCATGCAGCATTAATTCTGGAGGTAATATTCCTTGTACATACGCTAATCCCCCAGCTCGAATATATAATTCTTCAGCTACCATATGAGAATGTCCTGACCCAAATACGTAAAATCTTCCGCCTTTCTTACAAGATTCTACTATTAGATCTGCTGCTTTTTCTATGTTTTCACTTTGAGTCTCTTGTACTTCTTTTAATTTTGACATTACAAATTCTAAATATTTATTTGTTATCATCTTTTTACACCCCTTATTATTGAATATTTTATTTATCATGAAAAATCCTTTTTTAATTTATCTAAAACAAATGAAATTATTTTTTCTCCTTGTCCTCTTTTTATAATACTTGAAGAAGCTTCATAAGCTTTATCGTCATAAGATTTTTTGTCGGAAAAATATAAGTAATACCCATTTGTAAATCCTAAAATTATGTTCTTTCCAGTATCTTTTATATTCTTACCTAAACTTGAAAAGAGCTCTCCAGGTATCGTTACAAAGTTCCAATCATTTATTTTTATTATATTTATTTCTAAACTTACCTTTTCCATTTTATCTATATACTTAGCGAATCTTAAATTTGTACAAGCTCCTTCATACTCTGATTCTATTAGTCTCAAATCATTAGGATTAATACCCTTTTTCTTAGCTTCTGCTACTTTTTCTTTTAACTTACATACAACCTTTTCAGCATCTTCAACACTATCTATATCTCTAATTTCTACATCTAAGTTGTAATTTTTAACTTTCACATCATATATAGATCCTTTATATATTGGATTTTCTAAACTATTCTTAATTGCATTTGCTAAATTTTCCCCAAGCCTATTTACTTCGTCAAAGGAGGATCCTTTTCTTGTAAATCTAGTACTTATATCACCAGCACTTCCATTAGTGAAAATAACCATATCATATGAATCTTCTAAATATTTCAAGACACCAGCTGGAAGATCCGCTGTAATATACAAGTTTTCTTGATTCATTATTGTTGGATGACATGAAAAATTATACATTAATATTTTTTTGCCACTATTAAGTAAAAACTCCATTGTAAATAGTCCTGTATCCCAAGGAAATTCAATACTATGTCTTTCACTACATACATCATAGACATTTGAAATTCCTATTTGTATTTCACACTTTTCTCTATTATCTAAGGCAACTTTTACTCCGTCTGCTAACTTACTAACATAATCTTCAACTAATTCTTTATTATAATCTCCAAAAACTCCTTCTAATCCTTTAAGTATTCCGTTTATATTATCAGAAACACCTTTAGGACCCGAATGAGTATGTGTAGCTCCAACTATTATATTGTTTTTCTTTATTCCTAAATATTTGACTTTGTCATATACCTTTTGAACAAAATAACTTTCTACACAGATGAGATCCATTTGTATAAAACATAATAATTCATCTTTGTGATCAATTATTAATATCCTGCCAAATAACTCATCATGTATACCTTTTGATAATCTAAAATGGTCATATCCTGCAAGCAATACCCCAGTTGGCGGTGTTATATTTACCTGTAAAAATCCAACTCTTGTAGTCATATAATTTCTCCTTTCCATAACACTTAAATTTATACTTTTAATAATTAATTTATATATATACATATCTCTATCTACTAAAGTAACTAAAAAAACATATAATATGTATATACAAATTGTATATACATATTATATGTTTTTCTAAAATTCATGTCAATAATACTTAGTACTAATATTCTACAGCCTATTCCAAAAATATATTGTAAAAGGCATTGTTTCTTGTGCAGTAAAAGGATAAAAATTCAAGACATTATTGGGCGCCTTGAATTTTTTACATGAATATAACTAGCCACTGCTTATGGGCGGTAAAGACTTAGTCTCTTTTGTAACCCTTCTAGAACTTCTTCTGGCACTTCCCTCACCTTGATATCCTCACCTAGAAAAAGCAGCCAATTTGTTATTTCGGTCAATTCATCCCTCTCATTAACATTAATAAAAGTCTTTAGAATAGCTGTGGTTTGGTAAGGATTGGTATAGGAAATTGATACATTTAAAGGATGATATTTTTTGAACTGAACAATGGCTTTTGGACCAAGTTCTATAACAAGGTTAATTAGCACTCCCCTCTTACTTAGTTCTTCTAAAATCTTTTTCTTACTTAATCTTTTTTTCATGTCGTAGGGTTTCACATCGATGATATGGTCAATAGGAAAAATCTGTTTCCTTTCTTCCTTTAAATCAAAGCCTTCCATAAGCCAAAGGCTTTTTTCATGATAAAGGTGCAGGAGATAAACTTGGTAAGACTTTACAGCCTCCCCTTCTTCCATAGTAATCAATAAATACCTATCTAAAAGAAGGATTTGAATGAGTTTTTCTAGCATTGGATGAGGAAGGTCTGAAAGCTCAAGCAGGTCAGGATTATTGGGGTTGGTTCCTTCAAAAATCAGAACTTGATTTAAAAGCACAAGGTCATCCTGCTGGTTTTCTGAGATTAGGCCTAGCAATTTTTCAGCTAATGACTGGCGGCTCTTTAGATAAGGGAGTTGTTGATTCCTGGTAGCCATAAAGGCAATAAAAAGTGCTTTGACCTCATTATCGGTAAACCGGACATCGGGCAGAACAGAGTTGTGCATGACAAAATAGCCCCCATCTCTTCCAACTTCAGCGACAAATGGCATTCCCATATCCTCAATTTCTCTTATATCTCTAATAGCTGTGGAACGTGAGATGTTAAATTCGCGCATTATTTCAGAAATTGTAAAGTGTGCGCGATTATTGATATATCGCATAATTATATTAATCCGTTCAACTTTTTTCATAGCTTCTCCTAAATAGTATCATTTTTTGACATGATTTAAGAATATTATATACCTATCAAGTGAAGAATATAAAGTAATTTGACTAATTTTAAGAAAAGGAAGGTTGAATATGGCTAATTATACCTTAGAAGAAAAAGAAAGCTTTACTGTTTTAGGTTTTGGAACTGAACTTAAGAGCCATTACACTGATTTCGCCGGCTTAAATAAGGAAAAATCAGATTTTTGGCTATCTGTTAGCCAAGATGGAAGACTTGACACTTTAAAAGACTTAGCTACAAATGACTATATTTTTGCAGTGAACGAAGCGGTAAATAACAAGATGATGCACTATGCTGGCGTTATGTCAGAAGCATCAGCACCTGAAGAAGCAAGAGTTATCCCATTTCCTAAGAGTGAATACTTAGTTGTTAAAGGTGAAGGGAAAAACTCCGAAGAATTAAATAATATGCTTACAGGTATTGCCTTTGGTCAAGTTCTGCCTGCAGCAAGTAATTTTGCCTATGTGGGTGGCCCAAACGCAGCTGTTGAAATGGGTCAGCGAAACGGCTTAGTTTTTGGTGAAATGTGGATTCCTGTTGTTAGGAAATAATTTTAAGTTGCCTAGTGCCCGAAGGGAAGCGAGTAACTTAAACTAAAGGAGGAAAGAAATGTCCTATATTGTTGATTTTAAAAATGTATCTACGGTTGGTTTAGAGTCTTCGCCTGTAGCCGAAGCACTTGCAGGTTTACGTGCTAATGAAGCCCGCTACTATATGAACAAATACAAGCATGAATTTACAGTTGTACCAGCTAGTGAAAGTAAGGAAACTCTTGATTATGTAAACCGAATTTTGAAAGAACGTAATATCGAGTTTGCAGCAAAGCCTTTAGAAACCTCCCGTTTTCAAGTGGAAAATATCAAATTTGCCTATGTCTTTTATGAGGATGGCCTTGCTATTAACGTTATGTATACAGTTGATGATCCCAAGAAGCGAGCTGTTGGCTTAAAGCTTTCTGAAGGTATGGAGATACCAAAGGAGTTAGAAGGAAAGTTTAAATTCGCTAGACAGAAATCTAAACTAGCTGGAACAATTCGTGGTTCGTTTTTCGTAATTAAGGGAGAATATTAAAACCCTTATAAAAGTGATAACGTCTATAGTTTTGTATTAAATATAATTGTTATACTTAAATTTATTAAAAAATACAACAGTATTAGTTACTGTTGTATTTTTTAATTGGGAATAACCTTATTGCCTCTTGATGAAAGTCTAATTAATTATCATAATAAAAGAAACAATGAAAATCATCTTATATAATACTTATTTTGTATTGATGACTTTATCTGTTTTAATATTCTTATATTCTAAAATTGTCAGTGCAATCATTGCAATATCAATTATTGTTAAAACCAATAGCATTATTGAATGAGTTTGGCTGAAACGCTGTATTTGTATAATAACAAAAATCATAAATACTACACAAGACATGGGATATGCCCATAATTTTTTTCTCCATAAAAGAACTAAAAGCAAAATTTTAACTAATCCATGGGACAATAAATAAAAGGAGGTAAAATGCTGCATACTGATTGAAAATACATGCCTAAAAGAAAGAAGATAATTCATTACAAGATCATTTGGATCTTCTTGCAGTTCATTTTTCGAAATAAATGTTATAAGTTTGCTCATTCTTTCAGGTGTTAGAAAAATAAGAAAAAAACCACATAATACTTCTCCCGTATCATATAAACCCTTTAAAATCAAACCAATATGGAAACCTAAATGTATATTTCTATTATCTAATTTATTATTCAAGGCTTTTACCTCCATATATATACGTTGAAAATATAAATAATCTTTGCGAGGATAAAATATTTATTTTATTATTTGTATTACAGTCATAACTACACCCATGGCCATAAAGCATATACCTACAATCTTTTGCAATGTCTTTTCATTAACCTTATTAGCATAACGTGAACCTATAACCCCTCCAAGAACTGCCCCCACAGATAGCAAAACACCTAATGTAAAATCTATTTTACCTCTAGCAGCATAACCAATAGTAGAGGAAAGAGCTGTTATTGCCATTATAAGAGTAGAAGTACCTATAGCTTTATGAAGCGGAAATGACATTAATACTATTAATGCTAAAAGTATCATAACTCCACCGCCGGCTCCAAATATACCACTTAATATTCCTATACCTAAGCCTATAATTAAAGCTGCTAATATTTTTTCCCATTCTTTTTTAAAGTTAAGTTTAATGGAGGTATTTGATGGATCACTTTCCTTTTTATAGCTCTTACGGAGCATTAATAAACCAGCAATAACTAACACCACTCCAAAACTTGATGATAGGTTACCTTCCCCCATCTTACTTGCAAATGATGCACCTAATTGAGCTCCTAAAATAGAAGTTAAAGCTATCCAAATACCTGATTTAAGGTCTATATTGCCATTTTTGTAATAAGAATAAGCTACAGTTAAAGAAGCTATAACATCCACAAAAAGGCTTGTGCCTATTGCTGTGTGGACACTAACTTTAAAGAATAAAGTTAAAATAGGAACTATAATCATAACTCCGCTAGCCCCTATAAGACTTGTTATACTACCAGTAATGATACCAATAACTATTGCTAATAAATAAAATATTATATTCATAAAAATCAATCTCCTTTGCGTATCTATTTTATAGATAAACCAATAAATTCAACTAAAAAAGTTATATTTTCTTCTTTGTCTTTTGGATGTAATTCATACATTACTAATGTGGTTATTAGTAATGACTCTGTTAATTTAGTATTAATGTTAGAACATATACTAAGATTATCTACTTTGTCCAGATTATAAAGGAAGTTTTCTACTTTTAAAATTAAGATGCCTTTTAAATCTTTAATTTCCTTATCTTCTTTCAGTTCATCTGCTGAAGTATTTATCAAAATTTTTCCTAACCCATTTCTTTCCTGAATGTCTTCATAAAGTGTACTTATAAATTTTCTAAGTTTCTCTCTTGAAGAAATGGCAAGCTCACTTATAACGTCAAGCTTATTAAAGGTATTTTGCCAACTCTCTTTAAGTATACTTAGATAAAGCTGTTTCTTATTTCCATAGTAATTATATAGAGTTCCAACAGCTACACCAGATTTTTTAGATATCATTTTCATATCAACATCAGTATAGCTATGCTCGATAAACAATTCTACAGCAGAATTTCTAATAGTTTTCTCAACATCTTTTATTATCTTTGGCACTGCATTGCCTCCTTATTATGAATCATGGTTCATTTAAAACACAACCTTATTATATACTCTTCCTTTCTATTTGTAAATTTATTTTAATTTTTAAAATTAATTGCCGTATATATTAAGCTAAATCAAAGGCTGATATTATATAATGGTATAATGATATTAATTATGAGTCACCTTTACTGAAAATTGCGTCACTAAATATTGCAGAATTGAGGTTAAATAATTATGAATTATATTAAGAATGGTTCAGATGAATTCAAAAAAACAAACATCGCACTTTTTGCAGGTGGTTTCAGCACCTTTGCAGTTTTATACAGTACACAGCCTCTGCTTCCCTATCTTTCCAAGGAATTTCACATTTCTCCTGCAGCCTCCAGTCTTTCCCTATCAGCTGCAACTATTTCACTGGCAGTAAGTCTCCTTATTGTTGGCTCATTATCAGAGGCATTAGGTCGAAAGCCAATTATGACCTTTTCTATGTTTTCGGTATCCATATTGGCAGTACTTACTGGATTTGCTCCAAATTTTCACTTTCTTTTGGCGCTGCGTATACTGCAAGGTTTTGTTTTATCAGGCTTGTCTGCAATTGCCATGGCTTACTTAAGTGAAGAGATTGAACAAAAGAGCCTTGGAGTAGCAATGGGTATATTCATTAGTGGGAACTCTCTTGGTGGAATGTTTGGGCGTATTATCATAGGTATTATTACGGATATTTTCAATTGGCGTGTTGCACTTATAAGTGTAGGTGTATTGAGCTTGGCAGCAAGCATGATATTCGTAATTGAGCTTCCTGCCTCAAAGCATTTTCAGCCTCGCACTCTGGAAATAAGGAAATTATTTAAATCCTTAATCAGCCATCTAAAAAAACCAAGCTTGCTTTCTCTTTTTGGCATTGGGTTCCTGCTATTAGGAAGTTTTGTTACGTTATATAATTACATAGGCTTTCAATTGATAGCTCCACCCTATTCCCTAAGTCAGACACTTGTAAGTTTTATTTTTATACTCTATCTCATGGGAACCTTTAGTTCCACTTGGATGGGACGACTGGCAGATAAGCATGGTCAGCAAAAGATACTCTTTAGTGCACTTTTAATAATGTTTGTTGGCGTATCAATAACACTGAGTATCAGTCTTATTCTGAAGATTTTAGGGGTTGCTCTGTTAACCTTTGGTTTCTTCGGAGGTCATTCCATCGCCAGCAGCTTAGTTGGGCGCCTTGCAGTCCATGACAAGGCACAGGCCGCTTCCCTTTATCTCTTTTTCTACTATGTAGGCTCAAGTATAGGTGGCACTGCAGGTGGAACCTTCTGGGCGTTATATGGATGGAAAGGCGTGGTTGGCCTTATCATTTGCTTTATTATCCTAGCTCTTGTACTTTTGACCAGACTTTCCTCAAATAAAACAAAAGTAATATACTAAATCAATGGAAAACAATAACCCTCTACGTCTGCCGAGGGTTTCATTAATGATGCATATTAATTTTATCAAATGACTAAAAACTATCTGCCAATTATTGTATCTTTACATCATCTAGTGCTGCATTTCCAACACTCTTTGTATAGGTGAATCTTATTTGTTTTATGTTTTGTGTTAATGAATAGGTTTTTACCGCTGCTGTTGTAGGTAATGGTTTTATATCTTCTATAGTTGCCCAGCTGGTCCCATCGTACTTTTCTACAAGTAAATGTGAGGCTGTGTCTGTACCATTTCCTTTTATCCAGAAGGATAAGGTTCCTTGGGCTGTCAAAGTAAATACAGGTGTTGTTATTTGGTTTCCAGTAGCCTGCAGCTTAATGGAAGGCGATGAAGTTCCGTAGTTACCAGTTGTATTATAGATCGCCATTCCAGATGAGAAAGTCCAACCAGCTGGAATTCCAGATGTAATTGAGGAGCTTGTTCCAACCACACTATCAAAACCTTCGTTAATCGATGTAGGCCCTTGATTATTAGTAACTGTAACATTACAGGTCGCTGTCTTTCCCCCATCAGTTGTGGTAACCGTAATTACAGCTGAACCAGCAGCAATTCCAGTCACAACACCATTAGAAACAGTTGCTGCTGCAGTATTACTGCTTGACCAGATTACTGATTTATCTGTAGCATCGGTTGGGGTTATTGCAGCAGTCAAAGTTTGTGAACTGCCTGCACTTATTGTTATATTTGATTGATCTAAAGTAACACCTGTTACGTTTATTATTACATTTACATTACAAGAAGCGGTTTTACCACCATCAACAGTAGTAACTGTTATTATAGTTGATCCTGAACCATTTGCTGTCACAACACCGTTTGCAACAGAAGCGACTGCTGTATTACTACTTGACCAGGTAACAGTTTTATCGGTTGCATTACTAGGAGCAACAGTTGCTGTTAAGGTTTGTGTGTTTCCTGGATTCATAGTTAAAGTTGTTTGATCTAAGGACACTCCTGTTACATTAATCTGATTTGTAGCTGAAGAAATATTAACATCATCCAGGGCTAAATTCCCAGCACTCTTTGTAAATGTATACCTAATTTGCTTAATGTTTTGAGGTAATGAGTAGGTTTTCACTGTTCCTGTTGTAGGCAATGGTTTTATATCTTCTATAGCTGCCCAGCTGGTCCCATCATACTTCTCTACAAGTAAATGCGAAACAGTGTCTGTACCATTTCCTTTTATCCAGAAGGATAAAGTTCCTTGGGATGTCAAATTAAATGCAGGTGTAGTTATTTGGTTTCCTGTAGTCTGCAGCTTTATGGAAGGGGATGAAGTCCCGTAGTTGCCAGTTGTATTATATATTGCCATTCCAGATGAGAAAGTCCAACCAGCTGGAATCCCAGATGTAATTGAGGAACTTGTTCCAACCACACTATCAAAGCCTTCGTTAATTAATGATGTACCCTGATTATTAGTAACAGTAACATTACAGCTCGCTGTCTTCCCCCCATCTGTTGTGGTAACCGTAATTACAGCCGAACCAGCAGCAATTCCAGTCACAACACCATTAGAAACAGTTGCTGCTGCAGTATTGCTGCTTGACCAGGTTACTGATTTATCAGTAGCATTGGAGGGGGTTATTGTGGCGGTTAAAGTTTGTGAACTACCTGCACCTATTGTTATAGTTGATTTATCTAAGGTAACACCTGTTACGTTAATAATTCCACTGCTTGGTCCAGTTGGAGCATTATAGGCGCCATAGGCAAAGGTATCTGTGTTCCAAGGATCATAGGTTGGTGTAGCCCATGGTTCTGCTTGTGTCTGATTTTTTTCTATGTCAGCCATTGGAGTAGGTGTAATAACACCCTTTGTATGATTTACTCCATCAAATCCAACATAGGATTCCGTATTTGCTAGCCAATTGACAATATTAACTGATAGTGTCGCTGCATTTCCAGCGCTTTTATAGCCATCATGAAGTGACTTTGTACTACCTGAGCCTTCATTTTTATATTTTGGTGTGATATCTTCTATTGGTGATGAATCTCCAATAAAGGCTGCTTTACCAAGACTTGGCTTAGATATTGCAACATAAGGGCCCTCGGCTTCCCCACCGAAATATATTCCTGAATCTACTGCACTAGACCATTTTGTTGGATTATCTGTTGGTGCTAAATAAACAATTCCCTTTGCTTTATTTCCATCAACTATTGATAATGTTGAGCCTGCTGCCATCAATATTGGTTGAACTCCATCAGTTATTCCCTCGGAATCGCTGACTGATTTTATACCACTAAAGCCAGCAGTTAAATCTATCGCATTAAATCTATACCTTAATCCAAAATTCTCTGCTAGCCACCCCTTTGTTGCATCCTGGGTATTTCTTAAATCACCGTATGCTCCACCCATATTGTAGGTTGAACTTGTAGATCTGTTATAACCATCATAGGTTTCCGTTGAGTCCCAAGTATTCATATTTCTATCTGCATTATAATGATCCGCAATGAAATATATTCCTTTCCCTGAGTCAACAAATTGCTTTAATGCTGCATGCTCAGCAGCTGTAAAAGGCCTATTTACCTCTGCCATTACAAAAACGTCTGCATTTTTAATTGCATCATAAGTAATAACTGCTTCATTAGTATCAACATTTGCCGCTTGTCTGTCATCATAGTAACGTATGCACCCATCACCATTTTTATCAACACCCCTATATTCCTGAACCGTATAGCCATGACTTACTAAATCATCGGCAAAATCTGAAAAACCGCCATCTAAAACCCAGTCTGCTTGTCCTGTAGTTTCTCCATGAGAATTATCGAAAAGAACAAGTTTCCCATTATTAGTTCCTGGTGCAGGATATTTTACAGGTACGGTGTTGTTCCAACTATAGTTAGCTGCAGCTACAGTTATTTTTTGTGGCAGGAAAAGGTTAAATTGTAATGCTATAAATAATAAGCAAATTCCAAAAGCAGTCTTTTTCTTGAAATTTTTACCCTTCATATTAACCCCCATATATTAATTTACTAGATAGGTATTACATTAATATGAAATTCTTACTACTATCATGCTAATATTTTTATTTATTTAATGGTATTGCATTTTGCTTAAAACTTGTCATAATATATTATAAATAAATAGTTAGGAGATGAGATTTTATGAGAAGCTCAAAAAAGAAAATCACTGAGAACTTAAGCTTTACCATCGATGTCAATAAGCTTAACCTTAATAGGCGGAAATTTAATTCAAATGAAATTGCCAGAGGAACTGGAATAGAGAAAAATAAAAAAGGTAAAGGTTCTTATACCCGCAAGAATGTCAAATTTAGTGATGATTCTTGCGGGTTAATTTTTATGCCAGTTTCTTAGGTTTCTTAGCTATAAACATTCCGCTGGCTTTAGGTATATCAATACTTCCTTCTCTTAATATAATATTATTCAGGTATTCATAAAAGTCTTTTATTCTATTCTCAGTCATTATATCATGTATGTTTATGTGTCCTTCAAGCGACAAAACATAATCAGCTAAAGGCTTTGCTTCTGTTATATGGAGAGAATCTTCATATACTAACTTTTCAACTGACTCAAAGTGCTTAGATAACTGCTTTGCTCCATTTTCTAATCCGAATTCATTTGCAACAGAAAAGGAAGCATAATCAAGTCGAGAATCAAAATTTCTCACTAAATCTTTAAGTCCTTTCATATTATAAATGCTATTAGTCGTAGCGTGAAAAGTTCCATCTGATTTAAGTATCCTAGCAATCTCACTTATTGCTAGATCTCTATTTTGTACATGGTAAAGCATATGATTGGCAATAGCACAATCAAAGGAACTATCTTCATATTTAATATTTTGTATATCCATAATGGAATAATCTATTATTTGTTCAATTCCAAAAAGATTATCCTTTGCTGTACTTAACATTCCATCAGATAAATCTGTAATAGTTACCTTAATATCCTTTGGTATCTTATTTCTATTACTCACCCATGTAGTTCCATTACCACTACCAAATTCAATAACTATATCATTGGGCTTAAACATATATTGATCAAACACCCAATTTTCCCATCCATATTTATTTGTGCTGAAGCCTTTATGCAAAGCTTGTCTAGCATATAAATTTTTGTCTGAATTATACTGAAGTCTAACTATATCACTGTCATTTGCTCTGGACATATAATCACTCCATTCTATTAATTAATATTATCCCTTTGCTTTTCTCTCAAAAGCTTTCATATTTTGAGCTATTTCATTGGAAGCTATAAAGAAATTATACCATATATTTACTTTATTAAGCTAGATTCTATTAAACCCACATGACTAACGTCTCTTTAAATTATCTAAAGTGTGATATATAAAGATTAACCTTATTAAATTATTAATCATTATTTAATGTTATCTTAATTATTACTAATTATAATTAATTAGATATTTAATAAAAAGGAGAAATTATATATGTATTCTACAGAAGCTAAAGGCTTGAACAATGCAAAAAGTATTCTATCAAAGGTTCCTGAGATCACTGTATTTTTTTGGATTATTAAAATATTGACTACAGGAATGGGTGAAGTAACCTCTGATTTTCTAGCAAATCATATGAATCCAGTAATTGCAGTAGCTATTGCTGGTGTAGGCTTAGCAGCTGCATTGCTGCTGCAGTTTTCAGTTCGCAAATATGTTGCCTGGATATACTGGCTCACAGTAATTATGGTAAGTATTTTTGGTACAATGGCTGCTGATGTTCTTCATGTTGGGTTAGGCATTCCATATATGGCATCTACTATATTTTTCGTAGCTGCTCTGGCAGTGGTATTCGGAGTTTGGTATGCTAGTGAAAAAACTTTATCCATACACAGTGTTTATACCTTTAAAAGAGAGATTTTTTACTGGGCTACAATACTTACTACCTTCGCCCTTGGTACAGCTGCAGGAGATATGACAGCTTCTACAATGCACCTTGGATATTTCTACTCAGGTATACTGTTTGCCGTGTTGATTGCAATTCCTGCTGTGGCTTACCTCATTTTAGGCCTCAACGAAATCTTCACCTTTTGGTTCGCATACATCATAACACGACCACTAGGAGCCTGCTTTGCAGACTGGATAGGGGTTCCTAAAAGTCGAGGCGGACTAGGGATAGGAACTGGCTGGGTGAGTTTGACTTTAACTATTGTTATTCTTTGCTTAGTTTACTACATGGCTGTGACAGGTAAAGATGTAAAAAACAATATAAATCCTAATAAAGATGCAGCCTAGCGCAAAATTGCGTGCCCTTCATGCTGAAAGGCACAAGTACCTACCACTGCACAGGTTAAAATTAGTTATGCCGATATTTATAAAACATATTAATATGTAGTAAATACTGGTATAATTCATATAACAGTTGCTTGGCAATTGTGTTAAAATGCGAACTACCGATTATTTATAAACTGAACGTCAGAGAATAAGCAGTGATGAAATGAAAAATGGAGGTATTATGAATAAACGAGGGCGAATTGAAACAGTCTTTTTATATGGTGTTTTCATTTGTTACATACTTTTTTTAATTAAATTATTGTTCTTATCAAGAGTTTCACTTTTGGAACTGTTTAATAGTCAAAGGACTTTAGATAGGTCAATTAATCTCATTCCTTTTCATAGTATAAAGGAATATATATCAGGCAGCACTGCGAATTTAAAAAAATTTGCTTTTAGTAATTTGGTTGGCAATATTGTAATTTTTATTCCCCTTGGTATATATTTACCATTACTCAAAAAAGATAAAAGAGTATTCACCAATCTTTTGTTTATATTTATTGTGAGTTTATTTGTTGAAATAATTCAGGGGATTTTAGGCATCGGAGCATCGGACATTGATGACATAATTTTAAATTGTTTGGGTGGATGGCTTGGTATTTTAGGGTATAAGTTTTTATTGTTACTATTACGAGATGAGAAAAAAGTACGTACTGCAATCACAATACTATCTGCTATCATAGGATTACCTGTTCTATTATATTTATTATTCATGGTGAGATTGAGGCTCTGAATATCTTTATTGCATATACAAGAAGATACTCTACACAAAAACAACGTAAAAATTAAGCATAATCTACAGTATGTTTCTTGCACAATATGACAAAAACAGCGTTAATATCTGTGAATATTAACGCTGTTTTTATATTATTATTTATGATAAATAATGCATTAAATCAATACATCTCTTTTTACAAATACAAAATGAGCAATCAAATAGCTTACTACAGTCCAAATTACCATTATCAATATTATAAAGCCTGTCGTAGGATAAGTAAGCCCCAAACCATAAGCGGCCGTACCTGATAATGCAGCAGTTACATCTCCATAAATAATAAAAATAAATGATGTAATTTCTTTTGTAACTGAAGAAACATTCTGAAGTACACTTACAGCTATTATAGAAGCTATGCTTACACTCATTGCAATCATGCTGCTCTTAGAAACAGTTGAAATCATGAAAACAAATGTGCTGGCAGCAATTATAAATAGTATCTGCAGCAGAAAAGCTTCTATAAGGTATTTCCAAAAAGGCAGCATATAGGCAGATCCAGCAATGGTCATTAAGTCATGTCCCCCAGCCTGGTTCACATAGGACATATCATACTGAAATCTTTCACCTGCTAAAACTGGATAGCTCATATTTCCAAAGCCCGTAAAGGCTCCTACTACTAAAAAGGCGATAAGTTCTACACCGCAGATAAGAACAATGGCTGAGAAAACAGCTGTTACATACTTTGAGAACAATATCTTTGCTCTTGATATAGGTTGTATTAAAAGAAACTTTGCTGTGGCTGGTGTATATTCTCCAGACACCATATCCGAAGAAAAAATACCAATACCTACAGCTAAAAATATAACGCCAAGAGTTTTAAATAAAGTCATTATGTAGTTCATTCCATTAAAAACATAATCCTCAATAGGTTTAATATTATTATTAAGCAGATATTTGTCCATTTCTAACTGTCTATTATTTTGTTCCTTCATCCTTGCTGGTATTGTGCTGTTTTGAAGGCTTTTTTCAATATTTTGAATGTCGGATTTCAAATTTTCTTTCCAATCTGTCTGTGCAGCAGCTGGATTATCTTTTATTTTTTGCATTTCCTCCTGGAGACTTTTAATGTTGCTTTGATACATTACCTTTTCATCTTCTGAGGTTCTGCCTGAATTTATTCTGCTTTGGAGCTTATCAATGTTTGATTGAATTTCCTGTATTCTGTAATTGGGGTCCTGATTTCTTACCATTGTTTGATTTTCCTTGTATAAACCAAAGCCTATAAGGATTGTAAGGAGAATAAAGGCAATAAAAGTAACAAGAGTTTTTCTTCTGCACATAAGCTTTATCAATTCATTTTTTATTAGTGTAATCATGCTCTGATACCTCCTTCTACAAGCTCCATATATCTTTCTTCAAGCTCTTGATGTTTTTTATAGGCTTCTTCAATATGAATCTTGTTTTCTGCGAGTTTAAAAATCAGCTCAGACATATAACCCTTTTTAATTTTAATATAAAAAGCATCACCAGTACTGTTAATATTTTTTATGTATTCCAGAGATTTTAAAATTTCAAGGCATGCTTCTTTTTCTATAACTGTTAAAGAGATTGTATCAACGCCATCCTTCTCAATATCGTCCTTTATACTTTCTACTGATTTAATGACACCGCCGTTAATAAAGGCAACTGTATCACAAAGCTGCTGAACTTCACCTAAAATATGAGAAGAAATGAAAACAGAAGTCTTTGTTTCTCTTGCTATTTTCTTTACGATATCTCTAAAATCAAGTATTCCTGATGGGTCAAGGCCGTTAGTAGGCTCATCAAGAATAAGAAGCTTAGGCTTTGTGAGTAACGCTGCTGCTAGTCCCAATCTTTGTTTCATCCCCAGTGAATACTTTCTCACAGGGTCTTTAATTCTGTCTTTTAGGCCAACTAATTCAACCATTTCATCTACATAGGATCTTGGTATCTTCCTGTTTCTCGCTATCTGCATAAGATTCTCTATTCCTGAAAGATAACCATATAATTCGGGGCTCTCAACCACTGCTCCCACATTTTCCAAAGCCAATTCCCTTTCAGTCTTTATATTATGCCCCATAATATGTATGCTGCCTTCTGTTGGCTCAATGAGTCCCACAAGCATTCTTATTGTGGTAGTTTTCCCTGCACCATTTGGTCCAAGAAAGCCAAATATTTCTCCCTCTTTTACAGAAAAACTTATTCCCTTTATTATTTCCCTTTTACTAAGCTGCTTTTTCACGTCTTTAACTTCTAAAACATTCATATAAAAACTCCTTTCCTTATTCTCAACGGATACAGAATTACATATATTGCCACATATAATTTTACAGCATTCTTAGTTAATGTTACAAATAATATTTTATTATGATTTTCTTAATATTTTCTTAAGTATATTCTGTACTATCATATACCTAGCAGCTATGCAATATTGCCTCGTTTTTTAAGAATGGATTTAACCTCTATAATATCCTTAACATTGTTTTTCGCCATCTTTATATAACATATTGAAGAAGGAATAAGCAAAATTTGAAAAATTGCCAGGGCAATTATATAGTTCTGCGGTTCTGCCTTATATGAGGAAACCATGATAAGTAAAATTCCTACCCCAGAGTTGCCAATGGTTCTTCCCAGGCCATTGGCAAGATTAGCAATGCTAAAGGCCGTTCCCCTGTGTTCTGGCAAGTTTACATCTGTTATTAGAGCCAGCCAGTTAGGAGTATTTGCCGATTGAGCCGCACTTGCTAGAAAGGATATTACAAATAATCCTGTCATCCATGGGTTTACAATAATCTGTTTTATTAAAGCAAACAGTATTAATATAGCACTACTATTGTTTGGTAATTGAAGATTATTCATCGGCATAAAAAACATTAAAACATAAAGCGGCATCATAATAAATGTAAAAACAGCTGTTAATATAGCCCTTCCTTTGTAGGTCTTCCTTTGAAACTTATCACCAAGATGCCCGAAATATGCAGAGCTCATACCTCCCAGCTGGAATATGGCAAATAGGTAGCCTGCTGCAACAATTGATGTATTAAGACTATAGCCTTGATGCTGAATTTTTGAAATATATAAGGTTGGAAGCCATATTAAGGTTCCAATTGCTATGTTGAAAAAAAATGCCTGTAGAAACAATAAAATATTACTATCCTTTAGCACAATATCATGCAGCTGCTCAATTTCTATATTATAGTTATAGTCATAACCATTCTCAATAAGTTGCTTAAGTTCAGGTTCAGACTCGCCTAAAGCAGGCTCCTTAATAAATAAGTACAATATTATGAGTAAAAACCCTATTATACTTACAATTTCAAAGGGCTTCCTCCAGCCTAAGGATGGTGCAATAAGTGAAGCAGCAATAGCACCTGCAATTCCTCCAAGTCCCTGTGACATTCCCCAAAGGCTTAGCAGCATACCTCTAGATTTATGTGGAATATAATCTGTTAAAACGCTAAAGCCGATAGACGCAATGCAGCCAAGGCCTATGCCAGTGAAAATTTGAAATATAAAAAGCTGAGCATAGCTGCTGCTTATAGATGTAAAAAATACAGCTATGGACCAGATAACTGTTCCAATAATAATTAATATTTTGCGATTAAATTTTCCCGCAAGATACCCCCATATTATAGAGGATATGGATGTAACCAATATGTTTACGCCTGAAGCCAATCCAAGTGCCGATACCTGTACATGTAAGGAATTTGCAATTGAAGAGAAAAGTGGTGGAAAAAGCCCTATAATTATATTGTCAAAGGCTGCTAAAGCTACGAAAACAAATATGGTGTAACCTGTCTTAAATTTAGTCATATTCAAAGTTTCTGTGCCCCCTTAAGAGATTTTTATATTATCAAGTATTTTAAAGTATTTTTCTTTCTGACTATTAAAACTTAGAAGTATATTATTAGCTTTTGATAGTCTTCTTCATAATACCCCAAAAAAGATTAAATTTACATTAAATATTTTGTTTAATATATACATTTTTCCGCAGAAATGATATATTTAAGTCGATTTATTATAGCATACTATTTTTATACTAACTCAATAATTAAGCTGACTTCATAAATAATTTAGTATCCATTGGACAACATAAAAATAATACTTACTTAATAATTATCTGAAAGGAACAATAAAGCGACATTATGAACAAGAGCATATTAATTATTTCCTCAGATTTTACTGGCCACGGCCATAAAAGCATTACTGAAAGCATAAGCGAATTTTTCCCAAAGGATGGTTCAGTGAAGGTTCATGTGGTAGACGGTTTTTCTCTGGGAGGCAAGCCCTTGCTTTCTGTTGGAAAATCCTATGGACCTATAACAAGGACCTCAAAGGATTTATGGAAATTTATTTGGGATCTTTCTTCTAAAACACCTTCAATGGTAAACGAAATAATTGAAATGGCTATAAAAGATAATCTACTTAACTTAATAGAAGAAACAAAGCCTGATTTAATATTATCTGTACATCCCAATTTTAACGGTTCTGTTCTGGATATTTTAGAGCAGAATGAAATACATATACCCTTTGTTACACTTATTGCAGATCTAGTAAGTATATATCCCCTCTGGGCAGATCCAAGAGTGGACTATATTATTAGCCCAACTGAAGAAGCTAAGGTAAAATCCATTGAGTATGGAGTTGCAGCTAACAAAGTTAAAGTTTTAGGCTTCCCAGTACGTTCAAGATTCACTAGAAAATTAAGCTCCGAAGATACTATCTACGATGCAAATAGGCCGCTGAAATGCTTAATTATGAGCGGTGGAGAAGGTGTAGGTAATATGAGTAGAATAGCAAAAATACTCCTTGAAAACTTTAATTGTACAGTGAAAATTGTGGCAGGCCGAAACATGGCTTTGAGAAGAAGACTTGAAAAGTCCCTAGTTGAAAGATATGGAAATAGAGTTGAGATCTATGGCTTTACCAAAGACATTCAAGACTTGATGTTAGCCTCCGACATAGCCTTTACTAGAGGTAGCCCTAATGTCATGATGGAAGCCATCTCTTGCAATATTCCCCTTGTAATTACAGGTGCCTTGCCAGGCCAAGAGCAGGGTAACCCAGAATATGCTGAAAAACATAATCTAGGGGTAGTTTGCTATAGTATGAGGGATATTAAAAAAATTATAGCCCGCCTTCTTGAAAATAACGCAGAAAGGTTAAATCAAATAAAGGCTGCACAAAAAGAATATACTTCATCAAATGTAGCAAAGGATATTGCAGATTTTTTAATTAGTCTATTATTTAATTAATATAAAACAAATAAAATACGGGAACTGCTATATTAACAGTTCCCGTATTTATTTAGTTGGATGATGATAATCTATTAAGTATTACATTCCATTATCACTCTTTTAGTCAGTGCAATTTGTACTTAAAAAATGCTGCAGCTCATTTTTTAATTCTAAAGAATCAACCGAGATTCCTCCTCCGCCTGTATCCGCAAATACAAGTATCCTGCAGCCATCCCGCTTCATTCCTTCAAGCCAGTATTCCAAAAGCTCATACAAATCTATAGCCTCTATTTGAGTTTCTTTCCATTGATTTTCCTGACAGTACTTTGCAAACTCATAAGATGGCCATAAAGGCATGGCAGTTCTCCCCTTATCATCCTTTGAAGTTATCCAGCCATTTTTATCCTTCAATCCACAAACATGTTCTGATTCAGCTACCTTATTAAAAAAATACTTATATTTTCTATCTTCTGTTAAGCAAAATATTTCTTCCACTTCGCTGTAATTCATAACTTTCTCCTTGGAAATTTATTTCATAAAACAGTATTACCCAAAGATTTTTGAAAAAATACTTTTAATTATAGAAACTAATTTAGCAAAAAAGCCCTGTGCTTGCTGACTAGTTAAAACTCCTTTTAACTGATTTGAAACTTGACTTAACTGATCCTTTATATCTGCAAAATTTAAATTCAGCCCATTTATTTTATTCATGAGCTTTGTTATTTTATCAATATCCTCACTGCTCAAATTTAAATTATTATTCTTTACTACATTTTGAACTATATTTTTTACTGCTGCTTCATCTTTAGGCTTATCTTTTACTACCTGAGTTTTTATATCATTTATAACCTTTGCAGCCTGATCTTTTCCTATTTTATCTCCTAATGCCGCTGTAGTTGCAAGTTCCTGATTAGCCACCTGCTTTTTATTTTCATCAATTTTAGTGCCCTTGCTGCTGTTTTCAAAGCCTTTTATAATTCCAGTAAGAGCTGCAGTACCAGATACATTAAAAGGCGCTGATACCTTTACATTTGCATTGGTTATTCCTGCTGTAATAAGAGCATTTTTTATCATATTGCTGTCTACCCAATATACATTATTAGTGGACACATTTAGCCCACCGCTTGAGGTTGGCTCTACATAAGAACAGGATATGGACTTTGTTCCAATCTTATCACTGCTTACTGAATCTGCTAGATACTTTCTTTCCTCATCAATATTAACTGTTATTACATTTGCAGTCTTTTCATCAACTCCAAAATACTTAAGCATATCCTTCTTTTGCTGATCACTGAGATCTCCACCTAAAGTTACAACCTTATAAGCATCTGCATGAACTACCTTTGCAGGAACAGATATAGCCAAAGCTGCAACCATAAAACCTGCTAATAATCTACTGAAAATTGTTTTAGTTTTCATATTAAGACCTTCCTTTTTAAGTTGACTTTACAAGATGATTATAGATATATATGGGGATTAGTGCAACAGTTTTTAAGCTTCTACTCTTCATAACAAATAATTGGAGTTCCTTCTTCTATGTTATCAAAAATAGTCTTAGCTAAATATATAGGTGTATTAACGCAGCCATGGCTACCATAGTTCTTATATATGTCTCCTCCAAAATTATTTCTCCAGCTTGCTTCATGTATTCCTGTATTTCCGAAAAAGGGCATCCAATAAGTTATATATGTCGAATAACCAGGCCCTTCTAAAATAGCTCCCTTTTGTTTGTAGTTAAGCATGAAAGTGCCAGTCACAGTAGAATAGCCTTTGCTCACATTACCCGTTATTACAGAACCTTGAGCAATAACTCTTCCATTTTTATAAAACCAAAGATGCTGCCTTGTTATATTAATTTCTACATAAGTGTTGCCTATTTCACCTTCACCTCTTGCTAATGCCTTTTGAGTATATATTGGTTCTTTTTCAATCACTTCACCATGTCTTATATTATTAAGCAAGGCCTTTACTTCACTTTCACGATTGCTTTTAAAGCCGTAAAGCCCGCCCTCAACCCCTACTATTTTACCTGTAGAGGTCTTAAAGTTTCTCGTTATTCCAACAGTATCATATTTCTTGCTTAATTCTCTCACATATTTCATAGCTGCTATTTCGCTTATTATAACATCTAGATTTTCATCAACGCTAAGCCATTTATTTATTGTACTGGCATCTAGTTTTTCTCTTTCATTTTCAAAAATGTAAGTGATATCTGTTTTTATGTACTTATTTAGTAAATTTTTTGTTTCAACGGTTTTGTGAGAGCTTAAAGTGTACTTTGGATTTTCGTAACAAAGCTTTTCATTTAAATCTATTTTTGTTTCACCCTCTAAAATGCTCTTTTCAACTACAGCCTTTAATCTATCTTTATTTATCTTGTTCCCGTATACCTCTTTAACTGCCTCATAATAACCATTTAAATACTTAAAACTTACATTTTGGGGTTCAGTGACAGCCTCTTGCAGACAATTTAACTGATTTATTCTATTTTCTAGATTTTCTTTATTAAAAATAAACAAATCATTTACATAGTATTTTTGCTCCTCAAATAATGAAATAATCCACTTAAAAGGACTTCTAATATGGTAGGTCTTAGAAATACTATTTTCCTCATTGTACTTAATTCCTGTATCTTGTCCAATTATTTCTTCTGTTTCACCCTCTCTCTCTATGAGCTTCAGCTGATAATCCTTAATATAACTTTTAATTGTATTTCCTGTCTTTCCATAGGATTTTAAGGACACATCAACTCCGTTTATTTTTGTATTGAAAAAGAAATGGTTTGCAAAGTATACTGAAATAAGTATATAAATTAGTACAATTGAAGCTAATACAATAATAACTTTTCCTGAAATCTCATTTTTAAAAAGTTCTTTTACATTAATTATCCTCATACCATTTCATGCCTTTCATCAAAATACACTCATTTATATTGCACCTATTTTAAAAATATGATTGTACTTTAGATTTTAAAACATAGAATAGTCATATTTACCAATAATTGAATTAATGAATATTTTTCCATTTATCTGCCAGATAAGTTTTAATCCATTCTAAAGAAGTCTATTTCGTTGGAGCTTTGTATTAATAAGTAATTATATAGATAGAAATAATTTATGTGTAACGCCATTAGAATTTTAAATTTCAAATGGGAAGAATATAATGAGTAAACAGTATTGACATAACACCATATGGTGTTATAATAATTATGACACCAAACGGTGTTAGATTAAATTTCGGAGGTGCTTTAATGCAAATACTACCAGAAATCCGTAAAATAGTTATACTAAATGCTCCCATTGAAAAAGTGTGGAAAGCTGTTTCAACATCAGAAGGTATTGCAGCTTGGTGGATGCCTAATTCTATTGAACCTATTTTAGGACGTGACTTCATACTCCATACAGGTCAATTTGGTGATTCACCATGTAAAGTAACTGAGCTCGACCCACCAAATCGCATAGGTTTCGATTGGGGCAGAGATTGGCATCTTGTATTTGAATTGAAGGAATTAGAAGGTGGAAAAACTGAGTTCACATTGATTCATTCTGGCTGGGTAGCGGAGAAAGCTACAGAATTTGGGCAACCTCACTCTGTCATACGTAATATTATGGACGGTGGGTGGGAGAAAACTGTTAAAGAAAAGCTTCCATCATATATCGGAGATTAGATTGTTTGAATCACAGCATGATGTATTTGAGGCAATTGCTGACCCTACTCGCCGCAAGATGTTAAAATTACTTGCAGAAAAGGAGATGTCCATTGCTACAATTACTGAAAGTTTTCAGATTACCCGTACGGCTATTAACAAACATCTGCATATTTTGGCCGATGCTGGACTAGTTAGTAGTCAGAAAGTCGGACGGGAAACTAGATATAAACTCCAGCCAGAAGTCCTATTCGAAGTAAAACAATGGCTTACTTTCTTTGAACAATATTGGGATGAAAAACTGTCTGCTCTTAAAAAATACATTGAGACTAATAATGAGTAGGTATTTAACCCAAGTTCCACATTTATCAGCATAAAGCCAATGCCCTCACACAGCTAAAATCTGTGAGGGCATTGTTATAATTTAAAATGTTTATTATCTTATTCCTTCAAATGCGTAGTTTATAAGTTTTTTTACAAAGGCCTCATCAATTACTTCCCCAGTTATAAGCAATCTATAAAATATAGGTCCCCAGATTAGGTCAATAGTTATTTCCAAATCCAAATCCTTTCTTAATTCTCCCCGTGAAATTCCACTCTCTAATATTCTTTTTGAAATTTCCCGACGCGGAATAAAATATGCTTTACGATATATATCAGCTAATTGAGGATCATGTTGGCCTTCAGCTATTATTTCAGTAATTACCCTTCCTTTTCTTGTGCTTAAGAATTTTACAAAATTATTAACTTGAATAAACATATCTTCAATGGTTGAACCTGTATCAGGTATTGGTAATTCCACACTAGTAGCATTTAAGAATCCGTCCATAACAACAGCTGCTTTGTTAGGCCACCATTTATAAATAGTAGCTTTGCTTACTTTCGCCCTTTCAGCAATCTTTTCAACGGTTATTGCTGCAAAGCCATTTTCAATTAACAATTCATATGAAGCATTAAGAATGTCCGCTCTAGTTTCTTCACTTCTGGGGCGTCCTAATTTTTTTTCCATCATAATTACCTCCATGATATATATGTGTATTCAATTAATAAACTATACGTATATTATATATTTATTTTTTTTAAATTTCAATCAAAATAACACTTTACAAAACTGAACGTTTAGTATATTATATATTTATAAACTAAACGTTCAGTTTCTATAAATTATATCTTTACTTAAGTTATTCAAGTACTTAGTAAACAAAAACTAATCTTATTATTAAAAGGAGTGTATATCATGGAAATATTAAAGGATGGTTTTAAAGAAAGTAAGCCTGCATTAAACAATTTACTAATTATGGTTATGGCTATTGCCTGTGGATTAACTGTTGCAAATCTATATTATATACAGCCCTTGCTGGCTGCAATAGCCAATACCTTCCATATCAGTGAAACTAGTGTCGGTTCTGCAGCAATGCTGACACAAATAGGATATGCTGTTGGAATGATTTTTATATTACCCCTTGGAGATATTAAAGAAAGAAGAAATTTAATAACCGTAATGCTTTTATTTTCAACACTTTCTCTTGGAAGCATGTTTTTTTCCAGTAATATATCTATGCTAATGCTTTCTTCTTTTGCAGTTGGTTTTACTTCCATTATACCTCAGCTTATCATTCCCTTGGCTGCCCAGCTATCAGATTCAAAGGAAAGAGGTCGAACAATAGGAACGGTCATGAGTGGTTTATTGATAGGTATATTAGTATCACGAACCTTCAGCGGCATTTTGGGAGGATATTTTGGTTGGAGAATGGTATATATAATTGCTGCGTTTATGATGATAATTCTTATGTTTGCTTTAAGAAAATTAATACCTGTTTGTAAGCCTGTTTCTATCGCTAAATATAATGAATTATTGAAATCACTATTACAATTAATAAAGAGCGAATCTGTCTTAAGAGAAGCATCTATAAATGGAGCTATGATGTTTGCTGCCTTCAGTGCATTTTGGACATCTCTAACTTTCTTACTTGAAAGTTCTCATTATAACATGGGGCCTCAAGCAGCTGGTCTATTTGGCTTAGTAGGGATCAGTGGTGCTTTGGCTGCCCCCTTAGTTGGAAGAATAGCAGACAAAAAAGGTCCTAAATTTGTTATAGGAATTTGTATAATTGTTGTAATTATTTCTTATGTATTCTTTCTTTTTCTAGGATTTAAGGTATCCGGATTGATTATAGGAGTTATATTATTAGATTTAGGAGTTCAATCAGGTAATGTTTCCAACCAAACAAGAGTACACTCCCTAAATGAAGAAATGCGCAACAGAATTAATACAGTATATATGGTGAGCTTCTTTCTTGGTGGAGCACTAGGTTCTTTTATGGGATCTTATAGTTATGCACACTTTGGTTGGTATGGAGTTTGTATTTTTGGTATAATAACTCAATTTATAGCTATTATTGCCCATAAAGTTACTAAATAATTTTCGAAAATAACAAAAATGTGCCACCTAAAATAAATTAGGTAGCACATTCTAAGTTATGGCATTTTCTCTTTTCTGAAATAATCCTTTGTATAGATTTGCAAGATAAATAATACTTTTCTGAAAGAGATTGTGTGCACATTCCTTTCAAATAATCTTCATATATACTCGTATTCCTGTTTGAAAGTTCATTCTTGCAATTGGTAAGTTCACCCCATGGAATTTTATTTTCTTCTTTCTTCGGTATATAAATAAATTCACCATCTATATAGTTTTGAATTATTTCTAATATCTCATTAGGGAAAATATCCCTTGCATTTGCATAGCTCATTTTATGCTCCTCCTAAATATAGTTTATTTTAGGATTAGCAAAGGCTATTTTTATATCTTATTAATTAAACATCCTTATGCAATAGCCTCTGCTATGCATAAATAATATATCTTCTCATAAAACTATGCCCCTTTCTTAATAACTACCCTTATACAAATCTTATCAAAACTGCTCTATAAATACAACAGCTACCTACAGTCAATAGAGTTGAGGCTCATACTATAGCTTCTAAAACTTCTATATTTTCTACTACCTTTATAACATGTATCTCCATTCCATCTCTTACTTTTATATTTGATGAATTTTTATCATCATTAATAAAGACTACTCCTTCTTTAAGCATACCTTTTATTTTGCTCCTTGAAATTCCAAGATTATCACATAAAAGCTTATCTACTCTCAATTCTATTGGATACTTACATACAAGTTCAATTACAAGTTCATCTTCTTTTATATAGTATGCTTCTAATTTTCTTTGAACTAATCTATAGTTTATATTGTCTAGAATGACTTCAGCTTTATTCTTACTATATACACTTGAATTAAAGGCATATTTCCTGGCTAATTCACTGTCATTGGAAAGAAATTTATCATACTCATGTTTACTAATATTACAAGGCTTTATTCTTTCATATATGGTCATATTCCAAGTAGACTTACATTTTTCACATTTATAAATTAACCAAATATCAAGGTTATTTTTATTTGCATTTATTCTAAATTTTTCACTGCTAATATAGTTTGTTTTTTCATTGCATTTAGGACAACTTCTTTTTACTATTGGTAAGTTTTCAGGAACTAGTTCCCATTGATATTTATTTAAATAGCTCATTTCGCTCCTCCTAGTTATTTAACATTTAGGACTTGCAAAGGCTATTTCATCATATTTTTTACTAATAATGCAATAGCCTCTGCTACGCATTAAAAATATCTATTGTCATAAAAAGTTCCTCCAATCTTTTTTCTAAATATATTTTATCAGCTCTATAGACTGCATAAAACCTCATTCTTATTTTATAAATAAGAATGAGGTCTTACGATTTTTAGTATCTTATCAACAGTTTGATTTATAGAAATATTTGTTGTATCAATTTTTACTGTGTTCATATTTTTATAAAGCTCAAGACGTTCAAGACTTGTACTTAGTTCTTCTCCATCCCTTAAATTAAGCTTGGCATCATTCAAAATTCTCTTCTTAAGTGTTTTTTCTGAACAAAGAAGAGTTATTTTTAATACCTCAAATTCTAAATCACTTAAGGGTTGAAGCACAATATCAAAAATATTCTCATAATGTATAACCCAGTTAAAAATAACATATTCAAAGGATGAATTAGTAAGAAAGTTCCTTAATAAATAAGTTATATTTTTTATAACCATATCTTTATTTTCATCATTTACAATAAAAGGATTCATCATCCAGCACCAATCACCATCAAGCCACACCGAATTATTGAGTTTCTTATTGAGCTCCTTGCTTGTTGCTGTTTTTCCAACTCCCATAGTCCCATTAATTATAATAAGTTTTTTTGACATATATAATTCCTCCATAAAATCCATATTTCACTTTAAATAATATCACCGCATACAATAATTAATCTACCTAAGACATTTTTCAGAAATAAAAATGCGCCATAAGATAATATCATATTGACGCATTTTCTGTTAATTTTCACTTTTCTAATTTAGATTTTATTTAAAGCTTGTCATAATATATTCATATCAAACTCTAATTTCACTGGCAATTTAATCTCGAATATAGTTCTGTTATCGTTACTATAGGCTGATATGGTTCCATGATGAAGCTCTACAATATTTTTTGTAATAGCTAGACCTAATCCAGATCCGCCTATATTACTATTTCTTGATTTTTCTACTCTATAGAATCTATCAAATATATATGGCAAGTCTATTGATGAAATTGATTGACCATAATTTATAACTTGAACTACTGCCATATTCTCTTCAAGTTTTGTTGTTACATCAACATAAAAACCATCTTGGCTATACTTAATTGCATTGGACAGCAAATTTTCAAATGCCCTAACTAGTTTTCCTGCATCTGCATTTACTATTAGCCTATCCTCAGAAAAGTTGATTCGTGATTGCATGTTTGCATTCTTAAATTGATATTCAAAATATGCAACCACCTGACCTAATAATTCAACTAAATTGATATCGGCTTTATCTAATTTAATTGTATTATTTTGCATTTTAGTAAGCTCAAACAAGTCATTAATAAGTAAATTTAAAGCTTTTGCCTTTTCGAATGCTATATTAGCGTAATATCTTAGTTTCACTTCATCTTTATACTTATCATTATCAATAATCTCTAAATAACCCATTATGGATGTTAAAGGGGTTCTTAAATCATGGGAAACATTAGTTATTAAATCATTTTTAGTTTGCTGCGCTTTTCTTTCTTCTACTGTTATCTCTTTAAGCTGCCTTGATATATTATTAATATTTTCCGCTAAATTTTTAATATCACCTCTTGCATTAACTTCTATTAGTCTGTCTAGGTCACCATTAGCCATTATTTCCGTTTGATCTATAATTGCTTCTAAGCTTTTAGTTTTCCTATAGGTTATAAGTAAATATAACCCCACAAACAAAAATATTTCAATAAGTATATAGCTTACATTTCCAAGCATATTAGCATTAATAATTCTCCAAAATTTAAAAATATAATTAATAAGTTGAATTTTAGTGTTTAAATATAGATAAACTAATACTTTATTACTTGTTAATAAAATTATATAAGTTAATAATGCAGCAGCTGCTACCTCAGCTAATGATGATAGCCAGTATTTATAGAATCTTTTATTTTTCAATTTTATATCCAACTCCCCATACAGTATGAATTACCTTATTTCCTTCCATATGCTGTTCTATCTTATCCCTTAGTCTGCTTATATGTACCATAACAGTATTATTAGCCTGAAAGTATCTTTCCTTCCACACCTTCTCAAAAATTTCCTCTGCACTAAAAACTCTTCCTCTATTTGTAGCTAGCAAATATAATATTTCAAACTCTCTAGCCGTTAGATCTACTTCTTTATCCTCTATTGTTAACTTATGTTTACTTTTATCTATAACCATTGATTCAATTCTTATTAAGTCTTCAGAAACCTGCATTTTAGTATTTAAAAAATATGTTCTTCTAAGTAATGCCTTTACTCTAACTATAAGCTCCAATTGATTAAAGGGCTTGCAGACATAGTCATCTGCACCAGTCATTATACCTTGAATTTTGTACATATCCTCTGCTTTTGCGCTTAACATAAGAATTGGTAAGTTATATTTTTCTCTTACTCTCCTGCAAACCTCAAGCCCATCAATACCTGGCATCATTATATCTAAAACTATCAAATGAATTTCTTCCTTATCTAATATATATAAAGCTTCCTCTCCACAGGCTGCCTTAAATACACTGTACCCTTCATTTCTAAGGTTTATTTCCAGCAAATTTCTTATTTCTATTTCATCATCTACTACAAGAATATTACTGTTCATTTACTCCTCCATTTTATAATTATTTTTCTAAGTACTCCTCTAAGGTGATTCCATTGTCATAAATATATTTAGCTGCTTTCTCTCCAACATATCTAATATGCCAAGGTTCATATTCAATTCCTGTTATACTTTTCTTTCCATATGGATATCTTATAATAAAACCAAATTTATAGCAATTTTCTGCAAGCCAATCTGCTTCTTTTGTTCCTTTTGCAAAATAGCCGCTTTGGTTTGTAATGTCAATACACAGCCCTGTTTGATGTTCACTATAGCCTGGTTTAGCCACATAGGCATCTGCAAGTTTCTTTCCATCTATTTTTATCCTGCTAGTATAGGTATCCATTTGGGACTGGTATGATCTATAACCTGATTTACCAAGTAATATAACCCCATCCTCTTTTGCTGCGTTCACTAGTTCTTCCAAAGGATCTACTATATTTCCTGCCACATGTTTTTCTTCCTGATCTACTCCTGCTGCAAAAGGTATATTTGGTATAGTTAATTTTTCTGGTTTATAATTTTTACTTAAGCCATGGTCATCATTTACTAATAGTAGCTCATTCTCTTTAAGAATACTATTTGGGCTTCCTTGACTAGCTTTATCATTTACAGCAGATTTATTGCCGTCAGAATTTTTATCTTTAGCTATCCACCCAGTTATGTAAACTAGACCACAGATTATCAAAATAAATGTTAAAATCTTTTTCATACTCTCTACTCCTTGTCTTTTACATAATCTTATTGTAAAAGATTAACATTACGACATTTATAAGAATTTCTTACGAAATCTTAAGTTTTTAAAATCCCTGATAAAACAAAGGTTGATGAGCAATTATTAACTCATCAACCTCTCAATTACAGTATAGCCTTCAAGCCCCAAGCAAAAAGACACCTTTACCAAAGTAGAAGTGTCTATTCCAAACTTTTATTAATTGTATTCTTCACTTTCAGCGTTTCTATCTTAAGCAGCTTTGATCTAACTTATCATAAGTTTTTAAAAATGGTTTTAATTTACCTAGGATTGTCTGAACTCCACCCTTTACATCTGATTCAACGTTAAGGGGCAGCAATGGCTCATGTAATGATAATCTTAGCAAAAACCATCCTTTACTATTTTCATTATTACATGTTACTCTAATTCCTTCATAGTTATCAGGCACTAGACACCATCCATTTTCCTTTCTTATAAGTTCTTTTAGCTCATTTAATATAACTGAACCATATTCCTTAAAATTATCATCCAGAATTTTTATTCTATATTCAGAACTCTCAGAAGGCGCTTTTAAGTCTTCAATCAGACTTTGTATAGTTTTTCCCTCTTGATGCAGCTTTGCCATTTTAATTAATATCTTTGCAATTAGATATGCACCATCATCGAAAAAGTAATTTTCTTTTAGTGCGGCATGCCCTGAAGTCTCAATAGCCAAATAACATTTCTTACCTTCTCTATTAAGCCTAAGTGCTTCATTTATTACATTTTTATAACCTCGCTTAAACCTATGGTGAATTCCACCAAGTTTTGTCTCTATAAACTCTTTAAGTCCCGTTGAGGTTACTGAATCAGTTACAATGACTGAATTTGGATGCTCATCTAAAACAATAGCAGAGATTAAAGCTATCAGTGCATTACGGTTGATTTCAATTCCATTTGAACCAACAATAGCTGCTCTATCAACATCTGTATCAAAAATTATCCCTAAATCTGCATTATGATTTAGTACAGCATTGCGCAGTGATTCCATGGCCTCTTTATTTTCAGGATTGGGGATATGATTAGGGAATCTGCCATCTGGCTCAATAAATTGGCTTCCGTTAGTATCTGCTCCCAAGTTTTTTAGAACTTTGTGGGCAAAAAATCCACCTGCTCCATTACCGGCATCAATAACAATTTTAAAACCCAATAACGGCTTATCATAGTTAATCTTAGAATTAATTCCATGGCGGATTAAATTTATTAGTAAATTTGAGTATTCTTCAATAAAATCAATTTTAGAAACTTTTCCTTTTACATCTGAGTACTTAAAGTCTTGTTTACAGGCTATAGATAATATATTCTTTATATCTTCCTTTTCACAACCACCGTCTTCTGTAAAAAACTTAAACCCATTATAGTAGTATGGCAGATGGCTGGCTGTAATCATAATCGCTCCATGGCATTTGTAGTCTTCCAATATAGTGGTCATGAACATTGCTGGTGTAGTGCACATACTGCAGTCATATACATCATATCCTAGACTTGTTATCCCACTTATTACTGATGATTTTATGCTATCACCAGATAACCTTGAATCCATCCCCACAGCGATCTTAATACTCCCAGTTTTAATATCTTTTTTGCTTCTTAACCAAACTGCGAAAGCACAGGCTATAGCGTTTATGGCTTCATTTGTCAAATTAACTTTAAAATCTGGTTGTCCTATTGCAATCCCTCTTATATCAGTGCCATTTTGCAATTGATACAGCTTATCTGTCATTAATACCACCTCTCTAAAATATTTAATAATATGGAAATAATAATTTAAGAATTACTATTCTTTAAAAATTCTCTGACTTCAAGCAAATTGCCACATATTTTATAAGCAAGTTTCTTAACCTTATCATCAGGTTCCTTTAAATCTGGAATCATAATACTCATTATTCCACCACAATGAGCTGCTTCTATACCTACCGGAGAGTCTTCCAAAACAATACACCTATTAGTCTCTACATTTAACTTTTCTGCAGCTTTTAAAAATATTTCTGGATCAGGCTTAGAATTTTTCACTTCATCCCCACAAACTATTGCGTTAAGCTTGTCTCTTATGTTAGTTCTTTCCAATAGGTCAACTGCCCTTTCCCTGGATGTGGAGGTTGCTACTGCTATTTTATATTCCTTTTCAATTAAGAAATCTAACAATTCATATACACCTGGTTTAACAGTTGGGCCATTCCTACATATAAATTCATTCATTTCTATATCTTTTTCTGAATAAATATTTGTTAACTGTAAGTCTTGTCCATACTTTTTAATAAGTATCTCACTGATATTTCTACGACTTCTGCCAATTAATAAGCAATAATCTTCTTTATTCATATCATACCCGTACTTTTTAAAGATTTTCCTATAACATTCATATCCTATTCTCTCTGTATCTAATAATATTCCATCCATATCAAAGATAATGCCTTCTATTTTTTTCATTGTCCCCACCTCACAATATTGCTAATTATAAAACAGCAAGCTCTTTTCATTGTACATTTCCGAGAGCTTGCTATCTGCTTAGTATAATCGTTTTTAATTGTCCAGTTCTATTTTTTAAACACTGAATACTCTTTATTATCTAATGGTGCTGTTTGGAAATAAACCTTAATCCCTTTACTTTGAATAAAATGTATATCCTCGATTTCTTCTTCACTAAAGAAATCTGAAAGTTTCTTAATCACAATTCGGCTTGCCGGATAAGGTAATTGAATTTCTTTTGTTTTAAATCCTGCTTCAACTGCCTTTTTAGCTATAGCCAAATTTTTAAATATAACCATTAAATTGCGTTTTGCAATACTCTCTTCATTTATGAAAGCCATTAATTCTTCAACAGAGAAAATTTTAACCTTCATGGGTTCAGGAAGACATAACTGCATAACTTTAGTTATAAATGGATCATTACTATAACTTGGATCCACTATTACAGCATAATTAGCATTGACAAACTGATTCCAATTTACAGCCACGGTTGCATGCAATAATCTTTTATCAACTCGTGCAAGCTTAATTGTCGTACTCATACTTTTTCACCAACCTGTCTTTGTCTTTGATATTCCTTTAAGGTACTAGCAATTAAGGCCAATAAAACTTTCCCTTGAAAGCTTCCTCTAATATCGATATTGAAAATCTCTTCATATTTCTTGAGCTTATAAATTAAAGTATTCTTATGCAAATACAGATCGTCAGCAGTCTGCGTAATGTTGTAATCATTTATAAGCAATTGATTTGCAATAGTTATAAACTCATCAATATCAAAACCTTTACTTCGATCCTTATAAAAATCAAAGATATTTCGAACATCATCATGAGGGAATTTGGAAGCGAAATACTCAAATAAATAATCCATGAAAAATAATGGTTCATCTTGAGAAAAATGCACATTATCTTTTAACCACAAACAATGCTGATAACTTACAATATATTGCTTTAGTTTATCCTGCATTGAACCTATGAGATAAGAGCAGCCTTGTAATCCCCAGTCTTGCAAACTTTTAATATATTTTCGAAAGTACCTCTTTATGCTGGCATTCTCTAGATCATCAGGTAAATCCTTAAATAATAACAAACTAGTCCTGTCTAATAAAGAATACATTAACTCTTTGCTGTCAGGTTTTAATTTTAAACGCATAATTTCTTCCGAATTAAAACCTTCCTTATTAATAATAAATACAGCTACCCTATTCTTGTTTTTATCTATACCTAATTGATTGATCAAATCTAAAATATGATTCAAATCAAAATACTCGGCATTAAGTAAATACTTAATTAATTCATCATCTTTAGTTACCTTTTGTTTTAAAGAATTTGTGTTTATCTCATACATCAATCGTGTTTTGAAGGTATTAAGCAATAAACTACTAATCATTTTGAGATTTTCATCTTCACCGCTAATCCAAATATATCCATAATCTTGATTCTTAACTCTGATTTCATAAAACATATTATCAGCATGAGATTCTTTAATATCAAAATTGTGTCCTATATATTCTTCTTTACTGCAAGAAATAACACATCCATATTGATTCAACAACCCTATAGTATATTTATGATTTTCTTTTACAACATCAATGAATTCTTTAAAGATCTCAACTAACATCATATTTCTACCTTTCCTGTTCTGAAAAACTAGAGTTTTAACATAGTTACTAAAGTCGAAATAGCAGCCAGTCATTAACTCTAATTAAAATCTGCAAATACTCTGATGCACTTATTATTGGCTATCTTTAAATTTATTTTAACATATTTTGTAATAAACTTACAACTATTGTATTATAATCAGAGATTTATTACGCAAGGTAAAGAATTATATATATATCCCTGATATTAAGTTAAGATTAGTATGTTTTTCACCACAAATCCATTAAAATTTCATGGATTTTTTTGACTAGTTTAAATCAATTGATAATGTTTAAGCATTTCTTTAATCTTTTCATCAGCCACAGGTGTAATTTCTCTAACAGGTCTTCTGGCAGGTCCCACAGCTGCTATATTAGCTAATTCTAATGCCCGCTTTATTACTGAAGGCACCGTACCAAATTTTAAGACTCCTCTCAGAACCTCAATCTCTTCTTGCATTACTTTTGCAGTTTTAGTGTCATTTGTTTTGAGAGCTTTATTCAGTTTTACCAAAACATCAGTAATTACATTACTTGTACCTGCAATAGCACCTGTGGCTCCCAGGCCATATCCTATAGAAATTTTAGAATCTGAACCAACTAATACACTCAGCTTCTTACCACTTGCAGCTTCAATATATCCCTTTAAATTCTCTATATCACCACTGCTATCCTTAATAGCCTCAATATTCTCAATCATGGCTAAACGCGCCACAACTTCTTTGGGAATATTGCAGCCGGTAGATTTAGGGATATTATACAAAACAATTGGAATTTTGACGCTGCTTGCAACCTCTTTAAAATGTTCATAAAGCTCTTCATCCGTGGGCTTAATAAAATATGGAGTAATAACAGATAATGCATCTGCACCTATGGCTTCCATTCTCTGAGATAACCTTACAGTTTCCCTGGTTGAACATGCACCTGTTCCTACAAAAACCGGAACGCGGTGGTCAACAATCTCGATAACTTTTTTTGCAAAAGCCACCTTTTCCTCTTCATCAATCACATGAAATTCACCATTGCTGCCTAATACAAAAATACCATTAACCCCTTTTTCAATTAAGTGGTTTATTAATTGCTCTGCAGCTTTATAGTTTATGGATTGTTCCCCATCACGATTAAATGGTGTAACAATCGGTGTAATAATTCCCTCAAACATAATTTTCCTCCTTGATTTACCCAGTTAAAGCCAATATTTTATCCTACTAAACCCTAGCTGGCTATTTTACCCGGTAAGTGATAATACTACTGATGAACTATTCCAGCATCTTATTCGTATGTACTCCACTTGATTTCAGGATTTCAATACAGTTTTTAACTACCTCTTCCATATCTAGCTCTTCCTTATTTATAGTATCAACGTACAATTCTACTAACATAGGTAAATTTACGCCTGTAATTACATTATGATGATATTTCCTGGTTAAAGCAGAAAGTACATTACATGGTGTACCACCATACAAGTCTACTAAAGCCAAAACAGGGCCTTCCATATCACTTAAAACAGAATCCGCCTGTTGCATAAATTCCTCAAAAGACATCATTGGTAATAAGGACACTGATTTAACATTTTCCATTTTTCCAACAATCATTTCAGCTGATTTAATAAGTTCTTCACCAAATCTTCCATGTGTTCCAACCACAATATTTAATTTTGACATAAAACTTCCTACTTTCTCTGCATTTCTTTTATATTTTTACCAAGGCTTCCGCCTGGATGCCATTTCACATATTGATTCAAATTCAACTTTTTTTCATTCTGTAAGACAACGCTCAAACATTGAAGGATTAAAATCTCAGATAAAATTGAAGCACGTGGTGGTTTGTTTAAATTGTCACCTTCAACATCTACATGGGCCAGCAAACATACTTCAGAATGTTTTGCAAGCCATGATTCAGCATTACTTGTACAACTAATAATATGCGCTCCGTTAATCAATAAAGTTTCTAAAGTGGCCTTTAATTCTACTGTTTCACCACTATTGGATATAGCAATGACCACATCACCCGGTTTCACTTGACCACTTGAACCATGCACAGCTTCTGTTCCATGTAGTTCATAAGCACTAGTGCCTGTACTAGATAATAAAGAAGCAATATATCCTGCCACATGCCCTGGTTTACCAATTCCGGTCACATGAACACGACCACCTTTTTTTTCACTCTCCAATATGATTTCAGCAGCTTTTTTCACGCTCGCTATATCAGCACTTTCAATATTTTTATCAATTTCTTCCTTAACATTGTTCAAAAAGCTTTGAATCTCGTTATCCATAATATCACCAACTATCCTATCAAATGTTCTACTATAATTTCTGTTGACATTTGACAGGTTCTTATCTCAGATTCTACTGTTCTTGCAGCTGTATGAGGTGTTAAGAAAAAATTGTCTAATGCAAGTAGTTTATCATTAGCTGCTGGTGGTTCTGAACTGTAAACGTCAAAGTATGCTGAACGGATTTCTTTATTAACTAAAGCTTCATATAAAGCTTCTTCATCAACAATACCTCCTCTTGCTGCATTGATCAAACAAGCATTTTTTTTCATTTTTTTGAATTCTTCTGTGGAAATCATATTTTTCGTAGAGTCTAGAAGTGGTACGTGCAAAGAAATATAGTCACTTTCACTTATAATTTCTTCAAGAGATTTTTTCTCTACATTATATTCTTTGGCAACTTCATCAGCAATTTCAAAAGCATCATATGCATACACTTTCATAGACAATCCATTTGCAAAATATGCAAGGTATTTGCCTATGGCTCCAAAACCAATAATGCCTAATGTTTTACCACTGATTTCTTGTCCAGTTGGCTTGTTCCATTTATGCTCTTTAACTTCCTTAATAGTACTATATAAATTCTTTGATTCTTCAAACATTAAAGCTACAACATGTTCTGCAACTGCCTTAGAATTAGATCCAACAGTCCTGCCAACAAAAATCCCTTTTTCCTTAGCACAATCTAGATCAATATTGTCTGTTCCTACGCCAAACTTACAAACAACTTTTAAATTAGAGCATTTCTCAATCAATTCACGGTCAATTATATCAACACCCACAATAATAGCAGCTGCATCAGCAGCTAATTTATGAAATTCTTCTTTTGTATAAGCCTTTCCGGTATTATTATAATGAACAGTTAATCCTTTAGATTCCATAAATTTGACTTGATCTAATCCATAATTTGCAAAGCCTCTTGGTGTAATTAAAACTTTCAAATTCTTTCCCTACCTTTCTCTAATAACAGCGAATATTACATAATATAAAAGCAAACCCATGTCTGTCATGGATTTGCCTTGTATAAAACATTAATTTACATAAGTCCAAGGAACGTCATAGCTAAGGCAAAAATTATTGTGTAAATAATTATACGTAAGTATTTTGGACCTTTCTTTGTGATATATAGATATATACCCATAACTAAAGCAAAAGGTAATAATTTAGGCATAATACCATCTAAAATGCTTTGTAATGCCACCTTCTGCGGTGTACCAGCATTAAGGACCCAAATAGTTTTAAAATTAACATATGCTGAAGATAAGCATCCAATCATGAATATACCAACAATACTTGCAATATCAATAACTTTCTTAACCTTACCAGAATGCAATATTTCTATTACAGCGTTCTTACCTAAAGAATATCCTTTTTGCCACAAAAACCATGAATATCCATAGGCCCATGTCATATATATGAGAGCTGGCATAAAGGCAGCTATAACTGATCCTTTAAGTGCCAATGGGACAAAAATTGCAAGTGGAATAGTACCTACAATTCCCTGGTCAACACTATCTCCGATGCCGGCCAGTGGTCCCATAAGACCGATTTTTAAAGATTGAATCATTTCAGGTGTAATATTCTCATTACCTGCAGCTCTTTGTTCCTCAAGTGAAATTACAATACCATGAATAAGACTTCCCCAATCACAGTTCGTATTAAACATTGATGTATGACGTTTCATTGCTTCTTTTAATTCTTCCGGATTATCTTTGTAAACTTTTCTTAGTATTTTATTCAATGAAAATCCAAAAGCCAAAGCCTGCATTCTATCAAAACTATTAGGAACTTCAACTGCTAAAACCCATTTAAACCAAGCTTTCATCAAATCCATCTTGGTAATAATATTGCTCTTTTTTTCTTCTATTTGGCTCATGCTAATTCTCCTTCCTCATTTTGTTTAAATAGTGAAACTATCATAGCTATACTGAGAGCGATAACTGCACCAGTTAACATTGAGAATCCTAAAAGAGCATGTGCGAAGAAGCCTAAAACGAAGAATGGAACATATTGTCTCTTACCCATAACTACTAGAGTTAAAGCAAATCCTAATGCTGGTAACATTCCTCCGGCATTTCCAAGGCCACTCATAACCCACTTAGGAATGACTTTAAGAAAGGCTTGTACTACACTTGGTCCAAATAATGTAGCAACGAATACTGGAGTGATATATAACACACCATTTGTGAGCCAAGGTAATAAAAATGAGAATGTAGATAATTTATCATATTCCTCTTTTTCTACAAATGAATCCGCTTTTGTATTATAAAATGAATTTATGGTTCGACGAACATTATTTATAAGTACCCCTAATATACCGACCGGAACAGCAATTGCCACTGCAGCCTGTGGGTCAAGATGATTAACAATAGCAGCTGGAATAGCAATACATGCAGCCAAGCCTGGGTCATTAGGAATATTACCACCAGCAGCAATTGTACCCATATACATCAACTGAATTGTTGCTCCATATATAAGACCTGTATGTACATCTCCAAAAACTAAACCAATAAAAACACCTAACACAACTGGATTACGAAATGCAAATGAGAAGTAATATTGTGCTCTTCCCATTGCCAGCCAATAAATTAAACCGACTAATAAAGCTCTAATTACCATTTCTTATCCTCCTTATTTTTTTAAAGCTTCGCAACAGCTTTTTGTAGTGTTTCGGATGGGTAATCAGGAGTTGTTTGAAAATAAATATTGATTCCCATTTTTTCAAGAGCTAATAGAGTATCTGCATCTTTGCGGTCTAAAGTAATCGCATTATTAACTGCTTTTCTTCCTGGTCCTCCGCCTAAGCCTCCAATTTGGATTTCTTCAAGTTTTAAACCAGCTCTCACAGCATTGTCTATCTCTTGAACACTCTTAAACAAAATCAATACTCTGTTCTTTTCAAACTCATTATTTTGCTGCGCCTTGACTGCTTCATCTACAGATAAAATTCTAATCTTTACTCCTCTAGGTGCAGCCATCTTGAATACGTCCTGCATGAAGTCATCTTTACTTAATGCAGTATCCACAGTAACGATTTCATTAATATCACACTGCTTAAGCCACCTGGTTACTACCTGTCCATGAATTAGTCTAAAATCTACTCTCGTTAAAGCAATACTCATGTCGTTATTTCTCCTTTCCCATCGTTATGTGTAAATTATAATATAATCGTTTTCAAAATAATATGTGTGAAGAAACCAAAAAGAATATTACATTTTCGCTCAAACAACCAAAAGTTGTCCTAAAATTAAGGAAACACTATTATTTTTGCAATAAAAAATTCCTTGTAATTTAAGCATTTATACAAATACCTACATTAGAAGGAATCTATACTATGTAAATTAATTATGTTTATTACGATAATCAGTAATAATTTTTCGGATCTTAGCAGCGTTTTCAGCAATCTCATCAGAACTACCTTTAGTTAATAAACCACCAAAACCACAAATATCAACACCATTTTCCAGCCATTTAGATAAATTGTCCAAATTAATTCCACCACTGGCTAAGATAGGCATATCTGGAATAGGAGTTTTAAATACCTTACCTAGTTTGGATCCATAAAAATCAGAAATCGGAAAAGCCTTTATAAAAGCTGCCCCCATGCTTAATGCATCAACTGCTTCTGTAATAGAAGTACATCCGGGTGCATATGGAATTTGATACCTATTGCACATTTTAGCAACTTCCGGGGAATAATTTGGTGCAATAATAAATTCGGCTCCCTTCAATATGGCATATCTGGCAGTTTCGCTATCCAAAACGGTTCCTGCCCCAACACATAACTTATCACCATACTTTTTGGTTAACCCCTCAATAATATCACCTGCATTGTTCAGTGTAAAACTCATTTCCATTACAGGAATGCCGCCTTTTATACATCCTTCTGCAATCTCACAGGCTCTTTCAAGCGTTTCAACTCTCACAATTGCAAGAGCACCTACTTCATACATTTTTTGTGTTACATTCATCTTTTTCAACATTATCACCTCTTACCTATTATTCTATCTATTTAATGGAAACACTCAATGGTACGGTGAACTAATAATTTTTCATTATTTTGTAACACCAAACGAATTTTGTTAGACAATAACATTGATAGGAACTATAAATTTAGTTATTAGCAAAAAAACGCTGTGAGCTAGTAATTATAACTAAGTGGGGATTTATTATCCCCATATTGCACTGGCATCACTTGAACTTCTGTTAACGCGAGAAAAATCTGTTTTAACAAATGAATAAGTTGATAATATCAAGAATATAAATCCTATAGCCATAATGATAGCAAAAGACATGATAGGAGTGACAATAAATCCATGGATTTTAATGGCCAATCCCTGCCTCACAAGTTCTTCAGGGGATAAACTTGTTTTTTCTAAAACAACCATACGAAAAAAAGCAGTTGCATAGGTCATTGGATTAAAATAAGCAACATATTTAAGAGTATTAGGCAGCATGGATAATGGAATATATGCGCCGGATATAAAGGTTAATGGCATGGTTACCGCAGTTTTAACTATTTGAAAGGTTTGACCACTACGTACAATTGTTGCTAAATATAGGCCAACACCTGAAAATACAACTCCAACACTAATCATAGCTAGCAGTACCCACAGTGGCGTTATCCATGATGTAAATTTTATACCTATAAATAGTCCAAGAATTAAAATCATAGTTCCTTGTAGGGTGGAGACGGTTGCCGCCGATAATAATTGCCCCAATGCAACGGTTATCCTTTTAGCAGGAGAAACTAACACTTCTTTCATAAAGCCGCTTACCATATCATCAACAGTTGATGAGGCCAGATTAAGCGAGCTTTCAAACACTGTTGTTATAATAACTCCAGAGAGCATATATGCAATAGGATTTTCTATTAAGTCATTTTTAAAAATAGCTCCAAACACATAAACAAAGAAAAAAGGAAAAACAAGTGAAAAAATCAAACCTGTTTTATTCCTTATAAAGGCTTTCAATCCTCTTTTCCACAATGCAATTACGGTATTCATATTTATGCCTCCTCCCTAATTTTTCTACCGGTTATTTCTAAGAAAACGTCATTAAAGGTACCTTTTTTTATTTCAATGTCAGTAATAGCATCCTTTTGCAAACTTAAAACTTGCAATAAAGGATTAATGTTTTCAGCGTCAACCTTATAATAGCCATCCTTTTTTACATAATTCAATTCATATTGTGTTAGCCACTTTTCAAGTTGTAGCTCATTTTTTGTAGTGATATATGCCTTATCCTTTGTATACTTTTTTTTCAAAGCATAGGGTGTATCATGGGCCACTATCCTTCCACCATCTATAATTGCAATTTTATTGCATATTTCTGCTTCTTCCATATAATGAGTCGTTAGAAAAATAGTTATATTTCTTTCTTTTTGAAGCTTCACAATATACTCCCAAATATGAGATCTTGTTTGTGGATCAAGCCCTGTGGTGGGCTCATCAAGAAATAAAACTTTTGGGTAGTGAATTAATCCACGAGCAATTTCTACTCGACGTTTCATCCCGCCTGATAAGGCACCTACTGATTTCTTCCTTTCACCTAATAAATCAACTAAATTTAGAACAAACTGAATACGTTCCTCAACTTCTTTTTTAGGGACATTATAAAAGACACAGTGCATTTTAAGATTCTCTTCAATTGTCATTTTTGAATCTAAGGTTGAATCCTGAAACACAACTCCAATTGCCGATCTAACTTCACTTTTTTGTGTAGTAACATCTTTCCCATCTATTATAAGTGTACCTGATGTCTTTTCAAATATTGTACAAAGCGTATTTATGGTAGTACTCTTTCCTGCACCATTGGGTCCTAAAAAGGCGAAAATACTCCCTTCCTCCACTTTAAAAGAAATATCATTTACAGCTGTAAAATCACCATATTTTTTAGTGAAATTTTCAACTTCAATTATCGAATTCATGTCATCATCTCCTATGCTTTTAACTTCTGTATCAATTATGTCTAATAGTCCACAATTTTAATCACAAAAAAGTACAACTCTGCAGAATAATACTTGCAAGTTGTACTCTTTAATTTAACTATTATTTCCGCAAAATCTTATCCATCGCTTTTCCCTTTGCTAACTCATCTATCAGCTTATCCAAATAGCGAATTTCTTGCATAGTTGGTTCTTCAATGTCTTCCACTCGGACACCGCAGACCACACCCTTAATCAAAGCTCGCAAAGGATTCAGTTTAGGAGCTTTCTCAAAGAAGGTCTCAAAATCTGTCTGTTTTTCCAGCTCTGCTTCTAACTCTTCCTCACTATATCCAGTCAACCAGCGGATGATTTCATCCACTTCTGTTTTCCTACGTCCTTTTCTCTCTACCTTCGTAACATAAAGGGGATAGACACTTGCCACACTCATTGTATAGATATTATGTTTGGTCATAATACATCCTCGCTTATGTGATTTTCTTTATTATATCACGAAAAATAGAGGGGTCAAGCCAAAGTTGCCTTTATTTTTTATTAATATTGCTTTAAATATATTCTTATTGGGGTAGATTAACTATATAGTGAAATTGTTCTTATGTTAATACAAAAGTTGATTTTTAGTCTAATGAGGTGTTCTATGATATCAGAAAAGAAGTTAGCAGCAAAGAGATTAACTGAAGCTTATAATAATGCCAAAATTGAATACTTTGATAACAATTCTAAATATATTTTTTTCAGTGACTGTCATAGAGGTGACAGTACACCTTCTGATGAATTTGCAAAAAATCAAAATATCTTTTTATTCGCATTAGAATCCTATTTTAATGATGGATATACTTATGTGGAGGTTGGGGATGGAGATGAACTTTGGGAAAGCTCTAATTTTAAGCCTATAAGGCTGGCACATGATGAGGTATATTCTCTCATGAAAATGTTCTTTGATTCCAATAGATTGATTATGTTATATGGTAATCACAATATATGCTTAAAGTATAGGAAATTTGTAGAAAAGAATTATTATGGATACTACGATGATTATAATCAGGAAGAAATAGAATTATTTCCAGGAATAACACCATATGAGTCAGTAGTATTTAAACATAAAAATACCGGACAGGAAATACTAACTGTTCATGGTCATCAGGGAGACAGAATGAATGACAAGTTATGGCATTTTACAAGGCTTACAGTAAGATATTTTTGGAGATATCTTCACTCCATAGGATTTACAAACCCAGCAAGCCCCGTAAGAAGTGCTGATAAGATACATAAAATTGAACGTATGTATAGTTATTGGATTAAAAAGAACAAAATTATGATCATCTGTGGACATACCCATAGACCACATTTCCCCAAAGTTAAAGAATTACCTTACTTCAATGACGGATCATGCGTAAGGGCAAGTGGAATACAAGGTATTGAAATAGTAGATGGACAAATAATGTTGATTCAATGGCTGATCAGCACTGACTTCTCAGGTGATCTACATATAAAAAGAAAAATATTAAGGGGGCCAGAACCAATCGAAACATTTGATTTAAGAAATAATAATGTAAATGAAGCAAGTGATAGGTAAAAAGGCTTTAAAAAGAGTTTTTCCCTTATTATTTAGTAAATCAAAAGAACTCTGTTAATTCAGAGTTCTTAATATATTACTTTTGCTTTTTCCCCTTGAGCGAAAATTTTATATTTACTTGGTTAAACCATTCATTTCAGCAGCAGCATTTTTTAATTCTTCAGCACTAGCTGCCATCTCTTCACTTATAGCGGCAGTTTGGCTTAATGCCTGAGTTACTGTATCAAATCTGCTTAGTGTATTTTCAGTAGTCTCAACTATGCCTGAATTGAACACTACAACATTTTCTGTTTCTTCTAATAAGCTGGTCATAAGCTGAGTAACTTCTGAAATGTTTTCACCTGATAACTTCTGCTTATTTAACATGCTTATTACACTTGAAACAGTTTCACTTAGAATTTTATTTCCAAACTCTATCTTTTCATTGCTGTCTTCCATAAGTGTTTCAACCTGTAGTGTCTTCTCTTTAAATTCATTAACAATAACACTTACATCACTTAAAGACTTCCTGCTGTGTTCAGCCAGTGTTTTAACCTCTTCTGCAACAACAGAAAATCCTTTTCCAGCTTCACCCGCCCTTGCAGCCTCGATACTGGCATTTAATGCAAGGAGGTTTGTCTGCTCAGAAATATCTCCTATCATAGATAATATCTCATCCACCTGCCTTGATTTTTCCTTCAGCACTTTAGTTGCCTCTGAAGTCACTGTTATACTTTTCATTGCTCCATTCATAATATCAAGCACATTTTTAACAGACTTCTCATTGTTATTGGAAGCTAACATAAGCTCTTCAGTAATTGATTCAGTATCTTTAATTTTTGAAGACACTGTTTTATTTATTTCCAGAAGAGTTTCTAGAATTTCTCTGCTTTTATGTGATTTATTCAACATTTCATTTGCATCTGTACTAACTGCCATACTGATGCCTGCAATTTCCTGCATAGAACTGTTTTCCTCTTCAATAACGGTTGTTAATGTATCGCTTGAACTTAACAGAGTCCTTGAAAATTCAGAGATCTTATTAAAGAGCATTGATATATTGTCATTCTTTTCATTGAGTATGTTTTGATTTTCCTCAACTTCTTTAAGCAATCTAGAGGAAAACAAGGTAAATATGAAAATGCCAAAAGAAACAAGACTTATATCTACAACTCTTATAAGCAGTTCTCTAACTAGTACTTGTTTATCAGGAAGTACTAATGGATTTAATGTAAAGAGGACTATTTGACATATAATGCTTGTTATTATTGATACTATATTCATCTTTGTGTCTAAGAACATAGCACCAAGAATTACAAAGTAAAAAACACTTATCCATAGTTCCTTTGAAGGTACTAAAAATGTGAGATACATATAGTTAACATAAGAAATCAGTAATATAACTGCCTTTATCATAATCAATTTCTTATTCCAATTCTTCTCATCCTTTATGGCAGCTTTATACATAACAAAAAAGGTGAGCAGCTCAACTAAAATCAATCCTACCAGTATTAAAATAGGAGTCCATTTCATTTCGCTATATAAGCCAATTAATTTCATAACTGAAAATAGTCCACCCGCTAAGCAAGCACTTATTGAGTAGATAATCAAAACAAACTTAAGTGTTCTCTTCTGATAATCAACTATTATATTTACAGGAATATTCATAGGCTTTCTCCTTAGTTTTTCTAACTTTTTTATTTTTACCATTTATATAATAATGCTGCCATAGTGTAACCACCGGCCACTGAGCAGAATATAGAAATATCATCCTTGTTAAATTCTTCTCTCTTTAATCTATCATCCAAAGCCATAATTGGACTTGCGCAACCTGTATAACCATACTTATTCCCAATAAAGATTGCTTGGTCATTTGAAGCTCCCAATTTTTCCATAGTTAATTCTACATCAAATTTAGAAAACTGAGACATGAAGTAATGTGTTACATCTGATTCGGAGTACCCATATTCTTTTAGCAATCCAATTATTAGTTCAGACCACTTTTCTGAAAGGAAGCCAAAATCAAAAGGATTCCACTCCATCTTCTTATCCTCTGGATCTATATCGTTATTAGCTATGTTAGATAGACCGCATGCAGGAAACCTAATAGTTTCATTATATGTATCATCAGTATACATTCTGGATCCTAAAAATCCTCTTTCTTCTTCCTCTTCTTTTACCACTAATACTACAGCAGCTGCTCCATCTGAAATACACCCATAAACAACTAAATCATCTTCCTTGGCAAAAGGACTTATGTGCATCGATCCTACTACAAGAATTCTCTTGTACTTCTTGTCAGTTTTTAAATATTTTGTTGCTATGTCTATACCTGTAATCATTCCTATGCAGTCATTATTTATATCAAATACATTTGTTACTTTATCAGCTTGCAGCATATTCTTTAATATTAGTGCACAGCATGGAGTCAGGAATTCTGGAGTATCTGAAACTGAAATAATTGCGTCGATATCCTTTGCTTCTAGCTTCGCATTTTTGATAGCCTTCTTTGCAGCTTCACCGGCCATTGTAATGCTTGTCTCATTTTCATCCGCTAGAGTTCTTTTCTCTCTCCCAACCTTCTCCATTAAGCCAATTGCATATTCTTCCATGCCGTATTTTTTAAAGTGATTAACATAATAGTCGTTACCAACTATTTTTCTAGGATGGTAGCTCCCTATTCCTTCAATGTATACATTTTTAAACATTATTAATCGCCTCCAAATTTTACTCTTTGTTCCTGTTTGCAGATTTTGTATCCTTAGATACTTTAAAGGATGTAAACTTCTTGTCTACGATGTTGCTATAGACTCACCTCCATCTTTATATAAAATCCGCCGAGTATTTTATGGAAGCACAAAAAAGGCTCAAAAAATACCAAAGAAGACTTGATTATGCGTCGCCTTTGGCATTCTATATTTCATACTTCGGCAACCTGGCAATCATAGGATTATACATCCCTTAGACCCATAGCTTTGCGTCCCTGCCTTTCGACAAGTTTGCTATTATCGGCACGCTATTTCTTCAATACAATACATATTATAACACAATTTTCCATGAAATCAAAATAATTATTAAATAACTTTAAACCAGTAATATAGTTTCTTAAAATAACGTCACTGGTGCTTCTATGTTGAAGAACTGGAAGATACTCTTCAAGTCCATTTGTAAGGCTTCCATCACTTTTTTCCTCACCGACATCTATGGTTTTAAATTCATTTTGAAGACGATATAGATTAAAGGTATATAGCATAACTCCTATGCCATATACCTTTAACCGACAATTATCTTGTTTATCACTTAGTTCCGGTAGCCTTGCTGTCTATTAATTTCTTTACTTCCTCAGGGGTTATCCCGCTTGCATTGATTACAGGAACCTTTGTAGAAGTGTCACTGTAACCCATCATATCAGAATTTATATCTGATACAACAATTGCGTCTAGATTTTGAATCTTGCTTACATTGTTCTCCATACCTTCGCTTAGCATTTGTACTTGATAGCCTTGACTACTTAAATAATCTGCTATCATAGACAACCCTATTTCTACGCCTATTTTTTTCATATGTAATCACCTCAAGCTTATTTTATCCTCAAGATGTTATCATATGCATAGAACTTTCTCAGAAAATTTTATTAATAGCACCTTCATTACATCATTTAGCTTGCGTTCTCCTAATCCCTCGTTAGCTATTGATATTACAAGCTTTATGTCATAGTAAGTATTCCATTAAATCACAATAACTAATAAGTTACTGTCCCATCTGCAAATGCAACCCACTCTTCTTTTCCTGTCTCAGTATTTATATACAGCTTTCTGGGATTTGCCTTTTTTGTATCTACCATTTCTTCATAATAATGAACAAGTACATACTCACCTGTAAACATAGACTTTATAAAATAAGTGTCTTTATATTTAAATAACTCCTTATTAATATCATCTGCAGCTAAATTCTTCAGAGCTTCCTCTGGGTTATACTTCTCGTCAGCTTTCAATGGCCTATCCCCTGCTATGGGAATATTCCCCCTTAATATCAGAGTTGAATAATTGTATATAGTATTGCTTCTAGCATCAAGCATAACATTATATTGAATAAAAATATTATATCCTTTGAAGGTAGGCTGAAGCTTAAAACAGTATACTTTCGCATCTGAATTAGATTGAAAATTAACATTTACACCAAGGTATTCAACATTAACGTCAAATCCCTCTCCTAGATTTCTTAAGGTTAGGTCCCTTATTTTTTTCTTGGCTTTATCTACTTCGATTAAATCTCCCTTTAAAGTTGGTGTGCCACCCCTTATTGCTAACACTTCACCTGTCACTGCATCTATCTCACCAAGATAGGAAACCTCATCCATGCCAAGCATTCTAAAACTATAAATAAGATCTGGCAGTTTTGTTAAGCTTATATCCTTAGCCTGCTCTCCTATAACAAAGCTTATTCTAGCTTTAAGTTGATCATCGGAGAGATACTTAATCTCTTCAAGAAATTTGTTATACTTTGTATAAACTTCCGCTAGAGTATTCAATTTATCTAAACTATCCTTTAATTTCTTAGTATCCATAATAAAAAATTTATTATTAAGCTTGATTCCATATTCATTACTAATTTGTGCAATATTTTTCATCTCGCTTGTTAGCCGCTTGTAGACCTCTTCATCCTTTTCACTAAAGCGTCCATTTTCCCATCTATTGTTTAAGGTTAAAACCAAGGTGCTCATTGAAAGGTCAAAGCACTGATTTGAATAGTCGTCTTTAATTGCATGCTTTTCAAGGATATTAAAATCTCTTTCTGCCTGTTCATAGCTGCCATTAATTTTGTTAAGCATTTCGCCTGCAGTATGATTGTAAATATTATAAGGCTCTTGTACTTTAACATGACTTTTCAAATCCTCAATTTGAAAATTGTATTGATTTATTGTATCGGAATATTCCTGAAAATCCCGAGTAAGATACATCCTTGATTGTGAATATAAATTATAAGCAGTTATTCCTATAATAACTATTATAAATACAAGAGCTATCCTTAGTCTTGAAAGCTTAAGTTTCATCATCATCTTCTCATCTAATCTTTCTGAAGGCTCTGGTAGCTTTTCCTTTACTAGATCTGGCAGAGACTTCCCACTTTCATATATTGCTCTGCACTCTTCACATTCACAAAGATGTTCCCTTACATATCCTTTAACTTCCTCACTTAGCTCATTTTCTTCATAGAGCACATATATATCCTTAACGATAGTACAATTTAGCTTCAAGTCTTTACACCTCCATCTCTTTTAAATAAAGCTCTTTAAATTTCTTTCTCGCCCTGTGTATGCCTATCTTTACCTGTCCTTCTGTAAAACTCATTATTTTTGTTATTTCTAAATAAGATAGACCATTTACATCTCTAAGTATAATTAAAGTGCGTTCTTCTTCCAAAAGCTTGTACATAACTTTTTTTATTAATAGCTTATCCTCTAACTTGTTATAATCATTTGAAATATCTTCATGGGTATTTTCATCTATTTCTTCAATCTTAGAACTATTTTTTAAGAGATAATCATTTAAAACATTTCTAGCTATTTTAAAGAGCCAGGTCTTTACACTGCTTTCTCCCCTAAAGGAAGAGAAGAATTTAAAGGCTCTCAAAAAGGTATCTTCAGTAAGGTCTTCCGCATTATGATAATTAAGAATTGCTTTATAGAAATAACTAAAAATATCCTTCTTGTAAGTGTTATAAATTTCCGTCCTTACATCCGACACCTGCCCGCCTCCTTACATATAGTTTGTTCTCATTAGTATAGACCGACTTTATTTTTAAAAGTTACAAGATTTTAGAAAATATATTTATATTTTGCTATTTTAGTTAATTATATCATTGTTTTCATTACTGATAATCCTATTGAAAAGTAAAGAGGTAAGAAATCAAATCTTCATGAGAAGAATTCAACTTTCACCTGCACTTGTAGTTTTTTATTCTAGAGGTGGTAATACAAGAATTGTGGCAGAAGAATTTAGATAGAAGTTTAAAGCTGATCTTGAAGAGATAGTGGACACTAGAAACAGGAAGGGTATTTTAGGCTATATTTTAGCTGGCAGAGATGCCTCACAAAACAGATTGACTGTTATAAAACCAACTATGTATAATCCTTCAGACTATGACTTAGTTATAATAGGTTCTCCAATTTGGGCTTCCCGTATATCAACGCCAGTTAGAACCTATATTGAAGAAAACAAAGCTAGGTTTAAAAAGGCTGCCTTGTTTTGCACAGCAGCAGGAGATGTGAAGGATAAGGCTTAGCTTAGCTCCGGTAGCCTTACTATCTCTTAGTAGCTTCCATCAGATGGAATATCCTCTGAGGTCCCAGGAGATAACTAAGCTAAGCAAATAGAAGATTTTCTCCCTCTAGGTACTTTTGTTCTGATTATAGCTTCATCATTTGTTGTTTCTTCACCCTACTATAATTCAAACTTTTACTAGTCTTTTTAGTAGTTGTGGTTTTCGTAGTAAGTTTATCGCACTTTAAGGGTTCCGTATTAGAACTTATTTTATAAGAGTGTTCTTCTATTAACGGTATTTTCTTGCATATAAGTTTTTCAATAGCCTTAAGATAATCCTTTTCTTCCACATCACAGAAAGATATTGCAGTTCCCTGTTGTCCTGCTCTTCCAGTACGTCCAATTCTATGAACATAGGTTTCGGGAACTTCAGGCAAGTCAAAATTAATTACATGAGATAATTTATCTACATCAATGCCCCTTGCAGCTATATCAGTTGCAACTAAAACTTGTATTTTACCTTCCTTAAAATTATTTAAGGCCAGTTGCCTTGCACTTTGAGATTTGTTACCATGAATAGCTTGAGCCTCTATACCAGCTTTATTAAGATCTCTTGTTATTATATTTGCACCATGCTTTGTTCTTGAAAAAACTAACACAGATTGCATAGCTTTATCTTTTAGCAAATCTATAAGTAAATATTTTTTATGTTTTTTACTAACAAAATATAACTCTTGTTTAATAGTATCTACAGTGGATGAAACCGGTGTAACTTTTACACTTACTGGATTTTTCAAAATTGAATTTACTAGTGCTAGGATTTCCTTTGGCATAGTTGCTGAGAACAACATATTTTGTCTAACCTTTGGAAGTTTTGTTATAATCTTTTTCACATCATTGATCATACCCATATCTAGCATACGATCTGCTTCATCCAGTACAAAGTGTTCTACATTTTTCAAGTCAATATACTTTTGATCAATCAAATCAAGTAATCGCCCTGGAGTTGCAATTAGTATATCTACCCTTCTCTTAAGTGCTCTCGTCTGAGAATTTTGTGGCACACCTCCAAAGATAACCAAGTTATTAATATCTATATATTTTCCATAGCTTGTAAAGCTTTCTCCTATCTGAATAGCTAATTCTCTTGTAGGTGCTAATATTAAAGCACTAATATATCCTGACACTTTTCCCAAACTTTTTCTATTGGAGATATTCTGTAATATTGGAATAGCAAAGGCTGCCGTTTTTCCAGTACCGGTCTGAGCGCAGCCTATCAGATCCTTTCCTTTTAATAAATATGGAATAGATTCTTCCTGTATTGGTGTTGGTTTTATATACCCCTCTTCTTTAATCGCCTTTAAAATGGATTTATTTATATCTAAATTTTCAAACAACATATCTTTTCCTCCTTCTAGTCGGAACGCAGAGTAGTTTAAGCCTACTCGCTGCCCTTCGGGCACTGGGTAACTTAAGATGTTCGCTTCCGCTCACAAGTTACCCGTAAAAGTCCATTTAGGACTTTTACCTCTCAAACTACTCGTCAAAGTTCATTTAGACCTTTGACCTCCTAAGTACCTCTTAGACCATATATTCAAAATCTAATTATGAACATTTAAAAACCCCTTAAATAGGTTAACTATTTAAGGGGTTAAAATATTCCTTAATTAAATAACTGTAATATTTTCAGCTTGAGGACCTTTTTGTCCCTTAGCAATGTCAAAAGAAACTTTTTGACCTTCTTCTAATGTTTTAAAACCATCTGTTTTTATTTGAGAGAAATGTGCAAAAACATCTTTTCCATCTTCTCCTGTAATAAATCCAAATCCTTTTTCTGCATTAAACCATTTTACTGTACCATTCATATAATGTGTACCTCCGAAATTTTATTTTTCTTAAACTCATTGTAACAACTCACCAATAAAATCTCGATTTACCTTATTATATTATAAGTACCAATTGAAATATATTTGTGTTTAATTATTTACTATTAATTTAAGTTCTTAATAAGAATAGCACAGTTTACTATATAAAGCAAACTTTTTAAATTTTTATCAGTTTTATTTTTTAACTTTCCCTGGCCTTTACACTTAACAACAAGAAACCTATTTAAATAGATAAATATATAACTAGAAAAAAAGATAAATATAACTATATATAAATATAAAAATATTTTTATTTATAAGAATACATAGTATTTATGCGCCTTTGAGGGGTGTTAGTCAAGTTAAAACTGAAAATTGCACTGAAAACTTTCTTTTGAACTGCATATTAATGTATATCACATAAGAAAGGAGCATTAACATGGGCAGAAACAAAGAAAATAATTTTACAAAACTTTACGACAACAGAACCCCTCGCTCACAGCCTTATGGCATAACGCCTCCAGTTGATGGGGAGAACTTTGAAATAAAGCGTACATTTTTATTTAGATACTCAACTATTAGGCTCTTAAACAAGCTTAAGGCCGAGCATGAGGATGTAAATGCTTATTTAAGTTCTATCGTTGATGAAGCAATAAGATTTTATTATAAAGAGCATCATAAGGAAGGTGAAATAAATGAGTGAACCAAAGATAGTAGGCGGTTACTTACTGCTGGCAAGAAAAATAATAGAAAGTGAAATATATAAAAAGCCTCTACTGTATTTAAAGGTTTGGATATACTTACTGCAAAAGGCACAGCACAGCAGCTACAAGCAGCTTAAGAGGGGGCAAGTAAGAACCAGTATTTCAGAAATTATGGAGGCCTGTTCCTGGTATGTGGGTTATAGAAAAGTTACTCCTACAAAGGATCAAATATACCAAATAATTGAGTGGCTGCGAAAACCCCGCGAAGGAGCAGCTGGTGAGGCTATGGAGACAACAATGATAACAACTACGAGGGCAACACAGGGAATGCTTATAAACATAGACAGCTACAGCTTTTATCAAGACCCCAAAAACTACGAGAGCAGCAGCACCAGCACTGCTGAAGCTGAAGCGGTGGCAACAAGGGAGCAGCAGGATCCAAACAATATAAACAATAATGAAAAGAATGATAAAAAGAAAATGAAAAGTACTACTGAGAAAAATAAATTTTCTAAGGATTCTATAGAGTTTATTTTGTCCATGGAATTATTCAGCCTAATAAAAAACAATAACCCCGGTGCTAAGGAGCCAAATCTTCAAACCTGGGCAAAGAATATAGATCTAATGATTAGACTAGATAATAGGACTGCTGAAGGAATACGACAAATGATAATATTCAGTCAAAACAATGACTTTTGGAAGGGCAATATATTAAGCACTTTAAAGTTAAGAGAAAAATATGTTCAACTCTATATCCAAAGCAGAAGTAAAAGGCAGGCAGCAAGTGATAATTGGATAGATTCAAAAGAAAAGCCTTATTGGTTAAATGCAGAAAGTTAGTATTTTAAAGACCCAAATGGGCTTTAAAAGGCAATTTGCAAATGGAAAGAGTAAGTTAAGCTACACAGTGTTTTGAATGAAAGGAGAAATATAATGAATATACCTGCAGAGCTTATAAAACAAGCTAAGGAAACCCTTGGAAGCCGAGCTTCCGAAATAATTTCTTCCGGACTTAATCTTAGAAACTGGGATGCAAGAAATTTAAAAGGCTGCTGCCCCCTACATACTGAAAAAACGCCCTCCTTCACCTGGCATAAAAAAGATAATTACTTTAAATGCTTTGGGTGTGGACAAACTATGGATATCCTTGAATATTATATAAACCACAAAAACATGAATTTCTTAGAAGCAGTTAAGGAATTGTTTAAGGAAACCAATATTCAATATGACTTTGAAGAATATATACCTAAGAAGATCAAGCCTTATAATTATCCTGTTCTTGAAAGGAACACCTTAAGAGCAAAGGTGAAGACCTATATGGCTACCCGCGGCATCAGTCCAAAAACTCTAGACTTAAGAGGAATAAAAGAAGACTCCAAAGGCAATATGGTGTTTTAGTATAAAAATCAATATGGAGTACTTATGACAGTTAAGTACAGACCTTCTAGAAAGGTAGCAAAAGTTGAAACTAAAACCTGGTGTCAGAAAGAAAAGGATACATCTCCCCTACTCTTTGGAATGGATAAAATAGATGTTACCAAGCCACTCTTAATTTGTGAAGGCGAGATCGATAGCCTGGCCGTCATAGAAGCAGGCTTTACTAATGCTGTTTCTGTGCCCTTCGGTGCCAATAATTATCATTGGATTGAATATAACTGGGAGTGGCTTACTCAGTTTGAAAAGATAATAATATGGTCAGACAATGATGATGCTGGAGAAAGGATGAGAAAAGAGGTTGTTCCAAGACTTGGAGAATACAGGTGTTATGTAGTGACAAGTCCTCATAAAGATATAAACCTTCATCTCTATAAAGAAGGTAAAGAAAGTGTAATTACTGCAATAGAAGCGGCAAATGAAATTCCAATTAAAGATGTGGTAGATCTAGCTGATATTGCAGATTTTGATATAAACAAAGCTGAAAAGATAAGCAGTGGCTTTGCTTCATTAGATAAATGGATTGGTGGCTTTGTACTTGGTACTGTCAATATAATCACAGGCTATAACTCCAGTGGAAAGTTCACACTTATAAACCAGCTGTGCATAGCAGAACCCCTAGAACAGGGTTACAACACCTTTATCTTCAGTGGAGAATTAAGTAGATCTCAGCTTCGAGCATGGATACAATTTCCCCTTGCAGGTCCAGAATATTCTCTGGAATCTGACAATGCCCCAAATCAGCCAAAGGGTTATTATATTCCCCGAGAAATAAAATCTGCCATGGATGATTGGTACCGAAAAAAAGTCCATGTTTACAGTAATGAGGATGATTTACGAGCTAAAAGCCTTCTAAATAAAATGGAGGAGCTTGCTAAAAGATACGGTACAAAGAACTTTGTACTAGATAACCTGATGATGATTGACCTAGAATGTAGTGAATATGAGTTAAATAAAAAACAGAAAGAGTTTGTCCTTAATCTTAAAACCTTTGCCAGGAAGTTTAACTCTGTAATTCATCTCATTGCTCATCCTAGAAAAACTGATGTAATACGAAGGCTTACTAAACTGGATGTAGCAGGCTCTGGAGATATAACAAACCTTGCGGATTATGTTATTAGTATCCATAGAGTAAGTGAAGAAGAAAAACAGGACAAGCTAACAAATAGGGGCGATGTAATAGTACCAGCCTGCCCTTATGATAACATGATTGATTTGTTCAAAAACAGACCCTTAGGACATCAGGATAAAACCATAGGCCTGTACTTTCACTATCCCTCAAAAAGGCTCTATGGAGCAAGCGACAACCTAAATAAAAAGTTCAGCTGGATAAATACCTGGAAACCAATATTAGAATGTGCTGTGGAGGTTGAGGAAAAATGCCCTTGGGATTAGAGGAATTAAAAAAGAAATATAATGAAGTTTTGGCAAGAGAGAAAAAAGCTGAGGAGTTTTTTGATGATCCGAAGGTGTCGATGGAAAGCAAGGAAAAGTGGAGACCGAAGTTTTATGAGATTGTTATGGAGTTAAGTGGAATGATGAAAGAGTTTAGGGAATTAAGTGGGGAGGAAATGAGTGAGAGTGAGGTTTTGAAGGGGTTTGTGATAATTCATTAGTTTTAGATGAATATTGATGGTAATAAAGAAAATGCTGTGTAGTTTAGCTTTTGGATTCACAGCATTTTCTTTATTTATCCAAGTAGGGATCAACTCGTCTAAAACAGTGTATAATAGCGTATCTAAAGTCATGCTTCTCTGTTTTTTCTTTTTTTTATAGCAAATTTGAACAAAATTTGGGTAGTACATGGCCCCTTTGCGAGGAGTGAAGAAACGAATTTGTTACTCCTGTACCAAGGTTAAATGCAAGCCTATGCATATTCTCTAATAAACTAACCTACTCTCTAATATTCTGCACTAATTTTATCGCATAAAGATACTCCTCCTGTAAGTTCTCCATTAAATCAGGAACTCCCCTTCCATGGTTATAACTATTCGTGAGCACAACTCTAATCATTGAATCTTCATAATCATGTTCTGCGCAGTATATAGACTCAACAAATCTTGTAAAAGCTAGTCTTCTTCCCTGACATCCTTTATCTATCGGATAATTTATATCCTCTTGTAGAGTGACCCAAAACAGTATACTTCTCAACAAATTCATATCACAGGTTCTATAATTAAAATACTTATTATAATTTGGCACACACTCTGCGGCTATATTCTTGTATTCTGTCTTCACAAATTGATTAGTTTTTAGTTTATCCAGTCCATATCTTTCTAGCCTATTCTCCTCTCTTAACCCATTAATTGCTATATCAACAATAAATTCTCTAAGATTTGTAGCAAAGCTAGGATTATATTTTATCTTTGTATATAAATCTATAATTATATTTGCATGAGTGAGAAAATACTTGTAATTACCTATATTCAATAACAATCTAAAATCATATACACTTATATCTGTTTTTTTCCCTGGAATCTGAAGTTTGATATTATCACTATCTGTTTCTATCTCCTTTTCGTGCAATTCCCATTTAGGATACTTTTTACACTCTAGATTCTCTGTTGTATATGCCTCTTTTATCATTATTTTCGCATTTGCAAATCTCATGTTTATCCCCCAATATTTTATTATTAAACAATTTACTAATATCAATTTTTATTTATTCCTAGCAGTTGTCTATATAAGACCTTCAATTAATCAATTAAATCTTTAACTTGATTAAACACATAACCATTATTCAACCAAAAACACTGCTTAGACATCCATCTACCATCAGGCAACTCATAAACATCCTGTCCATTCGCTCCATGTGGTCTAACATGACAAACAGGATTCTCCCTCATAGATGGTAAATTATTTTTTCTGATAATACCTTTCTTAGTAACCTGCTCCTCTATCTTAACTCCTTCTTTGATTATATCTACAGTCCTCTTATATACTTTCTTAACCTCAAGCAAGTCCTGAAATGGTATATTCCAGAACTTATAACCTTTAAATACAAGTTCATCATTTTCGTTCTTCTTAAATACCAAAAATAAATACTTTTGCTCACCAAGTATCCTCTTTAAATAAGAATCCTCCCAAGACGTCTCAACTATCTCCTTAAACTTAAATGTAGGAAATGACATGCTCTCTTTTATCTTATTGTCTTTTTCAACTCTGATAGTCTTTATCTTTATATTCGCCTTTTCAAACTCTTCAATCTTAGATAAATCTGTACCCTTTATACCAAAAACCTTTGACATAAGCAGCTGCACAGCATTCTTAGCACCATCTACTTGTCCATACTCTTCGCAAAGTTCATTAAATATTCTTCCTATAATAGGTCTTAGCTTCTTATCAACATACTGCTCAATAGATGTCCTTCCATCCTTTATAAGCTTCTCGGTGCCTTCACCTAATATACGAGTCCTAAGGATATGTGTCATATATGACTGTTTAAATGCATAAGCTCTTTGCATTGCTGGAATATCTGAATATGGTTGTTGTCTTACAGATGAACTATCCTTTCCTTTAGGACAGGCTCCAAGATAAAAGGTATCCCCTTCAGATAACTCGTGTGCCTTGCCCTGCTTTATCTTATTAACAATACAATCCCAGTCTTGTTTTACTGTTGGTAGGTCCTCTTCTGGCACCTCAAATATAAGTGTATCTGTAACTCTATAATCTCCTACATCTAACCCTTCTTCATACCTGTAGAATACTAATAAGAGTTTATTGTTCTTAATCCAGAATGAACTTGTATAGAACTCCTTGTCCACTTCGGCCATGTAATCTATTATATTTAATACAAGTCTTTCCTTGGCTGAATAGGTCCCGTTCTTATTTTTCCTGTATGGAGTTACCTTAAGCTCAATATTAAGCTCTTTAAAATCCGCTTCTGCTCTCGAGTTGATTTCATAACCAAAATGGCTTTCCTCAATTATCTGTCCTAATCTTCCTTTTGCCTTTTGATTTGCAATTCTCCCTGTTTTATCTATATTTTTAAAGCTCTTTCCTGTCAGCTTTTTAGCATGTTCAATCAATTCCTCTTCAGTAGAGTAAATAGTTTCCTTATTCCCCATCTTATCCTCCCATTTTAACTCTTGATCTTTACAATTGTTTATATTATAATTATAATAGTAATTATTATGTAATGTATATAACTTAGGATGAATAAAGTATTCACAGAGGTGTAAAATGAAAAAGACGGTATGCGAATTATTTGCAGGAGTTGGTGGATTTAGAGTTGGCTTAAACGGAAAAGATGATAATAACAATTGGGATTTTGTATTTGCTAATCAATGGGAGCCTGGCAAAAAAAATCAGTATGCCTTCGATTGCTATACACATCACTTTGGTAAGAGTGTAAATCACGTAAATGAAGATGTTGGCACAATAGATGAAAACAGTATCCCCAACCATAATCTGCTTGTTGGAGGTTTCCCTTGCCAGGATTATTCTGTTGCCAGAACTCAGGCTCAAGGAATCCAAGGACATAAAGGCGTTTTATGGTGGGAAATAAATAGGATTGTTAAAGCAAAGAGGCCTCCATTTATACTTCTTGAGAATGTAGATAGACTTCTTAAGTCTCCTGCTAAACAGCGTGGAAGAGATTTCGGCATTATACTATATAGTCTATGCAAGTTAGGTTATGCTGTTGAATGGAGAGTAATCAATGCAGCTGAGTTTGGCTTAGCCCAGAAACGAAGAAGAACTTTCATATTTGCTTTTCATAACCGAACGAAATACTATGCTAAGTTATCGAAACTTGATAGTTTAGACAAATGGATTTTAGACAATGGATTTTTCCAATCAGAATTTCCTTCTAGATTTCTTAAAGATAATTTATCCATAGAACTTAATAGTTTTAATGATATCGTGGATATGTCTGACAACTTTAAATTTGATTTCAAGAATTCTGGTATAATGTTTAACGGTTCGATAACTTCTATGGAGCTAAAGGCAAAAGAGTTTCTACCTATAACATTGAGGCAAATTAGACAAGATGAAGCTGTAGATGAGAAATACTTTATTCATACAGATACTAATAGGCTAGATAAGTTCAAATATCTTAAGGGATCAAAGAAAATACAGAGAGTAGATAAAAATGGCTACGAATACTTCTACTCTGAGGGTGGAATGAACTTTCCCGACAATCTTGATTTTCCTGGAAGAACTATGCTTACAAGCGAAGGAAGCGTAAATCGTAGCACTCATGTTATCGAAGATGCTATTTCTGGAAACTATAGAATTTTAACCCCTATTGAATGTGAGAGGCTGAATGGTTTTCCTGATAATTGGACAGACACAGGAATGCCTGAAAACTTTAGATATTTCTGCATGGGTAATGCTTTAGTTGTTGGCCTGATTGAAAAAATGGGCTATCAGCTCGATAAGATTTTTAAAAGAGAAAAGGATATTAGGATTATGGAATCTGATGAAGCTGCTATTACTTTTAATCAAACTACCCTTGGAATATAAGCAAAGCACTAGTTTTTATCAACTAGTGCTTATTATTTTATCCAATAACTACCTACCTTGAACTTTACTACCATAATCAATAAAATTAAATAGTTGAGTATGATTCCCAAATTTATTTTTCATGAATTCATATATTCTAATATCATGGGTTGATATGAATATTTGCTTATTAGTTGTTCTAATAATGTTACGAATTATATCAACAAAATTATTCACATTAATATCATCCATATTCTGGATAGGATCATCCATGAAAATACAATCTAAATTACTCCATTTCTGAGTTAATGCAAAACTTAAAAATATACTGACAGCTAAAACATTATTCTGTGCTGAACTAAAACTATATGCTGGATTAATTACTGCTCCATTTTCAGATATTGCTTCAAGTATTAGTCGATTGTTCTTAGGATTGCTATTATCAATTCTGAAGTTCAATTTATCAAAATTATAATTAGGATTTAAATAGTTATATAATATTTTTATTGGAAGATCATCTGACTTGAAAATTCTATCTATTTCATTGAGTAATACTTCCCTACTATTTTCATTCATTAATTCAAATGATTTACTAATTGTATTTATTTTTTTTAATTCACTTCTAACTTTAACTAATTCATAATTCAATTGTTTCAAGTTGTTATCTTGAATATTATTATTGTAGAAACTCGATAATTCTTTTAATTCATTAATTTGTATTTTCTCTTTATTCATATCTGAATTTAAATTATCTACTTTTAATTTCAATTCATCTAATTTTGACCTTACTTCATCATAATTTTTAACATCATACTTTTCAAGTTTTTTCTTAAAATGCCCTATTTCATTTGTTAGTTCTAATTGATTTTCCTCTAAATTTTTAATTAAACCTAAGAAGAGCTCTTTTTCTTTATTTTCACCTAATCCTTTGACAAAAATATCATATTTATTGTATTCAGTACTAATTTTATCAATTTCAGTTCCATATTTACTTAGTCGTATTAAATATTCTTTTTCAACTGCCTCATTTTTATGAATAGCATTAATTTTTTCATGAATATTAATTATTTCTTGCTCTAATTTATTTTGCATATTCCTAAATTCTAATATTAACTTTTGCTCTAATTGTACTTTCTCATTTTTATAAGTTTCTAGTTCTTTTTCTTGTTGATTTAATTCTCTAATTATCGTATTTATTGTAATATCTGAATTACTTTCTAACTCTTTATTTAGATAGTTAATTGCTTCTTCAAGGTTAAATGATTGCTTACATACAGGGCATTTCTCAAGTTTTACATTAGTTTTTAAGTATTTTAATGTAGTATTTACAAACTCTTGCTTAAAAGACATCATCCTTTCTAATTCTATATGTTTATTACTAATTGAGTTATTAAGATTTTCTACATAACTAAGTGCTTTTCTATATTTATCAATATCCTCTAGATACATATTGTTTAATTGAAAAAAATTCATTATAGATTTAATATCTCTATTAGCTGATTTAATTTTAGAAAATCTTTCATTTTTGATTTCATAGTCATTTCTTATTCGATCATTCTCACCTTTTAGACTTACAATATTCAAATACTCTTTAATGTTATCATTTAAATACTTTATTTCATCATATTTTTTAATATGGCTAATTATCTCTTTATTTCTGTTGATATTATTTCTAATAGAAATTAAACTTACTTCATTTTTTGAGAAATTATTAAATTTTTCCTCATTAAGTTCCTCTAAATCTATTGTAGCTTGATTAAGACTTCGTATTTCTGTATCTAAATTATTATAAGTTCCCATTTTTTTTAATATTTCATTATCTATTTGCTGAACTATTTTGTTACTTTCTATCTCTTGAAAATATTCACCAAAATATCTCACATAACATAGTTTTAATATTTCCTCATTTAAAGTGATATTTGTTTTTTTTGCATTAGCAACTTCAATTTTATTCAAAAGATTACTTTCACTTTCTGTCAATACTTTAGCCCTGGAAATCGCTTCCGTATTAACCTTCTCAATGAAAGTTTCATATTTTTCATACCTATGTAAACCTAAGATATTTCTAATTGAAGTATATCTATCAGTATCCTTCATTTCTCTTATAAATCTATCTATTAGTTCTTGAGATAAAAACTGTGAAAAGCAAAAAGATTCTTCAAATTTAATTTTTCCGCGATAGTCATCAGAAACAAGTTTTTCATCAATTTTGAAATCACTTTTTAAATGACCAGTGTTATAATCTTTATTGCTTACATAAATTACTGATCTTTTAAGTACCTGATCATCATCAAAAGTTAATTTTACATATGAATCCTCCTCTTTATCAGCCAAAGTATTTCGTAAAACATCATACTCATTTTTTTCTTTTGATGCTTTATCATATCTTTGAATATTTCCAGTTAACCCCCATTCAATACCATCAAAAAAAGATGTTTTCCCCAAACCATTATTTCCATGGATAAGTATTATTCTCGCATTAGGATTAATCTCAAATTCTTGTTTTTTATATACTCTAAAATTCTTAAACTCTATATTTTTAATCCAACTCATCTAATATACCCACCATTTCATCAATTACAATATCTATTGATTTTATATTGTATTCCTCTTTGTTAATGAAATAATCTTTTATCTTTTCATTAATTTCTCCAGTACTAACAAACAACTTTTTTATCGTTGTTTCATCATTTATTACTTCACATATATTTGATCTAATACAGAGCGAAGTTAAAGCTGGTAGTTCCTCTATTATAGCCTCACTCTCACTTACTTTATTTCTAGTATCAATAACATATTTTTTACAACAAAACTTGTCAGTTTCAATTTCTATTTTTAATTGTGTTGAGACATCAAAATTTACCAAATATATTATATATGTATTCCATAAACATGATTCTGGTAGGTTAAGCATATCAAACTTATTTTGAATATAACCACCTACAAAATACATTTGTTCTTTCCAATTATCCTTTAATTCATTTAATGTTTTATATTTTTTTATTATTATTAAAGAATCTTCTGAGTGTATTATCTTGTCAAAATCATTTAAATCCTTATCATCTATTTTTATATAATTATTTATTTTATAAATTTCAAATCCTTCTATCATAAAGATCCCCCTTACTTCATGAATTTTGGTACATTTACAGGAACTTGTTCAATATCGGACAAACAATTTCCACATTGCATTTTTAAATTTTTTTCAATTTGAATACTTATAAAATCTTTTTGAAGAACCTCATCATTAAAATTCACTATATTTTTTTTACCATCAACAAAGTCATCAATTATCTCACTCATGCTACCTAATATGATAGACCCATCTATACAATTATCGCAGCTAAATTCTTTTGTTAATGTAATTTTTGATATATAACACCTTCCATTTTTAATAGAATCTAACTGTGTAATTTTTAAAAAATGGCTTATTATTGCTATACTTTTCTCAATGCTCTTACTTAATGAATTTGAAGGTGAAAAAAACCACATGTTACTACCATTAACCTGAAATTTTCCAGATAGTTTTGCAGCTGAAACCATATCAATGTCTTTATTGCAATACTTAACAATAACCCAGAACTTAATAATATTCTGCATCTGAATTTCAGTTGGGTCCTTATCTAACGAACAAGAAGAAATTCTTGCTAACTCTAAAAATTCTTGCTTATTATTTTTATAAAGTTGGTTAATTACATAATGAGATCTTTCCAGAGCTAGACTTACAACTTTATCTTCAATTTCCTTTATTTCATTGAGAATAATTGTAAACGATTCTTTAATTGCCAAGTCTAAAAAATCAACATTGTTAGTAATATTACATCCAATATTGTTATTATTTAATGTTGAGTTAACTATATCAATTTCTTTTTTTTCAGCATTAGTCCTTGTTAGTATCATTTTTTATACACCCTATTTCAGAATTTCTAATGTTACTATTCTCTAGTTTAATTTTAATTGACTTATTCTTATTTGAATTTTCAACAATTCCTGCTTTCAACCCAACTATTTTTGAACCTTTGTCTTCAATATGAATTTTATGTGCCTTCCTGTTAATGAAAGTAATAACCCCAATTACAATTAATAATATTATTGCAACAGTAAGTACACCATTAGGCGTTAATTTATCTAGTGGTAGATTTGAAAAAATTTTTGTAATAGATTCCATTATCCAATCCCCTTTACATATTTATTCTTTTTCCAACTAGACATTAATTACAATATATCTAATTATTATGTTTAATACCATTATTCTACAAATGACCTTAAATTCCTTCAAAAAATAATATCTATAAAAAGATTTCTTTTATCTATATAATGTTGAACTAGCCTAGCTGTTGATTTATAGGCTCTTCGTAAACTCCTTCTTTAAACATGTCTAATCACCTCTATTGCTTGTTATATATGGTATATTCTGTATTAACCACTAAAATCCTCTTAATATTATGTAAAAATAAAAAGGCATAGTCTTATGCAAAGTCTATACCTTTTCCCTCAATAATCATATAACAGTTTAAATATCAGTAGGTGCCCTTAGAAGTAATTACAAGTACTCTCCTTTAAGCCATATAACCTTATATCTCATGTATATCCACTATTTCCTTAATGTACTCAACATCCTCCTGATAAAGCCCCCTATCTTCATACTCAGCCTCTCCAACCTGGTTATCATAAGGGTCAGCTCTGAAAAACTTCTTCTTTGGTATTAAATCCTGCTGGAAATCTGAATTTGCAACCATTCTGAAGGGATCAAGATTTCCAAAATAGAAGTTCCATTTTTTCATGTTTCCTGTTCTATAGCCGCTTCCTCCAAAGGATGGATCTGCAAATAGCCAGCCAAGGGGTGCTACATAGAATTCTACCCAATCGTGGTTTCCAACATGGGTAGGATTTACGTAAAGTCCAGACTGCCATCTTGCAGGTATCTTTACAATTCTGCATAGGGTTATAAATAAAAGCGCCATTACACCACAGTCTCCCTTTAGATTGTAGGCAGCATATTCTGGTATATTAATGATTGATGCATACTCTCTCATAAAGGAGTACTGAACATTTTGTGTGACATAATCATATATTTTCCTTGCCTTAAGCAATGGATTTTTTTCGTCTTGAGCAATTTCATGGGCTAAGTTTACTAAATAAGGTGTAAACCTAATTTGAGGCAGCATTTCTTCTGTATAAAAATCAGGCTGATTTTCTGAAACTATATTTGGATCTGGCAGGTTGTATTTAATATGATTCTCATAGGAATACTCCACTGTAAACTCTTCCACACCTGTTACCTCTTTTTCAAAGTAAGCAGTCCTTTGAGGATAATCTTCTGGTGATACAAACTTTGTTTCTGGTAAAGTTCTTATAAGCTTTATATTCTTTATCTGCTGAGCTTCCTTTGGAATTGGAACATGCACTTTTATTGTTTCACCTTTCCTTACAGAATCTCCTTTAAGCTTCATTCCAGCTTTTACATGTATAAAATACTTTTTTTCTCCGTTATTAATTATGTCATCAATAACCTCGTTTAGCACATCCGTATTCCCTGTTTCCTTATCCTCATGCTTTTCAAGAAGCCTTTCTGATATATTGGGAACTACCTTAATAATGGTTTCTAGAAAATTATCATGGAGCATTACTCTTCCATTTATGTATATCCAGTCAGCAAATCTTTCGTCCATCATTCTTTGAAGCTCTTCACCGCTGAAATCCTTAATTCTCTTCACTGCCATTTCTAGTGCCTCATCAAAGGAATATAAGTAATCCATTGTAAGTCTTCTCATTCTTCTTTTCTCATATTGAAGTCTCTCTTTAAGTAGTTCTGGGATATTTCTTTTCATATAGATATCAATAAGCCTGTCAGCAGAATCAAAATCTCCATACATTACATATCTTTCAACATCCTCAGGAAGCCCCAAAACTAGTGATTTTAATGAATACATAAAACCCACCCCCATTTTATACAACTTTTATTCTAATTAAGATTTATATATATTATATCAGTTTACTATCAGAAAGTTTATGTATGGGCAACAAAATATGAGAAAGCTGGCGTGGCAGCAATTCTGGACAGACGAGGCAAAAGAAAATCTGAAGAAGAAATGTCTGAATTTGGAAAGTTAAGAGAAAACAATAAACTCCTTGAAGCCGAAAAAAAGGCAACAGATGGAGATAGATTTCATAAAAAACTATCTTTCCAATTTAACCCTATATTTAAACTTATCTCCTCTAGCAATGCTTGTTGTATATTCTATAATGGAGCTTTCTGCATATGTGAATCTCTCAATTTTTAAACTAGGAATTTCTTTTGGCATGTTTAATATATGCGCTTCAGTTTCATTAGTTAATATAGGCGTAAAAGTCTCTTCAGCATATGTAATCAGAGTATTAAACCGATTCTGTATTAAATCATACAAAGCCTCTCTCTCTAAATCCTCTTTAGTTAGGCCTGGAAATCTTGCATAAGAAACATATGTTGTTTCAAGCATCATAGGAATATTGTCAGCTAATCTAAGTCTGTTGAATCTATAAACTAATTCTCCTTCCATTATTCTAATTTTCCTTGATATATAACTATCAATATTAATAATATTAAAATCAAGAACCTTAGATGTAGGTTTTTTACCTATCTTTTTCATGTCTTCGGTGAAGCTGTAAAATTTAATTAAATCCTGATTTACCCTTTTAGGAGCTACAAAAGTACCTTTCCCATGTATCTTATATATATATCCTTCTTTTTCAAGTTCATTTATAGCTTGTCTTACTGTAGTCCTGCTCACATCATATTTTTCACATATATCTCTTTCAGAAGGAATTTGATCGTTTTCCTTAAGTTCTTTTTCTATTGCTGCAATTAAAATATCCATCAATTGTGAGTATAGGGGCATTCTGCTTCTTTTGTCTATCTTCATAAATTAACCTCCAGAGTATATTTACAGATTCATTAACTAGTAGTGTTGTAGTTACAATAACTAATTATATAATATATTTACATTTAATATAAGTAAATATACTTTTAGGAAATTCACTTATTTTTAGGGAATACCTGCAAACATATAATCATCTATACACTTATCTATTATATCCTTTAAACATGACAAGAGGGCGATTAGTTTGGAACATAAAACGTACCAAACTAATCAGCTCCTGTCATCTAAGCTAATTTCTTAATTATCTTGACCACTTATCAACAAGTGCTTTTGAATCAAGATTTAATATATTCTTAGCTGTATCTGATATGCGGCTGTCCATTGGAGGATTGTTAAGATGTTTTATAAAGTCCTCCATATGGGTTATAGCCTCATTAGTTTTTCCTTGTTCAGTAAAGTGTTTTGCTTGAGCCAGATTATTAGTTAATTGCGACACCAATGGTCCAACCAAATCTCCAGACGTAGTATAACTACTTATCATCCTTTCTATAGATGCAATACTTGTATCTACCTTAACAGTTATCTTATTTGACTCTACGGTTATACCTTCAAAGGTTACTTTTACGGAGACTTCAGCAGTGCCAACATTGCCCCCTGTAATAACGCCTGTATTCTTATCAACTGCTGCAACTGTTGGATTACTTGTGAAGTACTCTACTGTTGTATTCTTTAAATCAACTATGGTACCATCATCAAGTTTTGGAGTAACAACTAACTGTGTACTAATGTTTCTTTCAAGGGATGTCTTGTCAGCTGTTAAATTAACACTTACAAGCTTCGGCTTAACCCTGAGGGCAACCTCGCCGCTTACTCCATCCATTGTTGTAGCAATAATATCGGTATTTCCTATTCCTGTTGCCGTAATGTTTCCGAGTTTGTCTACAGTAGCTACCTTAGTATTTGAAGATGACCAATTTATTCTTGTGTCATTCTTATCACCATTAATAATTGTCACAGCAGCTTTTGTTACTCCTCCTGTTACCAGCTCTGCTTTTTCCAAGGTAACTTGAACTGATTCATTAGTTGGAATAATATTTTCTTCTTTCTCAGTTGTTAGTCCTCCATCTGCCGATGTAGCAGTGATTTTAACGGTTTTGTTTATATTACTTCCCACTAAGGTCTGCAGCAGGTAATTAATGCTGTTATCAGCATCTCTTACTCTTATAACCTTGACTAGGGATTCATCACTGCTTGCAAGACTGTAGTATTTATTCAAAGCATTTGAAGGCTGCACATTGGCCTTGAATGGAACTATGCTTCCAGCAGTTAAGGATGGCTGATTATTCGAATCAAACTGAATACCAGATACACTTATTCCATTGTTTGTATAGAACTCAACCTCATCAATGGTCAACATGTAATATTTGCCGTTATAAAGTGGCGGGTAAGAATCTGTAGCTGTTAAAACTATAGTATCAAAGGTTGCATTTACATTCTCAAAGGTTAAAGAAGAATCTGCCTGCCCGGCAACTTTTGTTCCAATTATTGTTTCAACTCCGTTTAAATAACCTTTTGCTACGATAGTCTTCATTGATCCATTGCCATTTGGACGCTTACGAATCGTGAAATTTGTAATCTTTTGAGGGCTGCTAAATGTAAATTTCATGTTAAGCGGTAGATATTTATAGCTCTCTACTGGTGTGGTATCAAAAATCCACATTAGCTCCATATAAGTCCCTTGCTTGCCATCTATTAAAGAGTTAAAGGCACTTGGGCCGCCTTGGAGTTTTTGGCCATCCTCATCTGTCAATCCACCAACGGAAATTATATTTCTAGGCACCTTAACAACTGATGATGGTATAGCAGGAAATCCTGCATCGTTGGCCTCAACAATTCCTATTCCGTCTTTACTGTCAAAATCGCTGTTTACTACAACTGCATTGCTGGCAGCCATATCAAATTTAATATCAGCTACTGCTCTTAATTTCAAAGTAGCTACAACACCGTTTCCTGTAATCTTAGCTTTGTTTCCAAGATTGGCAAAGGCTAAATTTATTCTGGTCTTATTATCCTTTGCAAGTACTGTTGAATAATTAAGCATTTCCTTATCTAGGTCAGAAATCAATACATCCTTCGTACTTCCGGTGGTTAATACATATTTGGTTGTATCAAGGGGAATTTCCATACTAAAGGCATTTACATCGTTAAAGTTATTGGCATATACCTTTACGGCAAATTCATCACCAGCTTTTAAATCTGTTTTCGATGGAATTAATATCATGTTTCCAGATACATTTGTATTGCCTGCAACCACTCCTCCATCCAACTGACCGGTTACAAATGCTAAATCATATCCATCAATTATTCCGTTGTAGTTAACATCTGCTCTACTTGCGTAATTCCAATCGGCATCTCCCTCTTTGATGCCCATATAGTTTTTCAGGAATGTTAAATCTCCTTCATCTACTTTGTTGTCTGAGTTATAGTCTCCTGCCGGATATGCCGTGGAGCCATCTACCTTGTAAGGCCTGAATTCGATACCTGAACCAAATCCACCCACAGCCTGCTTAATATATAACTTTAAGTATCGAGCCTTCACTGGTTTATCAAGCTGGATTGTTTTTACATCCTTGCTTCTTACCCAAGTGCCGTCGGTAATAGCAGTCTTCCATGACTTTCCGTCAACACTGTATGAAAAATCATATTTTGTAATTGTTCCGTTTCCAGCATCAGTACGAGGTGTATATTCAAACTTATCAATATCATATACTGCCTTCAAGTCCATTGTAACTGACATTGGTGTTTGAGATATTCCCCAGGTTGTATGCCACAGAGTTGTGTCATCACCGTCAACCGCATTTTGAATTGGTGTTCCCGGCTGATCGCTAGCACTGCATGTGATTGAAATATTCTTTACAACATTTCTGTAACGATCCAATTTTGTCCTTGCAGTGTAAACTTGACTCCAATCAGAGGTGCCTTTTGAATTTACTGCACGCACTTCATAGGTATATTCAGTATCAGAAGGCAATCCTTCATGAATATAAGATGTATCCTTAAGGTTTGAAACAATGTATCCATTTTCTCCACCTATGCGGATATCATATGTCTTGGCACCTTCAACTGCATTCCAAGTTAACTTAATCTGTGAATCTGTAATTGCAGCATCACTAGAACCTAATCCAACAGGTACTGCTGGCGGTGCTATAGCTCCATCATCTTTTACAGCCTGTGTATTGTTAAATCCATTTACTGTTAGCTCAACACTATTAGCTGTTACATCTGTCTTTGCCACTTTAACATAAAGCTTTGGAGTTGTTGTAATCTCAGTGTTAGCAAAGTCAGAACCTGCAGAAGCATATTTATTCAGGTTAGGTTTTTCATTATAGAAATATACATTTCCTGAAGCAGCATTAAAATCCGCTTCGCTTGTAACTTCTGTTAACTGAACCTCAGTACCGCCAACCTTCACTTGTAAGCTTTCAGGTTTTTCCTGAACATTGACAATAAACTGTGTTCCACGCTGTTTGTCAAGGCCTAAACTTGCGTAGTCGCCTGAATTGACAACAGCCTTGTCAACCGTAATAACTGCCTGGCCCTTGCCTGTTACTGGGGCTGATGATGTAATTTTTGTTGCAGCATATACACCATTTTTATAATTTTGTGAATATCCGTCATCTTCGTACATTGAAAAGTCGGTATTACCTGATGGATATACTTCAAAAATTCTATCTGCATCCTTAGCAATCTTGCTTGGTGATGTATTTTCAGTAGTCATAGGAATTATAGCGCCATTTTTAACGAAAAGCGGTAGTTTCCATATTGGGGTACTGAAATTATTTAATACTACGCCGCCTTTGTACTGGTCTCCGGTAAAATAGTCAATCCATACCTGGTTCTTATCAGGCAGGTAAATTCCATTTCTGATTCCGGCATTGTTTTCGTCACCACGGTACATAGGAGCAACAAGCAAGTTCTTTCCCCACATATATTGATACTGAGTTTGCTTTCCATAGGTAAAAGGATCATTTGGGTATTCCAATACCATGGCTCTTACCATTGGCATACCGGTCTTGCTGGATTCTGCTGCATAAGTATAATAGTAAGGCAGCATTTGTGCTTTTAAGTTTAAATACATTCTGTTAATGGAAGTATATGGCTCGCCAAATACCCATGGATTCTTTGCATTTGAGCCCCAACCATCCATATCAATTTGAATAGGTGTAAATGCCTTCCACTGAAAATCACGGGTCTGTACTGCCGGATTTTTTCCTCCAAAAATTCCGTCCATATCCGATCCTACATTTGGGTTACCGGATAATCCAGCCCCAATATATGTAGGAATATGCATACGAATGTACTCCCAATCTCCTCCAGTTTGATCGCCTGACCATAATCCTGCATATCGCTGAGTTCCTGACCAACCATCTAATGATATTACAAAAGGACGATAATTGGAATTGTTTTGGATACCTTCATATGCTTGTCTCACCGCATTCAAGCCAAAGGAGTAACCTGCTCCAACCCAGGCAACGTCCGTTTTAACTCCACGGGTTCCTGCTACACCAACTTCTTTATCTATGTCACGATCATTGACTGTAGGATTGTTTGGATCAAGTGGATGAATGTTGGACTGCGTCCATAATCCTACCTGAACACCTTTTGAATTTGAATAATCGACAAAGGATTTTAAATTTGCTATATTTCCATCCAAGGTATCAGTTTGGCCATAGCCACAACCATAGCCATCATTTGGCAAAAACCATCCAAGCGGCATACCGTTAGAGCCATAGCTATCCAGCGCGGCCCTTCCTTCAACATTTAATGATTCTCTGTGTTGATTTCCAGGAGGGCCCACCATATCCCTGTTAAAGGCATCTGCATGCCCAAGATAAAATGCATACTGCGGTAGAAGTGCTGGCTTTCCAGTTAGTTCTGTATACTCATTTAATACAGCTGGGATGCTTCCGCCTGCAAAATAGTAAGCATCAAATCTTGCTTCGTTATGCACTGTGGTAACGATATCTTTAGAAGTTGCTCCAAAATCGTACTTACCTGGCTTCCATGTATGCCGCATTACTCCATAGCCACCTGTTGATACATAGAAAGGAGATGGACTGGATGCCCCGCCATCTGCCCAATTATTTTCATTAACTATATCAACAACTGTTCCTTTGTGTGAGAAATACCCGTTTTGTTGGCCACCACCATAGAAATATTCATTATCATTGGTGGAAAGGGTTTGAACGGTTTTACTTGTCCCATATTTTAAGGGTTCAGCCTCACTCCATAAAACTTTATTAGAGGCTTTGTTTACAAGCTGCATCTTAGAATTTTCTTTTTCTATTTTTAGTTCCACTTTTCCTGTAGAAATGATGTAATTGGAATCAGTAGTTGCAACAGATACATTAACTTTATTTTCTTTTTCGTAATCTGCTTCGCTTTTGGCAAGAATCGTCGTAGTATGATCAGAACTATTTGGAACCGGATTTTCAAGGAAGTTCCCACTTGGTTCCATATTTACGCGCAGCACATCCTCTGTTAGAAAAGTAATTCTTAAATCTTCACCTGTTTCCAGCTTAATATTAACCTTATTTTCCGACTGTGTAATAGAACTGACTTTTCCAATGGTCTTTAAATCAGCGTTACCAGAAGTTGTTTCAGCTGCTGATGCTTTGGAGACACTTGCTCCTAAAAGCATCAATATTGACAAACTATAGCAGATAAGCTTTTTCAATCGTACCTTTGTATTCATTTAGCTCCCCCCATTATATTCTATTTTTTGACTCCACAATATAACAGCTTGTTCTAATATTACTACCTTCAACTTCAAAAATTTCTTCTAAAGAAATACAGATAATCTCCAATTATTCTGTAATTTTAGGACTCATAATCACATCATTACCAGTTCTTATAAAATAAAAAACCTTTTCGGTAATTTTTAGTCAATTTAATTTGAGTTTTACATCTCTTACAGAAGACAGACTTCTTGCAGTTCCTCCCCTAAACCTTAAATTTCTTCTGTTTAATTGTTCTAAACTTGTATATTGCTTATTCCTAATACAAAAATATTGCAGCCCTATTATAAAATCATATGCTTACTGTTATATCCAATTTAAGTATATAACAGTAAGCATATTAAAACACCACCTATTCGTTTTACATTTTTGAGCCTATTTTTATTTTTTTCGATATAACTCTCTATCAAATTTATAAATAGAAATATTTCCGACAAAAAATACCAAAGTTGAACTGGCAAGTTGGATATATCATTATATTCTCTCCTGATTATTCATTGAAAACCCATCTCTTATAACATCTTTTAAATCTGGTGTGTCATCTTTTATTTCAATATTACTTAGTTTCTTAACTGCTCCAAAGGGCTCCTTTAAGGAGAGCTTCTCTCCTCTACCAGAAATAACCCATAAAACACTATATCCCTTAGGTTTTACTTGAAGCTCATCTTCACCTTTCCCATCAGTAAAGTACACTAACAAATTAACCTTATTATTGTTAGCATATTCAAAAACTGGAGAATACCTAGTACCGCCACTTATATTGCTTCTTTCTTTTATGTCCTTTATAGATTTAACTTTGTAGGAACGTCTAATTTCAGCATCACATTCTATAATAGTAATTTCATGATTATAATTTTTTACAATACTCAGTACTTCTTTAGTTGCCTGCTTAAATTCCTCATCACTAATGCTTCCGCTTATATCGAGTGCAACAGCAATTTGGGGTTTATGGCTGCGAAGCTCTCCTCTTAAATCTAGCCTATTTGGCTGCCTTCTATTTCTTCTAGTTATAGTCTTCTTTTTATTACTTTCAATAGTCCCCATTAACCTATGAAGATATAAATTCCAAGGAATTTCCCCATTACTGTTTTTAAGTGCCGCTATCATACCTTCTAAATAGGCAGGTATTGTACCTTTTTCAGAATTACTTACAAACTTCTCAGTAAATTCATTAAGTGTTTTTTCATCTATATCACTGGAACCTTCCCAAAGGTCATGGGTTTTTTCAGGGCTATATTCAGTTTCTATATTGTCATCTTTGTTGCTTTGCTCAAAATCACTATCATCCTCTGCAGCATCCTTATCTTCTTCTAGTAAAGCTATGGCAATTTGAAGCTTTTCCACATAATATTCAAAGGGCTCAAAGGGCTTAAGCTTTAAGGAATAATTTAAATTTACCCATTCTAAAGTAGTGGCATAAGGAGGTAAATCATTCAAATATTTATTTACCACTACATCCATTGCCATATTAATAGCTATTTTACTGAACCTTCCCTTAAATTCCCTTGCTCTTATTAAATGCATAGATAATATATGAAGTATTTCATGCTTTATTGTACTTTCCATTTGCTCTATATTAAGAGTTAAAAAAATTATGGGATTAAAATATATAACATATTTAGCTCCCTTAAAATTCACAGCTGTGGGACTGCTTATATCAAATCTTATCTCTCTTGACATTTGAAACAAAAAATATCCGTAGAAATTATCCTTGTCTTCCATAAGACCTAAATTAACCTTATTTACAAGGCTAAAAAACTCTATCTTAAATTCTTCTGGTACACTTATCTTTGCTTCCTCATAATAACGATTTTCTTTTAAGAAAGTATCTATAATTTTATATGCCTTATCATAAAGCCCCTTTACTGTATTATCAAAATTAACTTCCATAATTTATCCCCTTATTAAGCTGTAGGCTTCAAAATACGCTTCTACAAAGGCTTCATTTTCTATTGCATATTTATAAACTTCTGTATAGCTATTTTTAATGTCCTTCATGATTCCTATCATTAAATCAACAGGATATATTTTTAAAAACTCAATAAACCTATTAACATAATAACTTGAGTCAAAATCCTTGTCCTTTACATTTGTTTCTAAGCTTTTTAGAATATTCTTAGCGGATAAATAAAGCCTTGTATGACTTTCCTTCCTTATTCTATCAATAACTGCCTCATTAAGAGAAGCTCCTGAAAAAACATCTTCATAAGATATAAGAGGACTATAATCTGCTTCCACAAAGCTAATAAATTCTTCTGCTATAAGTTTTCCTACATTTCCTTTAATAACATTTAAAAACACCGCTCTAGGTATTGAAGCTTTTTTCTCCTTATAAATTTTATAAAGCTTAGAAATTCTTTCATAGCTTCTTGGAGTGGCTCTTATATCATCCTCATTTGCTTTGTTCAAATATTCCGGGAAAGTCCCGATAAACTCTATAATCTTTTGATCAAGCCCTGCATCTATTGCCCAATCTAACCACTGCACGTAATCAGGCTCCATGTATAACCACACAAATCTATTTTCTTGTGCTGCATCCATATCCACAACCTGGTAATCAAAATCCGAGCCATATTTACTTGAAGGATTCATGGCTGCTAGTATTTTTACTCCCTCATGTAACCTATATCCATTAATTTCTCTATTTAATATTAAGTTCATAAGCTCCTGCTGTACTGTATGTTCACAGCGATTTATCTCGTCAATAAATAAAAGCACTGTTTTCCCTTTGGATATTACCTCGTCAATTTCCCTTAACTTATTATGGATGGCATATACTGTAGTTTTCTTTTCTACCATTTCTCCCTTAGCATTTACTGCTGCATAAGCTTCTATAGTTGGAAGACCGCCTATTTCACCCTCCTTAAGAAGATTTCCATCTATGACAATTAGACTCCAATTATTTTCCCTGGCAATATCCTTTGCCAAAGCAGTTTTTCCTATTCCGCTTTCACCTACTATTAAAGGCACTTCTCCTGTTGCTAGTACCAGGTCAACACTTTTTATTGTATCTATAAAATTCATTTTGTTTCACTCCTATATTATCTTAAGCTTCTCATCTACAGCTATTTTCTTTGCCTTCTTACTTCCATATTTATAAATAAACATTATCTTATCCATTTCCATAATGTCACTGTCCTTATCTAAGGTATTATAATTTAAGAAGTCTCTTACATATTTTTCTTCCACATCTTCCTTTGATAATTCACCCTTTAATACTTCTTCTAATTCTTCTTTAGAAACTTCCTTCATTACATATTTAATAACTAAAATATTAATCTTTAGAAACTCTAGTATCTTCTTCTTGTCTAAATCGTTTATAAACTTAATAGCTTCCTCATTATTTTTTACAGCTATTAGCTCTGTATTATAGGTAGGTGATTTTATATATCTTAGTGCATCATAGCTTATTTTTACTGCCTCTTCTTGCACACTCTCAAAGGGCTCTTTTATAAGCCTTATAGAATCATAATTTTTTCTTACAGCTAATAATTGCAATTCCTCACTTGGATTATTAACATATCTAATAGCCCATCCAGCCTCACTTACAGCTAAATTTATTACCGACATCGTTGGATTTTTAATATACTCTAAGTTTGGCCATCCAGCACTTACAGCTTTTATCATCATTTCTTCAGTTGGGTCACTTATAAATTTAATGGCTGCAGGGTTATTTTCCATAGCTAATTCCTGCATTTCTCTTGTTGGCTTATCTATATATTTTAACATAAGACCATTTATCTTTATGGCAAGTAATTTCATCTCATCTGTTGGGTTATCTATAGCTGCTATAGTATTTGGATTAATCTTAATCATTTCTAAAAGCTTTACTTTCTCCATAGTGTTCCTTTCTTTCGGTTATTAATTATTAGGAAGTAATAATTAATAATTATTATCAATAAGATTATACCACTATATGACAAAGTGGTCTATAAATGCTGAAGTGCTATTTATGCGTAAAAAAACCGCAATACATGCGGCTTTTTAAATAATCCTGGATTTTGACTTAGAATTTAAGTAATAAAAAATACTATTTTGCATTCTCATCTGGCTGATGTATACCAAAAACATTACCTTCAGTGTCAATATAATATCCCTGCCACGCCATTCCGGGTAGGGCGTATTTTGGCAATGCTACCTTGCCGCCATTATTAAGAATTTTGGTTTCAGTTGAATCGTAGTCTTCAACTCCCATTGTACATGCATAGCCATTCAAAGCCTGACCTGATACAGGGGAAACACCTTGACGTTTCATCAAAGCCCCGTTAATTCCCAGCTCCTTTGAGTCCCCAGTTACAGCCCCAAAATAAGGAGTTCCAGCATAATCGCTCCAATCTTCAAAGGTCCATCCAAATACCTCTCCATAAAACTTCTTAGCACGCTCCATGTCATCTACATGAATTTCAAAATGAACTACTCTCCCCATATTAACCTCCTAATTTTTGAATTCGTTTATCTTTATTACATTTTCCTTTTGATTTATCTTATCTATTATTTTAATTAATATAGAGATTTATTCAATACTTGTTATCAAAGATTTACATAAATAAACCATAAAGAATATTTCCTATAACTATTTTAATTATTTGCGACAACATATTATTCATACAATCGTAATTACTGTATTATGATATAATTTTCATAAAGATTAAATCACAGTTTTAAATCAGATGATTTTTATTAAAAAGTTTAATGTATTATGAGTATACACAAGTTTATTAAATAAGGAGGTAGTTGAAACGAGAAAAGCATTTCTAACGCTTTATGCGTTAATGTTTGCAATTATTTTAATAGCCTATAAAAAAAGTGAGTTTGCGTTTTGGGGATTTTTAACTGTATTTTTTATCTTTTCATTAATGATAGCCTATATGACTATCAGAAATTTCAAAGTTCTAAATAAGGGGGCTTATCTTGTAAATAATGGAGATGCTGAAAAAGCAATAGAGCTTTTCTCAAGATCTTTAAAGAGTTCAAATAAAACTGTAAAGGCCTTGCCTTTAGCTTATAGAGGAATGGTTTATTTAAGAATAAGAAAATTTGATTTAGCCTTACAGGATTTAGTGGATTCCTGTAAAATTAAAAAGCTTCCTTTAATTAATATTGTAAAAGCTGGAGTTGTATATACTGAGCTTAAACAATATGACAAAGCACTTAAATATTTTTTAAAGGCAGTAGAACTAAAACCTAAATCCAGCGTTGCTTATACAAACCTGGGGTGGTTCTATTTACATACTAACGAATATGAAAGAGCTATAGAGAACTTAAACAGAGCAATTGAACTTGTGAGTGGAGAATTTTTAGGTAAATCAAAAAATCTCTGCACTGCATACAACAATTTAGGTACTATATATATTAAATCAAAAGAATATGCTAAAGCCGATGATTTTCTATCTAAAGCACTTAATATAAAAATGAAAACTTCAGAAACCTTGGTAAAAGCTAATATTTATAAAAGCTATGCTTACTTACAAAAAATGATCGGAAATACTCAATTGTCAAGGGATTATGCTTTAAAAGCTATTGAACTAGATCCATATGATTTTTTCTCATATAAAATTTTAGCTGAAATTAATCTTATTCAAGATAACTATGATGGCTTTTATAAAAATTTCGAAATTTTCTTAGAGAAAAAAGGACTCAGTATTGACAACGAAGACATTGAAGATGGAATTTATGAAAAGGTCAAAAGTGATGAAAGGTTTCAATTGTTAATCCAGAATAAAGGTAGCAAGGTAAAATATAATGAACTAAATACTTCTATAAATGATGACGAAATACTTTCTTATAACTTTAACGCTAAGCAAGTTAATAAAAATAAAAAAATAATAATCCTTTTTATTTTTTTATTAATTATAGAAATAATTAATCTACTTATGATAAATAAGTAATTATATGAAAAATATCGTAACTTTTGGACAACCTGTATATATGGGAATTGCGATTATTTGCCTGTTTTAGTTAAGCAGAAGGACAAAAAACAGCGTTAATATATGTGAATATTAACGCTGTTTAAATTTTATAAAAGTGTTGACCCTGACATTATGTCATAGTGTAATATTAAATTAGAGGTTGATAATGCTAATAAAGCTCAGCCGGCAGAGCATTAGGTGGTATTAAGGCTCTAAAATCAAAGTTTGGGGTGAAGTTATGAGAACAATAAAACAAGTTTCGGATTTAACAGGAATAAGTGTACGTATGCTGCACCACTACCATAAGATTGGATTATTAAAACCAACTAAATTAACGGAAGCAGGTTATAGACTTTATGATGATGAAGCTCTTGAAACTCTGCAGCAGATTTTATTTTTTAAGGAACTTGATTTACCACTAAAGGAAATTAAAGAAATCATAACTAGTTCTGGCTTTGATAAGATGAAAGCACTAGAAAATCATAAGAAACTAATCATTTTAAAAAGGGATCGATTAAATGGTTTGATAGAGCTTATAAATAAAACCTTAAAAGGAGCGAATAGGATGAGTTTTAAAGAATTTGATATGAGTGAATATTATAATGTACTAGAAGAATTTAAGAAAGAAAATAAAGATAAAGTAATTAGGCAGTTTGGAAGTGTAGATAAATTTGATGAAATGATTGAAAAAATAAAGGCTGGGGAATCAAATCTTGCCAATATGGCTATAAAAGAATATGGAAGCATAAAAAAATATACTGAAGCTGTAAAGAAAAATTTAAATAATAGTCTGGCAATAACTAAAGCAGAACAAATTGATGAGTTTAAAAAGGATTGTCTTCATGATAAGCATCCTAAATTAAAAGAACTATATAAAAAGCTTACAGCTGACTTAAGCAAAGATCCTTCTTCAAAGGAAATTCAACAAATTGCTGGTGAAATAACTAATACAGCTAAAAAAGATTATGAAGCTTTTAAAACTAATATGGGAGACTATTATTGGTACACTATGGTACGACTTTACTTAATGTTTCCTGATTGGATAGAAGAAGTTGATAAAAAATATGGAAATGGTGCATCTAAATTTATTGGAAATGCTTTAAAAATTTATTTGGGAGATTATGAGCCTAAAATAGAAACACTATATAAAAAACTTACAGCTGACTTATATAAAGATCCTTTCTCAAAGGAAATTCAAGAAATTATTTCTGAGATAGTAGATGAGACACAAAAGCAGCATGAAACTTTAAAAGTAGAGGTTGGAGAAAATTATTGGAGTTATCAGGCAGAGCAGTATATGTCAGAGTCTACTTATAAAAAAGTATTGGATAAGAAATATGGAGATGGTGCATCTAAATTTATTGGAGAAGCCCTAAAATTTTATGCTGAAAAAGTGTAAATCATAAAGTCCTCAATTTTTTATTAAAATGTTATTGCTACCTTCTTAGTGGTACCTTCCAGTTAATACACCATATAATATATCAAGTAAAATAATTGCTATTTATAAATGATTTCTTGTAAGGAGGTCTTTAGAAGTGGAAAGAGAATGGTCCATTATGTATAATGACTCTCAATATAGCATGTATGACATATTAGCTTTTTCGGACAGCGATATATTTGCAGTTGGTGTTTATTCAGATGAAAATAATAATAGGAGTGCAGGCATTCTTCATTATGATGGTGTAAATTGGACACCTATGTCATTAAGCAATCTAACATTACCAGATATATGCCTTAAAGGGGTATGGGGATTATCACCTAATGATATTTTTGCAATCGGAAACAATGATACTGTAATCCATTATGACGGAGTTTCTTGGAGTAATTCCAATTATTTTGATGAAGACCTTTACGATGTCACTGGTATCTGGGGATCTTCTGCTAATAACATTTATATTACATCGGCAAATAGAATAGAGCACTTCGATGGTGTAAATTTAGAGCCTGTATACACCGATTACTCTAGCACATCACGATTTACTAATATTTGGGGAACTTCAGATAATGATATATTTGCCATTAATGAGATTGGATTTATATATCACTTTGACGGGGCTAATTGGAAGACAATGAATAGCAATTCAATTGAGGATTTGTATAGCATAAGTGGAACTTCTCATTATGATATATTTGTATCAGGTAATAATGGAACAATATTACATTATAATGGCAATGAGTGGTCAAATATGTTTTCCGGTACAAACTTAGCTATTACAGGTATTTATTGCATTTCACCAACAAATGTATATGCTGTAACTAGTACCTCTATCCTTTACTATGATGGTAATAGATGGGGATTTATGAGCACTCCTAATAATGAGAATCAAGGGATTCAATCTATAAGTGCATCACCAAGTGGTATGGTATATGCTGTTTGTAACGGTGTTATCATGTGCTATGGAAATATATTTACTTTCGCTAACTTAAGCATAGTAAATAATGATTCACAGAAATCTGTCGGTGAAGGTACTATAACAAATAATGCTGCTATACCCGGTAATGAGTATATTCCTAACTCCATTAACAATCCAGTTATTGAAAATACTTCCAAAGATCCATCACCTTCTCCTGAAGAATTAATATTAGCACTTAAGTTAAAGATAAATAAATCGATATCAGAAGGAAATAATGGCAGAGCACTTGGAAATTATTTACTTAAAAAATTAGATGAAGCAATGACTCAAATTAATAAAAATAATAAAAAAGCTGCAAAAAATCAACTTAATACTTTCATAACCCAAGTTAAGGTTTTTATTATTAATGGGAATTTAAGTCGTAAAAGTGGAAAATTTTTGATAGATGCCATAATTAAGATAAATAACACCTTGTAATTAAATGAAATATGTTAGTTGTTTAATAACTCCACCACATTTTTGTGGTGGAGTTATTGGAGAAAGAGGTGCTTACAAGGCTACAACTGCATGCCCTCCCTAAATATAGAGATTTATTCAATACTTTGTCGAAGGCTATTAACCAATAAACACCTTACAATTATCTAAAAAATGTTTAGCTGCAGATGAAAGATAATGACTTTTTTTCCATACTACTGCAGTTCTTGTAATCAAATTTGATTCCTCGATTTCAACATACTTCAAATCTGTACTTGAAATAAGTCCAATCCAGTCCTTTGGAACTATAGCTACCCCCATTCCTGTATCAGCCCATAATAATATCGCCCTCGTATCATCGATTTTTCCCAGAATCCTTGGTTCAAAACCTGACTTTTCACATGCTTCTACAATCATTTTCTCATACCTGCGGTGTACTAATAGTGGCTTATCTCTAAGGTCTTTCATTTCAATATATTTTTGATCCTTCTTCCAGCAAAGATTTCCACTGGTGGCTGCAATCATAGGTTCATTAGGCAGCAAAATTGACTCATATAGTTCTGTATTTATAGGAGTTCGAATAACTCCAATTTCTATGAGTCCATTATTTAATAAATCCAAAATCTCATGTGTATGGCACTCTCGTATATGAAAATTTATTCCTGGATACTGCTTATGAAAGTTATAAATCCATTTTGGTAAAAGAATATCTCCAGCAGATGATATAGCACCAATTGATAATGTCCCTTGGAGCCCTTCATTGAAATCCTTCAGCTCTTTAACTGTTCTATCCATCATCTCCAGCATCTGTTTAGCTCTATAGAGCAGCATCTCCCCTGCATTTGTTAATTGAATTTTTCGAGTACTTCTTTCCACCAAAGTTACACCCAGTTCCTCCTCAAGGAGTTTCAGTTGATTGCTAAGATGAGGCTGTGCAATATGTAGTTTTTCAGCTGCTTTTGTAATATTTCCTTCTTCGGCTATCCCAATAAAATAGCTAAGTTGCTTTATATCCATTTTTAATTTCACTCCATGATTCATACATAAAAATATATAAATATCATATGTTTTAGATATTTTAATTATATATTAATTTTTGCTAAAATAATACTTGATTTTAAAGGTATAGTCAATAAAAAAGATTGAATTAATTTAACATCATAGAGATTTGTGCTAGGAGGATACATATGGAAATATTATTTGGATTTTTAATTTCATTCTGCTTATTAATAATTAGTGTTTTAAAAGGCATGTTCATTGGATATGCACTAATTGCTGCTTGGTTAATTTTTGCAGTAATTTCAATAAAAAAAGGATATACAATAAAAGAAATCCTAGAAATGTCTTACAAGGGTGGGAAACAATCCTTTGTAGTTGCTAAAGTTCTCCTTTTGATTGGTGCTGTTATAGGAGTTTGGATGGCTTCAGGAACTATAGCTGCCATAGTTTATTATTGTTTAAAACTTATTACCCCTTCTTTATTTATTTTTTCTGTATTTTTAATCTGCTGTGGAGTCTCATTGTTAATAGGTACTTCATTAGGAAGTGTAAGCATGGTTGGTCTGCCATTAATGATAATAGCAAGAAGTGGAAATGTAAATTTAAATATGACAGCAGGTACCATTATTGCTGGTGTTTACTTCGGAGACAGATGTTCTCCAATGTCCAGCAGTGCAGCTTTAATTGCCAGCCTAACTAAAACTAATATATTTACTAATATAAAGAACATGCTGTATTCTTCAATAATTCCATTTTCTCTGTCCATAGTTTTCTATTATACTTTATCTGTATTACAGCCACTTAAAGGCATGAATAATAATTTATCAAATGAGCTTTTGGGAAACTTCAAAATAGGGTTCATTATATTACTGCCAGCTATAATTATATTAATTTTATCACTTTGTAAAATTAAGATTTATTTTTCTGCTCCTATAAGTATTTTTGTAGCTTCAGTATTTGCAGTAATTTTTCAACATTATCAATTTAAAGAAGTTATTCAATTTATTATTTTCGGATTTCAAACAAGTAAAAGTAGTCCCTTATATAATATTTTAAAAGGGGGCGGTATTATTTCAATGTTAAAATCAAGTTTGGTATTGTTTGTTTCCTGCTCTCTTTCGGGTATATTTAAAGAGATAAATGTTTTTGAGGGTTTTAAAAAAATAATAACGTACAAAACATTAACAAGACAAAATTTATTCAGTATAACCTCCATGGTAAGCATTATAACTGCAGCCTTTGGGTGTAATCAAACAATTAGCTCTGTTATGACTAATGAAATTATGAAAGATTGTTATGAAGATGTTGATAAATATCAATTTTCATTAGACCTTGAAAACTCTGGAATACTAATTGCTGCACTCATTCCTTGGAATATTGCCGCACTTGTTCCTACAACAACTCTGAATGTAAATATAGTGGGATATATACCCTATGCCTTTTACTTGTATATATTACCTATTGTATATTTTATATATTCGAAATACTCTAATGGTAATTTAAATATAAACTTAAATAGACAAGAAATTACTAATTAAAACACAACCAATAAGAAAAGGACTATATGATTACCAAGTGTAAATCATATAGTCCTCTATTTATAATTAGAATGTTTTTGCTACCTTTATAGCCTTTTCAATAGCATTTACTTTTATTTCCTCTGCCTTATCAGGAGTTGCAGCCATGCCTTCTGCTATGATAGATTGTCTATCATTTATTCCTATAAAATTTAGGATAGTGTTAATATACTTATCGCCCATTTCCACATCTGCAGCTGGTCCTTCTGAGTATACTCCCCCTCTAGCTTGGATATGAATTGCTTTCTTGTCAGTTAGAAGTCCTACTGGACCATTCTCTGTGTACTTAAAAGTTTTATTTACAATACAAATATTATCCAAATAAGCCTTCATCTTAGGTGGCACTGTAAAATTCCAAAGTGGTGTTACAAATACATATTTATCTGCTGACATGAACTGTTCTAATATTGAGTTCATTGCTGATACTTTCTTCTGCTCTACTTCTGTTAATTCCTCAAAGGATTTACCTTGTCCAAATTTTCCCCATGCACTAAATACATCCTCATCAATTAAAGGCACTTCCATATTGTATAAATCCAAATTTGTAATTTCATAATTGGAATGAGTTTTTATAAATGATTGCATAAAGGCATCTCCAACAGCTAAGCTAAAAGATTCCTCCTTGGATTTTGGGTTTGCAGTAATATATAATACTTTATTCATTTTTACATCTTTCCTTTCAAATAATTTTTTTAAAAAGTTTAGCATATTATTCTTCCTTTTCAGAATTTATTTTACTGAATAATTTATGTTGTTAAAATTAGAATATTTTTGTAATATACTAATCATTTATTACTCAGTTACCTTGCGTAACTATAGTACAATAATATACTTACTCTTGTCAATAGATATTATTAAAAAAATAACAAAAAAATCTTTTGGAAGAACTAAATTACTTTAACAATCTAAAAATTTCATTAAGGAAAAAATGTTTGAAGACTAATCTATCAAGATATTAACTCTTTCCCATATAGCTTCCTTCACTTCACTGCATATATTATCAAAATTATCTTCAATACTGCTGCTAAGTGACAAGGTAAAATCAAAGTTTTCACCTTCTATACCTACTAATATTCCATCAATGGCTTTATAAAAGGTTTCAAGGGCTTTTATAAAGCTATATCCGTGTTGTGATAATAGACTTTCATTAGTATTTAGCCTATAAATATCCTTTAAACTACTAACTGTTACTGTTCCTGGTTCAATTCCAAAATAGGTTGCATCAATTATGATTATGTAGTCACCTTCATGGATTTTGCTAAGACAATACTGAAAGTCTGTCTCCCCAATGATTACTTCAATATCGCCTTCCTCAAAGCTTTTGTCCAGCTTTTCAATGATATGAATAGCAGCTCCATCATCACCCATGAGCCTGTTCCCTATTACAACAATCTTTATGGACATATTATTAGCTCCATTGGTTTAAATCTATCACTGACAATGTGTGTAGCGCAGGATATACATGGATCATAGGATCTTACAATTCTTCCTATTTCCACAGGATGCCCTGGGTTTTGAATCTCAGTACCTATAAGGGCCTGTTCTATCACTCCTCTTACTGCTTTTGAATCTGTTGGGGAACAGTTCCAGACACTTGGTGTAATAATGTTGTAATGATTTATTAGCTTATTTTCAATAGACACCCAATGACCCAGTGCTCCTCTGGTTGTATCTATAAGTCCGCTGCCTCTTGAATTATCCGGAATCTCGTATTGCCTTTGACCTACAGCTTCAAAGCTGGCCATTTCAAGCAACCCTTCAATTATTTCTATAACCCTTTTAGTCTCCAAAACTCTTGCAATGGTTCTATCCATCATGGATATCTTATTTTCATAGTTGCCGCTTAAAATCATTCTTGCAAGAGGACCTACTTCCATAGGATGGCCTTGATAGCGAGGTGCTTTTACAAAGCTGTAAGCCTGAGCTTTGTCCATATCATCTTCAGTATAGCTGCCAAATAGATTATCTTGAACTGTTTCTCCCTTATACCATGAATTATATATATTTTCCGTTATTTTTGTCTGCTCAAATGGGCTCATCTGTCCGTTAAGCATAACTGCAGGCTTTACGTAGCTTACTTCCTTTTCACTGTAGGTGTTGAATACTCCATAACTCATTAGGTTCCCAAAACCGCGGCCCATCTTAAAATAGTCCTTATAATAATGGGCAATAATATTCACATCTTCCAGCATTCTATTATTTATAAAGGCTTTTGTTTCAGAAACTAAATACTTTAAATGAATAAGCCTAGAAGCATCTAAGCCTTCAACTACCCCTCCAACAAAAACCCCATGATTATGTGGAGCCTTCCCTCCAAGCACTGCCAAGCCTTCATGAGCTAGTCTACTGAACCTTATAGCCTCCAAGTAATCATCTGATATTTTCTTGTTTAAAGCTTTTGGAAGCCTTAGGTCATATCCTCCAGCAGAAGATACCGGCTCAAGTTCCGGAGTGACTACAAAATCCGGCAAAGTAAAAAGATAGAAGTGTCTTATATGATTTTGGATAAACTCCCAGCCATGAATAATGTCTCTCAGCATCTTATCATTTTCCTTGGGATGAACTTCAAGAGCATCTTCTAATGCAAGGGCAGATGTAACTGAGTGAGCTGTGGAACAAATTCCGCATATCCTCTCAGTAAAATAGATAGCATCAAAAGGGGATCTTCCTATAAGCATCTTTTCAAAGCCTCTAAATAATAGACCGCTGCTTTTAGCATCAACTACTTTATTTTTTTCAATCTTCACCTCTATCTCCATAAAGCCGCTTATACGTGTTAATGGATTTACTGTTATTGTTCTACTCATATTTTTACCTTCACCTCAATTCAGTGTTACCCTTTAGAATCTTACAAAAGGCTCCATACCATCTGGAAACGCAAAATTAGCACAGCCTATGCAAGGTGTGTTATCTCCAATAGGCCAGTTAACACGAGCATTCCACCTTCTCGTTGGGCAGTCAGTTCTAGTAATAGGTCCCCTGCAGCCTAATTTAAACATACAAGTCTCCTCACCAAGCTTTATTGCAAAGATTCTATTATCAAAGAAAGACCTTCTAGGACATCTATCATGAATTGTAACTCCATAAAATAAAATTGGCCTATTCATATTATCAACTTCCGGTTTTCCTCTAGTAATTATATGGGCTATAGTTCCTATAACCCAGGCAGGGTTACAGGGGCAACCTGGGAGGTTAATTACTTCTCTTTTAAGTACATTCCTTAAACTAACACATTCTGAAGGATTTGGCCTTGAAGCTGAAATTCCACCGCTGGAGGCACAAGTACCCACAGCCAGTACATATTTAGCCTTCTCTCCTGCCATTTTAACTGCCTCTAGAGCAGTTATTTCCTTACCCTTATACTTAGCTATAATGTTGTAGTTTCCGTTCTTTTTTAATGCTACAGCGCCATCAACCAATAATATAAACTCTGTTTCTAAAGTTTTTATAAACTCTTCAAAGGCCCTTTCGCCTTCTTCAGCCATTAAGCTGTTGTTATAGGTTAGATTTACCATTTCTCTAATAAAAAAGACTGCGTCTGGATCAGCTGCATCTAGAAGAGAAATGGTATTACCAGAACACCCTGTAGCCTCCAGCCATATAGCATTTATTTTCTTAGCCTCACCTTCCCTGATGCTCCTAACAGCTTCTTTAGCCATGCTAAAGGCCGATAACTCCTTATCAGCTGATATAGGACAGTTTGATAAGTTCCTCAATTTTGCTTCCCCCGACTTTAATAAGTATCATATTATTTTATTAATGAATTCTTTAATTAATTACCTTCTTCAATGTAATTTTTTAGTTTCTAAATAAAGAGGCGCCACTTCAATAAAATGACATAAAATAATGATGTAGTAATCTATTTGTCTGGAGGATTTAAATGTATTTTTCAATCCCTTATTTTTATCCCTGCTATAATTGCAGAAATACCCTTGATTATAGAAACTATAAAACCTTGGAAGAATTTACATTAAGCGAACTTGCTTATTATAACGGTTCTATGGGAAAACCAGCTTATGTGGCAGTGAACGGAATTGTTTACGATGTCAGTAATGAAGCAACCTGGGGTGGTGCAAGCCATTTCGGCCTTATAGCAGGCAAGGATTTAACTTCGCAGTTTCAAGGCTGCCATGGTAATGAGGCTATTTTAGCCAAACTTCCTAAGGTGGGAATTTTAAAGACATGAGAGAATAATAGGTCCATAAAAGGCAAGAATATTTGGAAGCTATAAATGGATATACAATTTTAAGTGAGGAATAATTTTTACCAGCAGTGTAAATGGAATTTTCAGAAGTAACAATTGCAAGAAAAGCACAGGATGGTTTTGTCATAAAACCATCCTGTTGCGTCATATGATAAATCAGTACTTAAAGCTTTATATATGTAGCTTTATTTATATTAACATAAGTTTATTTTGTTTCCGACTTTATCATTTGATAAAATCCCCAAATATTTTCCGACGCCCCTTGAGTAATTCTCCTATATACCTTAGATAACAGGAATAAATTGCGTTCCCATGATATATAGACTCTTAGTGCTGGACCATTATCTATATTAAATTCTTTTTCGTCAATCCATTTTCCACCCCATTTAAAGATTATTACTTGCCCAATATATCCTGCATATGCTCTCGAAAATAATAATATCTGCTCATCAGACGGTTTTTCTATCTTAACTATTTGTTCAAGCCTATCCAATATACCTTCGAGAGCTTTTATACTCTCTTCGGAAAAATCAAGTTCTACTCCAAAAGCACGTTTAGTATAGTCCACAGCATTAAGCGCTTGTCCCATGTAGAATAGTCTTAATTTGTCAACTTGTTCACCATTTTTATACTTTTTCTCCTCTTCATTATACTTTGTCTGCAATTCTTCATATTTGGACATAATAATTCTCCTTTCTATTTTCTACCTTCGGGATGGCCTTATTTTGCCACCATTTTATTCCTAATTTCCTTCTTTACTACTTAATAAAAATTCCAACACAATTTTATTAAATTCATCTGGTTTATCTAAATTAGGCAGATGTCCAGTCCCATTTATTTCAATTTTTTGTGCCATAGTTATATTTGATTCCAACACACTTGCAATTTCTTTTATAGGTTGAGAGTCTTCAGAACCTATAATTAGCAACGTTCTTTTAGTTATTTTCAGAAAGTCTTTCTGAAGCAGGAGGATTAACTTTTTTCTCTGTATCTTCCAATGCCCATTCTAATGATGTATCCGTAAACATTTTTTTTAAGCGTTGGTGAGCATTTGGTTTACTTTGCCTCCACATAGGATTATCAAGCATAAACTCAACCGATTCATTGAAATTTTCATCTCTCTTTGCTATTGACATTACTGCTAAAGATCTTTGTTTACTTGCATCATCTTCAATTATATTATATCCATTTAGAGATGAACCACTTAATACTAAACTTTTAACTAACTCTGGATATTGGAGAGTAAAATCAATAGCAATGCTTCCCCCCATGGAAACCCCAACTAAGTGTGCCTTCATTATACCAAGATAATCAAATAACTCTTTTAAGTCTTCAGAATGTGAAAATAGTTCCTTTGGTTTATCAGACTTTCCAAATCCTCTTATATCATATCGGATAACTTTAAAATACTTTACAAAAAAATTAAATTGATCATCCCATTGTCTTAAATCAGTAAGACCACTATGAAGCAAGACTAAAACTTCTCCTTCACCTGTTAATTCATAATACAGGCTTGTTCCATTTACTTTGGCAAAACCATTAGTGTCCATGAATTTCCCCCACTCAATTAATATTAGACTTTAAAAGTTTACATTTTTAGCGAGCAATAATTTACAAATATGTTATAATCTTTATATTATTATATCATACTATTTTTTATCCTTTAAAGAAAGTGATACCTCGTTATTATCTTCAATTAAGATTTTGAATAGTTAGTAGTCAAGGTAAAAAAACTCTTAATTATACTTCTAAACCTTTAAAAATTTAAAAAATCCCGAAGATTTCTCCACGGGGTTTATTAAGGCTTTAAGCCTTATCTTGAATATACTTAAATCCTAACTTTATGGACATTTCAGCTTTTGTGAGTTCTTTTCCAAGATAAGCAGAATGACTAAGTTCAGTTAACCATCCGTTTTCTATAATTGTCCAATAAATATTTCTTGCATCTTTTCCTTTAATTATACGAAGCAATTGATTAGTATAACTATAATGTTCAACTAAAATTGTATTACTATCAGCTTTTGGTAAAATTACAAAATATCCTGCTTTATCTAATTTAACTTTATTAGGGTCTTTTTCTTCGACATTTATTACTTCTATTGTAGATGACATAGGCTCTTTATTTTCTACAGAGCAATTCCCCTCACAATTACATCTAGATATATCTTTTTCAGAAAGCTCTTTTATCTTCTCTAATATTCTACTTAATTCCTCACATTCAATCATATTAATAATTTCAATTTGGTTTCTGAAAGCAGATACTTCTTCCTTTGTTGTATTTGATAAAATAGATTTTCTTCCCTTAGAATTGATAACTTTCATGCTACTATCAATGCCATTTTTATCAAGAGCTAATAGAGTATTTCCACTAAAGTGACCCTCAGAGTCTTTGCCACAAAGTATAAGATATTTTATCGAAGGTACAGCCAAAACATTTTTTATAATCTTTTCAATACCTATATTTTCTGTTTCAGTTTTTCCTACAATGCTTAATCCCTGTGGTTTTAACTCTGATATCTTATCAGCTAATTCTACACTGCCTAATGTGGATATAGCCACAGGATTACTATGGTTAAGCGATAAAACATGGTATTCACCTACAGCAGGAAGTATATCTAGGTAACCATTATTAACAGGAATGTTTTCTATAGAATGAATGCTGCTTAATTCAGAAAAAGCTTCATCAAAGGAATTTGTAATATCTGCTGACCAGCATTGTTTACATCCTAGTCAGGTGTATTTAACAGGCTCCATTTTATCTATTGAAGCATATACCTCATTTAGAAGTTCTAAAAAGTCCCTATTATTAATCTTTAGAAGTTCCTTCTTCATTGCTTCTAAGGATTCTTTCATGCACCCACACTTTCTGCATTTGGGAAGCTCTATAGCCATTTGTAGATTTTTTATAATATTTTTAATAGAATTATTTTTCTCCATCTTTATTTACCTCCTTAAAATAATTACCATTAATCATATATCAAATAAATTTGATATAGAATGTAAAAACTAATCTAATAATTGTTCTACTTTCTTTAATATATCTTTTTTAATTAGACTATAATGCCTCCAATTACAAATAACCTTTCTTTCAAGTATGTTAGCATCAACTAAAATTTTAAGGTGATATGAGACTTTTGATTGTGACATATCTAATAACTCTTGAAACTCACAAGTACAAATGTCCTCTCGTTGTTCAAGTAGATAAATTATTTGCAATCTGATAGGGTCGCTTAAGGCTCTTGTTATCTCAGACATTTGATTTAACTCATTAATATCAAAATAATTAACATCTTTTTTAAATATTCTTGGTACTTCAGTAGTACATTTACCTTGGCACATATAATATACCTCCTAAGCTATATCAATTTTTTTTGATATAGATTGATTTTATTATATATCTTCGTATTATAAACTTCAAGAAGCTTTAAAGATTATAAAAAATCACTAGCTATTTTTAACATGAAAATAGCTAGTGATTTTTATTTCACTAATAGAATTTTAATTATCTCTGCAGCCTTCCTGTATATCTACCTGTACCACCTGATACGTTGACTATATTAAATCCCTTGTTTTTCAAAACACTGCAGGCTCTTGAGCTTCTTCCGCCGGATTGACATATAATATGATATTCTTTTACTTTATCAAGGTACTTCTCAGGCTCTGATAAAATTGTATCCATTGGGATATTTTTAGCTGTTGGCAAATGCCCTGCTTTATATTCATAAGGCTCCCTAATATCTATTAGCTCTACTTTTCCAAGCAGATTATCTATCTCGTTAACCTCTATAGACTTAACTGAATCTCTTTGCATAAATGAAAACATAATATACCTCCTTCATTTGTTAATCTTTATATAATAATATTCTTATATACTTATATTATATCTACACTTTTATTTTGTCAATACTATTATTCTTAGCATTATTCAAAAAGCATATTATAATATCTCTCTATTTTACTGCTTAAGTCCTGTATGCTGATGTTTCTAGCCTCTCTGATTATTTCCTTGCCTTCTATATATATAAGAATAGCAGGAATTGTAAATATATTGTAGGCTGCTGAAATATCAAGTGATTTTTCTACATCTATCTGCGCACTTTTAATTTTAGGATAGTCCTTAAGAATATCTTTAATTTTTGGCTTTACAGCACTGCATACACTGCAGCTACTGCTGCTAAAATATAATAACATCATCTGATTATTCTCAATTAATCCCTTTACTTCTTCAAGTGAATTCACCATATTCATCCTATATGCAGCTCCCATCTTATGAATTATCTAATTACAGTAATTGGTCTTTAAGGCTTCTATTACATTTATTATTCTCTTATCCTGAATAAAATAAGTAATTGTAAGACCGCTCTTCTTGGAATCCAATATTTTGTTTGCCTTAAGTACAGCCAAATGCTGAGATAAAGCTGGCTGAGTGACATGATTGAGCCTTTCGTGCAGTTCGCTAACTGTCATTGGCTTTTCAATTAAATGGCATACAATTGCCAATCTATTCTCATTGGATAACACTTTTAACAATTCGGAGATTTGTTTTATTTTATCTAGCATAAACTTTCTTCCTTTCACTTTTTATATTTCAACAATCTATTAGTATTTATACTTGCTTAAGGATTGCTCTAGTAAGATATGTTAACTTGAGTTTATATATCTTACTATATAAGTATTTAATTATATGCTTATAATACTTATATTCCTGTTATTTGTCAACTTTCTTATTTAGCCTCTGATTTTTATTTTTTTGCATAACTATAATTAACACAAAAGTCTAATCCCTCATATTATAAAATAGATAGCATTTCTATAATATGAAGGAGGCCTTCGTGAGGAAAAATATATTAAAATTAACTACAGCTATAGTAACTATAGCAACCTTAGCATTTGGCTTTACAGGCTGTGGTAAAAAAAATGATAGTCCATTGACAAAGGTTAAATTAAATGAAGTAACCCGCTCTATTTTCTATGCACCAATGTATGCTGCTATAGATCAAGGTTTCTTTAAAGCTGAGGGCTTAGAAATTGAACTTTCTACCGGCGGTGGAGCAGATAAAACTATGCAGCAGTTATTAAGCGGTAATGTTGACATAGGGTTTTCCGGGCCTGAGCAAGTTTTATATGTTTATAATCAGCAGAGAGAAAATTATCCTATAGCTTTTGCCCAGCTTACACAAAAGGATGGATCCTTCCTAGTTTCCAGAACTGTAGAAAATAATTTTACATGGGAATCTTTAAAGGGCAAGATAATTATAGGGGGCAGACCAGGCGGGGTTCCTGAAATGGCACTTGAATATGTACTAAAAAACCATGGTATTGATAAAAACAAGGATATAAAACTAATTACCAATATTGCCTTCGAAACGGTGCCAGCAGCTTTTAAGGGCGGTACTGGTGACTATGCAGCAATATTTGAACCTACTGCAAGTTCTATTGTAAAAGCACAGGGTGGTTCCTTAGCAGCATCAGTAGGAGCAGCTGCGGGAGATTTACCTTACACTTGTTTCTACACTACAAAGAATTATATGGATAAAAATTCAGTTATAATTGATAAATTCACAAGGGCTATATATAAGGGACAGCTATGGGTTCAGAAAAATAGTAATGAAGATATTGCAAAAGCAATTAAGTCCTTTTTCCCAGGTACTGATGAAGCTTTGATAATTCAGGTTATTAAAAACTATAAGGCTATAGATGCCTATGCAAAGGATCCAGTCTTAAAGGAAGAAAATTTAAACAGGCTTATGGACATAATTCAGTCTTATGATGCAAATCTATTAAAAACAAGGCCTGAATACAACAAGGTAGTAAATAATACCTTTGCAGACAAGGCAATAAAAAATGTAAAATAGCTATTCAATTGGAAGGCATAATCAAACTGCCTTTAAGTTACTAACTTATGAAAAAAGAATTATAGTCAATTGAGAGTATGTATGCTCAAAATTGACCATAATTCTTTTTTTGTACAAATATGACAGAGAAACATCCTTTTAGTCAAGCCTTTTTATAGATTCTAGTTTCGAATTACCACTTTTAAGCTCTATCATTCTATTTAAATTGTTCCTTTAAAATAAGATAAATGATTAATTATAAATTCTGCTCCCCCCATACCCATAGCAAAGAAAACTAAAATAACAACTAAAACTATTGCAGTAAAATCATATTGTATTTTTTCTTCCTTATTTATTACATAGGCTACTATAATTTCTATTCCAACACTTACTAATATAAGAGGCCAGATAGATGCAATGATAAGAATATTAATATTAGCGGTTACTAATCTAAGTAAAAACAATAACCCAAATACAATTAAGACGATTCCTGCGGTTAAGGTACCTACTCTCCGTCCCTTAATCATAAGCTTCACTCTCCATTTTCTTGCCCTTGATAAGCTTTATACCAAGTGCAACTATTGCAACACCTATAATTATTTGAGGGGCTTGCCTTATTAAATTATAGATAATAGAATATATTTTATATGAAATATATGGTTGTAAGAAATGCATTATATTACCTAGTAATAAATAGATACCAAAAAATAATAACAACACTCCAGCTGCAAGTCTACGCTTTGCAAATATGTCTTTATCTAATTTTACCAGTCTATCAATAGAAAACAGATATTTATCCTCTAAAAGTAAAAGCTTATCCTCTTCTAAACTTAGTCTATTAGCACAATCAAAAAACGAATAAAACCAGATAATTGGAGCTATAAATAATAATGGACCTGTATCAAGCCAAGAAGAAAGAAATATTAAAAAGAAAAACACTGACATAAATGACACACCAATTTTCATAAACCCCATATACATATGCCCTGCACCAGGCAGCATTGAAAAAACAAAAGTTAGAAATTTACTTTTTTTCTTTATCATTATTAAAAACCTCCAATTTGATTATTTTTTGAGAAAAACTATTAAGCTTTGCATTAACTGAGCTTGCAATGCTTAAATCTGGCGGTTTCACATAATTTATTGTTGAATTAGCCAGAGAATTTAATCCATTTGAAAAAACCATAATTAATGCTATACTAGCTGCAACTGCTACTTTAACACAGTAAAAGTTAAACTGAACATTACTTCGTTTCTTATCTCTTATTTTAATTTGTACTTTCTCTTCAAAACCTAAAGGAGCCTCTGCAAGTTCATTATCTAGAAAACTGTCTGCAAATGCACCAGCACACTTTTGACAATCACTGATATGTTCCAATATAGGAATCATTTCATCATCCTTTAAAATGCCAAATTTAAGTGCCTTTAATGTTTCTTCAGTTAAATGACCTTCTTTATTAAATAATGTACTCTTCACATAAACTCCTCCTTCCATAAATCCTTTAACAATTTTTTTGACCTATAAAGCTGAGTTTCTAGAGTTTTAATGTTCTGACCTGTTTCCTTTGCTAAATGTGAAAGCTTAATACCTTTGCAAAAATAACTTACCGCTACAGTCCTGTAAGGATCTTTTAACTTATTACATACATGTTGTATTCTCTCCATAGTATTCTTTTTCACAACTGTTTCCTCTGGCGAATCTCCACTATCCTCCAAGCCTTCATACTCTTCATCTGATAAGCTAACTGTTGTCCTTGCTTTACTCTTAATGTAGTCCTTGCACTTATTTGCAGCAATTGTTGTAAGCCAAGCCTTAAGGTTAGTACCATCAAACCTTTCGCAGCTTTGATATGCAGCTAAAAAGGTTTGCTGAGCCAAGTCTTCAGCATCAAAGTAATTTTTAGTAAAGGATAGACAAATAGTGATAATTAATCGTTCATAATGTTTTATACAACTTGCAAATTGTTCTTTTTCAATAGCTACCACCACCTTCATTTATCCTTACATTTAATATAACGATTTAAAAATAAAAAACACTTCAATAATTTATTTTACCATGTGGAATATGCTTTTTTAATGCCTCCTTTTTTTAACATTAATTCTCTATAATTCATATACTAAATTATGTTTATTGAAAAGGAGAATGCCAATGAGTAAGGTTGAGGTTATAGATGTTAATATGAACTATCACTCTTTAAAGGGAGAGACCACAGCCCTAAGAAATATTAATATTAATATAGAAAAAGGAGAATTTGTCAGCATTGTTGGGCCTTCAGGTTGTGGTAAATCTACTCTTTTAAATATTATAGCTGGGCTCATTAAACCCTCATCTGGAACGGTTAAGGTGGACGAGGAAGAAATTCATAGCTATTCTGAGAAACTTGGGTATATGTTTCAACGAGATCATTTATTTGAGTGGCTAAGCGTTTGGAATAATGTATCCTTAGGCTTAAACATAAAACATGAACTAAATAGCAAAAATAAAGAAAAGTTAGAGAACCTACTTAAGAAATATAATTTATGGGAATTTAAAGATCATCGTCCAAAGGAATTATCTGGCGGTATGAGGCAAAGGGTAGCACTAATAAGAACTTTGGCTATGGACCCAGAAGTACTTCTCTTAGATGAGCCTTTTTCAGCACTTGACTATCAAACCAGGCTAAACGTTAGTGATGAAATTTATGAAATAATAAAAAAAGAAGGCAAGACTGCCATTATGGTTACCCATGATATCTCTGAAGCAGTATCCATGTCATCAAGAGTAATTATTTTATCTAAGCGTCCTGCAAGAATAAAAAATGATGTGCCTGTTATTTTTGAAGAAAAATATAAGACACCCTTTAGCCGAAGAGAGGCTCCAATTTTTAGAGAATACTTCAATGGCATTTGGAAGGAATTGGAGGTGAATCTTGATGGAAAGTAAAGAACAATTACAATATATAAAAAAGGTAAAAGGCACAAATAGAAGGGTTACAATTGCAAGATTTTTAATCCTCATTGTTTTCTTTCTTCTGTGGGAGGTATTGGGAGACTTAAAGATTATAGATCCTTTTTTAACTAGTACTCCTTCAAGAATGTTTAAAAGCCTCATTGAAATTTATAAGGAAGGTACTTTGTTTAGGCATATTTCAGTCACCTGCACTGAAACCATAGTAGGCTTTACCTTAGGAACCCTCCTTGGAACAATAATAGCAGTAATATTATGGTGGTCAAAGTTTTTGTCAAGAGTGTTAGACCCATACATTGTAGTTTTAAATGCCCTTCCAAAGGTAGCCCTAGGCCCTATAATTATATTTTGGATTGGAAATGGAGTAGGAGCTATTATAGTTATGGCACTTTTAATATCCGTAGTTGTAACAATCATTACAGTCCTTGGGGGCTTCAATGAGGTGGATGAAGATAAGGTAAAGCTCTTAAAAACCTTTGGTGCAAGTAAGCTTCAAACACTGACACACTTAATTATTCCTTCCTGCATTCCAACTCTTATTTCTGCACTAAAAATAAATGTAGGCTTGTCCTGGGTTGGTGTAATTATGGGTGAATTCCTTGTAGCAAGGGAAGGCTTAGGCTTCCTTATAGTATACGGTGGCCAGGTATCTCAATTAGACATGGTTATGATGAGTATTTTAATACTTTCAATTATAGCTTATGTAATGTATGAATTGGTTCATATATTGGAAAAGAAGTATCAATATTAATTTTATATTAAGAAGACATCCTTTAAGTTAATTAAGGATGTCTTCTTAATCTTAGGATATATTAGCCCTTTAAAGTTAATCTACCAAACCATAACCTATAAGTTTGTAGTCATCTAATGATGCATATACAATTCTATTGTTTGGTATAGCCATACTGTCGATTGTAAAATCAATAAGATATACTTCTTTACCAATATAGGACTTATCAGATATTCTTCCCATATTTTCTGTTAAAGTTATTTTACTCACTTTAAAGTCATTCCATGTGCCTTTTATATGCTCTTTTTCCTGTGCATTAAGTTGATTCCATACAACCTCTCTAACATCTTGTTTTTTATCAGTCACATTACTTGGTTGCTTTACATTTGCATCTTTAATTTTTGTTGATTTGAGCATCCAATTAGCCCTAAAAGTAGAAATGTTGAAAAAATAATTAAAATAATTTTTTTCATCCTTTATCATTACCTCCTAAAGAATAAACTTACTGTATATTACAGGCTTCTTTTGTTCTGTTTTTCTATGTATACTTATATCCCAAAGTGGGAAATGACAAAATAATCAAACCTCTTTTATTATAACTATAAACTTTATACGTAATTATATTACTAAAGTTACAATAAAATACAGATGAAAACTAATCCTATAGCATGTATATTGGATAATTTCGTATATAAGTGCTATATTATTGTTAACAATATTCTATAACATAGCCTAACTTAAAAAATAAATCCGAGTTTTTATAAAAACTCGGATTTATTTTTTATTTAGCAATTTATTTAATATTTTCTTATACTTTTGGGCTGTCTCCAAATATAAAGCTTTATTAATTTCAATATCACAATTTAAATATAGCTTATCAAAAACTTCAATAGCCCTATTTATGATCCTAAGCTCCTCATCATAATTCTTTTCTTTTTTATATATAACCAAAAGCTTGTCATAAGGAAGTATTCCTGGAAAGCCCTCTTTAATATTTTCCTCATAGAGCTTAATTGCACCTTTTACATCCCCTTGCTTTTCAAGCTCTTCTGCTCTTATATTTCTTTCCTTCTGCATTTTAAATATATTATCTTCCACTTCTACTTCATCATTACCTGCATTTTCTATTTTATTAATATCATTTTCTAAGGCTTTAACTAACTGATTTTCAGTTATGTTTCTAGCCTTTTCCAAATAATCTTTAGCCTTGTTTATTTTTGAAGAATGTAAGCTGCTCACCGCCACGGCCACAAACCTTCTTTGTCTGGCATTTTTACTAATAAAAATATATAGGGTAAGTGCAGCTGTTCCCACTAAAAATAATGGATTTCCGAAGCCAAAAAATAAGCAAATAAATATGGCAAAAATAAAATTAGTATGTAATCTTCTTGCCTTATTAACTTCTTCACTAAGTTTAATATATGTTTTCTTATTTTGAGTCATGTTAGACTCACTGCCAGCCTCAGTACTATTATTCATCCCCATCTTTATACCTCTTATTTTGTTTATAGTTTATTTTTAATTCAGTTTTAATCATTAAATTTTACAATATTTTTTCATAGCTGTAAAAGGGTTTTTCTTTACTTAAGAAACTCATTTCTCCAACAAGTTTGTGTCCGCATTTTACAAACAAGGCATTCATTTTTGTATTTATTGAATAGGTATCTGTTTTCAGATATCTAATATTATTTTTCAAAGCTAATTCTTCAGCAAACTTCATTAGCTCAGTGCCAATTCCCATTCTTCTGCTGGATGGATTAACAGACATTCTATGAATAACCATAGCTTCCTCATTTAATGACCAATTTAGTCCACTGTACTCTGATGGCTCTATTTTGTTAATACATACAAAGCCCATCAATTTACCTTCTCTTTCTGCTACATATAAACATCCATCTTCAATATCATTAATAAAATCCTTTTCCAAAGGATAGCTTTCATCCCATTGATAATTATTATAAGAATGCATTTCCACTTTAGTTTCCTTTATTATATTCATAATATCTCTTAAATCTTCTACTATTGCCTTTCTTATCACACTAGTACCTCCAAATATTCTTTTGAGTGGATAATTATTAATCAGTCAATCCCTTAAATTCCTTATTCAGCACATAAATAATATTAAATTCTGTACACCATAAAAAACTTTATTTCTCATATACTCTTTTAATAGATTAACTTATTCAAGCTTATGATATAACTTATTATACTATATTTTAATTATATAAAAATAGCTGTTACTATACTAAAATATCTGAAGAAAAACACTGCTTTTCACCCATAATTTTCATATTATTCCATAATTCTATATTTTTCATTAATAGTAATAAAATTTTTTTGAAATTTTTATAAATTAACTAAAAAATATGTTGAAAAATGCAAATATTCAATATATACTAATAATAATATTATTGCTGTATAGCTTTACTTCAATGACGTATAAAAAATAACTCGAACTGGGGGGAATGACATGATAAAAAAAATCTTTAGATTAAAACCTATTAATGAATTAATCGCAGAATCAACTTCAGGAAAATCATTAAAAAAGTCTCTAGGTGCATTTGAATTAACCATGCTTGGTGTAGGTGCCATTATTGGGACAGGCATCTTTGTGTTAACTGGAGTAGCAGCTGCAAAATACTCAGGACCAGCTCTTATACTTTCCTTTATCATTTCAGGCTTAGCCTGTGCTTTTGCAGCTTTATGCTATGCTGAATTTGCAGCAATGGTACCAATAGCCGGAAGTGCTTATACCTATGGGTATGCAGCCTTAGGAGAAATTTGGGCTTGGATTATCGGGTGGGATTTAATCCTTGAATATGCTGTGGCTATAGCCGCTGTTGCCATTGGTTGGTCGGGCTATATAGTGGAACTGCTGGGAGCTGCAGGAATTCATCTACCAAAGCAGCTTATAAATGCTCCTGGAACTGATGGGGGCTTAATTAATTTACCAGCAATCTTTATTATATTCTGTATAACAAGCTTGCTCATTATTGGAGTAGAAGAAAGCGCAAAATTTAATAATATAATTGTAGGAATAAAGATATTGATGGTTTTATTGTTCATTGGTCTTGCAGTAGGACATGTAAAACCTGCGAACTGGACACCATTTATGCCCTATGGCTGGAGTGGAGTTTTCCAAGGAGCCTCAATTATATTCTTTGCTTATATAGGCTTTGACGCGGTATCTACTGCCGCAGAAGAAGTTAAGAATCCTCAAAAGGATTTGCCAAAAGGTATAATTGCCTCTTTAATAATTTGTACAATTCTATATATAATTGTATCTGCAATACTAACCGGTATATTACCATATTCAATCTATAAGGAAACCGCTGCACCAGTTGCATTTGCACTTCAGCAATTAGGAATCAGCTGGGGAGCTGCCTTAGTATCTGTTGGAGCAGTTTGCGGTATAACTTCAGTTTTACTTGTTATGATGTTTGGTCAAACTCGTGTATTCTTTGCAATGTCAAGAGATGGATTACTTCCTAAAGTATTTGGTGAAGTTCATCCTAAATTCAAGACTCCTGTAAAGAGCACAATACTAGTTGGTATAGTTACTTCATTGCTTGCTGGCTTTACTCCAATAGGAGTAGTTGCTGAATTAACAAATATAGGTACACTTGCAGCCTTTATAATTGTTGCCTTCTCAATAATTCTTCTAAGAAAGAGGAGACCTGATCTAGAGAGACCATTTAAATGTCCATTTGTTCCAGTAGTACCTGGTCTTGCTATATTATTCTGCGGCTTCCTAATTATTAAGCTACCACATGTTACTCAAATTAGATTTGTAGTTTGGTTTGTAATAGGTATTATTGTTTACATGCTTTACGGCTATAAGCATAGTGTAATGAATAAAGTTAAGACAGAGGAAACCATAGAGCCTTCAGCATAAATTCAATGGGTCTAATGGGGACGGTTAATAACTATTTTCACTCTGTTACTGAAATTAGGTAATATAAAAGCCAGACATAACCTTTACAAGAGGCTGTGCCTGGCTTTTTACTTTACAGTCATTGCTGCATTGCATGCTGCTAGATAACTTGTTGCTATTTTAATATTCTTCTAGCACATAGATATTCATCTGAATCATCTAGAGAACTTACCCTTACTACATCTCCGCTATATGGCGCTTGTATATAGCAGTTGTTTCCTACATACATGCCAACGTGGTGGGGATCACTATAAGTCCCAAAGAATACCAAATCACCTGGTTTTAGATTGCTTCTACTTACCGGGGTTCCATCATTAATTTGTGAGTAAGTAGTTCTGCTGATATGTATTCCAAAGTGTGCGTATATATATTGCATAAGTCCTGAGCAATCAAAGGATTGTCTACCTAGTAACTTTTCCATACCACTTAAATCATGAGCAGTATTTCTATACATATCTATATCTGCTTGCGTAAAAATTTCGCCTTCAGCTCCCCATACATAAGGATCTCCTAAAAAAGTATAGGCATAGGCTACAATAGCATTTGGTGCAGCTGGCACCCCTGCTCCATTATTATTTGATGGATTTTGAGCTTGTGCTAAGGCTTGTAATTGTTTAATTGTATCTTGAACCTGCTTGTCTACAGCTGCAACTTTATTTTTATAATCGCTTATTTGACTAATATAATATGCTTGTCTACTTTTTGCCTCTGCTACTAACTGCCTTTGATTTTCAATATTACTTTGAACTTCAGCTAATTTGCTTTCATTTTCTTTCTTATATGCTGTGAGTTCATCTTTGTCCTGCATTAAAGCTGCTTCTGCTGACTTAATTATTTGTTTTTTATCTTGAAAATCTTTTATTACTCTATTATCGAAATTAATTATTGATACAATAGCCTGTGCTTTTGAAAGAAAGTCATTGAAATCTTTCGATGATAGCAGGATACTTACATATTGATCATTTCCTGCTATATACATAGCCCTCATTCTTTTATTGAATAATTCCTGCTCATCTTTTAAATCAGCTTCAGCTTCATCATAATGCTTTTGGGCTACTTGTATATCTGCTTCTTTTGTAGTTATTTTTGCCTTTGTATCTGCAATGGTCCTATTAAGACCTTCTATCTTAGAATCTAGCATTTCTATCTGTTTATTAAGATTTTTAATATCTTTTTCAGCACTATCAGCATTTAATTGGCTTTTCTGCATATTCAAGTTATTTTGCTTATTTTGATTCTCCAGCTGCTGTTTTTGGTTATTAAGAGAGTCAACTGTCGGATCAGCAAACACGGTTGTACTCGATGATATTATCACAGCTGTAGATAATATTATACAAGTTATTTTGTTTTTAAATTTCATTCACCCAACTCCCATCATCTGCTTTCAGATTTACCCATTTCTTTAATTTTCCACCTACTTTCTATTATCGGATTAATATGAATAAAATCAAGTGTAATCTGTATAAATTTTTTTTTGAATAGCTTTCATCCTCATAAATCCGATGAAGCCATATATCAGATAACTTAGATATTTTTGGTATGGTATATGAAATCATAGCTTTAATACGTAAAAAGCTGGACATAATATCATCTCCTTTTTTTCGGAGTGATATTATGCCCAGTGTTACCTAGTATAATTCATTGACTCGAATAGCTGTAAACTAGCTCTATATTTTACCCTCCTTTTTCTATTTTAAGAGGGCTTGTGCATCACGAAGCATAATTTTCGATGCTTCTCCTTCTATGTGCTTATTCGCCTGCGCTTCAACTTCGTTTATAAAGCTCTTCAGATCGTTATTATTAATCTTTTGTATTAAACTATTTGCTATGCCACTATTATCAATAGAACCCAATTTAGTAAAGCAAGCAATAAGTGATTTTAAACTATCTACACTAGTTTTAGTTTTGAATGTAACTGTTTGAGTCGATTTATTTCCGGCTTTATCGAAGGCGGTAACGGAAATCACATGTTCTCCAAGTTCCAATGTATAAAGAGGGATTGAAGAATTTTGTGCAATGGCCTGCCCATCTAGAGTCACCGTGGTTTTGGAAACATCCAAACCTGATACTGAATCATTTACTGTAAACTGAGGCATTAGGTTTGCAGCATCACTGTAGGAATCAGCCGTAGGTTGTGTTATTACAATTATGGGGCCATCCAAATCTATATTAATAGACTGAGTATGCATATCCTCCTTATTGCCTGCCTTATCAATAGAATAGTACTGTAAAATGTGATTTCTACTAGTATCAACAGTTATAGCATCAGTATATGTCATAAATGCATCATTATCCAAGCTATACATTATGGAGTTCACACCAGACTCCTCGTCAGCTGCACTTAATGAAACGGACACAGGTTTAATATACCATCCATTTTTACCTTCTGAAGAAGTTGGGCACACAACAAAAGTTGTAGTTGGTGCATTTAAGTCTACATTAAAAGTTAACGATTTTGTTTGTTCAATATTACCTGCATTATCTATTGAATAGTATTGTAGGTAATTTACTCCATTATTTTCTACTGAAATTGGTTTTGTGTATGTGTTCCATGTAGTTCCATTATCAAGGCTGTAAAGAATCTTTTCAATGCCTGTTAAATCATCCGTTCCATTTAATGTGACCACTGGAGAGTGAACATACCAGTTGTTTTCACCATCTGCTGCTGCAGGTGAAATGGTTGATGTAGTTACTGGAGCTGTTGTATCTGACAACTTATATACATTGAAATTGTCAATCCACGGGTACCAGTTCATAGATCCGGTTCGGGTTGCATAGAACTCAAGAGCACCTAGATTTTGAGCATATGTAGTTCCAGTTGCAAAGGGCACGTTGTTCACGGTTACAGCTTTACTTGCATCGGCTGTATTTGTAAAAGTAAAACTGATTATTTTGCTTGTCATATCCAGTATAACATTAACATGATAAGTTGCATTAGCCGTATTAAACCCGGATGCAGCTATTACTTTTGCAGTGGATGTATTCAGTGCGGTATTAGACGGAAGAGTTGCAGTTGTTGTATAAAGTAAAGTGCTTGTGCCGCCTTGTGGAACACCGAAGGTTATGAAATTTTTATGGTTACTATCTTGAATACGAAGTTGCCCTGATCCTGCAGCAGGAGCTCCAATATTCCAGTCAAAAGCAAGCTGTATTTTGCTGTTTGCAATTGCTGGTGTAAAGTTTTTATAGGCAGCTCTTGCACCGGTACCGCTGCCAGCTAAATTTAATACCTGGCCTGTGACACCTGAGGCTGTTCCAACAGATGCAGACATAGTACCATTTTCACTGCCTTTTCCTACACCCCAGTTGGATCCAGAGTTCTGGTTCTGAAAGCTTTCGCTCATTGTAGGTACATACACTGCAGCCGCTGCTATATAACCGCCATCATTAGTTGTCGCTTTTATATTAGCGATACCCGGTCTAATTGCAGTTACTATGCCTGATTGGTCTACTGTTGCCACTGATGGATTGTCCGACGCCCAAGTGACACGTACATCAGTTGCCTGAACCGGTTGTATACTGGTAACCAACTGTGTCTTTGGTTGAATCGATGTCGGAGTGACTGAGGAGAAATAATCTGATACAAAATTATACATATTTTTGTTCAAAGTGATACCTGACACTGGTGTTACTTTAGGTACTACATTGACGTTTGAGGTTGCAACAAAATTACCATCTTCTGTTTGAGCTGTAATAATCGTATATCCTTCTGCAACGCCGGTGACATTTCCTTTTTGGTCAACGGTTGCAACAGACTCATCAGAAGAAGTCCAGGTTACTGCCTTGTTATAGGCATCTGCCGGTGCAATGATGGGAATGATGGGCATTGTTGTTCCCGGCAGCAAGTAAAGGTCAGGCTTATCCAGTGAAATCCCTGATACAGCAGTGGAAGAAATGGATGCATCGCCAATTGAAAGCATTGCAGTTGTTGTATCTACTTGTGAGTCAGTATAATTTGCTTTTGCAGTCAATTGCACCAAATATCCCGGGTATGCCGAAGCGGTGGTGACATCCCATTGTACAGTTTTGGTCTGGCCCGGTGCCACTATTCCGCTTGCAGCTGCACCTTTTAAAGCAACAGTCCAGTCTGCCGGAGCATTTATATTCACGCTGTTAATCTGAATTGGATTCGTTCCTTCATTCGTTAGTACGCCTGTTATTGTTTGTGTTTTCCCCCCGCCTATAGTCGTAACAGGGCAGGAAAGAGCCAGCACTGCATTATCTCTTTGAGATGGAGTTATTCCGGCAAAAAGTGAATTATAGTCGGGGCTGTCCATCATTTGAACCGGTACGCCGCCTGCATAATTGCCTAATTGCTGCAAATTCACTTGACCAAGTCCCGTTGAAGATCCATCCAATGCCCATACTGCAATGGCTACAGTATTTTTTCCATTTGGATTCAACACACCCGGAGGCAGCGCAAATAGATGCTGCGGCCCCAGATTATTGATGTATTGGCCTAGAAGCCATCCATTTACATAAATATAGGCACGATAGTTTTTTGACGCAGTATCACTAATGTTAAGTCCCAGTGGTACATCACTCATGGTCGGAAAATCCAGGTCAAATGAAGTTCTATACCATGCGACTCCTGCCGGCAGACTTCTAGCTGCCCAATTGTCAGGAAGCGTCACTTGAGTCCAGGATTGATCCGGATAACTTGAGAGGTTCCATCCATTATTTTCTCCATATAATCCACCTGCGTTTGGTACACCACGAACCGCATCTAATAGAGTCTCTCCGCCTTGGTTTCCCTGGAGCTTCCAGGATAAAGTGGTGGACGCTCCTTGCATTGCTGCTTTAATAAGTCCTCGAGGACTTTTCTGCGCATCATTATTGCCTCCATCTTCATCATGTCCCATGCTTTGCAGCATTACAGATATCACATTGTCGCTGCCGACATTCAAGAGATTTGAAGGAAATGTGAAAGCTTTCGTTCCGCTTAAGGAAGAACCAAGATAGGAACCATTGAGCCATATAGCAAAAGCACCATTGGTTCCTCCTTCTCCATCAAGGGTAATACCCGTTTCATTACCACTTGCATTAAAATGACCACGGAACCAAATGACACCACGGTGGAATCCGTAGTCATCTGCATATAAAACAGTAGGAGTTGAAGGCTTTGTTGGGTTATTTGTAGTTGTTTTATTTGCACTTATCCAGCTAGAGTCATCAAAACTTGGCTGTGCCTGTGGAGTTTCATAAGTAAACTTCCAGTTTGCAAGCTGCGGAATGGCAGCTGGTGCTGGATCTGCAAGAGAGAATGTATAGGATCCAGAGGCTGTTTGGGATGCATTCATTGGTACCCCATTCCAAGTGATTTGATTGATTGAAGAAGCCCCAAAGACTTCAACAGTTGTTGCTTTGTCATTATCACCCTGAAGTGCCAAAGTATTACCAGCTTCCTCAGAAGCTGAACGTAATAAATAGGGTCCTTTTACCAGTACAGCTCCGCTAGATGTATCATTACGCCAATAAGTCTGAGCTGTTGCGGTAGTTGTAAGAATCAGCAGCAATTCTCTGCTGCCATCTGAAATAAGAACACGAGCTTCACTATCATTATGATTATAATTTAAGCGTAAATCTTTACTTACTGGATCATAGTTTGATGTTACAGTTCCAGATAAAACTGAAACAGTTGGCTGCTGTGCATAACGAAGAACGGTTTCTCCGTTTGTGCCTGGTCCTGCTCCATAAAGGAGAGCAGTATCACGGTTTCCCTGCGTTATGTAAGTATATAAATTTGAAGTTGAATACACCAGGTGCTCAGAACCAAGTGCATAATTTGCAACCAAGAATTTTGATTCCTGCCCATTTATACTAATAGAAGTACCAGTTTGCTGGGGGATGGTGTAGTTACCATCAGCAGTACTGATTGCTAAATTTGTTGTATCAGTAGTTGTTGTGTTACCGGAGCTATGACGGAGCACATAGAACTGAGTCCCCGAATCCGGATTTTTCATTGCATTCACGATTAGGCCTGAATTGCTCGGGACTTGCGTCGTTAATGTATCCGTTTTGGTAAGTGGTGTAAGCGTTCGATACATAGTAGCAAGCAGTTTTTCCTCGTTGTATTTTGAGCCTATCTGACGGTTCTCGCTTATAGCAGCTGTGTAGTCATAGGAAGAATAAACTCCCGGGAAGGGTAAATACCCCCAGCTTGTACCACCATAAGTCATATAAATATTCATCATGGTAGCGCCTTCGGATACCACATGATTATATGCAATATTTTCATAATTGGCATTGTAGCTTGGAGCAAGGGAAGCAAATCCTTTACCGCCCCAAGGGTCAAACCAACCGCCACCAAGTTCTGCCACAAAGTTTGGAGAGTTTGGGTTCCTTTTGTTTCCATCTCCATAGTATGTTGGAAGAGTGCCAAAGCTTGGATAGCTGTCAAAGGCATATATTTCCGGAGCACCCAAGCCAGATGCCCAGTTACCTTGAGGCCCGCTTTTGTCATTATGAAACAATGGCACGTTGATTCCATCAGCATGTACTGTGTCAATCAGGGCCTGCATATAATTTTTATCGCCGCCGGTATATTCATTTTCCACCTGATATAGAATGACACTTCCGGGATTGTTAGAATTTGTAATCTGATGTTTTGCAATAATTGAATCCACAGTACTCAGCCATTCTTTACAAGCTGCAACATAATCTGGTGCGTTAGTGCGTGCCTTTCCTGCTTGAGTCATCAGCCAGCCGGGGAATCCACCAGCATCTGTTTCACCATTGATATATGGGCCTGGTCTGGCAATAACATAGAGTCCAGCCTCCTCACACATGGTAAGAAGCTTGTCTATGTCTCGGATGCCTGTAAAATCGTATTGTCCTTGTGCCGCTGAATGGAAATTCCAGTTGAAGTAAATGGAAACAGCATTAAAACCAGCCGACTTCATTTTTTGAAGCACATCCAACCATTCCGATTGACTTGGCAAACGCCAGTAATGAAATTCGCCGGAATAAATGAAAGTTCGCTTACCATCAATCATTAAAGAATAAGGATCAAAGGTAACGGTGTGAGTTCCTGTTATTCCTTGCGAGGCTGGTAAAGTAAATGAACCCGGATTCCCTTGAGTTGTTACGCTTAAAACATCTGCATAGGATACTGAAGGCACTGCCAACATCGAAATAGAGAGAGCTGCGCTCAACAAGTAGGAAATTATCTTTTTTCTAGTTTTTCTCATTTTTATCCTCCTTTTAGTATTTTTAAAATTTTTGCCATACCACTATATTACATTTCAACCACAAATCGTAATAAGATCTTAATTTATTTTTATTTGTACAACATTATTTGGCCCATCTCCAAGGTCAATTCTAAGCTGGATGGTACCTGCCGGTAAGTCCTTTACTGTACTTCCTTGCTTGAAAGTGCTTGAACCATCCTTTTATGTCTTAATCATTTCACCCCCCGCTTAATAGCTTTAATAAAATAATTTAGGAAAAGTATATAATGGCATTTAGAAAACGATTTCTATTTGTACAAAAAAAATATATGCCTGCATCTACGATTAATATCTAACCTTACATATGTTAACAGTATAATTATACATGTTAATTAATAACATTTCAACCACATTATGTATTGAACCCTTTTGTGCCTGTACGTGTATTGATTCTGGATAGTACACTTTAAGTTAGATATTATCCAACCTGCATTACCTGCTGTTTCAAATCCAGGTATGTTTACATTCAGAGATTTTGGCAGATTACTTGTAGGTGCGCTTCCTCCTAAAATCAAGTGTAATCTATTCAAATCTTTATTTTTAAATTAGCATAACAAGTTGAGCCATCATATAATATTTTTATGATGAATAATATGCAGGAAGGTTTAAAATGAATAGTGTAAATCCTTTTCTCTCAAGGGTATATTTACTGGACATGAAGTTTGGAGATGTAACAGGTGATGGAATACCTGATAAGGTTTCCCTATATGGCACCAAGCCTAATGGCTTTAAAGGAATTTTTGCTGATAACATTACAGTTGTAATTGAGGATGGGTACACAAAGCAAAGAAAAGCTATTACTCCTGAGTTCAATTCAGGGTATAATGCAAGCTTATTTCTTGGTGACTTTACCAAAGATAAGGTTGATGATATAAAGGTAAGTATTGATTCAGGCGGCAGCGGTGGCTATGGGTTCTTTTATATTTATTCTTTTAAAAATAGTAATCTTCAGGAGATATTCAACTTTGATAATTACAATAAGGAGTATATTTATAAAGTTGATTATGCTGATTTCTATAAAGTCCAAGTAGCCAATGTAATGCTAAATAAGCTTTTTATACTAGACATTAGCTATAAAGGCTATGATTATTTATCTCTGTTTTACAACGAAGATGGCAGGTTAAAGAAACCTGTGCAAGGAGAAGTGCTTGCTATAGGTGCCTTAGTTCCAGTTGTAAACAATGAAAAAAGTAATTCTTTTGATTTACTTGCTTTTCAGCGTATTATAGGTACTACTAACAGCGATACCTTAGGTTATATTCAGAACTTTTTAACTTGGAATGGTCACAAATTTATATCCTCAAGAATGCTAGCTGCTATACCTGGCACCAATTTAACCTCGCTATATTAACTTATGGATATTATCCAATGGGGACAGTTAATAACAATTTTCACTCTAAAATGGGACGGTTAACAAAAATGTACACTTAATTAAGAAGTACAATAAAATGTTAACCGCCCCTAAACTTTAATAGCGTAATAGTGAATAAAATCATTAACCGTCCCCTAATGGAGAGAGACCAAAGTAATTAACCATCCCTAATAGAAACATACCACCGGGGTTCCGGCGTCGATGTTTTCAAATATGGTCTTGGCTAGGCTGAAGGGGAGATTTACACAGCCGTGGGAGCCATCTGTTTTATATATATTGCCACCAAATCTGCTTCTCCAGCTGGCATCATGTAATCCAATTCCTCCGTTAAAGGGCATCCAGTAGGTAACAGGTGCAGCATAATCCGGTCCTCTTAACACAGCACCATTTTGTTTGTATTTCAATCTATAGATACCTGAAGGTGTTTTGTGCCCGGCGTTAACGTTGCCTGTAACAATATCTCCCTGGGCTATAAGGGAGCCATTTTTATAAAACCATATATGCTGCTTTGTCATATCTATTTCAACATAGGTATTTCCAATATCACTTGTTATGGTTGAAAAAGCTGTTTGAGAATACTTTGGCTCTTTTGTTATAGTTTTTCCTTCTTTTATTGCAGCAATAAAGTCCTGTGTTTCTGCTGATGTATTAATGGCATAGCCATAATCCCCGCCGCTTACTTTTATTGTTTTTCCTGAGGAGGTAGTAAAACTTCTTGTTTTCCCAATGGTATTATAATTATTGAAGAGTCCAGTTAAATAACTCTTTACCTTTACCTCATCAAGACTAACTTTAAAGTTTTCATCTACACTAAGCCACTTATTTATTATTAAACCATCTATTATTTCATTTTTGTCTCCAATATTATAGGTAATCTTGGAGGCTGCATATTTATTAAGAATATTTTTAGTCTCAATTATTTTTTCAGATTTTGAAGTATATTGTGGATTTATATAACAATTTATAGCTTCCAAATCTAAAGAAGTGCCCTCCTTTAAAATTGCCTTTTCAACTTCATTATATAAAATATCTTTATTAATTTTATTTCCTGGGATTTCCGGTACAATAATATACCCACTCTCTGTATAGGTAAAGCGGGGATTCTTAGGCTCAACAATGTTACTACTATTAAGGCAGTTAAGCTTATCAAGCTGCTTTTTTAGTAATTCTCTATCAAAGGTAACACCAACAGTAATTTCATTATTTTTTTTATTGCTAAATGCAGTAATCCATTTTAAAGCACTTTGTTTATCCTTTAACTTCTTAAATTCCTCCTCAGAAGTATACTTTAAGTCAATATCAACTGCGCTTATCTCTTCCTTTGCTCCGCCTCTCTCTTTTAATTCCAAGGTAAAGTCTTGAAGCTTTGATGACATTTCACTTTTTACTTCCTCAACAGTTTTACCTGAAACATTGATGCAGTTAATGGTGGAGCCATAATAAAAATGCTTTAAAAAGTAAATTGATGTCCCAAAATATATAATTAGTAAAGAGCAAAGAGGAATTAAAATGACTAATAAAATTTTATTTGGTTTAGGTTTTTGTTTTTCCTTTTCCATAATACCAGCCCCTATGAATTACTAGCCTTGAACAATTAATAGTTGTCCTTGCCTATGTATTATTTATAAGCTCTTTAATTATATAGACGAATTACTTCCTTTATTTAATGCAAAGCTCATAATTCATTTTATGAGGCAATATTTATTTTTAAAACCATTGTTAATATATAGCAAAATAAAATAAAAACCTAGAGAATTTTCTCTAGGTTTTTTGTATATTAGATTCTACTGCTCTTAATTGCCCGCTTTTACTGCTTTATCTTTTCTAAAGAACATAAAGCCTCCAATTAAGATAAACGCAAAGGCTAGGAGCATTAAATTATTAAAATTTATTACTGATCCTGTTTGAGGAAGCATACCATTTGCTTCAGCAATAGTATACTTACTAAAGTGACTAGTATCGAAGGTAAAGGTCATTGTATCTTTATTATAGCTTCCACCAACTTTTTCCCACTGCTTTGTATTTTCGTTGTAGTAGAAAGCGGCAAGTTTCGTAATATCTAAACCACTAATTTCATCTTTAGACAATTTTACAGATATATTAGCTTTTCCACTTTTAAATGTATGTATATCCTTTATTTTCGTGCCGTCCTGTTTATATGCAGAAAGGCTAAAATCAAATACCTTCCCTACACTTTTAAGTGAATTTAAAACTGCATCTCCTACTACTAAATTTTGTTTTAAATTTACATAGTCTCCTTGTCCTATTCCATTAAAATCTATAGTAGAAAATGGAAGACCAACTATAACATTATTAGAATTAAGCTTTATGCTTCCTTTACCGCCATTTATGGACGCAGCATCAATTTTAGCTTCTACAGTTTTTACATCTGTAGGTATAACTGGTGTTATATCATTTACAGCATCCTTAGATATTTTACTTGAATTTAATGTTATGAGGGCATCTTTGCCATTAAGAGTTGTTGTGAAATTTTCTGAAGCTGGTGCTGCTGGAGCTGCTGATGAAGGTTGGTCTATAGATATTGGTGTATAGCCAAACCCTACAATACCACATGTAACTAAATGCTGATCATCATACACATTAAGTCCAAGCATACCGCTAGATACAATATACTTATCTACAAAGCCCTGGTCTTCCAACTTTGAAATGACCCCATCTGTATCTATCCACATATTTCCATTGATATCGCCTGATTCAAAAAATTGTTTTGCAGATAAATCATATTCTTTAACAAGGCTAAGACCATTATTACTAATTGTATACTTTTGTATGATATTCTTCACTACGGCATAGTTAACTGGTGAAATTTCTTGAGTGTATACAAGCAATGTATTGTTTGTCCCAGGATAAATAGCTTTAATATGATTTGTACTATTTATTGAATATTCCTTAATTGTGTTATCATTTAAGATCCTAAATACCTTATTATCAGCACCTAATGCAAGGGATTTAAAAAACCACATACTTCCATCTAAACCCTGTTGCAGCCTACCATATGTGTTATACAAAGAATCTCCCTTTTGAAGAACAAGTTCTTCATGGGAAAATCCCTTATCATTATATATTATGTATTTTGTATTATAATCTGTAATTTTTCCATTTGCATCATAGATTGGAATATTGTTTTGGTCTGCTGCAAACCAGAATACTCCATTTGCATCTATTTTGTAATCTGTAATATATGCTTTTCCATCACCGTAGATAGGTACATTTTTTACAAATTCCATCTTGTAGGTATTTAAATTTGCCTTATATATTGCATATGGCTGGCTTTGGTCATCTCCATTTGAAGCTACATAAACATTATCGTTATATACTCCTATGTAAATTAAATGCCTTATAAGATTAAAGTCTTGAGAAATTATATGTTTTTGGCCATTCTCTTCAACAAAGAATTTTATATTGTTGTCAACAATTACAGTATTATTAACAATTGTCTTATTTTTATACTGATATGCAAAGCCCAAAGTTTCTTTTCTAACATCCATAAACGTTGGAAGAGAAGAACTAGCTGCTTCAGCCTTAACCTTCCCTGCAAATCCAACTCCAAAAATCAATTGAAATAAGAACAGTACTGCAGTAATAGCACTTAATAACTTTCTTTTTCCCATCTTTTACTCCCCTTTGTATTAATAAAATCAATGATCAAATATAGCTATGGATACTATTTTCTCTCAGGTATACACCTCCAAACAAATCCATAGATATACCTAACTGCAATAATAATACATGGTGTTAGATAAGTAAAAGCGTAAACAATACTATTTAGGTAACCCGGCTGCCTTAGCTTAATAAACTTTAGGCCCGTGGCTTTGCGTCTCTATCTTTCAATAGGTTTGCCTTTATCTATGGTATCTTATTTTAACAATTTATGATGGATTATGTAGTTATATGTAAAATTATATCAAAATGTAACAATATTGTGAAGTAATATTTTACCAAGATTATAATATATGAAATAAAAAAGGAACCCACAGTGAAAGCTTATTTCTCTCCTGCAAGCTCCTTTAACAAAATTACTTAGTAACTAATTTCTATTTAGGGCTTTATTCAACTACTTTAGGTAAAATAATTTTAAAACATGCTCCTGCCCTGCTGTTATTTTCAGCTGTAACCCTGCCATTATGTTTTTCTATTATGCTCTTTGTAATTGCAAGTCCAAGTCCATGCTTACCTCCTTTTCCCTTATAAAATCTATCAAAGACATTCTTTAATTCCTGCCCATCAAAGCCCGGCCCATCATCTTTTATGGTTATATTAATACTGTTACCTAAGCTTTCAAGGCTTACACTAATTTCTTTTTTAGAATATCTCAAGGAATTTCCTAATATATTAATTACAGCTCTTGATAATTTTTCGTCATCTGCCCTAATTATTAGATCTTTATCCTTTACATTAAGGCTTATGTTCACGCCATTTTTTATGGCAATGCCATTTACTCTATCTATACAGCCCTTAAGAAGGTCTTCAGTATTTAAGGCTTCAAGGTTAAAAGCCTCCTGCATGGAATCTAGCTTAGATAAATACAGAAGTTCCTCCACAATATTCGTTAGCCTTTTGCTCTCATCAATTATCACATCAGCTGCACTATTTGTATCCTCTATTACTCCAAGCTTTATTCCTTCTGCGTACCCTTGTATTGACATTAATGGTGTACGAAGTTCATGTGAGGCATTTTGTAAAAAGGTCTTCATGGTAGAGTCATAAGCTTTAAGCTTTTCTGCCATTGCTTCCATAGTCTCTGCCAATTCTCCAATTTCATTATCCTCATATTTTTCAGGTACAATTTTATAATCTCTTTCACCGATTTTCTTGGCATATTCATTTAAAAGTGAAATTGGTTTGGAGATCTTCTTAGATACAGCATTTGAAATTATTAATGCAATAATTGCAGCAACAAGCATTATGGAAAAAAGTATTACATTAATTGAAAGTATAAGCTGACTGCTATTTTTCATGTCTGAATAGAGTATTAAATTCCCTAATGATTTTTTATTTTCTAAAGCAAAGGGATGTATTAGTGCTGCATACTTTATATTTGAAGCACTAAAGTATTCTATTCTATTCTTTTTCAGCCCACTACCTAAAATATTTTTCTTACCTAAGGAAGGTATTATATCATTACTTAATATACCCGCCTCTTCACTTGCTAAATTCCTTGGAAAAATCACCTTCTCATTTACGTTTACCACTGCATATTTTATGTCAAGAAAGGTTTGGGTCTGTTTAAGTATTCTATTTATTTTTAACAGAGAGTTCAGTTCTGTTTTCTCGTCTGCAGTAATATTATCCTTCGTGCTGCTTATAAGCTGCGTATTCAGTGACTTTTGAATAATTTGAGCAGCAGATAAGAGTTGATTCCTGGTTTGATACCTTATATAAATATTGATGCATATATTAAATACAATGGAAGTTAAAATTACCAATATAATAATAATTGATATATGTGATAAAAATATACTTTTCCTAATGGATTTTTTAGAATTATTCATAGATCTAAACCTTCCTATTCCTGTTTACCAGAAATCATAAATCCATAGCCCCACATGGTTTCAATTGTAAGTGCAGCTCCTTCATTATTTAGCTTCCTTCGAATTCTTTTTACCATATCATCAGTAGCACGCGTATCTACTTCCATATCAAAGCCCCAAACCTTATTTAGTAGTTCTTCTCTAGATACTGCCTTATTTACATTTCTTACTAAATAAAGGAATAAATTAAATTCCATGGGAGTAAGCTTTAAATCATGACCATTACAAACTGCATTTCTGCCTTCAGTAGAAATAGTTACATCTAATATGTTTATTAATGCTGAGTTACTCTCTCTAGTTTTCTCAAATTCCATTCTCTTAAATATACTTTTTACTCTCAAAACTAGTTCTACAGGACTAAAGGGTTTAGTCATATAATCATCACTTCCAAGCATTAGACCAGCAATCTTATCAGATTCTCCGTCCTTTGCGGAGATAATAATAATTGGTACGTTGCTTTCCTTTCGTATTTGAGTGCAGACTGAAAGCCCATCTATCCCAGGCATCATAATATCTAGAAGAAGCATGTCAGCAGCCTTTTCCTTAAAGGCCAGTAAAAGCTCCTCACCATTAGTAAAAGCTTCCACAATGTATCCCTCTTTAACTAAAAATATTTTTATTAATTCTTGAATCTTGATTTCATCATCTGCTATATATATAAGTTTTTGTTCCACGTTAATTTCACCTCATATAGACATCTTCACTATCTATTATAACATTTGTCTTTTATATGTAATATAACTGCTAAAAACTTGCCACAATTCTGCCACATTTTATCGGAGATTTAACCTATATTAAAATGGTAAACTTTATTTGTAAGGAGAAAGTAAGGAATACAGGAGGCAGAAAGATTGATAATCTTTCTGTGCAGAATTAGGAATACAGGAGGGATATTATTGAAAAAGATTTTATTAATAATGTTAATGCTTATATGTTTTTTGGCTGCTGGCTGCGAAAGGAGCGGAACATTAACGCCCGTATCAAATAATAAAAAATCCTCTATACTAAGCCCTGCTCAAAAGAATAATACTACTTCAGCAAATATTAATAAGGCCGATGGATCAACTAATATGACCCCATCAACAGATAAGGAAATGCAGGAAGCTTCTAATATGCTAGATAAATTAGATAGTACCTTAAATGGCCTAGATAATAGTTCGGAAATAAATACAACTGAGTCAATAATAAATAATATAAATTAAGGAGATGTTTTTAAAATGAAAAATTTAAAATTTAAGGTAATCTCATCATTGATTTCAGCAGCCCTTATAATACCTATGGCTGTCCATGCCCAAGGAACAAGTGCTACAGCAGGTAAACTTGGCGATGGACTTATAAAACAGCAGCAGCACCTTCAGTTAGTTCAGGAAAGACAGCAGTTCAAAGCTAATATGCTCCAGAAAAAAGATACTATAAAGAAAAATCACGAGACCATTCAAGGGCTTAGAAAAACAGTATCTGATAAAAGAGCCACTGTAAAAACAGACATTAATAATATTAAACAAAGTAAAAAGCAATTAACTTCTGATGATTTAAGCAAAATTGATGCACAGCGTAAATTAATTCAAAATGATGTGTCCGCAATACAAGCTACTAATGGCACCATTGAACAAGCCTTTACTCAATTTAAATCTGACGTGCAAAGCAAAAAATTTGATGCAGCAACTTCTGATTTAGATAAAGTGATAAGTATTCAAAACACAAGAATTAGCGAACTTACTAAATTAAATGCTGATTTAGATTCCTTATTAAACCTACTTCAAAGTGCTTCAGCAAATAGTTCAAATCAATCCACTCCAGCAGGGGCATAATGCATAAATAAAAGGGGGATTTTACAAAACTATTATTAAAAATAGTTTTGCAAAATCCCCCTTTTATATTCATTTATTATGTGGGAGTGTTTCTCAGCCTAAGTTGCTGATATATACTAATTTTATGTAATATCTTATCCAACTATTGAAATTTGATCCATTTCCTTTAAACTAGATGATGTTATATTATTGCTTTGAAAATATTCATGCCTTTTGCTGCTTATTTTATCTTGTACTGAATAAAAGCTTCTATTTAATAATAGTGCTATTTCCTTACAGGTTTTGCCTCCAATAATCATTGACTTAACCCTATTTTCTTCCTTAATTGTCCACTGCTTGCGACATGCGGGAAGTTTCTTCTGCTTGTCTACATTAATTTTTTGCTGCAGCCATTCTGGCACCTTGGTGCTTGCCATGTCCCTGAAAGTGGTATAACATGATGTAATAAATTTAATATCTGCTGTTTTAGTATTCCATTTATCTTCATGTTCCTCTATAAATAGTTTAAAGTTATCTATTGAAATTTGATATTTTTTAATTGAGTTTATTCTAAATTTCTTATATTTTAAATAATCTTTATCCATCCAATTATAAACAGTTCTTGTGCCAACCGCTAAAATCTCAGAAATATCCTTTGGAGTAAGGTATTCACCGTTTGCAATTATCTGCTCTCTAAGACCTATTTTGTGGGCTTTTAGTAAAACAGCATTTTTGGTTCTAGCAAGCTTCTTTGCAATATTCTCTATGGTCATTACGCCCCATTTTTCTTCTAGATAAGTTACTTCTTCTGAAAGCCAATGCCTATTTTCACAATTAAGACCTAGTTGTTTGGCTTTTTTAATTATGCTTTCCCTTGTTCTATTGGGTAGTAATAAGATTAATTCATTCATTGGTTTAATTTGATAAAAGTTATAAAGAACATTTTCTTCCTGCTCAGACCACCTATTGGTTAAATTCTCCTTTGGATATTTGTTTGTATCTAGCTCTAATCTTTGAGCTTTTCTAACTACGCTGTCATAACTCCTATCAAGCACCTCCATAATAACTCTCAATTCAACTTGTCCCCAATTTTCAGCTAGATACTTTTGTTCTTCTGAACTCCACTTTTTTACCATACTGCACCTCTCAATTAATAAAACGTTTTGTTTTTAGGTAACAAATTATTTAACGTTTAAGTTACAAGTAACTTTTACATTAAAAAAAGACAGGCAACACAGCGCCTATCTTAGAAAGATACAACTGTTACCCTATATTTTTGGCAACCTGACTATCATGGCAAATAAATTTGCTTTAGACTCACGGCTTTGCGTCTCCACCTTTTGATGGATTTGCTATTTACTAATATAAAATAATTGATTTATATTAAGTTATTACCATTATATTCTATATTAAATGAGAAATCAATATATCTAATAATAATTATACGAAATATTTTGTATTTTTTAGGTGGTACCTAAGATAATTTGTAATAATTTCAAAAAAAGTGACAGTTTTCATTGAATAAAGTCTATTAAACTAAATAAAAAGAGCCCATAGGCACATTTAAGATCTATGGGCATCAATATAGTTAATTCACATTACCCTCTAATACAGTCTTGTATATAAATTCATTTTGAATTACTTCCTGCTCTAATTTATGGGATAAGTCTTTATTGAACTCTGATTTTATTTTTTCCCTATACTTTTTGCTAATAGCATACATTAATATATTCATTATTACACCTCCCAAATTACTTATAAATTCTCTATACCTCTTATACGTATATTATACTACAGAAGATCCAAAAAGATACTATAAATAAAATATTAACATGATAAATATTGATTTCACAATGTTCTCTGTACTAGTATTGTTAGTATTTTCACATGATAGTTAAATGTTTATTTATATAATATAGGGGGGTATGGTATACAGGTGCCATATTTTATCCTATGGAAATGAAAATTTATTTGCAATACACAAATAAAATAAAAAAGACACTCCAATAAAACTTGGAATGCCTTTCTTATTTGTTAATTATAAAACCAATCTCTTAACTGATAATTCTTTATGCTGCTTCAAATCTAGGAACTCAGAGTTGTCCAGCAGTAGTGGTCTTGTTAAATCATTTACATCTATTTGTATAATCTTACAAACCTTTTCTGTATTTAATTCAACCATTTCTCCAATATAATAATTAACTACGTGACTTAAGAAAATATTACTATACTCATAATCAAGCCTTCCTAGACTTTCTTTCTTAATTATTTCAAGTGCTTCGAAAGGTCCCTTGCTATTTTTATAGCTCCTATCAGAATTCACAGCATCAAAGGTGTCTGCTATAGCTATTATTTTTGCGAACTTATGAATATTCTCTTCCTTTAATCCTAATGGATATCCGGAGCCATCATTTCTTTCATGATGCATAAGCACGCCATAGCTCACAGACTTATCTAAAAAAGGTATCTCTTTTATATAGTTATAACCTATTGTTGGATGCTTCTTAATTTCATAAAATTCTTTTTTAGTTAAGTCTCCAGGTTTATCTAAAATACTCTTATCTATTTTAACTTTACCAAAGTCATGTAAAACTGAGGAATATGTAAGAAGGTTAAGATCACTGCCGCTTAATCCTATCCATTTGCCTAGTATTGTACTTAAAGCAGTAACGTTAACTCCATGTCTATAAATAGTATCTTTCCCACTGCCATAAAGGACAATATTCTTAATCACTGAGTTTACTGATTTTAACTCACTTTGAATTTTAACAGCAAATCTTCTTATTTCTTCTATACTTGTTACTTTTAAATTTTCCATATCCTCATAAATATTTTCTACATTGAAGGTAAGTTCCTCAAGACTTTCTTGAACTTCCTCAAAAGTCCTAATTTCATCAGCATCCTTGCTGTAATCTTGTTCAGCATCAAAATCTCCATAGTATACCTCAATTTGATTGTCTATATAATAATCTTTCAGTTTATCTATTGCATATTGGGTTACAATTGTACCCTCTGCAATTAGAAGCTTACCATTAGCTTTTATTTCCTTAGACAAAATCATACCTGGAGTTAATTCATGAACATACAATAGCTGCTTCCCTTTTACCATATATGACACCTTCCATAGTTAACTCATAATATTACTTATACAATTCTATAGAAAAATCATATATCCTTTGTCTAATAACGGATTATTTTGTCTAAAAATTCAATTATTTTTCCCTAAATTTCGCAAATTATAATTAGTTTAGTCAATTTATAATACATATTAAGCTTTTCACTGTAAAAAGAACTATTGATTTTTTTATTATAAATTAGAAACCACCCTTTCTTACTTCTTTACTTCTTTCATATTGAACTGGCCAAAATATATCATCTTGAAGCTCTTTAGCTGAAACTAGGGGCCAATACGGGTTACGTAACAACTCACGCCCTAAATATACTAAATCAGCTCTATTATTTTGTATAATTTCCTCTGCCATAAGAGGACTTGTAACAAGGCCACCCGCAACAACAGGTAAGCTGGTGAGTTTTTTTATTTTTTCAGCAAACCCTATTTGGTACCCTGGATATGTATTTATGTGTGCTTGAACTACTCCGCCTGAGCTTACATTAATAATATCTATACCAGCTTCCTTAACAAAGTTAATAATTTCAGCAGTATCTTCAGGGTTATTACCACCTGCTGCATATTCTACAGTTGAAACCCTTAGTATTAAAGGTAATTCCATTGGCCATTCTTCTCTTACTGCTTTTATAACTTCCATTAAGAATCTAGCTCTGTTTTCTTTACTGCCGCCATATTCATCTGTTCTTTTGTTAGTTAACCCAGACATAAATTCATTTATTAAGTATCCATGAGCTCCATGAATTTCAATTACATCAAAACCTGCCTCCCTAGCTCTTCTGGCACCATCCTTAAAGGAACTTATTACCCTTTTTATATCTTCCTTGCTCATTTCTATTGGTGTTTTGTATTTTTCATTAAAGGCTATAGAGCTTGGGGCTATAATGTCCTCAGTACCTACTTCACACTTTCTACCTGCATGAGCAAGCTGTATACCCATCTTTGCGCCATGCTTTTTACATTCATCTACAATTTCTTTTAAAGGCTTTATATGTGAATCCTGCCATATACCTAGATCCTTATCAGTTATTCTTCCTCTGCTTTCTACTGCAGTTGCTTCAAGAATAATAAGTCCGGTTCCACCAACAGCTCTAGTTCCATAATGAATAAAATGCCAGGAGTTTACATTTCCATAATTATCTGCACTGTCCATACACATTGGTGCCATTACAATTCTATTTTTTAAATTCAAATTTTTTAGATTATATTCCGAAAATAATTTTGACATTTATTTGTCTCCTTCCATGTAATTATTTTAGTAATTAAAGGACTTTCCCAGCTATATTTAAAGTTTTATAACGGTAAAGTCCCTTGGTAAGCATAAATTATTTTGCTAAATTGTATATGTTTATTATGTCCTGTTTATTTAATTTTACAAAGTTTCCAACAGTTTTTGTATCTTTATTTGTACACTTATCAGCCATTTCCTCAATTTTATCTTCTGGAATATTGGCATCACTTAAGGTAACTGGAAGTCCTATTTTCTTAAAGAATTCCATCATTCTGTTTATTCCCTCTAAGGCAATTGCTTCACTGGATTCAAAGGATAGATCTACATCCCATACCCTAACTGCAAATTGCACAAATCTATTTATATTATGTTTGTAAACATATTTCATCCATGCAGGAAATACTATGGAAAGACCTGCACCATGTGCAATATCATATAAGGCACTTAATTCATGCTCAATTCCATGAGATGCCCAATCTCCTATTCTTCCAGGATCTACTAATCCATTGTGAGCATTTGTTCCAGCCCACATAATTTCAGCTCTTGCAGCATAATCTGATCTGTCTTTAAGTGCTAAAGGTGTATTATTTATTATGGTTTTTAATATAGCCTCACAAAGTCTATCAGTTAAATCCACATTTTCCACATTTGTAAAATACCTTTCCATTGTATGAGCCATCATATCACAAGCACCGCAGGCTGTCTGATAATCAGGAAGTGTAAAGGTTAATTCAGGATTTAGTATTGAAAATACAGGTCTAATTAGTTCAGTGTTAAGTCCTCTTTTATACATGCCATCCTCATTGGTAATAACAGAGCTAATGCTTGCTTCTGTTCCAGTAGCAGGAATAGTTAAAATATCTCCAACAGGAAGTGCTTTTTCAGGCTTTGCTTTCATTGAATAAAAATCCCACACGTCTCCTTCATATGGAACTCCTACGGCAATTGCCTTGGCGGTGTCTATTACACTGCCTCCGCCTACTCCTAAAATAAAATCAAGCTTATTTTCACGGCACAGCTTTATACCTTCATAAACAAGGCCTAATCTTGGATTTGCCTGAATTCCTGATAACTCTATATATTCAATTCCATTTTCCTCTAAAGATCTAATTACTTTATCGTATAGCCCACTTTTTTTAATGCTTCCGCCGCCAGTACATAATAGAGCCCTGCTGGAATACTTTTTTACCTCGCTTCCAACAAGTTCTTCAGTATCTTTTCCAAAAATAATTTTGGTTGAGATTAAAAATGTGAAATTATTCATTTAAATTCCTCCTAATTTAATGCTAATTGATAAAAATAAGTACTTACTAAAAATTATTAGTAATACTTAAATATATTATTACACAACACAATATAAAATGCATTATAAAATAATATTTTTGCTAATTTATGAACTCTATTAAAAACTTATTAAAAATTGTAACTGTTGCTTAAATACACCATATTATAGAGCGAAGATAAATATTAAATAAAGGAGGTAAAAAATTTGGATTTCGATTTTTTCAAAAGTACAAATGAAGAATTTGGACTACCAGAAACTAATGATGAATTTGGACTGCCGGAAACTAATGAAGAATTCGACATTTGGAATGAAAATAATGATTTGGACAAGCATGTTATTGCTGATAAACGAGATAAATCTGAAAAGCACAATAAACAAGATGATAAACACGATAAACATGATAAAGAATATGATAAACACGATAAGCATGATAAACATGATAAAGAACATGATAAACACGATAAACACGATAAACACGATAAAGAACATGATTGTGATAAACATGATAAACACGAAGAATGTCACAAGCATGATGAAGATTGTGATTTAGAAGATATCTGCAAAAAATGTAAAATCAAATGTCCTACTGGCGCCACCGGGGCTACAGGTCCTACCGGCAGAACTGGAGCTACTGGACGTACAGGGGCTACTGGAACCACTGGTGCTACTGGCGAAACCGGTGCTACAGGACGTACTGGTGCTAGAGGTGCTACTGGCCCAACTGGTCCTACTGGCGAAACTGGTCCTACTGGTCGTACTGGTGCTAGAGGCGCTACTGGTGAAACCGGTCCTACTGGCGAAACTGGTCCTACTGGTCGTACTGGTGCTAGAGGCGCTACTGGTGTAACCGGTCCTACTGGCGAAACTGGTCCTACTGGTCGTACTGGCGCTAGAGGTGCTACTGGTGCAACGGGTCCTACTGGTCCTACTGGCGAAACTGGTCCTACTGGTCGTACTGGTGCTAGAGGCGCTACTGGTGAAACCGGTCCTACTGGCGAAACTGGTCCTACTGGTCGTACTGGTGCTAGAGGCGCTACTGGTGTAACCGGTCCTACTGGCGAAACTGGTCCTACTGGTCGTACTGGCGCTAGAGGTGCTACTGGTGCAACGGGTCCTACTGGCCCAACTGGTCCTACTGGCGAAACCGGACGTACTGGTGCTAGAGGTGCTACTGGTGTAACTGGTCCTACTGGCGAAACTGGTCCTACTGGTCGTACTGGTGCTAGAGGCGCTACTGGTGTAACCGGTCCTACTGGCGAAACTGGTCCTACTGGTCGTACTGGCGCTAGAGGTGCTACTGGTGCAACGGGTCCTACTGGCCCAACTGGTCCTACTGGCGAAACCGGACGTACTGGTGCTAGAGGTGCTACTGGTGTAACCGGTCCTACTGGCGAAACTGGTCCTACTGGTCGTACTGGTGCTAGAGGTGCTACTGGCGAAACCGGTCCTACTGGTCCTACTGGTGAAACCGGACGTACCGGTGCTAGAGGTGCTACTGGTGTAACTGGTCCTACTGGTCCTACTGGTGAAACCGGACGTACTGGTGCTAGAGGTGCTACTGGTGTAACCGGTCCTACTGGCGAAACTGGTCCTACTGGTCGTACTGGTGCTAGAGGTGCTACTGGCGAAACCGGTCCTACTGGTCCTACTGGTGAAACCGGACGTACTGGCGCTAGAGGTGCTACTGGTGTAACTGGTCCTACTGGCGAAACTGGTCCTACTGGTCGTACCGGTGCTAGAGGTGCTACTGGTGTAACTGGTCCTACTGGTCCTACTGGTGAAACCGGACGTACTGGTGCTAGAGGTGCTACTGGTGTAACCGGTCCTACTGGCGAAACTGGTCCTACTGGTCGTACTGGTGCTAGAGGCGCTACTGGTGTAACCGGTCCTACTGGCGAAACTGGTCCTACTGGTCGTACTGGCGCTAGAGGTGCTACTGGTGTAACTGGTCCTACTGGCGAAACTGGTCCTACTGGTCGTACTGGTGCTAGAGGCGCTACTGGTGAAACCGGTCCTACTGGCCCAACTGGTCCTACTGGCGAAACCGGTCCTACTGGTCCTACTGGTGAAACCGGACGTACCGGTGCTAGAGGTGCTACTGGTGTAACTGGTCCTACTGGCGAAACTGGTCCTACTGGTCGTACTGGTGCTAGAGGCGCTACTGGTGTAACCGGTCCTACTGGCGAAACTGGTCCTACTGGTCGTACTGGTGCTAGAGGTGCTACTGGCGAAACCGGTCCTACTGGTCCTACTGGTGCTAGAGGCGCTACTGGTGTAACTGGTCCTACTGGCGAAACCGGACGTACTGGTGCTAGAGGTGCTACTGGTGTAACTGGTCCTACTGGCGCTACTGGCGAAACTGGTCCTACTGGTCGTACTGGTGCTAGAGGCGCTACTGGTGAAACCGGTCCTACTGGCGAAACTGGTCCTACTGGTCCTACTGGCGCTAGAGGTGCTACTGGTGCAACGGGTCCTACTGGCCCAACTGGTGCTACTGGCGAAACCGGACGTACTGGTGCTAGAGGTGCTACTGGTGAAACCGGAGCTACTGGCCCTACTGGAAACACTGGTGCTGCAGGGGCAACTGGTGCTACTGGTATAACTGGTCCTACTGGGGCTACTGGTCAAAATGGGGCTACTGGTATCACTGGAGCTACCGGAACTACTGGTGCAACGGGGGCTACTGGCGAAAATGGGGCTACTGGTGCAACTGGTCCTACTGGCGAAACTGGTGCTACCGGTGTAACTGGAGCTACTGGAAATACTGGTGCTACTGGTGCAACGGGGGCTACTGGTGTAACGGGTACTACTGGGGCAACTGGTGGTACTGGCGAAACTGGGGCCACTGGTGTTACTGGCGCTACTGGTGTAACTGGTCCTACTGGCCCAACTGGTGCTACTGGTGTAACTGGTGCTACTGGAGAAACTGGTGCTACTGGTCCTACTGGCCCAACTGGTGTAACTGGTGCTACTGGTGAAACCGGAGCTACTGGTCCTACTGGCCCAACTGGTGCTACTGGTGAAACTGGCGCTACTGGTCCTACTGGCCCAACTGGTGTAACTGGTGCTACTGGTGAAACCGGAGCTACTGGCGCTACTGGTGAAACTGGTGCTACTGGCCCTACTGGTGCTACTGGTGTAACTGGTCCTACTGGTACTACTGGAGTTACTGGCGCTACTGGTGAAACTGGTGCTACTGGTCCTACTGGAGTTACTGGCCCTACTGGTGCTACTGGTGCTACCGGTGAAACCGGTCCTACTGGAGTTACTGGTCCTACTGGAGTTACTGGTGCTACTGGTGTAACTGGTCCTACTGGAGTTACTGGTCCTACTGGAGTTACTGGTGCTACTGGTGAAACCGGTGCTACTGGTGTAACTGGTGCTACTGGTCCTACTGGTGCTACTGGTGCTACTGGTCCTACTGGTGCTACTGGTCCTACTGGTGCTACTGGTCCTACTGGTGCTACTGGTGCTACTGGTGCTACTGGAGTTACTGGTGCTACTGGAGTTAATGGTGATACTGGAATTACCGGTCCTACGGGAACCTGTAGTTGTCAACCAAGATATTGCGATATATTTAGTACTGGATCTCAAGGATCTAATGCATCAGGTCAACCAGTAACATTTGACACACAAGGCGTTTGCACTGGAGACTTCACACATGGCCCAGCACCTTTCACTACACTCACAATTAATCATACTGGGGATTATGAAGTTAATTACAGCGTAATATTTAGAAATGCTGGGGGCACAGCAACTACTCCTACAGTAGGTGCTTATGCAATACAAGTAAGTACTGATGGAGGTGTGACATTTACAACAGTGGATGCAAGTAGATTTGGTATAGGTGCTGATTTAGCATCAGGATCAAGTGCAAGCACCAATCTTCAAATAAATGGGGAGGCTATAATTCATTTAAATGCAGGTGATCAAATTCGTCTAGTTAATATTGGTAGTACAACACACCACTTAGCAAATAGTATTGATGGAGCAAATGTAAATGCTACTGCATTAACAATTGAATTATTAAATACCCAATAAAAACAATTTAAGAAGAGTATGCCCAATTAGCTTTGGGCAGCTCTTCTATTTTTCAAATGTTAAACCAGCAGAATTAAGTTTAAATTAATTTCATCTATTATCTTCTACAGGCTATTATAACTGAAACTTTAAAATAATAATTCACCTTAAAAACTGATTGCTTCTTATTATATTTAATAAAAAAAGAAAGATATAACCTAAAGGTCAATCCTTCTATTACTTTAATTCGCTAATAATGATTATATTAACTTGTATATATCTCTTGCAGATAAGAGTTAACAAACATTTTCCTAGCTTTTCTTACTAATACTTTCAAAATATTTTTTATTATAACTTATGGCATCAGCATTAGGTTTAAATTCTGCTGCTTTATTATTACATTTAATTGCTTCTTCTATGTTGCCAAGCTTATCATAGCATACGCATAACTGTATATACGGTATATATCCAAAATAATCGTGTGATATAAATCCCCAACCATCTTCAGGTTTTTTTATCTCAGTGGCAAGTTTATACCAAAATATTGCTTTTTCATACTCCATTTTATCAAAATAAAAATAGCCAAGTTGACAGCAAATTTCTGCTCTTGGGTTATCATATTCAAAACTTTTTAATAAAATTTTTAATCTATTTTTATTATCCTTTAAATTGTTATAGCAAATAGAAAGTGTAAAACAAGCATTTATATTGTCTTCTATCCATCCTTGTTCCGTATCTAAAAATTTATTGAAATATCTTATTGCCTCATTATACTTTTCATTGTAATATAGTTCTCTTGCGTAATAATAAAGACCTCTTGGAGATAACTTTTTACCTTTTGAAATAAAGCTCTTATATAGAATCAAGTTTCTACCTGGAGTAGCCACATGTTCTTTTCTATGAGCTATACAAATATCAGTGTTAATAATATTTCCACTTATTTCTAAATACTCGTGGACAGGTTCCTTCCATTGACAATTAAGGGTCCTTCTAGATAAACGTTCTCTATAATATGAGAGAGTAACATTACCATCAATATCAAATCCAACATTGTATTTCATCATTACTATATCAACTTTTTCATCCAAGCTCACTTTTAATTGTTTAAATTTCTCTATATCCTCATCAAATATAATATCATCTGCATCTAGCCAAAGAATATATTCCTTTGTGGCTTTAGAATAGGCGTAATTTCTTGCTGCAGAAAAATCGTTGATCCATATAAAATCATATATTTTATCTGTATATACTTTAGCAATTTCTTTGGTTTTATCTATTGAACCAGTATCTACTATAATAATCTCATCAGCAATTTCTTTTACAGAATCTAAGCATCTAGCAAGAACATCTTCCTCATTTTTAACTATCATACATAAACTAATAGTAATCATATAATCACTCCCAGAAGAATTTTTCAGTATATAGTATGAAATCCAGTTTGTTTTGGTTATTTAAAAATAAAAAAGCCCCCAAATAATTGGGGACTTATAATTTATAGAAGCTTGAAACGTTATTTAACATTTTCTCCCACGTAATAATCATATTTTCAATACTAAATTCACTTGCTGTCTTTAATCCATTAGAAATAATATTGTTCCGTTTATTTACATCTAGTATTAAGCTTATTAAAGAGGTCAATAGACCATTAACATCACCAGGTTCAACTAGCATACAATTGTATCCATGCTTACTATAAGTCCTAATGCCTCCATTGTCAGTAGCAACAACTGCAGTGCCGCTAGCCATTGCCTCTAAAGGTGGCAGCGCAAAACTTTCATACCAAGAGGTTGAAAGTAATATATCATTTTCTCTAATTGTTTTTGCTAAAAGGCCCTCCTTAGGGTTAACTATATAACTTATATTTAAAGGAACATGGTAAAAAGGTCTTTCTTGACATATCCAAGTTATTTCCAACTTATAAGACAACTCTGTTAATTTTTTTAACACTTTGATAGCTAAATCAAAACCTTTAAAATCCAAATAGGGGCTGCCTATAAGCAGAATTTTAGTTGTGCTACCTTCTGATTTCTTTATAGGAAAATACATAGAAGCATCTATACCATTCGGAATAGCTTCACATATTCTGCCATATCTATAGTATAATATATCAGACAAAACAGAAGACACAGATACAATTAAATTTTCTCTATTACTATAAATGCCATCAAAATATAATTTGTGATTTCTCTCTATATTTGGACTTTGAGCCTTATACTCTCCAAATAAAGTTTCATAACCTTGTTCAAAAAGTATAACTGGTAACTTTTTATTTTCGATATTCATCCAATCGTTAATAAAGCCTGTGACTATTACATCATAGCCTTTAAGATAATCATCTATTTTTTCATTATGGCCAATTATTAACTCTTTATCAATTTCTATTTTATTTGTGTCTGGAAAAATACTTCCTGTATAATTACCTTGCAGAATACCCGTAATGGTATGTCCTCTATCTTTTAATAATTTCATCTGCTTTATTAAAATTTTAAGTCCTCCAGTAACAGCTCTATGGGGAAGTATATAAGCTATATTTAATTTTTTATTGTCTTCATATAATAATGAATTATTAACTTTGAAATCATTATACATTTTATCAATAGCATTTATTTTATTATTAAGTGGGTAAAAATTAAAAATAAAAATTTCATTTCCTTGTACATTTACAGTGCTGCAGCTAAAATTATACTTATAAAAATCTATAAAACTCCATCTGCTTAAATTTTTATCATCAAGTGATTTAGGTGTTGTAATTATAAGCATCTTATTAGTATGCCGCAATAACTTATCAATTAAGAGAAAGCCATTATCCTTGCTAAAGTGTTCCAATACGTTAGATATCAGTATTACATCATAATTTGACATACTATCTATATTATCAATTATATTTCCATCATATATTTGATTATAAATATTTTTATATAATAAATAGTTATTACTTTTATCAAAATCAATTCTATCCACTATTAAGCTACTTCTTGAGTTATTTAAATTTTCTTCAGCTAACACAGCATGCCCCATTGGATACTTACATAAATCTAATATGGATAAGGGTGATTCTAAAGTTACTCTTTTAATTATATGAGGCATTAATTCTCGATAACTTAAAGGCATATTTAGATAATATTCAATTCTTTCACATAGTGATACCCAATTAAAGTTTTCCTTTGTATATTTTTGAATATCACTAGAAGTCTGTTTAAGAAGCTCTTCATTTGAACATACATTAATTAACACCTTAGATAAATCTTCAAAATCATCTATTGGAAATAGGCTCCCATATTTTTTGTTATTTGTAATATCATAAGCTGGATCAATATCTGATGAAATTATATAACACCCTTTAACTGCAGACTCAGGAAAAACATTAGGGAACCCTTCATACCTTGATGTGAGACAAAAGACCTTAGACTTTTTGTACTCTTCTTCTAAAAGTTTTCTATCATCAATCTTACCTGTAAATATAATTCTATCCTTTAATTGTGGATCATTTTTAAAAAGCTCCTCTATAAATGGCTTAAAAGAATCTTCTATTCCTCCTACTAACTTTAACTTCCAATCCGTAAGCCTTGCAGCTGCAAGCTTAAAAGCTTTCAGTAAAACTTCCGTTGCCTTTCCATGTGATCCTAGTCTTCCTACTGTAATTATAGTATTTTCTTTATCCTCATAATTTATAGTGCTGTCGCTAAAATCATAATATCCGTTTGGTATATATTCTACTTTTACAGGCCAATGCTTCTCAATATACTTTTCCAAGCTACGACATTCTACAGTTATTAAAGTACAACTTTTAAGTGATTCTATTAGGTTATCATTCATCTGTATATTTTTAAGCCAATGAATGTTCATGTCTAACTTCAAATATATTTTTCCTTCAGGCTTTATTATTTTATACTTGGTTATAATTTCAAGATTGTAATCATAAATTCCATATAGCATTAAAATATCTGTATTTTTTAAGGCTCTGACTATGGTTTCTTCATTATCAATAAGAATAACCTGCATATTATTTTTAATTACTTCATTTTTGGGATCCTTAATCCAATTGCATAAAAAACTACAATTGTAATCTAAACTATTTTGAAAAACAATGGGGATTAATCCTACATCTTTATTAAAAACAGCACTATCAAAGCCTGGTTGAAAAATAGTAAAATTTCTACTCATTTAGCATCAAATCCTTATTATAGTTTATAGCACTATATATTATTCAGCACCTGGAGTAATGGTTAAAGATTATTAGTAATATCTGCAGTAACAATTACTTAATCATCTCCATAATATATTGTAGATTATTGAAGCTTTCGAGGTGGTTTTTAATGGACAATAAAATAAATATGACCAAGATTTATAAACTCTTAAGGTCGTTTACTTCAGAGAATTTTAGCTATAATCAAGGCATTGGCAACATTAAAGTTAATGATTACTTATGCAATTATTATAAGGAACTTTTAAATCAAAAAAGTGATGAATATACGGCATATTTAAAAAATCGTAACTTTATTTGTACTGCTCAAGATATAAATATAAAATTTCTTACTGTAAAAGATGAACTATTGGAAGTAGAGTTCAATTTTATGTTAGAAAAACAGCAGCCAAGAGTCGAATTTGAAGAATACAATTGCAGGCTAAAATTAATATCAAAAGAGGATGATTATGAAATAAAAGAAATAGCCCTATTCAATAAAGATGGCATTACAAACTATGGCTTTCATCTTGTTGATTTATTAAAAAAGAGATTACGTATTGCTAAGCCTGAAGGAAATAAAATTACACTAGCTATTTCTATTAGAAATGAAGCAGACAAATTTATTAGGAGAATGCTCACTCATGCTATGCAGTATGTTTCTAATATTGTTATACTTGATGATGCTTCCACAGATAATACTGTAGAGGTATGTGAAGAAGTTCTTAAGGACTTTCCTCATAAGATTTATTTAAACGATGAACCAATGATACAAAATCTTAAGGAATCAGAATGTAAAGAAAAACTTTGGAATCTCGCAATAAAAGAACAGCCTGATTGGATATTGCTTTTAGATGGGGACGAGCTATTTGAAGATTGGGGTATTCAAATACTTCCGATAATTGTAAATGATGTTAACTATGATGCCTATTATTTCAAAATATATCATATGTGGGAAGACGATGAACATTATAGAGTTGATGGTCTTTGGAAGCCAGTTGATTTTAGAATCTATCTATTAAGGTATCAGCCCAATTACGAATATGAATGGTACCATATGGGATTGCATAGCTACAGACATCCTATTAATGTTTATGACATGCCTGGCTGCTTTTGTTATGTAAGGCTTAGACATTATGGCCACTTTACTAAAGAGATTCGAAGAGCTAAATACGAAAAATATAAACTCTTAGATCCTAACTCTGAATTTGTTCCAAAGCAGCACTATGACAGTATACTTGAAGATAATCCAGTTCTTGAAAAATTCTAACTTTAAATACTATATAAAATATAAAATTTAGGAGCAATAGTATGAATCAAGTATCAATTATAATTCTTACCCTTAATAATCTTGATTACAATATGCAGTGTATACAAAGTATAAGAGAATATACAGAAGAAGGTAGCTATGAAATAATTATTGTAGATAATGGTTCTACTGATGGTACTAGAGAATGGCTTAAAAAGCAAAGGGATTTAAAACTTGTTTTTCCAGATGAAAACACTGGTTTCCCAAAAGGATGTAATTTGGGAATTGAGGCAGCTAGAAAAGAAAATGATATTCTCCTTCTAAATAATGACATAGTGGTTACCCCAAAATGGCTTTATAATTTAAAAACTTGTTTGTATAGCAGTAATGATATAGGCGCTGTTGGCCCTATAACAAACTATGCCTGGAATAATCAATCTATAGAAATCCCCTATACTTCTATTCAAGAAATGATTTCATTTTCTAAGACTATAAATAATTCGGACAGAAGTAAATGGGAGCCAAAGGCCAAGCTTGTAGGGTTTTGTATTCTTATAAAAAGAAAGGTTTTGGATATTATTGGTGTGCTTGATGAGCGGTTTTCTCCAGGTAACTTCGAGGATGATGATTTGTGCGTAAGAATAATAGAGGCAGGTTATAAATTATTTGTTTGTAATGATTGTTTTATTCATCATTATGGAAATGCCACTTTTAAAAAAGAACCGGTAAAGTTTAGCAATATAATTGCAGTAAATTCTCAAAAATTCAGAGAAAAATGGGGCTTTGAGGCTGCATTAACTGAAAATTTAAAATCTGATATAATATCACTTATTAATGAAACTAGGGACAAGGAAATGAATATACTAGAAGTTGACTGTGGTAGAGCAGCTACCTTATTAAGACTTAAATATTTATATCCTTATGCTGAGCTTTATGGAGTAGAGGCAAATAAAAGTATTGCTGATATTACAAGTAAATTAATCCAATGTTTAGCTAAGGAAATTGAGGATTTTCCTCTAGAATTTAAGGATACGCTATTTGATTATATAATTTTAGGAGATTTTCTTCAGTACTGTATAGATCCACGTAAACTTCTTAAGGAGCTTCGTAAGTATTTAAAGCCTCAAGGTTATGTAATTGCAGAAGTTCCCAATCTTATACACTTCTCAGTACTCCGTGACCTTTTAAAAGGTAATTTTATATATGGTGCAAATGGTATATTAAATAAAAATCAAAATAACTTTTTTACCTATAATGATATAAATAATATAGCTTTGGAATGTGGTTATAAAATTCCCTATGTTCTATATTGGACTAGCGGTAGAAATGAGGAGGATGAAAAGTTTTTAAGTGATATATGTTCTATTTCTGGAGAGAATATGAGATGGCACTTTATGTCCTATAAATATATAGCTAGAATTCAAAATAATAATGCAGATTAAATTACTGAAAGAGGGGCATATTTTACCTAGCCTCTCTTTTTAACAATTAGTTAATAGATTTTAAGCTTTTTAATCAATTTAAAAATAAGGCTTGAAAAATTATAATAAAAAATATTATAGACTACTGAAAATATAAATAATATGGCTAATTGAATTATTATTCCACCAGGAATATTTGTACCAAAAACAGGTATACCTATGCCATAATTCATAATACTTAAGGTAATAGTTAGGATTACAGAACTTATAAGCCAAGTAATGGTCTTCTTTTTTGTATAGTAGCTGCATATTCCAAGTGAAATTCCTATAATTCCATTAGTACATAAGAAAAATATCCCTTCATGGGTACTTATAAGCATAATAAGCATACTAGCAGTGAAATAAGATAATAGGCCGATTTTAGGACTTAATCTTGAAACAATATAAATAGGAACTGCACTAAGTATAGTTAAAATAACAAATAGCTCTGAAAGAAAAACAGGAATTACTTGAAACAAAGCTGCTATAACTGCCAATAATGCGCCAACTACAACAGTTTTTGTATTACTCATGGTTTCCCTCCTTCTTCTTAATTTCTGGATGCAGTAGAAATGCAGTTTATAAACACTTTATAGCTGAACACTGTTCCTTATAGTATATGATATTAAACAAGATATGCTATTAAAAATGAATTTGGAATATCTTTTTGTCTGCTAAATTAAATATACTTATAATTGCACGGCCTGCAAACAGGTGATAATATTTATATATGCATTTATTTAATTTTAGGAGGCTTTATAATGGAAAATAAAGAGCTTGTAACCTACAAATACAGATGGGTAGTTCTTTTTATGTTCATGCTTATGATGGCTGTGCAGCAGCTATTATGGATAACCTTTGCTGCCATCACTACGGATGCAGCTGCTTATTTTAAGGTTTCTGAGCTTAGCATTGGAATTCTTTCTATGGTATTTATGATTGTATACATATTTGCTTCTATACCTGCTTCATGGCTTATAGATACCTATGGCTTTCATATATCTGTTGGAATAGGTTCAATTTTAACAGGTGTATTCGGCCTTCTTAGGGGACTTTTCCCTTCAAATTATACCTTTGTATTAATATTTCAAATAGGCATTGCAATTGGACAACCATTTATAGTCAATGCTGTTACTAAAGTTGCTGCTAGATGGTTTCCTATTGAAGAAAGGGGTACAGCATCAGGATTAGCTTGGCTTGCAGGTTACCTAGGTCTAATTGCAGGCTTAGTACTAACACCTTATCTTATTATAGGTAACAATATTCCAAAGATGCTCCTTTATTATGGAATAGTATCTTTACTTTCAGCAGTACTCTTTATAGCCTTTGCAAAGGAAAATCCCCCCACAGCTCAATGCAAACCAGAGGAGGAAGAAAGGTCCTTAGTTTTTGACGGTTTAAAGCAAATGCTTACAAATAAAGAATTTATCTTATTAATGATTATCTTTTTTATTGGTCTTGGAGTATTTAACGGCCTATCAACTTGGATTGAAAATATACTTAAGCCTCGCGGTTTTACATCAATTCAGGCAGGAATTATAGGTGGAAGCATGGTTTTAAGCGGAGTTATTGGTTCAGCTATAATACCACTGCTTTCTGATAAGCTTCATAATAGAGTAGGTTTTATTATATTAGCTATAACAGGCTCTATTCCTGGTCTTATAGGAATTACCTATGCTACAAGCTATCCTGTTGTTCTTATTTCTGCCTTTAGTCTTGGTTTCTTTATGCTAAGCTGTGCACCCTTAGGTTTTCAATACGGAGCTGAAATCGCCTATCCAGCTCCTGAAGGAACCTCAAGCGGTATACTTATGATGATGGGACAAATTTCAGGTATAATTTTTATATTTGGTATGGATGCCCTTAAATCCACTAAGACGGATTCCATGACCGTTCCAATGAATGTACTAATAATTCTAATGCTTATAACAGTTTTGTTATGTATCAAATTAAAGGAGCCAGTTAAGGAAAGAAGCTTTGTATTTGAAAAATAAAAAGAATAGATTTTAAAATAGAGATAATATAAATTTTTAGGAAAAGAATAAACCTAAAGCCTTAGTGTTGTCGTTTGAATGTAATAATTAACGAAAACACATGGCTTTAGGTTTATTTTCACTATTTAAGCTGCCTATTATCTATTTCTTCTCTTATTTCTGCAATAAACTCATAAAGCACAACACTACTTTGCTGACCATCATCTCTTTTTCTTACAGTAATAGTCCCGTCTGCCTGCTCTTTTTCTCCAAGAACAATCATATAAGGCACTCTTTCATTTCTAGCTTCTCTTATTTTAAAGCCAACCTTTTCTGCTCTGTCATCAATTTCCACCCTAATACCCTTATCTCTTAGTATCTTGAATACACTTTCTGCGTAGGAGTTATACTTATCAGATATTGGAAGTACCTTAACCTGCACCGGAGCTAGCCAAGTTGGGAATTTTCCTGCAAAATGTTCTATTAGTATTCCTATGAAACGCTCAATGCTTCCAAATATAACTCTATGAATTACTATTGGCCTATGCTTTTCTCCATCTCTTCCTATATAATTTAAATCAAAACGCTGAGGAAGCTGAAAGTCTAGCTGTATTGTTCCGCACTGCCAAGTTCTTCCTAAACTGTCTTGTAGATGAAAATCTATCTTTGGTCCATAGAAGGCTCCATCCCCCGGGTTTATTTTAAAGGGCATTCCTATGTCTTCTAAAGCTTCCTTAAGAGCAACCTCAGCCATATTCCATTCTTCATCTGTTCCCATAGAATTTTCTGGTCTTGTTGATAGTTCTACATTATATTTAAAGCCAAATCTCCCATAAACCTCATCAATAAGCTTAACTACTCCTTTAATTTCGTCTTTAATCTGCTCAGGCATCATAAATATGTGGGCATCATCCTGAGTAAAGGCTCTTACTCTCATTAGCCCGTGAAGTGCTCCTGACAGCTCATGTCTGTGAACTCTGCCTAGTTCTCCCGCTCTTATTGGAAGATCTCTGTAGGAATGTGTTTCTGATTTATAAACCAGCATTCCACCAGGACAATTCATTGGCTTTATAGCATATTCTTCTTCATCAATGTTAACAGTGTACATATTTTCTTTGTAGTGGTCCCAATGTCCGGAAGTTTCCCAAAGCTGTCTATTTAAAATAATTGGAGTTTCAATTTCTACATAGTTAGCTTTTCTATGAAGCTCCCTCCAATAATCTATTAGAATATTTTTCAAAATCATACCCTTAGGCAGGAAGAACGGAAATCCTGGGCCTTCCTCCATAAGTGCAAATAGCTTAAGCTCCTTGCCAAGCTTTCTGTGATCTCTCTTTTTAGCTTCTTCAAGCATATTTAAATATTCATCTAACTCACTCTTTTTTGCAAAGGCAGTTCCATATATTCTTTGAAGCATTTTATTCTTCTCACTGCCTCTCCAGTAGGCACCAGCAACAGATAAAAGCTTTATAGCTTTAACCTTTCCTGTTGAGAGTACATGAGGGCCTGCACATAAATCTATAAAATCACCCTGCCTAAAGAATGACAGTTCTTCCTCTTCTGGTAAGTCATTAATAAGCTCAACCTTATAAGCTTCATCTTTATCTTTCATAAGCTTTAGTGCTTCTTTTCTTGACATAACGGATCTTTCTAGTTTCAAGTCCTCTTTAATTATCTTCTTCATTTCTTCTTCTATTTTTTCCAGCATTTCTTGAGTAAAAGGCTTATCTATATCAAAATCATAGTAGAATCCAGTATCTATTGCAGGTCCAATAGCAAGCTTAGCTTCTGGGTATAATCTTTTTACTGCTTGAGCTAATATATGTGAAGCTGTATGTCTTAGTGCCCTTCTTCCTTCATCTTCATTTGCATTAATTACACTTCCATCTTTTAAAATTACCTTTAACATAATTTTTACCTCCTTTTATTTATAAGAATATTAATATCTATAGTGTTACTACTGTAGCCTTGCAGCTTATCCCATATATGGATGCGCTTTTTTAAAATAAAAAACTCGTCTCATGCATAAACATGGGACGAGTATTCTCGCGGTTCCACCCAAATTACAGGTATAGTAAACAAATCCTTGCTATAATTTAAATGTAATAAAAAAACTCCTCCCATACTTAGGACGAGTTTATCGCGATTCCACCCAAATTACAGCAATTAAAAACTCTATCACTGTCACTTAATACCATTAACGCTGGCTGCGGATATGCTTATGTCCATAAGGACTTCAGCAATCAACTCAGAGGTGGTTTTCAACAACACTTATTTTTAGAAGTCTTTCAGCCGATGAACTTCTTTCTCTGTAAAATAGTAATTTATTTACTTTTCCTCATCATTGTCTTTCTTTATGGTTATTATATGACTCTAAATTTAAAATGTCAATCTCTTTTTATAATTTTCAAATAATTAGCAGCTAAAGGGACGTTCATCAACTTAATGCATAAGCACCACATTGCTTAGACGTCCCATTTATTATCCTTTATTGATTCTACATATTATCTTCCTGATACTATCTTCTGATAGATTAAAAGTAACCATTAATAAGTCAATTGTATATCCAGCTTTATAAAGCTTATGAATTTCAAGGTTTCTTTTTTTAATAATTTCTCTTGTACCATTATTTTCTCCCCAACCCTTTCTTTTAGCTTCAGAGGTTGGTATATAAATCAATTCTCCCTGTATATACCTTTGAAGCTCCCTCAATAACTCTGCCGGTAATATTTCCTTTCCGTTTTTATATTGCAATACTTTATCCTCCCATTTACCTCTAATACTGCTCCGTTAACGACTTCACTTAATACTTTAATCATTACTACGCCTCCTTTTATTTCTCATTATTAATTAAATGATTATCAATCATTTAGCTCTTTATGCTTCTTTTTAGTACTAAACAATTTAGTTTTAAAAAACATATAAAAATCCCGCAGAAACTAACCATCTGCGGGATTATATACTCTAAAAAATTCAATAAAAAAAACAGGACATCCTCCTGCTACTTTCATATGACGCATATCTATGAAAACTCAGATGATGGTTAATATTTTCTCCAATATTTAGTTAATAATCGGAAACCTCTCTTCTTAACTTCATTTCTAACCCCTCCATTCACCTGAATTTGATTCTTGTATATTTTACCTGTAATTATATAATATAGAAATTCATAGTTCATGTCAACCATAAATATTCACCTCGATTGTTTACTTACTTTAAAGAGGAGGTTAGTTACCTCCCCCTATTGTTCTAGGCTTTAAGCCACCTCTTAAATATGATCAAACTTATCATCCCCTTTTCTACCATATTGACCGGTCAAGTTTATTATCCCATAAATATCCTTTTATTCTCAAGGTAAAGTTTGATTATAGCTATTTTTTCCATTAACAATTTAAGTATCTTTTTTATGATATAATCTATTTGGGTGATAAAAATGCAAGTATTAAAAAATGATTGGAACAACTTATTAGAAGATGAATTTAAAAAAGAGTACTATTTAAACCTTAGACAGTTTTTAATAAATGAATATAGGACAAGAACTATATACCCTAATATGTATGATATTTTTAACGCAATGCATTTTACAAATTATAAGGATGTAAAGGTGGTAATATTGGGACAAGACCCTTACCACGGCGCAAATCAGGCTCATGGTTTAAGCTTTTCTGTAAAACCAGGTGTTCCTGCTCCGCCTTCTCTTATGAATATCTATAAGGAGCTTAATAGTGACTTAGGCTGCTTTATACCTAATAACGGCTACTTAAAGAAGTGGTCTGATCAAGGAGTTATGCTTCTTAATACTGCATTAACAGTTAGGGAAGGCCAGGCAAATTCCCACCATAACATGGGCTGGGAGCATTTCACTGATAAAATAATCAGTTTATTAAATGATCGAGAAGACCCTATTGTTTTCATATTATGGGGAAGCAATGCTCAATCTAAACTAAATATAATAAATAATCCAAGGCATTATATTATAAAATCGGTTCATCCAAGTCCATTATCTGCTCACAGAGGCTTCTTTGGAAGCAAGCCTTTTTCTAAGACTAATAAGTTTCTTGCTTCCATAGGAAAGAAACCTATAGATTGGCAAATAGAAAATATATAAAATCACAGGGAAGTACTTATGGCTGGTTCAGCCTAAATACTTCCCTTTAGTTATTTAAATTGTATAGAAAAACAACTCTTTAATCTGATATAATATTTATGCATACATTTCTTAATTATTTGAAATTTTCATTTCTTTGTATGCAGTGTCGAGTTAACCACTAAAAATACTCAATATTTTATTTTAGGGGGTAACAATATTGAACACATTACTATTAAAAAACATTAACTGCATTTATACCTTTAATGACAGAGAAGAAATATTCGAAGAATGCAGTATTCTCATCCAAGATTCAAAGATCACAGCCATAGGTAAGGACTTATCAGTATCTGATGATTGTAAAGTTATTGATTGTACAGGCCTTATTGCCCTTCCCGGTTTTGTAAACACTCATCATCATTTATATCAAACCTTATTTAGAGGTATTAAAGAAGTTCAGGAAAAACCTCTTTTCCCTTGGCTTATTGGACTTTATGAGTTTTGGAAGAACATAACTCCTGAGGCAGTTTACTATGGAGCAATGGTAGGCTTTAGTGAGCTGCTTAGAACAGGCTGTACACTGACCTCTGATCATCATTATGTTTTCCCAAATAACCAGCCAAATACTTTAATTGACGACCAAATTAAGGCTGCCAATGAAATAGGAATCAGATTTCATGCCACAAGGGGTTCTATGTCCCTTGGCAAAGATCAAGGTGGACTGCCACCAATGTCAGTTGTACAAACTGAAAGTAAAATATTAGAGGATTGTGAAAGACTAGTTAGTAAATACCATAATCCCTATGACTTTGCTATGACTAGAATAGCCTTCGCACCTTGTTCTCCTTTCTCAGTAACCAAAGCTTTAATGGTTGAAACTAAGAATTTAGCAAGGAAGCTTGGAGTTATGATGCATACCCATCTTGCAGAAACCCTGGATGAAGAAAATTTCTGTCTTGAAAGATACGGCAGGAGACCTTTTGAGCTAATGGAAGAACTTGAATGGGTAGGCCCTGATGTATGGTTTGCTCATGGTATATACTTAAGTGATAGGGAAATAAATAATTTAAAGGGCTCTGGTATAGCACATTGCCCATCATCAAATATGAAGCTTAACAGCGGAATTTGCAGAACTACAGATATAGTTAAAGCTGGCGGAAAGCTCAGCATTGCAGTAGATGGAAGTGCAAGCAATGACGGCTCAAATATGTGGGAAGAAGTTAGAAGGGCCTATTTATTAAATCATTTAAAATATGGAGTTAATGGCTTAAATGCCTATGAAATCTTAAAGGTGGCTACAAGAGGCGGAGCAGATGTGCTTGGAAGAAAGGATACGGGAAGATTAGATATTGGTAAAGCTGCAGATATTATTTTATTTGATCTTAATAAAATTGAGTATGCAGGCTGTCATGATCCGCTTGTATCATTAGTTTGCCTTGGAAATTCCAGCTTCACTAAAATGACTATTGTTAATGGCAAAATAGTTTCTAGGGATGGAGAGCTTCTCACTGTTAATTCAAATGAGATTTATAAAAATGCTAATGAAATCGCAAAGGACATAGTTGAAGCACAAAGAAGTAGATAAAGCTCCAAGGAAGAATAAGTATATTCATGGTATATAATAAGAGCCCCCTGTATCTAATACAAAATTAATACAGGGGGTTATCTTTCTTTATTTAATATTCAGTAATTTTGCTTTATACTTGATGCTATTTATCCGCTGGAAACACAACACCCGTTTGCTTTCTAGCACTTTCTATAAGCTTTATTACATTAAGTGATAGGCTGTGGGAATTAATCTCTGATTCTACTTTGTTATTTTTTATTAGCTCAATAAATTCATTCACTTCATAATACATATCATCCTTAATTTGCGGTAGGGATAGCTCTTCCACCTCTCCATTTCTATAAATAATTTTTACCTTTTCAGGGGAGTTTATTTTATCAATTATCATTGAGCCATTTTCACCTTGTATTTCAGAAGGTATATAAGAGTTGCTTATTTTTGAATGCTGAATTACACCTTCCATTTCATCATATAAAAAATTCAAGGTCCCCAGTCCGTCTACTCCAGATGGAAGCTTAATGGCAGTAGCTTTCATATCCTTAGGTATGCCAAAAAATCTTACAGCTGGATGAATACAATAAACACCTATGTCCATTATTGACCCATTAGAAAATCTAGGTTCAAAGGTATTCACAGGCTTTCCTTGCTTATATAGATCATATCTTGAAGAATACTGACAGTAATTGAAGAAAAACCTTCTTACTTTGCCAACCTTATGAAGGTTATCTTGTATAACCTTAAAATTAGGTAAAAAGCTACTTTTCATGGCTTCCATTAACAGCACATTGCTTGCCCTAGCTGCTGCAAACATTGACTCTAATTCTGCAGCATTTGATGCTATGGGCTTCTCACATAGGACGTGCTTTCCATTGTTTAAAAATAATATAGCCTGCTCTGCGTGTAAGGAATTAGGACTTGCTATATAAACCGCATCTATGCACTCATCTTTTGCCATTTCTTCTAAGCTCGTAAATATATTGGTTACCTCATAATTATCAGCAAAAGCCTTTGCTGCATCAAAGGTTCTTGAATAAACAGCGTTTAGTTTAAACTCCTCAACTAAACCAGCACCTTCAATAAATCTACCAGTTATTTTATTTGTACCAATAATACCAAAGTTAATCATTTTACTACTCATATACACACCTACCAATGCTTTGCTGTAGCTTCACTATTTGAAACATTGTCCTTTTTACTAAGCATTAGACATAATGCATCAAGAACTACGTGAAGGCTTTGATCAAAGAGTGAGCTTAACAGCTGAACAGATTTCCTTTCTTCTCCATTATCCCCCTTTGTTGTGCCTGGCACAAGTATTATTTTGTCAGCTAAGGAAGCTATTGTGGATTCTGATTTGCTTGTAACAGCTATGATAAAACAGCCTTTTTCTTTTGCCTTCTTTGTATTCAAAGCTACATTAGAACTTTCTCCTGAACCTGATATGGTAAAATATATATCATTTTTTTCAATTGCAGGTGTTATAGTTTCGCCTACGACATATACCTCATAACCTAAATGCATAAGTCTCATTGCAAAGCCCTTTCCCATTAATCCTGAGCGGCCTTCTCCATCCACCAATATTCTTGAATTTTTACCTATTGTACCTACAACTGTTTTAAGTTCCACTCTGTCTACCTTAGATAAGACAGAAAGTATTTCCTCAGCAATAATATTTAATGTATCCATTTAAATCAACTCCCTAAACTTTCTAGCAGCACCTTCAATATTGCATGCTTTAGTTATTGCACCGCCAATTATTACTATAGCTGCCTCTGCTTCTTTTATTGAAGTTATAGTGTTGTAATTTACGCCACCTGCTACTGCAATATTCTTTATTTCTGGAAACATCTTTTTAAAATCTTCAAGAAGTGAAGTTAAATCCTTTTCTCCTCCATCTGAAGGAGCATGAATACAGAATATGGCTTTATTAAAAACTTTCAATTTATCAATTTTCTCATTATCTACTCCTAAGAGATCTATCATCATAACCTTATTAAAACCTTGAGAAACCTCATAACAGGCCTTAATGGTATCAATAGAAGCCGCAGCCATAACAGTTGCTATATCTGCACCGTTATTATAAGCTGCTTTAAATTCATAGGCACCTTCATCAATTGTTTTTATATCAGCTAAAATTGTTTTATTGGGAAAAGCATCTTTTAGCTCTTTTATAGCTGTAACACCAAAATCTTTTATTAGTGAGGTTCCAACTTCAATAATGTCAATAAAAGGACTAGCTTCTTTTGATATTTCCTTAGCTTTTTCAATACTTACTCTATCAATGGCAAGTTGTATTTTCATATCATTACCTCATTTGCTCTTCTAAGTACTGCTTAAGTTCTTTACGACTTGGAAGGCCCTCATTATCCCCTGATACCATTACTTGAAGAGAACCTATAGCATTTCCTCTTACGACAGCCTCCTTAAGGGGTAATTTTTCAAGTAACCCGCTTATTATACCAACTGCAAAGCCATCTCCGGCTCCAACGGTATCCACTACCTTTTTCACCTTGAAACCAGGTACTGTGTAAGCTTCCTCTTTAGTCTTTACATATGCGCCCTTATCTCCAACTTTTACAATAACAGTTTTAACTCCAAGCTTTAAATAAAAGTCAGCAATTTCTGCAGGATCTTCACTTCCTGTTAATGTAAGTCCTTCTGCCATGCCAGGCATTACCATATCACATTTAGAAGCAATATCATTTATAACCTTCACCATTTCTTCTTTGCTAGCCCAAAGAGCAGGTCTTAGATTTGGATCAAAGGTTATATATAGACCTTTTTCTTTTGCTTTTTTTATAAGCTCATAGGTTGCTTCTCTGCAGCTTTCTGATAAAGCTGGAGGAATTCCAGTAACATGAACAAGTCTAACTTCAGATAAATCTATTTTTTCAATATCTTCCTTAGAAATGTTAGAGGCTGCAGTTCCTTTTCTAAAATAGACAACCTCCGGATCACCAACATCTGTCTTGCTTTTCAATTGAAAGGCAGTTGGAAATTTTGAATCAAAAGTTATATAGCTTGTATTTATTTTTTCCTTATCTAAAAAATTTTTTATATATTTTCCAAAAGGATCTACTCCAAGCTTTGTAACATAGCTAACATCATAGCCTAATCTTTTTAAACCAATACAAACATTAACCTCAGCTCCTGCTAAGGATCTTGTAAACTTCTCAACCTCTTCCAATTTGCCAACATAGTCTGCCACAAACATTGCCATAGGTTCACCAATTAGTATGATTTCAGGCATTGTCATCAGCTCCTTTCACTGCATAAATTTCATCATATAATTCTAATGCTCTTTTTTCATTTTGGGGATATAAAAGCAATATATCAAATAAATTAGGATAGTAATTAAGCTTAAGCAGTTCTTTAGCAAAGGACATTGCAGCAATTTCGCCTAAAGCCACTACCCCTGAATGGTACTTAATTGGACCTATACTCCAAAGTTTAATTTTTTCATTTTTTGTATATATATTTTTATCTTGACCTTCTAAGAAATGAAACATTTCATGTGATATTAACACATCTTCAATATTTACATCATCAATTAAAGTACTTATTTTTTCTCTCTCAACCATTTCTTTTGCAATTTTAACATTGTTCCTGCAAATGGAAATTTTATTTGGAGCATTGAATTTTGCAAAGAGAATGTAGTCATTACTATTTCTTTCTTCTATTTCTGAGACACTTAATCCAAGCTTATCAGCATACTCCCTGCAGGTTTTACTGCCAAAACTTTCTCTAAGTTCAAGGGCCTTCTCTATGCCGCACTTATTAGCCTTTTCAATCATATCTATCTTTTCTGCAAAAGTAATTTTATTACATAAGGGGTCTCTTTTAAAGGTATAAAGGCCCCAAATGTTTTTGTCAATATTTCTTAAATTGCTTATTATTTCCTTAATCATAGGTCATTCTTAGCTCCAACTAAAATTACTGTTTCATCTGGCTCTAAGAGCATAGTTTCAGTTTCCATAACCATGTATAACTGCTCAAGGTCCATCATTCCTGAGTAATCAAGTACTTTACCGCCAATACAAAGATAAACATCCGGAGTAAGCCTGATATCGCTTTTAAATACAGAAAGATTTTCCCACATATCTGCAGCTACTTCTCTTACCTCGCCAACCTTGCACAGCTTACTAATACCGTCTCCTCTTTGAATTTTTATAAAGCCCTTTTTATCTACAACTCTAATTTGTGTCTTTCCTTGTTTTTCATCTTTTATGCCGGAAAATACATAAAATACATTGTTATTGCATTGAAGCTGAACCTTTTCCATTGGAATTCCAATGGATTTAGCAGCAATTTCCTTAGCTTCATCTTCAGTACATGCTTTTAATAAATCAGTAGTTTGAACTTCAGTTGAGCCTAATGCAATTGCTCTTATCTTTGAAGTCTGCGGATCAATCTCAACTTGTACCTCTATGCTGTCCGGAACGGCACCACTGGCAATGGCCATTTCAGTTGCTTCCTTTTTAAGGTCTGAAATATCCTTAGTGGAGGGGTTTGGTATAACTCTTTCTACTACATCTCTAACCATAGCAAGGGCAACTCCAATTGAGGATATTACCTCAGCATTCTCTGGAATACTATATTCTAAATCCATATTCTTAGCAGTATAGGGAAGCAGTGCTGCAGCACCTCCACCAACACCAACTAAAGAAATCTGGTCTTTTTCAAGCTTATATTTTTCAGCTAAGGCTTCTATAACCGGTTTAATTTTTTCAAAGGACTTTTGTAAGATCTGTTTTGCAACCTCTTCTACTGAAACTCCAAGATGCTTTGCTAAAGGTTCCATTGCCTTTTTCGCTGAATTTACATTTCCATAGGAATAATCTTCAGGTGTAACAATTCCAAGTACATTTGCTGCACAGCTATTTGTGATAGTTATTCTCTTGCCGCTTTTTAATTTTATTGCTACATAATCTGCAGGATCACCTTTTTTAGGTGAGAAAAATTCTAACTCTGGCTCAACAATTTCTTCTTCAGGAGTATATACTGCATAGGGCATACCTGCTATGTGAGCACTTCTTGGACCAACATCTACAATGCCGCTGGCACTTGCTCTTACCATACTTCCACCTGCAATACCAAGAACTCTAACATCCAAGGAGCTTATATAGGTTGAATGACCTCCTACAATAGAGTAGTCAACAGCAGGTCTTCCATTTTTAATAACACCAATATTTGTACTTGTTCCTCCAACTTCAAAATAAACACCATTTGAAGCTCTTAAATACATTAATGCTCCAACTACACTTGCCGCTGGTCCAGACAGCATTGTAAGTACCGGACGTTTTTTCATTTCTGAAATATCCATAACTCCGCCGTCTCCACGCATTATCATTAGCGGTACTTTTATTCCTGCGCTTCTAACGCTCTTTTCTGTACTTGTAGCAGTTTCTAACATTTTAGGAAGTATACTTGCATTTATTGCAGCAGTTCTTGTTCTTCTTGTTAATCCATATAGCTTACTTATGTCAGAAGCTACTGTTACGGGAATATTTTTTTCTTCTGCCACCTGCTGTACTTGTTCCTCCTCGCTAATGTCGTCAACTCCAAAGGCTTTTGAAGCAACAATAACAGTAGCTCCTTGTTCGGTAAGCTCTTTAACAGCAGCTACTATAGTATCTCTGTTAAAAGTCTTCTTTTTCATATAAGTATGATGAACTTTAATAATTCTTCCAGTTCCTAAATCTATATCATCAATTTTAGTCTGCTTTTTAGAAAGAAAGCCTTCCAGCCCACCTGCTCCAATTCCTATAATTCCAACATCAGCAACATCGCCTTCTAGTAGTGCATTAGTTGCCTGAGTAGTACTATGTGCTATGAAAATTACCTCATCTGGATCAATGTTGTTGGCATTAAGGCACTTCTCAAAGGCCTCAATAACGCCTGCAGAAACCCCCATCTCATGATCATGTGATGTCATAACTGAAGCTTTACCTATAATTTCATGAGTATCATTATCAATAGCTACTGCTTTTGTATGAGTACCTCCAACGTCAATCCCAACTCGAACTGATCTTTTTGTCATAAATATTTCCCTCCAATTGATTTTTTTAATTTGGGCTATGTTTTAGAATATAGTTGCTTATTATAAATTTCAACCACATTCTAAAACATAGCCTTTTTATAACTAATCTGCAGAATTACTTCTGCAGATTAGTAAAATGTTATAATAATACTTATTTTGCTCCATACATCATGAATACAACAATTGTGTTAATAATACAGATTACCCAAGCCCAAACAACTCCTGATTTTAAGAATTCTTTAACACTTACTTTAGAGTAATTTAATGCCCATAAGTTCCAAGACTGAGTTGGGCAAGCAGATATATTCATAGTAATTGTTGGTATATAGATTAATGGGAATAGTAATGTTGGTGTAAAGCCTCCAATTGCATTTAATATACCTAAGGTTGCTGAACCAGCACCAAATACTGTTAATGGTCCTCTGAATAAACCAAGTGGAGCTATTACTGCAAAAAGTATGCAAAGGAATAGTGCACTAGTTGGCATTACCCCTCCTAAAATTGCTTGGAAGAAGGAAGCATCTAAGCCAGATACTTTATTAAACATTGGAAGAATAAACAAGAAACCTAGTAAGGAAGCTACGTCTACAACGCCATCGTAGAAAGTCTTTGTAACAATTTTCTCTGTTTCCTTAAAGGATTTAAGCTTTCCGCAAACAAATAATGCATAAAATACTGCTACTATAAATGCAGGTATTGGCTGCCAGCTAAATACTATAGCTAATACAACTGGTACTATAGGAGTTATTAGAGCAATAGCTGGAACATGTGAACTTTGTGCAGCTGCACTTGAGCTTGAAGCTGCCCATGCATGGTTTACAGCGCTCTTTCTAAGTCTTACTGCAAGCATAATTATAATAACTACTAATTGAACTCCCATTGCAACAAATCCAAATTTCAAATAATTATTATCATATTTAAAGCCTTGGAAAATTCCTTGCATTTGCTTAAATAAAACTAAGTTTACATACATACCTGATCCAACTGACATTAGATATGAACTAACTGCAAGTGATTTTGGAACTCCTAAGGATAATAGGATTGGAAGTACTATAACACCGATAGCTACTACTGCTCCTGCTCCAAAGGTACTTGTGAAAATAAGTCCAGTTACAATTGATAATAGCACTGTGGTAACTAATGGCTTATCTCCCCCAAGTTCAACAGTTTTTCTTATAATTGTAGCTGCAATTCCTGTTTCTACTAAAACTCTTCCAAACCAGCTACCAAATATAACTACAACTGCTGTTGCACCCCAACTTTCAGGTCCGCCTTGGAATACTTGAGTCTGTGCTACCTGCCAAGTAATCTTGCCGCCTGCCATACCAAGTGCTACCCATATTATAGCCATAACTAAAAATCCTAACATAAGGTTGCCACCCTTAGCAGCAAAGTAAATTAATCCAAAATAGGAAATTAATAATAAGATTCCAATAAGTACTGGTGTTGACATATTTTTTCCCCCTAAAATTTTGATTTTGACTTTAGTTTTATTGGATACGGACTGTAATGTTTTTAGTGCTTATCACCTCCATAAAATTTATGATTTAATTAGCCTAGCTTAATTAACTTTGTTATTTCTTTTTCAAGACTTACAAGTGTATCTGGATAACAAGGATACTCGATGGCTACAGGTATGTCCTCATGAAATATTTTTAGTATCTCTCTCCAAGGTATTATTCCTTCATCCAAATATGCAGCTTGAGGTTTGTCTTGAAGATGTGCATCTTTTAAATGGATATATGTAACATAAGGCTTTAATTTGTATGCGTTTTCTTTTGGATCTTCATTTTGCCAAAGCCAATTTCCAATATCAAAAGTACAGCTAACCTTAGCTCCAAGCCTTTCTGCTCTATCTAAAAATTCTTTGATTTTCTGAACCTTCCCATTTTCTTCAGTTTGATCGTTTTCTATGGTAAGCTTTACGGAATATTTGTCGCATAGCCTATTGATATTAGTAACGTTTTCAGGACTTATTAAATTGTAGTTTCCAATATTTAATTTAACGTTTCTGCAGTTCATTTTATTTGCTTCAGAAAAATATTCTTCAACTTCGTTAATAGCAAGCTCACCATCAACATATAGGTATTTTGGAACCGAGTAGTATATCACCATATTATACTTTTCTGCTGTATTTTTTATAGCGTCTAGTTCTTTATCAAAATCTTTTATGTACTCTCTCCTAACTTCTACTTTGTTTATTCCTAAAGAATGAATATCTTGTAAAAGCTTTACTTGCTCTACACCACTTTTTAAATCCTCTAGAAATACTAGAGTATTGATAACTATATTATTTTTTTCCATGCTTTCTCCTGACTTTCCTATTAGTATTATTTAGCTGCATTAATTAAAGCTTCACACCTTGCTCTTAATACATCTAAGTTGGTCTCATCAATACCCTTAGTTAAATGCCCTCCAACTCCTACAGCAAAGGCACCATTCTCAAACCAGGTCTTAATGTTTTTATTATCTACTCCACCAGTGGGCATCATATCTATAAATGGCATAGGAGCTTTTATTCCCTTGATAATTCCTGGACTTATAAATTCACCTGGAAATAATTTAACTACATCACTTCCAAATTTGTGCGAATTATATGCTTCTGTAGAGGTAGCAGCAGCCATAGAGCAAAATATATTTTTTTCTCTACAAAAGGCTCCGATTTCTTCGATTGTACAAGGTGAAACTATAAAGTCTGCGCCGCTGATTAATGCTTCTTCAGCCTGCTGAGTAGTAAGCACTGTTCCTGCACCCACTACTACATTAGGATTTTCCGCTTTTAATTCTTTAATAAGCTGCGGTGCTCCTTTAACAGTAAATGTAACCTCTAAAACATCTATTCCGCATTCTATAATAGTTTTTGATATCAGCTTTGCTTTTGCAGCATCTTCACAGCGTATAACTGCAATTATTTTATTTCTTAGTTTCTCTTTAACTGATTGCTTGTCCATTTTAACCCTCCTATAGTTTAATTTATTTAGAATTTCCAATAATCAGCTTTGCTTGAAGTTCTTTATATTTGGGTTTACCTTTTCTTTTTCCGTTTATTCTTTTTATAAGCATCTTAGCGGATTCTGCACCAACTTCATAGGAATGCTGTGTAATTACCGGTATTTCAGAATAAACAAGTGTAGCCCAACCCCAATCTTCATATCCACATACGTAAAAATCTTCAGGGATTTTATACTTACTCTTTTTTATACTTTGAAGTACGCTTAATAAAGTAACACCATTTACTGTGAAGATAGCTTTAAGCTTGTTTTTATATAAATTGTTAAACTCCTCAATTGCATTAATAGATGTACTTTCATCCTCAGAGTCAATGGTATATACTAGCTCATTAGCATCTACACCAAGGTATTGCTGCATTGCATCTAGATATCCTTGTCTTCTTAAATGTCTGGCGCTATTTTTATGAGGTTCCTCTGTAAAGAATGCTATGTTTTTATAACCTTTTTCAATTAAAAACTTTATTGTATCAAAGGTCATATTGTAGTTATTAGTGGCAACTGAATCTATTTTTAATTCCTGCATAGTTCTATCAGCAAGCACTAGCGGAACTCTAGTTTCATTAATCTCAACTAAAAAGTCATCATTATATCCGGTTGTATTAACTATTATTCCCTCGACTCTGTTGTCCATCAGTGATTGAATATACTCTTTTTCTTTTTCAGGATCATTGTCTACGTTTGATATCATTACTTGATACCCATTAGCTTTACACACATCACCAATACCCTTAACTAATATAGAAGAGAATTGGCTGGCAATGTCAGCTATTATTACACCAATTAGCCCGCTTTTATTTGACTTTAGAGTCTTTGCAACATTGCTTGGCCTATAATTAAGTTCCTCAATGACATTTTGAATTCGTTTTCTTGTGTCCTCTGACATATACTCATATTTGCCATTTAAATATCTAGATATAGTAGTTTTTGACACACCAGTTGCTTTAGCAACATCGTTAATTGTAGTTATATCTTTTTCTTGCATTTTGATAACTCCTTTATAAATCAGTTAACGAAACCGGTAAACAAAAGTACGAAACCGATACACATAAGTACTATGAATTTATAATATAATATTATTTAAATAAAAGCAATATTTAATTTTTATTTAATTATATGAATTTATATTTAATTCTAAAATTATTGCTTTATTGATAAAATTGCCAACAATATGGTATTATAAATTCAATTAATAGACCATATGACTATTTGTGGTTCACTATATTGGAAGGCGGATAAAAAAATACCAAGCAAATTCAACTTTATAAGGAGGTTTCTATGACTCAGAAACTTTATTACGAAAATCAATATATAAAAGAATTTACAGCAGAAATATTAAATATTATAGAAAAAGATAAGGAATTTCATATTGAACTAGATAAGACAGCCTTCTTCCCTGGTGGTGGCGGACAGCCTTGGGATATTGGAAAAATAGAGGATAGTGTAATTTCATACGTTTATGAAAAAGATGGAATCACATATCATGTTTCAGATAAAAAACCTATAAAAATACATAAAGCTAAATGCAGTATTAATTGGGACTTTAGATTTGACGGCATGCAGCAGCATTTGGGACAGCATGTTCTTTCTGCTGCCTTTATAGATGCTTTTGGCTGTAATACAGTTGGCTTTCATTTGGGAAAAGATATTTGTACTATAGATTTAGATAAGTTGTTAAGTGATGAGGACTTAGAAAAAGTTGAAGATTTAGCTAATAATTATATTTTTGATAATAAAAAAGTTGAATTTTTATTTCCATCAAAATCTGAACTAAAAAAATTATCTCTTAGGAAAATTCCAAGTATTAATGATCCCCTAAGAATTGTTAAAATCGAAGATGTTGATATAACTGCCTGCTGCGGGCTGCATCCTAAATCAACTCTCGAACTTCAAGCAATTAAAATTCTAAAAAAAGAAAAATATAAAGGAAATATGCGTTTAGAATTTACTTGTGGAAAAAGAGCTATTATGGAAGCGTTTAAAAAATATAAATTTTCAAATAGACTTTGTAAAACACTAAACTGTAATGAGGATGAAGCTTTAATTAAAGTAAATACTATAACTAATGAGTTGAATAGCTTAAAGGCTGAAAATAAAAATTTAAAATCACAAATTGCAGATTTTGAAGTTCAAAATATACTTAATACCTGTGATGTTATTAATAATATAAGAATTGTAAAAAATATATATGTAAATACAGATATTAAATATGTAAATTTACTTGCTTCAAAGCTTGTCTTTCATGAAAATGTTATAGTTTTATTTGGAATGAAATCCGAAGCTGTTGCTAATCTTTTATTTATGTGTTCTAAAAATATTAAAGGTATTAGTATGAATGATTTACTAAAAGATGCAATTAGTTTAATAGATGGTAAAGGCGGCGGCAGTCCTTTTTCTGCACAAGGCGGCGGTAAAAGTATAAATAATCTTGAGTCTTCCATAGATTATGCATATTCAAAAGTGAATACCTTATTACTTGCTAAAAAGTAAGGTTTATATTAGTTTCAAGTTTTTTTCATTTTACTGTGACATTTTGGTTTAAACCTTAAGAAATGGTTCTCCTCACAGAACTTACACTTATAAAAGCTTTGATTTAAACAAATATTAATATTGTAAATTATATTAACAGCTAAATAAGGAGCGTGACAATTAATATTGTCATGGTAAAAGTCCTAAATGGACTTTTACGGGTAATCTAATCGATGGAAATCGACGAGCAAAGATTACCCCGAGAAAATAAGGAATACGAGGAGGTAATTTTTTGTGGGTAAAAAGTTTCTTACTTTTTTAATAGCATCATCCTTAGTTTTAGGTACTTCGTGTACTACACAGCAGCAGAAAAATGCACAGCCTATTCAAGGTGTTGAATCTTCTGCTTATGAAACAGGAAATGTGAAAACAGTAAAATTGACTGCAGATAATTCAAATATTAGAAGTGGATGTTCTACTAACTCCCCTATAGTTTCCACTCCTGCTAAGAATAGTACATTAGATGTAGTAAGTCAGGTTTCAGATTGGTATGCTGTAAAACAACCTAATAATCAAATAGGTTTTGTGCATAATCAAGATGCTAAGCCAATAGTAGTTGAAGGCAATGCGGCTAAAAATGCTCCTAATACTTCTGGCGGAGCACCTCAGGCATCACAAGGCAATGCTACAGCTTCTACAGCACCTAAAACTCCTACAGCACAAAACAATTCCAGTACACTTACAGCCCAGGAGCAGCAGATGCTGAATTTAATAAATCAAGCTAGGGCACAAAATAGCGTACCACCACTGCAGGCGGATATGCAAGTTACTAATGTTGCTAGAATAAAGGCTCAAGATATGATAGATAATAATTATTTCAGCCATAATTCTCCAAAGTATGGCAGTCCATTTGATATGCTTAAGGCTTTTGGTATTAACTACGTTGAGGCTGGAGAAAACATAGCCGGTAATCAAAGCGTACAAAATGCTGAAAACGCACTTATGAATTCACCTGGGCACAGACAAAACATTCTTAATCCTGCATATACACATATAGGAATAGGAATTAAAAGCGGTGGCCCTTATGGAAATATGTTTTCACAAATGTTCGTAAGTAAGCCTAAATAATCAAAAATATTATTATGGGACGCTTCAAAACCAGAAAGTGGCGGAAGAAGCGTCCCTTTGCTATATATAAGTGGCAATATAAACAGCTCTTTGCCATACTAATATCTTGTAACAATTTTAAGTAAACTTCATATTATATAGCAGGACAAAGGTCCTACTATTTTATATAAGAAAGGGGAATATTTGAGATGCCCAGTAGATCAGAAATTGCACGTAACTTAGCTCGTCATATTGGACAAACTGTAACTATTTTTACTACTAGTGGTGGACAATCAGGTCGTGGTTTTACAGGAATACTTGCTTTTGTTAATGAAGACTTTGTTAGATTAATAACTCAGATAGGACCAGCTCCCGGCTGTGCACTTGGAAACTGCTGTGATGTAGACAGAAGAAATGACAGGAATGAATCTAATAATAATGATTTCTCATTTGATGAATGCGAAACTGAAAGAAATAACGTTAGAAATACGGATAGAGGTACCAATAACAGATTTGATTGCAGGGCAAATACACTTGGTTCAATTGTAGATATACCAGTATGCAAAATTGCTGCCTTTGTTCATAATTCTATTGGAAGCGGCGCTTTGTAAAAATTAAAGCGACACATTTCCTGGGAAATATGTCGCTTTTTCAATTATATTAAGTAGTTACTGAATACTTGTACCTTTAAAGCAATAAATGTGTCTTTTTTATAGTACAAGTTCTATAACAAATTTATAAAGAATGGCTTACAAGCTGTTTTATACTGTAGGTCGCGTCAACTAATGGGCTAATTGACTTATCATTATTAATATAATCTATAACAGTTGAAAGAAAATCAGACATATCTACTTCTCTAAACCAATCTGCTTCTTTAGCTTCTGGGGATATATAGGTTAGATTTGTTGAATAAACACGATCTATTACTCCTGTTTCAAAAAATTCGTTGAATTTTTTTACTCCTTCAGTAAATAATGCAAAGGTTGTAGCAACAAATATTCGATTTGCCTTACGCTTCTTTAACTCCTTAGCAATATCAAAAACTGATTCTCCAGAGGCAATCATATCATCAACAATTAGAACATCCATTCCTTCAACATCTCTTCCAATGTATTCATGCTGTACAATAGGATTTTTTCCTCTTATAACTGAAGTATAATCACGCCTTTTATAGAAAAGACCGATATCTAAACCTAGAACACTGGAATAATAAATTGCTCTATCCATTGCACCTGTATCTGGACTTATTGTAAGCATTTTTGATTTGTCAATTTCTATATCCTCATTATTAAAAAATGCTTTTACTATTTCATAGGTAGGATATAAATTTTCAAAGGTTAATAATGGTACTGCATTTTGAACATTTGGATCATGTACATCAAAGGTATAGATATCCTTGACTCCCAATCTTTCCAGTTCTTGAAGTGCTATTGCACAATCTAGTGATTCTCTACCTTTTCTCTTGTGCTGTCTTCCTTCATACAGCATAGGCATTATAACTGTTACTCTTCTTGCTTTTCCACCTATAGCAGAAACAACTCTTTTAATGTCCTGAAAATGTTCATCAGGTCCTTTATGATTTGTAAATCCATACATTTCATAGGTACAGCTGTAGTTTCCAACGTCACATAAAATATATATGTCTTTACCCCTTACTGTTTCTTCAAGTCTAACCTTACCTTCCCCATTTGAAAACCTTATTTCATCTGTGGAAATTAGAAAGGTTTTTGGGCAATCTTCCATGTTTTCACGCTTTTGAAGCAAATATTGATCAATTTTAATTCCTAAATCTCTGCAGCTTTCTAGTGCTATTATTCCTAATTGGCCATAAGGCATTGAATTTAATAAATTCATTTAACCGTGGACCCTCCTTATATGTTATTAAATGTGCTTTATAATTGATATCCTTTACTACCATAAATAATTGTAATAAATCCTTATAAATATTACAACATTTAATTAAATATTTATCAAATTTATTGTAAAATTATAATGGAGTATATACTAATATGTAATATTTTTGACATAATATATAATATATTTACTTAAGAGGTATGATAAATGAATTATATAGTTTTTGATTTAGAATTTAATCAATATTATAACTCTGTTAAAGATCCCGAATCGGCAAATAATCCAAATTGCCCTTTTGAAATAATACAAATCGGGGCAGTAAAACTAGATGAACATTTTAAGAAAATATCCACCTATAATAATTTTATAAAACCAGAAATATATTCTAGGCTCAGCCCTTATGTCAGTGAAATTACTGGAATTACTGAAGAAGCCTTAAGAAGCGCTCCTGACCACAGCTTTGTTTACAAAGATTTTATGCATTTTATAGGAAAGGAAAGCTGCGTTTTATGCGTATGGGGAAAGGCAGATATTAAGGAACTTTATCGAAATTTTTCTTACCATAACTTTGATATCTCTATTCTTCCAAAAGAATATATAGATCTTCAGAAATATGCCTCTAAATATTTTAATTGCCCAAAAGGCATATTAATGGGCCTTAAAAATGCAGTTGAACTTCTGCATATACCAATTAATAATAGCTTCCATGATGCCCTTAGCGATGCTAAGTATACGGCAAAGGTTTTTAGAAAAATTAGTAATGAAGCTATTATGCCAAAGTTATATGATCCTAATAAACCTAATATTAAGCATAAAAAAGCTAGCAGCAAAATTGATTTTATTAAGCTTTATATGCAATTTGAGAAAATGTACAATAGGGAAATGTCAAAGGAAGAGAGGTCTATTATAAAACTTGCCTATATGATGGGAAAAACCAATCAATTTCGAAAATAAAAACTGCCAGTAATTCTTTGAACCTTCCCCTATAATACATGAGCCATAGTTCAAAGTATATTACTAGCAGTTTTATTTACGCCAAATAAACTACTGCCTCATATGGTCTTAAAGTTTTACTTTCTTCAGTTTGTGCTTTGTTTAAATAATTACTTATAATCAATTTAAAATCATTACTTCTTAAGGATTTAGGCAGCTTAAATTCCACTTCTTTTTCTGAAAAATTAAGAATAACTAATAATTTTCTATTTTCAAAGCTTCTAGTATAGGCAAATATACTTTCATTATTTTTTTCTAAAAGCTCTATATCCCCATAAACTATTACCTTATGCTGTTTTCTAAGTTGAAGCAATTTTTTATAATAATAATATATAGAATTTTTGTCACCTAAAGCTTTCTCTACATTTATTTCAGTAAAATTAGGATTTACCTTAATCCAAGGGGTCCCACTTGTAAAACCTGCATTAATAGATGAATTCCACTGCATTGGAGTTCTTGCATTGTCTCTTCCTTTTTCATAAATTCCATTCATAATTGTTTCTTTAGATATTCCTTGGCTTATTTTTTCCTTGAACATATTTAAAATTTCAAGGTCCTTGTAATCCTCAATATTTTCAAAATGAACATTAGTCATACCTATTTCTTCTCCCTGATATATATAAGGAGTTCCCTGCCAGGTATGGAGTAATGTTGCCAGCATTTTAGCTGACTCCACTCTATATTCCTTATCATTCCCAAACCTTGAAATAAGTCTTGGTTGATCATGATTATTAAGATATACTGAGTTCCAGCCCTTTTCCTTTAAACCTTCATACCATTTGAGCATAATTTTCTTAAAATCAGTAAGCTTCCAGGGCTTTATATCCCATTTATCCATTCCTGAGTCTATATCCATAAGTTCAAATTGAAAAAGCATATTGAGCTCATGCCTATCATTATTTACATAGAGCTTAGCAGTTTCAGGATTTACTCCTGGGGTTTCCCCTACAGTCATTATGTCATATTTACTGAGTACTTCCTTATTCATTTCCTGCAAATATTCATGTACTCTTGGACCATTAGCTGCATACGGAAAACCATTGCCATAAAGTGCGTTTTGTCCTTTTTCTCCATCTGGGAGTCCTTGTACCTTAGATATTAAATTTATAACATCCATTCTAAAGCCATCTATACCTTTATCAAGCCAGAATTTCATCATATCATAAACTTCAGCTCTTACCCTTTCATTTTCCCAATTTAAGTCTGGCTGCTTAGTTGAAAACATATGAAGAAAATATTCTCCTGTAGATTCATCATACTTCCAGGTAGAACCACTAAAGAAAGAACCCCAGTTGTTTGGAGGATTATTTCCTTTACCTTCTCTCCAAATATAATATTCTCTATAGGGATTGTCCTTGGATTTTCTACTTTCTATAAACCATTTATGTTCATCTGAAGTATGATTTACTACTAAATCCATCAAAAGCTTTAAGCCTCTTTTATGTATTTCACAAAGAAGCCCATTAAAATCTTCCATATTTCCAAATTCATTCATTATATTTCTATAATCGCTTATATCATAACCATTATCATCGTTTGGAGACTGATATACTGGGCAAAGCCATATAATATCTATTCCTAAACTTTTAAGGTAATCTAATTTTTGAGTGATGCCTCTTAAGTCACCTATACCGTCTCCATTAGAATCCTTAAAGCTTCTTGGGTAAATTTGATAAACTACCCCTTCCTTCCACCATTTGCTTTCCATATATAATCTCCTTTCAATTGCCAAATATTTTGATATTATCCTACCATAATATATACAATATCCCAAATATGAAGCTTTGGAACAATGAACTGTATAGCTTTACCTTGGTCATGTTCCACATATTTAAAATTGATTTTCCTACTCATACAGTTATCAAAATCAGGTGAAGCAAAATAAACTTCTTTTACTTTTTCAACAACTAAACAAGTTACTTCAATATTTGAAAGCTCTTCTGGAAGCTGCTGCTTTCCTTCATTCCAATTCATATTATTAATTCCAGTATAATTAATTAAATTTATAACTTTTATACCATCCATTTCTTTTATTTGTGTCCATACCTTATCGCTTTCAGGCTTAGGTGAAAAGTTTCCATTTTTAAATGTATATTCTCCATTTATTCCACCTGTATAAGTAAATGTATTATCAATTAATTTGAAATTAAAAAGCAGTTCCTCGTATCTTACAATAAAATCGTAATAGTTTCTCATTATTTTTATAAAGCTTTCAGAATCTAATCTAGCATATTGTGGATAATAAGCTTCTGTAAGCACTCCATTATTTTCACCTAATAGAAGATGAAATCCGCCAGAGGAGAAAATTGAGGACATAGTAAGAAGAGCTCCATTTTCAGCACTCTTTCTTGCTTCTTCTTCTTTCTCAAGAAAAGGCTTTAAGTATGCTGCTAGTATAACTTGTTTATCAGGAGCATATTTTTTAGCATTTACTATAAGCTTATTTAAATCCTCATAAGTGTCATTAGGAGACCAAACCTCTATATACATGCAGTCCTGTGGTGCCTTTGCAACTGAATCAATAGGCCAATTATTTACTGCATTGAAAATTAAATTAACTTCCTTTCCGCTAGCTTCAATATAGCTTCTTGTATCTTCAATAAGTTTTGGAAAATCATCTCTTAAGTGCCTAACCTTTAATCCTTCCTTTGATCTTGCTAAGGCTTCCTTAGGAAATCCGTATTGATCCATGTGTATTCCATCAAAACCAAAGTCAATAGCCTTTGAGAATTCCCTTATTATGTGATCATGCCAAGGAGATTCCCTATTAATATCCATCATATAAATAAAATCTATAAAATTTATTACTTTCCCATCATTTTTAAAATAAACCTGTTCCTTTTTTTCATTGTAATATTCCTTCTCTGCACCATAAACTGCTCCATAGCCTATGGCTTTCATTCCATAGCTTTTCACATAGCCAATCTTTTGCTTTACTACAGGAAGTGATAATCTTCTGCCCATAGCATCAATAAATTCATCTTCAGGAGGCAAGAGCTCATGATGCCTATACATCCAGTCATAAAACTGTACTGCATTAATATGATATTTATTAAGTTGAGCTGCATCACTTTCATCATTAAGTTCCGAAGATTCAAAATCAGAAAGAAATCCATATCGAGGAGCATATTTGAAATCTTCTAAAACATCAAAGGCTGTACTTGAACTTGAGATAGTCTCTTCCCCTTTTAAAAGCAAAGCCTCTACCCCAAACCCACTTAAATTTGCTTCTTTAACAGGAAGCTTAAACTCTAAAATCACCTTTTTATCTGATTTTACTATTGGTCTTATTTCTTCATAAATAAGTTCTTGCAAATTAAAAACTTGCAGTTTAAGAATATAATCACCTATTATGTTATCTAAAAGCACTTCTATGCTAATTGCTTCACCTGTGCAAAAATATGACTTCCTTGGATATAAATCTAAAATCATAATTACCCGCCTTCCCAAGCTTTTTTCAATATAAGTTCTACTAAACACTGCATTTCTAGAAATCTAATTAACCTTTAACAGCACCTTGATTTCCACCTTGCTTTATAAATTGCTTATTAAATATAATAAATATCATAATTATAGGTATTAAAACCATTATGGCTGCAGCAAAAATCAGTCCCCATTCAGTTGCTTTCCCATTTTGCAGCAGTTTTAATGCAATAGGTAATGTTCTCTTTGATTGAGTTTTAATAACAGTTAGTGCTGTAAACACTTCCATCCAGGTGCCTGAGAAAGTACCTATGGCCATAGTAGCTAAAGCTGGTTTTGAAAGTGGCAGAATTATTTTCCTATAGATAGTCCATTTATTTCCTCCATCCATAATTACAGATTCTTCTAATTCTTTTGGAATAGTTTCAAAAAAACCTTTTAAAAAGAAGGTATTACCTGCTACACCCATACTAACATATAAGAGCAGTAGACCTAGATAAGTATCTACTAAGTGCAATCCCTGCAAAATAGTGAACTGTGAAATTAAAGCAAGCACAGCGGGCATCATCAAAGAAAATATATAAATATTAAATATTATATTTTTCCCTGGAAAATTTAATCTTGCAAAGCCGTAGCCTGATAATGATGCTACAAATAATGTGAGAAACGTAGTGCACAAAGTAACAAATAGGCTATTTATAAAATATCTAGAAAAGTTCTCACCCATCCAAACAGCAACATAATTTCCAAAGTAAAATTGTTTTGGAATTATCTGCGGCATTGAAGGTAAAATATAGGTATTAGGCATTAGTGACATAGTTATCATGTTTAGAAATGGAAGTAATGAAATTATAACTATTAATATAAGGATTAAATGCATTAATTTTTGAGCAAAATTATTCCTAACCATTATTCCACCTCCTTAGAATTGAACTTCTATATTCTTAGTTAGTTTTTTCTGCACAGCGGAAATAGTAATTAAAATAGTTCCCATTACTAAACTTAGTGCTGCTGCATAGCCAAAGTCAAAGCTTGAGAAAGCCTTATTATACATATAATCTAAAAGAACGTCAGTCCTACCTAGTGGTCCACCTCCAGTAACAAGCATTACCTGAAGCATTATATTGAAGGCTCCTATTATTAAGTTAATTATTATGAAATAGGTTCTTGATGCAAGTAATGGTAATGTAATTTTAAATACTTGCTGCACCTTGGTTGCTCCATCTACTTCTGCCGCTTCATACATATCTTTTGGCAAGTCTTGAAGAGCAGCAGTATACATAATCATTACCCAGCCTATTCCTTTCCAAATACAAAGTGACCATATTACAATGTTCCCTGTCCACTCATTTTGGAGCCAAGCAACAGGCTCACTTATAAGATGCAGGTTAAGTAAAATGGAATTTATTAAAGCTCCTCTAGTATCCTGAAAAATATACTTAAATAACAAAGCAACAACTATCCAATCTGAAATTACAGGAATATATAGTAAAAACCTGTAGATCATCTTTCCCTTTGAAAGTGCTTCAATAATAACAGCAATTACCATACCTAAAAACCATTGAGCCGGAACTGTAATCAGTACTGCCAGCAGTGTGTTTCTTATAGATAAATAAAACTTAGAACTTTCATCTAATACTCCACCTGGAATAAATGCCTTTTTAAAGTTCGCAAGTCCTATAAAGGTACTAGCTTTATTTGGATTAACACTGTAATTCATGAATGCCATCATCACATTCTTTAAAAGAGGATAAGCCACAAATACTAAAAAAAGTAAAAACCCTACGCCAATAAAGGCCCAGCCCTCAAAAGCCTCCCTATGTTCTTTCTTAAGTCTTCTAGAATGTGAAACAGCTACATGCTTTCTCTCCAAATATATCACTCTCCTCTATTTTAAAATTAAGGATTAAGAAACCTCTTAATCCTTAATTTATTACATTGTCTTTGTTACTTTTGCTGTAATAATGCATCAACTTTCTTTGCCGCATCATCTAATGCAGCTTGTGGAGTAAGCTTATGTCTTATGGCCGCTTCAAAATCATCTTTCATTGCGCTTGAAATATCTCCCCACTTGGGACTTGGAGTTCTTGCCCAAGTTGAACCTAATTGATTAACATATACACCTAACATTTGATTATCTGTTATCACTGATTTTTTAGCTGTAGTCTTGTTAACAGGCATCATGTTTAACTCAGTTGCAAATATAGTTTGCGCCTCGTCTGAAGCTAAGAACTTAGCAAAAGCATAAGCTTGTTGTTGATTCTTTGACCCCTTAAATATTATTGTATCTTCTCCTCCAACTACTGAAACACTGCCTCCGTCACCCTTTGGCATTGGAGCAAACACTACATTATCCTTTACCAGCTTTTGATCTTTATTAGCTCCATACCACCATGGACCGTCATCTATCATACCATAATGTCCTGCATTGTAGCCTTCCCAAGTACCTTCTCCACCAAGCAAGCTCTTTCCTACATATCCGGCATCGTTCCATTCCACTATTTTTGTAAGAGCTTTAACACTTTCTTGACTATTTAAATATCCTGTAGCTTTTGTATTTGTATTATCAGTAAACTTACCTCCAAGTGATAAAAAATATGGAGATATAGCCCAAGCTTCAGTTCCTCCCATACCTATAGCCATCACTTTATCAGCTTTACATGCCTTGGCATATTGCTCAAGCTCATCCATTGTTTTAGGCGCCTCTGTTAAGCCTGCTTTAGTTAACATTGCCTTATTATATATTGCAATTTTTGTATTTGTATCTAGTGGAATACCATAATAATGACCATTATACATATTAGTACTCATTGGTCCTTCAAAGGTATCCTTTTTTACTTCATCAAAGCCTTGCATAGAATCTAATGGTACTAAGTAATCTTGATTAGCATAGAGAGCTACATCTGTAATATCTGTTCTTGCTAAGTCTGGAGTAGTACCACTCATTGCAGCTTGAAGTATTTGCTTTTTGTAGTCATCTCCACTAGGCATTGCTGTAACCTTAACAGTTATACTTGGGTATGTTTTATTAAAGGCTGGTATTATTTTGTCTTTTAACACCTTGTTTTCATTGTCTGAGAATGTACTCCACATTTCAATCTGACCACTTAATTTGGTCAAATCTGTAGCTGTATTATTGCTTTCAGTTGTAGCAGCAGGCTTATTTGAACAGCCTGTAAAAATTGTGGTAATCATTAAAGCCGCAACTATAGAAGCAAATAATCCTTTACTTTTCATTTAATATTTCCCCCTTTTATAATAATTTTATATTTACTTTCTTCACTGAATGAAGTAACTATGAAAAATAATATATTATAAAGAAGATAGCGAGCTTTCTCGCTCTTCATACAGTGGCATTTCAAAAAGCTTGCTAACAACTAGAAGGGATGCCCCTATTTCAAAAGCATATCCACCTAAATCAGATATTAAAACTTCCACCTTTTTATTATGCATTTTAAAGAAGTTATCCTTCACTATATCTTTTACTACTGGAATAATTATATCCTTTGCCACTAAGCCTTCACCAGCTAATATAATAGTTGATGGATTTAAAAGATTAATTATACTTACTAAACCATAGGCAAAATATTTAGCTGAAAGTTTTAAACCATTTATGGCTAGCATGTCCCCTTGCTTTGCATATTCATAAACTTTTTCAATGGACAAATCCTCATTAACATCTATGATGCAGTCATTATAAAACTCTTTATTTTCTTTAATATATTCTAATATAAATGCTTCTGAAGCATAAGCTTCCAGACAGCCCCGCTGGCCGCATTCACACTTTTTGCCTCCAATATCAATAACCATATGTCCTATTTCCCCCGCTCCACCGAAGTTTCCTCTATAGAGCTTATGATTTAGAACTATGCCTGACCCTACACCTGAGCCATAAGTAACCACAATAAAATCACTTAGACTTTTTCCTTTCCCTTGCCATAGCTCTGCTAAGGTATAAGCATTTACATCATTATCTATAAAAACAGCTACTTTAAAGTGCTCCTCTAAAATTTTACAAATATTTATTCCCTTCCAATTAAGCATACCTGAAAATATAAGCTGCCCTTTTTTCTGATCTACAAGTCCTGATATTGCAATGCCAATTCCCATTAGACTTTTGCCTTTAGGTATTTTATTTATTAACTTATCAATACTTTCTATAAGAAGATAAAGCACTATGTCACTATTAGAATTCTTTTTAAAAGTAACTTTGCAGGACTCTTTAACTTCTACCTTTAAATCAGTTAATGCTAAAAGCATACAGTTTTCTTCGATTTTGATTCCAATTGTGTAACCATATTGATGGTTGAAATCCAGCATTATTGGTTTTCTTCCACCAGTGGAATCAGCCTCACCAGTTTCAAAGACTAAATTCTGCTCTTTTAGTTCTTCTACAATATTAGTAATAGTAGAAAGTCCAAGCTTCAAATTTTTAGCTAAATCAGTTCTGCTCATTGGAGCATTTAATCTTACTTCATTAATTATAAGCTGTCTGTTTATATCTCTTATCAATTGTTTATTTCCAATTCTAAGCTTCATTTAATCACACCTTAAGTTACATTTTTCATTGAATAAAGTAAGTGCATAAAAAAATTTGTGCTGCTTAACTCTTGTTTTAGCTTCTTTCTGCTTTTATTTTATAATTTATACAAGCTAATTAAAATGTACAATTCATAGTTTCTTTGTACTATAGCGACTTTTTTTGAAATGCTTTTCATTTTTTTTAAATCATTAATGCTCAATTCTTGCATTTATGATTTTTTGTTTTAAAATAATATTAGAGAATTCATTTTAAGGAGAAAAAACATGGACTTGCTTGCATTAGATACAAATATAGTTCCAAAAGTGCGTCTATTAGGCAGGGTGAATTATAACTTACCTTGGAAACATTTTACTCGTACTATTGATGAATACATACTGTATTTCATTAAAAGCGGTGAGCTTTATATAAGAGAAGGAAATAATGACTATGTCTTAAAGAAGGGTGATGCTTTTCTTCTAGAGCCAAATATTGAACACTCTGGCTATAAAGAGGCTACCTGCCATTATTACTATATTCATTTTAAGCATAATGGTATTTCCAAGATAATTGATAAAACCTATACGGAAATTTCCAGTGACCTAATAGACAAAAGAAAACTTTCCCTCACAAGCGATATATACTCTGAAGCACTTCCCACAAGTTCCATCTATTATTTACCTAAGCATTATCACTATGAAAATAGCAGTGAATTATTATCTATTCTTTCAGAAGCAGAATATGATTTTTATCAAAGATATGAGAATTACAAAACAATTACTTCATTAAGATTTCTTGAACTATTAATAAAAATATGCAGGAACTATACAACTACTAAAATAGAAAAATCTGAAGCTCAATTTTCAAAGTCCTTTATTAAAGCAAGAGATATAGTAAATTTCATTAGCAGCAGCTATAGCAAAAAAATAACTACTTCAGAAATTGAAGAAAGATTTGAATCTAATTACGACTATTTGAATAGAGTATTTCATAAAATGACTGGCTATACTATAATAAATTATTTAAATCTAGTTAGAATTAATAAAGCAAAAGAATTAATTAGTAATTCTACCCTGAAATTTACTGAAATTGCATATCTAGTGGGTATAGAGGATCCTTATTACTTTAGCAAGTTATTTAAAAAATTTACAGGAATGAGTCCTAGCAAGTATGCAAAGGAATGTTATGATACCATAAAGCTTAAATAATAGAGAGCAGAGAACTATCAGTTCCCTGCCCTTTGCATATCATTATTTGTGTTCTCCTTATTATTCGAGAATTTCTCTTCAATTTCCTTTAATATTCCCTTTTGCATATACATTGCTAAGTATGCATAAATACTACAAATAAATAAAATCAGTATTATTGGAATTATGGTAACAAGTATAGCTATCAGCACTAATAATATCCAATTTAATATGGTTACATGAATTTTTTTAATCGAATATATAAATGCTAACTTAACCACATCTATCTTTCTTAAATAAAAACGGGATATAAAAGTAAAAATGTAAAAGGCCTGTGATACAATAATAAGAGCCATTACATAAAATAATATATTAAATATCTGTGATGTCTTTATTACAGTTATATCAATATATATGGCAGAAAGAATAAACACTAATATAGTCCAAAAGAATAAGCCTTCTAAAAAATTTGTCTTGTAAGCTTTAAAAAAGTCCTTAGTTACATCTATGTCTTTCTCTCTTATTAGCTTGCCCATTACGCTGAAAAGTGCAGCTAATGCCGGTCCAATAGGCAGTGAACAAATTATAGAAAGCAAACTTATTCCTGAGGCACCGGTCTGTGCAGAAACTAAACTTATGAAAATAAATGGTATATTAACTAATAGAAAATAAATATTTGCTGCAAAAAACCACCATACATAGTTTCCTATAGTAAATATAATTCCATCCCCAAACTCTTTTCTTTCAGCCATGTAAAATACACTCCTATAAAAAATTAGATACCTTTTATATTCTATAATATATTTAATTTTCCTTTAAAAAACAAAAAGAAGTTATCAAAACCTTATGATAACTTCTTTAATAAAGATATGACAATTAATTTAACCCCACAAAGGTGATTTTTGTTCTTCTCTATTTTCTGGTATAAGCTCTCTTAAGAACTTGCTAACTACGTTTTCTACAAAGCTTACTGCGGTTTCAGGAGTTACCCCGAAAAATGCTAAAATATCAAAAATCCAATATAGATCTTTTCTTAATGCTGCTGCTATATCCGAAACTTTCTTCTCAATAGGTCCAAAGAACTTTTCATGATTTTTATTAATGTAGTCTCCTATGACTAGTATTAAATAATGCATTAATTCTTTTGCAATTGGCATATTTTCAACAAGCTTTATATCCTTGCTTATATCTAAAAAAACTGTTTTTGCCGTATCTTCAATTTCATTTCTGCTTCTATAATTTCTTCCTCCATAAATAGGGTACTTTACTAAATAATCCTCTGTTGTCTCATAATCTTTATAGTCACTGCTACCGTATTCATTGTAGAAATCCTCATCATAAAATCTGTCATAATCATATGGACTTGGCTGGCAATATGGACAATAGTAGGGTAAGTAATTTCTGTCATATTCATTTAACCAATAATTACTTCGCATAATTTACCTCCAAAATAATTTCACTAATACCATAATATGAATTATTCTGCAAAAGGATATTACTGTAAAATAATTTTTATTAAATGTTTTAATTACCTTTAGCTCCTACTTTTATAACTCCATTAACAGGAGAATAATAATCGTTTGAAATAACTTCAGAGGAAACCAACTTCCCATCATCATAGGTACTTCTTATTACTTTAACTTTAAAGCCTGTATAAGAATTTTGAACGACCTTATTGCTGCCTATGGCTAAATTTGAGTCATTTACTAAGGTTGTACTGGAATTAATAGTTTCATATATATCATTTTTTAATAAGTATTTTTTCTTTGATGCCTCAGAATTTGAAAGCAGATTAACCTTTAAAACTCCATCCTTTGCGCTCATATCAATTAGAAGTGGATATTCCAATGTATTTTTAAACTTAAAATCTATGTTATTCCAATCAACCGTGGCATCCATCCCAAGTTTTACATAAGCTGAGGGTAAGGTATGATGGGTTCTTTCTGTGGCATTCATACCTGCCAATAAAACTGCATTATATAAAGTTGATGAAACTTGACATATTCCACCGCCAAAGCCTGATTCCACCTTATTATCAACTATAACAGGAGCCTCTAGAAAGCCTCTTTCTTTTGTTCTTTCTCCTACTGTATCATTAAAGCTGAAGGTTTCTCCAGGCATTAAGATTTTCCCATTAATAAAGCTGGCTGCTAATTTAATATTATTTGACCGTTGATATGAGGATTCAGCATAGTATGTGCTAAAGGACGATATTATGCTATTTATATTTGTTAAATGATCAGATGTTAAAGCTGGCATTACCTCTGCAGTTGGAATTTTTATACTAGAGTCTTCATTAGTGTTATTAAGTAAGGAGTCTTTTATATTATTTTCAAGCTCTGCTGTTTTAACCTTAATGCCATCTTTTCCTTCATAGTAAGTAATTTTTGTATCAGTAGGATCTATAATAATACTGGCATTAATAGGATCTTTGTTAATTTCCTTTTCAATGGTCTTCAGTAAATTATTTAATTCAGTTTTATTATAGGTAACATCAACTTTATACTCTTTTTGAACCCCGTTTTTAATTAAGTAATGTTTTTTTAAAGGGTCCATACTCTTTGTAAAGTCCAGAGCCTCTGTAACTGCCGCATCAATATTAAATTTATCAATTATTTTTGAGTTTTCTATTTCAAAGGTTTTATCCTTGGTCTTTAAAATACTCTTTTCTCTAAGAACTGATTCCGAAAGCTTAGCTTGAACTATATTTAGACATTCCTCTTTAGATTTTCCGCCTACATCTATACCCTCAATTTTAATTCCTGGATATAGAAGCATGTCCCATTTTTTATTCTCTTCATATAACTTATAGCCATATCCAGCTAAAATTCCAGTACTGCTTAGTATAAATTCAAGCAATATTATATTAACGACTTTTCTTATATTAATATTCTTTTCATCCATAGTTTACCCCTCTAGAATAGCGATTAATCGCCATTTCTAAAAAAGTCTATAATACTGTTAATCTTTTGTGCCTCATATTTAATTGCATGATTTTGTTCTTCTAGCATATTTGTTCTAATACTTATCTGCTCTTTATGTTTATCTATAAGCTCTGAGAGTTTCTTAATTTCTGCATGTAAGTTTGATATATCTCCTTCAATAGTAGAATAAAAATCCTCAGAAAATTGCTTAAGAACATTTATTCTTTTTTCTCCGTCTGACATTAGTTTATTCAAGTCGGTGTTAGAAGCACTAATTATATTCATAACTGTTTTCTTTTTAATTTCATATGGCAGGTTTTCAGGAAGTGCATTTATAAAATTTCCAAGCATAAAAATTGTATTTATATTGCTATTTTCTAAATTGTATATTGAATAAATTTCATTAATTGTCATGTTTCTTTCATGTTTTTTCTTTTGTGCCACAGCGTTATTATTTTCAAGCTCCTTAATTTCTAACTGATACTCAGATGCTTTCTCAGTCTCCTTTTCATTTATGCTTTCATTGTTGTTTTCTTGTGCTTCGCTTTTTTTAACAGCTTCAGCATCATCCTTTTCAACTAAATTTAGCTTTTCAAATACAGACATCATCATAGACATTATATTTCCCCCTATAGCCTTTATAGAATTTTAAAAAGTATACCTGCTCCCAAAACACATCCCACTGAAAATATAAGAAGATAAATTAAAGTCAAATTAAACTTGTAGGTTAATTTATACTTTCTTTTATTTAAATAGGACTTAAATAATTTAATGATAAATTTACAAATTAACATATTAGCAATAAAAAAAACTATTAAAAATAAGAGCATTAGTAAATAGAACATATTAATCACATCCAATTAATATATTGTTTAATTTAGTAAAAATTTACAAATTACAATTTTATAATACAATATATATATCGGCAAATTATCTTAAATATTGAGTCTTTTCGTTAAAAAAAGCAGCTAATAAATTATATGCTCCTTCTTATGATAAACAGTATTTATTATTTTAACTGCTTATCATAATGGAAGCATATAAATTAGCTGCCATAAAGTTACTTATTTTTCTTTAGTTTCTATCTCTTTAACAATTCTATCAATAAATTGCTGCAAATCTACAGCACCTTCATCGTCATTCTTACGACTTCTAACTGATACTGTATTTTCTGCTGCTTCTTTTTCTCCAACGATAAGCATATATGGAACTCTTTCCATTCTCGCTTCTCTTATTTTATAACCAATTTTTTCAGCTCTGTAGTCTGGTTCAACTCTAACACCCTTTAGCTTAAGAGCCTTATCTACCTTTTCTACATAGTCATGATACTTCTCTGAGATTGGAAGTACCTTAACCTGAACTGGTGCAAGCCAAGTTGGAAAGGCTCCTGCATATTTTTCAATTAGCATTGCTAAAGTTCTTTCATAGCAGCCAATTGAAGTTCTATGAATAACATATGGATACTTCTTTTCACCGTCCTTATCCACATAAGTCATTTCAAACCTGTGGGCAAGTGAGAAATCTATCTGTACAGTAATTATTGTGTCTTCTTTTCCATGAACGTTTTTAAATTGAAGGTCTAGTTTTGGACCATAGAAGGCTGCTTCACCAATAGCTTCCTCATAATCTAAGCCTAAATCATCAAGTATTTTCTTCATTTCAACCTGTGTTGCTTCCCATGCAATTGGATCATCAATATATTTTTCTTTATTATTTGGATCCCACTTGCTGAATCTATAGGTGATTTCTTCCTTGATTCCCAAAGTATCAAGCATAAAGTTAATTAAATCAACAACACCTTTAAATTCATCTTCAAGCTGATCAGGTCTGACAATTAAATGACCTTCTGAAATAGTAAACTGTCTAACCCTTATAAGTCCGTGCATTTCTCCAGAGGACTCATTTCTAAATAGAGTAGAAGTTTCACCATATCTAAGTGGTAAATCTCTGTAGCTTCTTTGTCTTGAGTTATAAATTTGGAATTGGAATGGGCAAGTCATTGGTCTTAGTGCCATTACTTCTTCATCTTTTTCCTCATCGCCTAGTACAAACATTCCATCTTTGTAGTGATCCCAATGTCCTGAAACTTTATATAAATCACTCTTAGCCATGAATGGAGTTTTAGTTAAAAGGTATCCTCTTCTTTCCTCTTCATCCTCAACAAATCTTTGCAAGAGCTGAACTACCTTTGCTCCCTTTGGCATTAAAAGAGGAAGTCCCTGGCCTATAATATCTACAGTAGTAAATAATTCCAATTCTCTTCCAAGCTTATTATGGTCTCTCTTTTTAGCATCTTCTACCTTTGCTAAATGTTCTTCTAATTCATTCTTCTTTGTGAAGGCAGTTCCATATATACGGGTAAGCATTTTATTCTTTTCGCTGCCTCTCCAATATGCACCAGCAACTTGAGTTAATTTAAAGGCCTTAACATATTTTGTATTCATTAAATGTGGACCTGCACAAAGGTCTACAAATTCTCCCATTTTATAAAAGGAAATAATTGAATCCTTCGGTAAGTCATTTATGAGCTCTACCTTATAGCTTTCCCCTTTCTCTTCCATAAGCTTAAGTGCTTCCTCTCTTGGGAGTTCAAAACGCTCAATGTCAAGCTCTTCCTTAACAATCTTTTTCATTTCCTCTTCTAATCTTTCTAAATCTTCAGCTGAAAAGGAACCTTCCTTATCAAAATCATAATAGAAGCCATCATCTATAGCAGGTCCTATTGCAAGCTTTGTTCCAGGAAATAGCCTTGTTACAGCTTGTGCTAATATATGAGTAGTTGTATGTCTAAATGCCTTTTTCCCATCTTCATCATTAAAAGTTAATATGTTAACTTCTGAATCCTCATTAAGTTTAAAACGTAAATCTACAGTTTTCCCGTTTACGCTTCCTGCTGTAGCTACTCTTGCAAGGCCCTCACTTAAATCCTTTGCAACTTCAAAAACTGTTATGCCAGCTTCATATTCCTTTACTGAGCCATCCTTTAATTTAATTTTTATCATTTATATTTCTCCTTTCTCAATATAATTTTTATTATTAACAAAATTTGATAAAATAAAAACTCCCGTCCCAAATTCAAAAGAAAATGGGACGAGAGTGTAAGTTCTCCCGCGGTTCCACCCAAATTGTTTATTAGAATTTCAATTTCTTAAGTTAACTGATATAATGTGAAATTGCAATTCTATAATATAAACCACTTGCTAAATTATAACGCATTACCGGACTCTATTAAAGTCACTCTGAGGTGGTCTTCAGCAATCTTCCTTTAAGGATACTTTCAGCTAATATATCCTCTCTCTGTAAATTCAAAAAGCTTACTCTTCTCATCATAGTTTTACATATTTTATAAAAAATATTATACCATTATAAGAATTAATGTCAATAAACTTTAATTTTATTATTAATATTTTATTAACTCTATATCTAAAGTTGTAGCTTTTGGTTTATAATTTGTAGTATGATATAATTTTAAAACTAATACTATAATGTAATTATTGTTTTAAAAGTTAAGATAAAAATTCTTTAAAATAACAAATTAAGGTAATCACTGCTTAACATTGTAGGAGGATGAAATGTTCGATAATAAAAAATTTAAGTACGCTACCTATTATATACTTGGAGCGGCAATTTTATTAATGTTTGCAAACTACATACTAGGTAGTATGCAGACACAGTCCATAAAATATAATGATTTTTTAAAGATGCTTACAGATAAAAAAGTTGAAGAGGTTCAGGTGTCTGCGGACAAACTTGTAATAATACCAAAACCTGATTCAGGTGAAAATAAAAAGATACTTTATACTGGTAATATGAATGACCCTCAATTAGTAGATAAATTAAATGCTGCAGGAGTAATATTTGGCGCCTCAGTTCCTGATAATAACCCTATGAAGAACCTTTTGTTCAACTGGATTCTTCCAATAGTTTTATTTACCTTTATAGGAAGGCTCCTTTTTGGAAGACTGGATAAAAAAATGGGCAGTGGAGTTATGTCCTTTGGCAAAAACACTGCAAAGCTTTATGCAGAAAATGAAACAGGCAAAACCTTTGCAGATGTGGCAGGTCAAGAAGAGGCAAAAGAATCTCTTGTAGAAATCGTAGATTTTCTTCACAACCCTCAAAAATATTCCGAAATTGGTGCAAAGCTTCCTAAAGGTGCACTATTAGTTGGCCCTCCTGGAACAGGTAAAACACTTCTTGCTAAAGCTGTAGCTGGAGAAGCCAAAGTACCCTTCTTTTCAATGTCTGGCTCTGAATTTGTTGAGATGTTTGTTGGCATGGGTGCTTCAAGAGTGCGAGATCTCTTTAAACAGGCTGAAGAAAAGGCTCCATGTATAGTTTTTATTGATGAGATAGATGCTATAGGTAAAAGCAGAGATGGAAACCTAGGCGGTAATGATGAAAGAGAGCAAACCTTAAATCAGCTTCTTGCTGAAATGGATGGATTTGATTCCTCTAAAGGTGTTGTAATACTTGCAGCCACTAATAGACCAGAAATCTTAGATAAAGCTCTTTTAAGACCAGGCAGATTTGATAGAAGAGTTATTGTGGATAGACCAGATTTAAAAGGAAGAGAAGCTATAATTAAAGTACATTTAAAAGCTGTAAAGTCCTCTCCTGATTTAGATACTATGTCTGTTGCAAAGGCAACTCCTGGTGCAGTAGGAGCAGATCTTGCAAATATAGTTAATGAAGCTGCACTTAGAGCTGTAAAGCATTCAAGAAAGGAAATTGCTCAAGAGGATTTAGAAGAATCCATTGAAGTTATAATAGCTGGTAAAGAGAAAAAGGATAGAATTCTTTCTGCAAAGGAGAAAAAGACTGTTGCCTTCCACGAAGTTGGCCACGCATTAGTCGCAGCTCTTCTAAAGGGTACAGATCCAGTGCATAAAATCACAATAGTTCCTAGAACCATGGGTGCTCTTGGATACACTATGCAGCTACCTGAGGAAGAAAAATACCTTTTAACAAAGGAAGAACTCTTTAATGAAATTGCAATTTTATTAGGTGGAAGAGCTGCTGAAGAAGTAGAATTTAACTCGATTTCAACAGGTGCCTCAAATGATATTGAAAAAGCTACCCAAACTGCAAGAAGTATGGTAAGTATGTACGGAATGACAGATCGCTTTGACATGATGGGCTTAGAGTCTCAGTCAAACAGATACTTAGATGGTAGACCAGTTAAGAATTGCAGTGAAGAAACTGCTTCAATTATTGATGAAGAAACTTTAAAAATAATTAAAGAAGCTCATGAAAAAGCAATAAACGTACTTAAGGAAAATAGAGAGCTTATGACTAAAATATCAGAAAGGCTTCTAGATAAAGAAACCTTAATGGGCGACGAGTTTATGGAAATGGTAAAAGAAAGTAATGTAGTTAGGGAAGGCGATATTATTGGAGAATAATGATTTTACACTAGAAAAAGAACTTGAACTTCAAAAGGAGTTACAGTTTAACCTAGAAAGTACAAAGCTTTCTGAAGTTATAGAGTTAATTAATAAAGAAATATTAGTCTACATCAATAAAAGAAAAAATGTTGCTAATTATATTGAAGATTACAGAAAAAAAACAATTGAAGAATATCGAGATGATGAAGATAAACTTATTGAATACTTTGATCACGAAAGATATGTTAAAGAGGAGTCCTTTAAAAATATTGATTCCAGATTAAAGGAACTTAATATATTATCTGTTTCTCCCTATTTTGGAAGAATAGATTATAATGAAGCTGATGAAGATGATAAGGAAATAATTTATGTAGGCAGATTTGGTATGACTCCTGAAGGAGAATATGAACCTGTAATAGTTGATTGGAGAGCCCCTGTTTCGGCTCTTTTCTACGCTAATAGGCTTGGGGAGAATTCCTACAATGCCCCAGCAGGCAAAATAACAGTGGACATTAAACTTAAGAGACAATTTGTTATTAAGAAATCTAAACTGGTAGGCCTTTTTGACTCTGCTTTAGATGTTAAAGATGACATACTACAGTTAGTATTAAGCTCCAATACCTCTGCAAAATTAAGGGATATTATAATGACTATTCAAGAGGAGCAGGATCAGCTGATTAGACAGCCTAAGGATAAAACCATTGTGGTAGACGGAGTTGCAGGAAGCGGAAAAACTACTATTGCTCTTCATAGGATTTCATATTTACTTTATAATCACAGAGATACACTGCAAGACAAGGTTCTTATACTTGGTCCTAACAGTATTTTCATGGAGTATATTGGCACAGTGCTTCCAAGTCTAGGTGAAGTAGGAGTAAAACAAACAACCTTTAGAAATTTTGCTATGAAAATTTTAGATACTCCTGCTGTAATGGATTTTAAAACCTACATGGAAAAGATCCTAATAGGAGATAAGGAATTTATTGCTGATGTACGCAAAAAGACATCTTTAGATTACTTAAATACGCTTAATGAGTTTACTAATAAGCTTGATTTAAGCTTATATAGTTATAAAGATGTAAATTACTTTGATAAAACCGCAGTTGATATAAAGGAAATTGATAAGCTGTTTAATTTTCATTATAAATCCATGCCTCTTTTCAGGCGTTCTAAAAAAATAAAAAGAATTATTTTTACAAAGCTTAAAGAGCTAAGAGACGAAAAAGTAAGAACTATTAAGCGTGAATATAAGGAAAAGATCAGAAGTATGTCAAAGGCTGAACTTGAGCTATTTGAAACCTCTCTTAATATGGCTAGAATAAATAATATCAGAGATGCAGTTAGTGAAGTTATGAGGGCTAAAAAGGAAATGAGCTGGCTTAATAACCCTTCCTGCATAGAGCTCTATAATGAAATAAATGACAATAAAGAGCTTACACAAGATGATTTAGCTCCAATTTTATATCTTAAATTAAAACTAGAAGGTTTAGCATTAAAAGAAGAAATAAAACATGTAGTTATAGATGAGGCACAAGACTATAGCCCTATTCAGTTCTTAGTTATTAAAGAGCTTACAAGGTGCAGCTCTCTAACTATTGTAGGTGACAGTAATCAAAGGCTTATACCACTTGATGGAACTACTCCAATGCTTAGCCTTCATAAGATTCTACCATCTCTTAATATTGAATACTTTAACTTATTTAAGAGTTACAGATCAACTAAAGAGATAATGGAATATGCTAATGAATTTATAGACGATAACAGAATAGTTCCTTTAGTAAGAAGTGGTGAGAAAGTAATAGAAAAAAACTTTAATAATGAAGATACCTTAGTTGAAGATATTGATAAAGCCCTCCAAACTCTTAAAGCTAAAGAATATGAAAATATTGCTGTCCTCTGCAGAGATATGGAGGAAACCGAGAAAATAGGAAAAAGTCTTAAATCAAAGGATTACATTAAACTCTTAGATGAAGAAGATTTAATATATAATGGCGGTACTGTTGTTATCCCCTCCTACTTTGCAAAGGGTCTAGAGTTTGATGCCGTTATTCTAATTCATGGCAAGGAAAAATTAAGTGACAGCAAACTTAATTACGTAATGGCAACTAGAGCATTACATGAATTAGTAGTATATAAAATATAAATATTAAAATAATAAGGTTAAAGCAAATATTTTTACATTTTGCCTTAACCTTTTTTAATGTGGTACGGGGACGTCTGAGAAACGTCCTTGCCACGTCCATGCAACATTTTTTATATTTCATGTATATTATTAATATACAAATTATGCTATAATTTTATTATTTACTACATATTTAAAAGTGAGGAAAAACCCATGGGAAAACATAGCAGAAAATATGTATTATCCGCAATTATTTTTCTTGTAATCCTTTTAATAAGTTCATTAAGTTTTTACTCTATTAAACATTCCTCTGATAAAGCAAAGGCTCAGGCAGCGGCACAAGCTGTGAAGGAAAAAGAAGCTGAGAATCAAAGAAAGCTTTACGAAGCTAAGAAGACTGAAGAAGCTAAGAAGGCAGAAGATGAGAAGCTTCAAGCAGAAAAAATAAAAATTGAGGAAGCTATTAAAGGCGAAGGTAAGTCAAGGGATATCCCTGTTTTAATGTATCATTCCATAGCTTATGAAAAGGGAAATGAACTTCGAATACCAAAGGAAAAATTTAGGCTTCAAATGAAGTATCTTAAGGATAATGGCTTTACAACTCTAACCCTTAATGAATTATACGATCATCTAGTTTATGGCAGCGAGCTCCCTAAGAAACCCATTGTTATTACCTTAGATGATGGTTATGTTGATAATTATACAAATGCCCTTCCTGTACTGAAAGAATTTAATCTTAAGGCAACAGTATTTATGATTACCTCATGTATTGACACCGATAATAGATACTTAACAAGCAACCAGCTTCAGGAAATGGATAAGTCAGGTATGGAAATTGAGTCTCATACAGTATCTCATCCTGAATTAAACAAACTATCCTACGATGTTCAATTGAGTCAACTTAAAGATTCAAAAACTACTCTTGAAAAGGTTCTCGGAAGAGAGGTTCCATACATAGCTTACCCCTATGGTAAATTTAATACGGACACTCTAAAGATAGTTGAAAATTTGGGCTATAAAATGGGATTTTCAACAATAACAGGAACTGCAAGCAAAGCTAATGGCTTATTTAAGCTTCATAGGCTGTATGTCAGCAATAAATACGATATGAATAATTTTATAAAATTAGTTAATATCAGTGCCGCCACTAACTTTAAAAGTTAAGGGACGGCACTTAGCTTTACTTACGACCTATCAAATTCCTCGCCCTTCCACACTACAAAATTCTCGTAGTCTAAACCAAACTGCATTAAGATTTTACCAATTATATGGTTGATTTGCTCTTCAACAGTTTCCGCTGAATTATAGAAGGTTAAAACTGGCGGCAGGATAACACAGCCTAGGTCAGAAGCTTCCTTCAAGTTTTTGATATGCACTTTTCCAAAAGGCATTTCCCTTGGCACCAATACAACACGTCTATTTTCCTTTAAGCATACATCTGCAGCCCTTATTAATAAATTTTCAGCATAGCCCGTGGCAATTCCCGACAATGTTTTCATACTGCAGGGAATTACTATCATTCCATCTGTTTTAAAGGAACCACTTGCGATGCTTGCTCCTAGATTACCATTATCGTGTACAACATCCGCTAAATCTTCAACTTCTGAGATGTTTAAATGTGTTTCCATTTTAAAAGTTCGTTTTGCACCATCTGTTATTATTAAATGAGTTTCACACTCAGGATATGTTTTTAATGCCTTTAATAAATGATATCCAAGTATTACTCCACTTGCTCCAGTTATTCCAACTATAATACGCATCTAGTTACTCCTTATAAATAATAATTTATCAGCATTGTATTTTACCATATAGCTTAATTTTAAATTCCTACTAATAGTATAGCAATACATGAATAAATTACAATATTAGCTTCTGAATTCAGTTTGATATTACAATAACATAGGCAATTTTTTAATTATTACTTAATCTTTTAAAATAATAACAGTTTTAAGACATTAAGTGGATAACCATTAGAACAATAAAAGATATTCCCATTATCATATGAAATTTTATACCTTTTCTTTTATATCTAAAGATTCCAGATATTATTTGTGCTCCTAATACAATCAATGCCGCAAGTCCCGAAATATATCTTAGTTCTAAAATAAATCCATTTGATAAAATAATATATGCGTGCAGTAAAATTACTGAAAATGCTATAATTGATATAGGAACATGCCATTCTCTTGTAAACCTAGCTAAGGATAATAGCTTCATTTTAATATCCTTAGAATTTATTCTCTTTGCAATTCTTCTAATAACCAGCATTGATATTGAAAATCCAAATCCCCAAGCGGCTATTTGACCTGTTAGTCCCCTAAAGCTTCTTAATTTCCTGTAATTTATTGCAGTTACTATATCAATATTACTAAATATCATAAATAGAAGAGCTGCAATAACTATTATTAATAGTATTAAGGTATAAATCACTCTTTTTCTTTCAATTTTATTTGCTATTAAATGTTTATTATTATTCATGTTTTTCCCTTCTTAAGCAAAAGATTGTGTCCACCTTATGTAATCTTAATTACTTATTTAAGTTTTCCTACCACTGGCAGCCCCTGTAGAACATCTTTTCCATGTGGGGACTGTTCTATTTCTTTAGATAAGTCTTTTCCAGCAGTAACTCCACCTACATGTTGCCCATTTCTCCAACCCTTTGCATTAGTTACATCATAAATTACCCCATCAACTGCCACATAAGCTGGATTACCATTTTGACCATCATACTTTGATAATTCAGCTAAAGTGAATTCCTTGTTTACTGAGGTATTTGAATTTGCTACAGCATTTGTACTACTTTCAGTACTAGCATTTGGATTAACCGTGCCTTGTACCTCCGCTTTCTTATTTGAACATCCGCTTACAATTAACATAAAGCTTAATATACCAAAAACAAATATTTTTTTCATAATTTACGGCTCCCCTAAATAATTACTATTATTGAATAATATTTATTATCAATATACGATTAAATTATGTCAATTTGAAGGTAAATTTATTTCCAAATTGTAAATAAATTTATTTTAGCAATTAGATTTTTCCTTTATAAAATTAGTTGACAAATTTACTTTAGTACGTTACAATACTACTATATTAAATCAAAACAATAATAGCATTGATAAGAAAGAGTAAAAATATATTTTCTTTTACAGAGAGCTCCTGGTTGGTGAGAAGGACATTAGAGTATATTTTGAACACATCTTTGAGCTGAGCATCGAACCCTACGGAAGTAGACTGCCTCCGGATTACTTGCACCCGTTATAGTGCTAGAGTATAAGCATATTTTGTCGTACTTGAAGAGGTTAATATTGTGAAATATTAATAAATTGAGGTGGAACCACGTGAGTATTACTCTCGTCCTCTAGTTGAAACTAGAGGACGAGAGTTTTTTATTTCTTAAATTTGTAGCGCTGCAAATTCAAGAAATAAAAAGGGGTTTGCTATTTTTGATCTTAAGTTTATAAAGTTCATAATCTACAGCTAATACACAAAACTTAAATAATAAAATATTAAAGGAGAGATTAAAGATAATGAAAACAAAAAAATTTATAGTTTTAATAATTCTATTTGCATTTTGCATAGCAATATTTTCAGGGTGTTCAAAAAAAGCAGCAAGTAATGAGGATTCTCTTTCAAAATTAAAGGCAAAAGGCTATGTGGTTGTTGGCCTGGATGACACCTTTGCACCTATGGGTTTTAAAGATACCAAAGGAGACATTGTAGGCTTTGACATAGACTTAGCTAAGGAAGTATTTAAGAGAATAGGTATAAATGTTAAATTTCAATCCATTGATTGGTCCATGAAAGAAACAGAACTTAATTCAGGAAATATTGATTTAATATGGAATGGGTATTCAATAACTGATGAAAGAAAGCAAAAGGTTGCCTTTACTAATCCCTATTTAGAAAATAGACAGCTTATTATAACTCTGGCAAATTCAAATATACAAAGTAAAAAGGATCTTCAAGGTAAAAAAGTTGCAGTTCAAAATGGGTCAAGCTCCTTAGATGCCTTAAACAAGGAACCAGAAGTTTTAAAATCCCTAAGTTCAGGGAAGCCAGTATTATTTGATACCAATAATGAAGCCTTTATGGACTTAGAAGCAGGCAGAGTTGATGCAGTCATAGCAGATGAGGTTTTAGCTAGATACTATATGAAGGAAAGAGGTATAGAAAAATACAAAGTACTTCAAGAGGACTTTGGTAAGGAGCAGTATGCCGTAGGAATTAGAAAAGCTGATAATGAGTTAGTTAGTATGGTAAATAGCGAATTAGAAAATATGAAGAAAGATGGAACAAGCGCAGAAATATCAAAGAAGTGGTTTGGTTCAAATATTGTAAAATAAAGAAGGTGTTTACAAGTGGATTATATTTATAATTTAATACCTTCCATGCTTGATGGACTTAATACAACTATGCAAATATTTTTAATAACAGCTTTACTATCAATTCCCTTAGGCGTGATAGTATCAATTGGCAGAATATCTAAGCTGCAGGTTTTAAATAAAATAGTGCAGCTATATATTTGGATTATGAGGGGAACTCCCCTGCTTCTGCAGTTAATATTTATATTCTTTGGTCTGCCTGTAGTTGGTATAACCTTTGATAGATATACAGCGGCAATTATAGCATTTGTATTAAATTATAGTGCTTATTTTGCAGAAATTTTTAGAAGCGGCATTGAAGGAATAGATAAAGGACAGTATGAAGCTGCAGAAGTTTTAGGGCTTACAAGGTTTAAAACTTTTATTAGAATTATTCTCCCTCAAGTTATAAAAAGAACTCTACCTCCAATTTCTAATGAGGTTATAACCTTAGTTAAAGATACCTCCTTGGTTTATGTAGTTGGACTAGGTGAGCTGCTTCGTGCAGGTAAAATTGCATCAAATAGAGATGCTTCCTTAACTCCCTTAATTGTAGTTGGTATATTTTATCTTGTAATTACGGCTGTCTTAACAAAATTTTTTAAAGTATTTGAGAAAAAGTACTCTTACTATCAATAGGGAGCGTGACAATTATGATTTTAAAAATAGATAATTTAAATAAAAGCTTTAAGGGAAATCAGGTATTAAAGAATATTAATTTTGAATTAAGGGAAGGTGAAATACTAGCAATAATAGGGCCCTCCGGTGCTGGAAAGACTACCCTTTTAAGATGTATCAACGGTCTTGAAAGATCTGACAGTGGAACTATAGAAATAGATGGACAATTTCTATGCAAGGGTGAGAATAACAAAAGCGTATATCCTAAGAAGAAAAAGGTACGTGAAGTGATTAAAAATCTTGGAATGGTCTTTCAAAGTTATAACTTGTTCCCGCACAAATCTGCTCTAGAAAATGTTATTGAGGCACCTATAAACGCCTATAAGGTTTCAAAAAAGGAAGCAATAGAAAAAGCAGTAGAATTATTAAGCAGCCTAGGTCTTAAAGACCGTCTAAACTCCTATCCTTGTGAGCTTTCCGGTGGTGAAAGGCAGAGAGTTGCTATAGCTAGAGCTTGTGCACTTAGTCCTAAAATAATGTGTTTTGATGAACCTACCTCTGCACTAGACCCTGAGCTTACAGAGAGTGTAGCAAAGTCTATAGAAAGTCTAGCAAAAGATAATATGGCTGTACTCATCATAACCCACCATATGAAGTTAGCTGAAAGGGTGGCAGATAGAATTATTTTTATTGAAAATGGTGAAATAATAGAGGAAGGCCAAAAGGAAGTTTTCTTTAATGATTCTGGAAATGAGAGAATTAAAAAATTTATTTTAAATTAAGAGTTGTTTTAAATTACAGGATGGTAAATAGCATTCCGAGAATCCCTATTGAAATCTTTGACACTATACAAGTAAAATTCAAAGAAAAACGCGGAAGAAATTTTAGAAATTCTTTCCGCGTTTTTAAGTATCTCCTGTATATTCATTGATTTATTTTAATAATTAAGTTGAACTACTACTTTGATTGCTGCTGTTACTGTTATTATTGCTATTGCTATTGCTGTTATTTCCGTTTCCTCCATTGCCATTTACGCCGTATTCCTGCACAGTTATTTTAGAAAAGGTGCCTTTATTCTTATCTGCATACCAAATCTGTAATATATCATTTGCCTTTAAATCTGAAACCTTTAACTGCTCTGTTTGTCTGCCTTGATTTCCTCTTACCATTGTAGTTATTGAAGTTCCATCAGGAATTGTTATAGTTTTTGTTTCACCTGTAAACTCCAGCTGTCTTCTTGGTCTTTGTCCTTGATTATTACCGTTGCCGTTATTCGAATTAGGATTATTGTTATTACCAGTATTATTGTTGTTATTATTGTTACTGTTATTGTTTGAACTGTTATTTCCGTTACCGTTGCTGCTGCCATTATTGTTATTTCCATTTTGCTGCGTAAACTGAGGCTGCTTAATAACCTTTATTGTTACCGCATTTCCCTTTATGCTTACTACTTGTCCTGATAAATCAGCCCTTTGAAACTGGCCTCTTCCATTAGAATTACCTTGATTTTGACCATTTTGAGCTGTACTGTTTTGATTAGCACCATTATTTTGGTTGTCAACTGTCTTTGCCTTACATCCAAATAATAAAGATGCAGTTAAAATTGATATTGCTATTAAACTAATTGCTTTTTTCATTATTAAGCCTCCACTTTTTAATTATAATTTACCTGGAAATCATAAATCATTTTCGAAATGTGAGCAATAACTTCATTAGCATTATCCAAGCCATTGGTGTAAATACTTAAAATGTAAGGATTTTCAGTATAGATTATACCTACATCATTAACATAGCTGTCATAGTTCCCCACTTTATGGGCAACAATATTGTAGGGCAAATAAAGATCTAATCTATCATGGAATTCTGTATTTTTCATATCATCAATAATTTTAGAATAATATGTGTTATTGTTTACATTTTCATATAGCTGTTTTAATAAGGTTGTTTCATCAGTAGCCGTAATAAAGTTACCAGATTTATCAGTTGCATGTCCAAGTTTAGCATCAATCATATTTCTCATATTATAGTAATTAATTCTTTTAATAATCATGTTTGTAGCAATATTATCTGAGTAAATTATAGAATAATCACTTAATAATGATAAAGAAATGGGCTTTGATAAATCCTGAGACTGCAGTATTCCTGTTCCTTCTTCAAAGCTGTCATCTGTGTACTGTAGGCTTTCATTTTCACTTACTGTACCATTTTGAATCATATCATCCAGTACCATATTCATTTGAACTTTAACTGTGCTGGCCGCTAGAAAGGTTTTATCTCCATTTATTATTATTTCTTTACCAGAATTAATATCATAATAGGATAAGCCTACCATATTGATATTGTTACCTAAATAGGCCTTAATTTGGCTTTCAAGCTCAGTTCTCTTGTTCTCAAACTCAACAGACTTTTCATTTAAGCTTACAAGCAGTGCCTTTTTTTCCATTATCATAATGTCATTATTATCATTATTACTATCTGCTTCATTAACTGTTTGTCCATTTGAGGTAGTAACATTATCCCTAATAATACTCGTACTGTCAGTTGCAAGCTTATTATTTGTGCAGGCAGTCTGAGTATAAATTAATGTAATAATAAATAAGCATATACCCAGACTTTTTAAATATTTAATTTTCCCCATAACCCAATCTCCTATAATGCTCAAGTAAAAGTTGTAGATATTTGCTTCAGTCTTATATTATTGAAGTCATATGACAGATGTATCACAATTAGGTAAATAAATTGTAAACATCATATATAATATAATTATATTTCTTTTGGAACTTTAAAATAAAATATTACACCTCTATCTGTATTTTTTGCTCCAAAACTATAACTATGATGAAGCAGTATATTTTTAACTATAGAAAGTCCTATCCCAGTACCCCCTAGCTTTCTATTCCTTGATTTATCTACCTTGTAAAATCTATCCCAAAGCTTAGGTAAATCTTCTTCCGGAATATTAGAGCCAGTATTTTCAATTTCAATTGATATTTCCTTTTCTTCTTCTTTTGTATTTATATAAATATGTCCCCTATCTTCAACGTGTCGTATAGCATTAGTAATATAATTGGTAAGTACCTGCTCCATTCTGTTCCAATCAGCAAAAACCATCACTTCTTTAGCAAGGTTCGTTTCTAATTTAATTTCTTTTTCATCAAAAATTGCCTCATATTTATTCAAGGTAAGTTTAATAAGCTCTGTTATATTAAATTTCTGTTTTGAAAGCTTAAAACTTCCTGATTCTAAATGAGATAAATCAAGCATTTCAGATACCAGGTTTCCCATTTTTTCTGTTTCGTCTATAATAATATCAAGATAATAGTCCTTATCTACATCTTCGAATATATTATCTTTTAAGCCCACAGCATAGCCATCTATAAGTGTTATTGGAGTTTTGAGTTCATGAGACACTGAAGCAACAAATTCCTTTCTCATTTTCTCCAAATTTCTTTCCATTTCAATATCTCTTTCAAGCTTTGCATTAGCTTCTTTAAGAGAGGTCAATGCATTACCTAAATTCTCCGAGAGAAAGTTAAGAGAAGAAGCAACATTTCCGATTTCATCCTTGCTTTTAACTTCACATTTTTCATTGAAATCTAAATTGGCCATTTTAGTTGCCACTTTATTTATCTTCACAAGAGGTTTTGCAATCATATTAGAGTATATTAAAGAGAGAATTACAATTATGAAAATTGCTCCTATGCAAAAATAGCCATACAGACCTTTAATTACTGAGACAGCTTCATTAACGGGCTGCAAGGAGGTTACAGCAAAAATCACTTCATCCTTCTGTTTATCAGCTGTTATATAAAATATGTTTTTTACCGTTCCATCTATGGTCCGAGGCATCTCTGTAATGGAGCTATTACTCTGCTTTAAATTTGCAACCATTCCATTATCACTTGCAAAGGCTTGAATGAATTGTGTTAATTCTCTTGTTTTACTTACATCTGTTCTATATCCCGAATTCTTTGTTAAAAATTTTAGTCTATTAGAGCTATCTAAAATAACTATTTTTATATTTCCATTAGTTTCATATTCATCAATTAATTGAGCTGATTCATCATCGCTTTTAGTCTTGTCGTATTCTGTCTTAAACTTATCAATAGTTACTGCTAAATCAGTTTTTTTCCTATATACATAAAATCTTTCAAAGAAAAGAGATTGAATAAGCAGAGTACCAATAATAAATATTGCAAAAATAAGGGCTGTTATGGCAAATAACTTCTTTGTTATACTCATATTATTTGTGAATTTATTTCTTATACTAATTAAAGTTCTTTTCATCATGTTTTCCCTCAAAAATATATCCTGTGCCTCTTACAGTTGAAATTAAAGAAGCTTTTTCACCAAGCTTTTCTCTTAGTCTTTTTATATGACTGTCTACTGTTCTATAATCCCCATAAAAATCCACACCCCAGATATAATCTAAAATTTTTTCTCTGGTTAAAACTATTCCCTTATTATTTACGAAATATAGTAATAAGTCATATTCTTTTGGCGATAAATTTAGTGTGGTGCCACCTATGGATACTTTATGAGAGAGCTCATCTATAGATAATCCATCAAAAAAATGTTCCTTCTTAGGTTGAGTATCGGAATAATAAGCTCTATTAAGCAGTGATTTCACCTTTGCTAAGAGCAGCCTCATATTAAAAGGCTTTGATATATAATGATCAGTTCCAAGCTCAAAGCCAATTAATTTATCTTCGTCTTCAGCCTTTGCAGTTAAAAAAATAATTGGTACATTCGAAATCTTTCTAAGCTCTCTGCAGGTTGTAAAACCGTCCATTACAGGCATCATTACATCTAATATAACAAGTTGTGTGCTTTGGCTTTTAAACAAATTAAGAGCTTGAGCACCATTTTCTGCCTCTATAGTTTCATAACCTTCTTTTATTAAGTAAGCGCATATAAGCTTTCTCATTCTATCTTCATCATCTACAACCAAAATTTTTTCTTTCATTTTCAAAATCTCCTTAAAATAAAACACGAAATATAGCCTATTACACAAAACTCTTAAAGTACTAAATCGCATACCCTTCAGCGTCTTCGGTGCTTAACCTATATTCCGTGTTTAACATTACTTATTCAAATCTTAAGGCATCGATTGGGTTTAACTTGGAGGCTTTATTTGCAGGGTATATACCAAAAATTATACCCACTACTACTGAAAAAATAAAGGCTTCTATTACGATACTATTCGACATTAATATTACTTTGCCAAAAAGCTTTGGTCCAAAATAGGAACCTAAATATCCAAGGAGAACTCCAAGAATACCTCCTAAGCTGCTTATACTTGCTGCTTCAATTAAGAATTGCAGAAGAACAGTTCTTCTTTTTGCCCCAATTGCCTTTCTAATTCCTATTTCTCTTGTTCTTTCAATTACTGATACAAGCATTATGTTCATTATACCGATACCGCCAACTAGTAGTGATATAGCTGCTATACCGCCTAGCATTGCTGTCATACTTTGATTAGTAGCATTTGCAGTATCTAGAATACTTGTTTGATTCATTACTCTATAATAGTTTCTTGTATTTACATTGCTATTATTACTAATTTTGTATTTATTATTTAAGAATAAAGTTAAATATGACATTGCCTCATCAACTGTATCCTTACTCTCTGCCTCTATATAATAGTTATTAATTTTTGTTGTTTGAAGTAACCTTTCTCCTGTAGAAAGCGGAACTATAATTCTATCATCACTTGACCCCATAGCTGAGGTACCTTGGGATTCTAAAACACCAACAATAGTAAATTGAATTCCATTTACATACATAGTATTACCAACAACGTTTGTATTACCAAAAATATTTTGTGCTGTTTCAGGTCCTATTACAGCAACCTTAAATCTATTATCTTCATCTCTTTGATTTATAAACCTGCCAGAAGCTACGTTAATTTTTCTTATTTCAGAATAATTTGGTGTAGAAGCTTCCAAGGAAGTTGTTGCACTTTTATCTCCTGCTTTAATATTTACACTGCCTGAACTAAGCTGCGGTGCTATTTCCTTTATACCAGGCTGAGTCTTTAAAACTGCAAGTTCTGAATCTGAGATTGAAGGAGTCCTTCTTCCCGTAATAGTTACTGTAATCAAATTCGTTCCTAATTTTTCTATTTGATCACTTATCTGTTTTTGAGTTCCCTGACCCATTCCTACTAATATAATTACAGAGGATATACCTATAATTATACCAAGCATTGTAAGAAAGGATCTCATTTTATTGTTCCATACGGATGATAATGCCATCTTTACTAGTCTAGTAAATTTCATGCTCCCACCTCACTCACTGATAAAGTGTCTGAGGTTATAACTCCGTCCTTCACAGTAATCATTCTTTTTGCTTCTGCAGCTATTTCTTTATCATGTGTTATCATAACTATAGTATTGCCTTCTTTATTTAAATCCTTTAACATTTGTAATACTTCTTTACCAGTTTTACTATCTAAGGCTCCTGTTGGCTCATCTGCAAGTATTATTTGTGGTTCAGTTGCAAGTGCTCTAGCTATAGCAACTCTTTGCATTTGACCTCCTGAAAGCTCAGAGGGTTTATGCTTTAAATGAGTGGTTAAACCAACCTTTTCAAGTGCAGCCTTTGCCTTATCTCTTATTTCTTTATTGGGATAACCTAGATACATAAGTGGTAATTCAACATTTTCTAATATATTTAATTTAGGCAGCAGATTGTAATTTTGAAATATAAAGCCAATTTTCTTATTTCTTATTTCTGCTAGTTTATTATCGCTGCAATTTGTATTTAACCCGTCCAATATATATTCTCCATTGGTGGGGGTATCTAAACAGCCAATAATATTCATAAGAGTTGACTTACCAGCCCCAGATGGTCCGACAATAGCCACGTATTCCCCCTTAGAAATACTTAGGTCAACTCCATCTAGTGCTTTGAAGGTACTGCTGCCCATGTTGTAAGCTTTTTCTATATTGGTCATTTTAATTATTTCTTTATTTGAATTCTCAGCCATAGGACCCTCCTGTATTCCTGTTATTTGTTTTAGTTTCCTTTTGAAGCATTATTTCCGCCGCCGCTGGTTTGTTGTCTATTACCACCGCCGCTGAAATTACCTCCGCCACCAAAACCTCCGCCACCAAAGCTGCCGCCACCGAAGCCAGTGCTTAACCCGTTTCTATTTGAACTGTTGGTACTTGAGCTTGTTTGAGGTAATTGTATAAGCACCTTATCTCCATCATTTAAACCTTGTGTAATTTCTACATAGTTTTCATTTTCAAGGCCAGTTTGTACTCTTACTAATTTACCAGCACTGGATGTGCCATAGCTGCTGCCTGATCTTCTATTCTGACCGCTGCTTCCTTGCTGTCCATTGCTTCCAGATGATTGTCCGTTACTTCTATTCGTTGATTGTCCATTACTTCCATTCGTTGATTGTCCATTGTTTCCAGAGTTGTTTTGTGAAGTTGGGTTATTATTTGAAGATCCTGTACCAGTAGTAGTGCTGCTTGAAGGAACCATAACAAATTTTTGACCATTCCTATCAATTACAGCCTCAGATGGAACAACAAGTGCATTATCCTTGCTATCAACTTGAATGCTTACATTTGCATTCATTCCTATTTTAATTCCAGTAGGATCTGTAATATCAACAACAACATCATAGGTTGTTACATTATTATTAGAAGTTCCTGTTTGAGCGATGGTTTCTACTGTACCATCAAAGGTTTTATCTTTAACAGCATCAAATGTAATTTGTGCCTTTTGTCCAGTTTTAACCTTATCTATGTCAAGTTCATCTACCTGAACCTTTATCTTAAGAGAGGACATATCAACTATTGAAACAACTGCCTTCCCAGGTGAAACAGCGTCACCGTTTGAGTTATTTACAACTGTAATCACTCCTCCTATTGGTGCTGCAACTACAGCTTTACTTAGTTGTACATTAGCAGAGCTTAATTGACTCTGAGCGTCAGATAGACTTAATTGATCCATGGATACTTTATTTTGAGCACTTAAAACAGCATCCTGAGGATTTTGATTACTTTGTCCCCCATTTTGTGAAGAGCTTTTATCATTAGAACTTGAAGCAGTAGTACTAGCAGCTGCTGTAACCGCTGCTTGAGCATTTGCTAAAGCTTGTTTGTCACTTGCCAGAGTTAGATTTTGTTTATTTAAATTATTTTGTGCTGAAGTAACATTCTTCCTCAAATCATCGCTGTCTGAAGTAAAAAGCTTTGCTCCAGCTGCTACCGTATCCCCTATCTTTACATTTAGATCCTTTAAAGTTCCATTATTATTAGCCATTATATCCTTTGATACTGCTGCATATGCAGCTCCAGTTCCTTGAATAGTTACCTGCATATTCATTGTCCTAGCATTAACAGTTAAATACTGACTTGCAGCCTTAACTGGCTTAGCTGCAATAAATTTATTGTAGCCATAATAGCCTCCAACAGCTACACAAGCAACTATAACACACGCTATTATAGTTTTAATTAACTTACTTTTCATATTGTTCCTCCCATTTGATTAAAATATATGATTTATGATTCCAAAATTAATTTCTTATTGCAATGTAATTATTTTATTGCCCCTTAATGTTTTTTTAGTGGCAATATTGTTAACAATTTATGAAGAAAATTTATGAAGAAAATTGAATTTAAATTTTTTAAAATCAATACAATTTTCTTTGCAAGTTTGGATACACTAAAACTACTTAAATAATATCTTAAGTAGGGCTTTTTGAATTAACTTTGCATAAAGGAGTTGTTTTGCTTGATAATAGGTATAAAGGTTAGAAATAAAGTTTTACCCATAATTTTGATATCATTATTTCTTATAATAACATTTAATATAAAATACGAAGTTGTAAGAGCTGAACCATCAAAATCTTCAATAGATGATAAACAAATTAAAGCGGAAATTGAAAGAATATATAATATTCGCTCATCAGCTTTTGTCTCTGGAGACCTGTCTCCAGTTAAAGAATTATTTGATACTTCTCAAAAATATGGCAAGTGGGCGCTGGAGCATGAAATTAAGAGAATAAAATATCTTAATGATTGGGCAAATGAAAGAGAAATTACCTTTGGAAATGTGGAATCATACGTGAGAATTAAAAAGATTTATCCAAGGGGGAATATTATCAAAATAGCATTAGAGGAGTCCTATAAATTTGACTATGTTTATAACAATGATGAGGCTTCCCCTGTTAATTCTTTTGGTGTTGGTATAAGACATACAACAAGTCTTATTAATAAAAACGGTGCTTGGATAATTTATAACGATTGGTATACTGACTGCTTTGAAGATGCACTACAATCCTACACTATAGAATTACCAAGCTCAACAATATCCTACAATAAATTCTCACTATTATCTAATGATCTGTTTTCCTTTAATAATAAAAAATATTATGACAGGCAAAATGCAGCGGCCTACGCTGATAAGTACTGCGGCGCAGCATGGGGCAGCGGAAATAATTTCAAATATAATAAAAAATATAATGATTATAATGGTATTGGTGGGGACTGTACTAATTATGTTTCCCAGGCACTGGGAGACAAAGCTGGCGGAGGTTTGCCCTTAAGCGGAGGCTGGGTTCCTCATTCTAGCGCATGGGTAAATGCAGATGCATTTAAGAATTATCTCCTTTACTCCGGAAAGGGAAGTTTAATAAAGATAGGTACCTTTAAAGAGCTTACGGCCTCACAAAATGGTTCCCCGCCTGCAATCAGCAAGCTCCAAATAGGGGATTTAGTTTGCTATGAAAAAGGCAGAGGTAATATAGATCATTTTGCAATTGTTACAGGTTTTGATTGCCATGGCTATCCTTTGGTAAATTCACATACTACAGATAGATATCATGTGCCTTGGGATCTGGGCTGGGGAGATAAAAAGATTAGATTTTTATTAATCCACATAAACGGTTAGTAAATGCAAAATATTTGTCTTTAATTAATATGTAAAAAAATAAAAATGTTGTGTTTTTATAGGTTTAACTAAAAACACAACATTTTTTACATTACATTTTGAATTTATTTACCTCATTTATAATAGTCTTTGCCATTTCATTTAACCTCTTTGAGGTATTTGCAACCTCATTTGATGAAGCTTCCATCTCTTCTGTTGATGCAGAAATTTCTTCAGAAGAAGCAGATACTTCTTGTGCAACAGTTGATACCGCGTCCAATTTATTTATTATATTATCTTTTCCGCCATTTAAGCTTTGGGCTGAAGTATTTACCTCTTCTATTTGTGAAATAACCTCATTTATTGCCATTAAAATTTCTTCATAAGTGGCAACTGCAGTATTTATTAATACCATTTGATTTTTAAATTCATCATTTACTGTATAAGCATTGCTCTTTATATTACTGCTTTCCTGTGATACTCCTGAAATTAATTGGCTTATGTTATCAGAGGATACTTTACTTTGTTCAGCAAGTTTTCTTATTTCATCCGCAACAACTGCAAATCCCTTTCCTGCCTCTCCTGCTCTAGCAGCCTCAATGGAAGCATTAAGTGCTAAGAGATTAGTTTGCTCTGCAATACCATTTATTAACCCTGTAATCTCATTCACCTTGTTTATGTTTTGATTCAAATTCATAATTCCATTTATGAAGGTATTAAATGTACTGCTGATGTTTTCAATTGAAAGTGTCAAATTAACCATATTATTGTTGCCACTTTTGGTCATTTCATTAATTTTTCTTGAATTATTGTCAACATTTCCTATGGAATGAACTATATTATCAAGTTGATTTCCAAAGTCATATAATACTTTTGATACTTCCATTAAATCTTCAGCTTGTGAGCTAGTACCACTAGCCACCTCACCAATAGCAGCAGCTACATTCTTTGAAGATAATGACATCTCATCAGAAACTGAACTTAACTTTATTGCATCCTCATCTAGAAGTGTTATTTTATCTTGTATGGTTTTTATCATATTAGAAACACCATCTATGGTCTTTCTTAGAGTCTTTTTCATTATTCCGAACTCATTATTACTAAAATCATCTATTTGAACTGTAAAATCACCGGTTGATATAGTTTCTAATGTAGAAATCATATTCTTTGATGCCTTTTGAACCATTTTAATAACTATATAAGCTATCACTAAGAACATAATAAATGCTGCTATTATTATGGCTAACATGGTGTATAAGCCACTTTTGTAGGCTGCAAGGCTTTCTGTTCTTCTAGTATTAGCTTCGTTTTCATTATATTGAGATAAATTCTGCAGTAAGGTTTCAATTTTCCCGCTTATGTCTGCTAAATGAGAGCTATCTGATTCATTAAGCTTTTGAGAATTACCTGTCTGTACTACAACATTATCCCATATTTCAAAAAAGCTCTTTTCGTAACCATCTAGTTCATCAAGCTTAGACTTTTCAAAACTAGAAATATTTATTTTTCTATATTCTTTTTCAGAACTTTCCATATCTTTTTTATACATATCTACTGTTGAAGCAGTATTAATATCTAACGCTCCTAATCCAGCCTTGCTTACTTCTAAATCTATCTTTAGAAAGTCACTTCTCATATTACCTGTCATACTTACAGGCACTAAATTATTATCTAATACATATTTTAAATTGTCATTAATGGTTTTCATGCTCCAATATCCCACGGCCCCAATTACTATTAATAAAACTGCTGCAAATATACTGATAATTTTAAAACTAGTGGTAATCTTCAAATTTTTCAAGGATTTCATAATTGCGCCCCCAATTATCCAAATTATTAATCTATTATAGCATATATAGTAGTATTTTGCATATATTTGCTAATTGGAGTCACATTTACACATTAGCTAATAACTTCATATATTTGAGGTTTTTCTTCATAATTAATAATGTCATCTATTATATATAAAGGCCTATTTTTGCTTTCATCAAACATTCTTCCAATATACTCCCCCATCATTCCGAGAGTTATAAAAACAAGCCCAAACATTATTAAGCTTATTGCAAACATAAAATATATGTTTATAGGATTTACCTTATTTATTAAATCTCTTATTAATACTCCAAAGGCTGAAATTATCCCTATGGAAAATATGATCCCTCCAAAATAGCTGCCAACTATAAGGGGTTTGTGAGAAAAGGAGGTAATTCCATCCAGTGCTAATTTCATCATCTTTTTAAGAGGATACTTAGTTTCTCCCGCAAATCTCTCTTGCCTAATAAATTCTACAGAGCTCTGTTTATATCCGACCCAACTTACAAGGCCTCTTACATATCTGTTTTTTTCAGGAAGTGAATTTAATGCATTACATACCTTTCTATCTATAAGTCTAAAATCACCTGTATCCACAGGAATATCTATACTAGTCATACTTTTCAATATTCTATAAAATGCTTTAGCAGTAAACTTTTTTAAGAAGCCTTCTCCTTCCCTTTTAGCTCTCTTTCCATAAACTACCTGGAACCCCTCCTTCCACTTCTCAATCATCTGTAATATAACCTCTGGGGGATCTTGAAGATCTGCATCAATAACTATTACAGCTTTGCCAGCCGCTATATTCATTCCTGCTGTAATTGCTGCCTGATGCCCAAAATTCCTTGAAAAACTAACAAGTTTTATTTTTCCATCTTTTTTACATATTTCCTCTGCCATTTTTTTAGTTAAATCCTTACTGCCGTCATTTACAAAAATAATTTCATATTCCTCATGAGTCTCTTCCATCACTTCTTTTAATCTTCTGTAACTTTCATTAATAACAAGTTCTTCATTATAAAGCGGAACTATTAGAGAATATATTTTATTAATCATACTAACACACCACCTCATTGATATTATTCCCAATTTTATTTAATTTAAGTGGCATCAATATGACTTATTACATAAGCCATATTGATGTCCACTACTCTTATTCGAATCTTAACGCATCTATTGGATTTAGTTTCGAAGCCTTATTAGCAGGATATATTCCAAATGCTACTCCTACTATTACAGAGAACAAAAATGCAATTATTACTATATTGCCTGAAATCAATATTGTTGTATTAAAAAATCGCTGTCCTACATAGGAGCCTAAATACCCAAATAAAACTCCTATTATTCCACCTAGTCCGCTTACACTTGCAGCTTCAATTAAAAATTGCAAAAGTATTGTTCTCCGCTTCGCTCCAATTGCTTTTCTTGTACCTATCTCTCTAGTTCTCTCTACTACTGAAACAAGCATAATATTCATTATTCCTATCCCACCTACAATAAGAGAAATGGCTGCAATCCCTGCAAGCATGGAGGTCATGCTCTGAGTTGTTGATGTTGCTGTGTCTAGTATACTAGTTTGGTTCATAACTCTATAGTAGCTTCTGGTATTTGTAGTGTTGTCAGTAATTTTATATTTTTTATTTAAAAACAACGTCAAATATGACATGGCAGTATCTACTGTATCCTTACTTTCTGCTTCTATATAAAAGGTTTTTGCATTGGCAGTTTTTAGTAGCCTTTCAGCTGTAGTAAGAGGCAGTATAATTCTATCATCACCAGAGCCTGAACTTGAGGTCCCCGTTGACTCAAGAACACCCACTATAGTAAATTCGATACCATTAACATACATGGTGTTTCCAACTACATTTGTTCTGTCAAAGATGTTCTGTGCTGTATCAGTACCGATAACAAGTACATTATATCTATTATCTAAATCTCGTTGAGTTAGAAACCTCCCACTACTTACAGTAAGCTTTCTTATTTCCGAATAATTTGGTGTGGAGGCCTCAATGGTGGTAGTGCTGGATTTGCTGCCTGATTTAATATTTACATTTCCCTCAGAAATAGTAGGTGCAATTTCTTTAATTCCCGGCTTTGTTTTTAAGTCTGCTAACTCACTATCTGTAATAGTAGGAGTTCTATTGCCCATTATATTGACTGTTATTAAATTAGTCCCTAACTTTTCAATTTGATCACTAATCTTTTTTTGGGTGCCTTGTCCCATACCTACAAGTACTATAACCGAAGATATACCTATGATTATACCTAGCATAGTAAGAAAAGAGCGCATTTTATTATGCCAAACTGCAGATAATGCCATTTTTATAAGTCTTGTATATTTCATACTCCCACCTTACTTTCGCTTAATTGATCTGATACAGTTACGCCGTCTCTTACCGTTATTATTCTTTTTGCATTTGAAGCTATTTCTTTATCATGTGTAATAATAATAATTGTATTACCTTCAGAGTTTAACTTGGTAAGCATTTTCAATACTTCTTTTCCAGTTTTACTATCAAGGGCCCCTGTAGGTTCATCTGCAAGAATTATTTGTGGTTCAGTAACAAGAGCCCTTGCTATGGCCACCCTCTGCATCTGCCCTCCAGAAAGTTCTGAAGGCTTATGTTTTATATGCGATTGAAGATCAACCTTTTCAATTGCCCTCAATACCTTTTCCCTTATCTTGCTGTTTGGGTAGCCTAAATATAACAGAGGAAGCTCAATATTTTGAAATACATTAAGTTTTGGGAGCAGATTATAATTTTGAAATATAAATCCTATTTTTTTATTTCTTATTTCGGCTAATTTATTATCGCTGCAGCTTGTATTTAGCTCATCTAAAATATATTCCCCATTTGTAGGTTTATCCAAGCAGCCAATTATATTCATAAGAGTAGACTTCCCAGCGCCAGAAGGACCTACAATAGCTACATACTCTCCTTTACTAATTCTTAAGGTAACACCATCTAAGGCTTTAAAGGTGCTGCTTCCCATTTTATATACTTTTTCAATATTGGTCATGGTAATAATATCTTTATTAATAAAACTATCCCCCATACTCACACCCTCCACACACCTTAATTTTTAGTCCCGCTGCTATTGCTGCCCTGTGTTCCGCTACCCCCATTGCTGCCTTGAGGCATTGGGCCGCCATTTCCGCCTTGAGGTCCTCCAAAGCCGCCCATATCTCCTCCGAAACCTCCGGCGGCATTTCCTTTATTACTACTATTTGAAGAGCTTGCTTGTGTTAATTTTATTTGAACCTTATCTCCTTCTTTTAATCCATCAGTTACCTCTATATAGTTTTCAGTTTCAAGTCCAGTCTTTATTGAAGTTAAATTACTGCTTTGACTATTTTGTGAGCTTGAATTTGCATTACTGTTGTTTACAGCTGCTGAGCTGCTACTATTTATTAACCTAACAAATTTTTGTCCATTATTTTCAACTAGAGCATCTGCAGGTATTACTAGCGCATTGTCTTTGCTTTCAACTGAAATAGTAACATTTGCATTCATACCAAGCTTTATGCCAGTTGGATTTTTAATGGCTACCACCACATCATAAGTTGTAACATTATTTGAAGAGGTACCTGTCTGAGCGATTGTTTCTACTGTTCCATCAAAAGATTTATCTTTAATAGCATCAAATTTAATTGTTGCTGCCTGGGAAGCCTTTACTTTTCCTATATCTAGTTCGTCAACAGCTACCTTAACCTTCATTGAACTCATATCAACTATAGTAAGTACACTCTTTCCTTGCGACACACTGTCTCCGTTAATATTATTTACTGCAGTCACTACTCCGCCAATTGGCGCAGTAACAGTCATTTTATTTAATTGGGCATATGCATCATTTAATTGAGACTGTGCATCACTTACAGATATTTTATCCATTGCAACCTTGTTATCATCTACTTTTTCAGCACTTTCATCAGTTGTTAAGGTTAGCTTCTGCTTCGTTAAATTATTTTGTGCACTAGTAACTGCTTTTCTTAAGTCATCACTATCAGCGGTGTAAAGCTTTTGTCCTGTAGTAACAGTATCACCTACTTTAACTGTAAGACTCTTTAAAGTTCCATTATTGTTTGGAGCTACATCCTTAGTTACAGCAGCATAAGCTGCACCTGTACCTTGAATAGTTACCTGCAGATTCATTTTTCTTGCAGCTACTGAATAATACTGGCTAACTGTTGCAGAAGCCGGCTTACCAGCTAGGGTCTTATATCCATAGAAACCTCCAAATGCAACGCCAAGAACAATTATTCCTGCTATAACGGCCTTAATTAATTTACTCTTCATTATAATTCCTCCTCTTAGCTAGAAGCTTAAATTCCATCTTATATCCATATAAAGAATTATAATTTTTAATTGTTGCACTATTATCAAAAACTAATGTGAACATTATGTGAAAGTGGCATCCATTGGCTTATGACTTATTTCTTGTATAATATGTTAAAATAAGTAGAAGCCATATGACTTATAAAATAAGTCATATGGCTTCTATTGGATACTTAATTATGAAGCTTACGCCATTTTCTCTATTTACAGCTTTTATTTCAGCATTATAAAAATCTATAATCTTTTTAGAAATTGCAAGCCCAAGGCCGAAGTTTCCCGTTTTATCCTTATATAGATTGTCAAAAATGTGATCTAAATGCTCTTCTTTAATATTGGGCCCATCATTAAATATTTCTAAAACAGCAAAGGCGCCTTCTCTTTTTAATGTTATGCAGATCTTCTCCTTTGCATATCTAAGTGCATTATCTAGTATGTTTTCTATGGCAACCTGAAGCTTTTCTTCATAACCATTAACACTTAAATTGTCTAAATTAAGATTCCATTCTATTTCACTGTTTACTAATTCAAACCTATTAATAATATGAAGTAAAAAATCATGTAATTCAATTTCATTGTTTTCAGTATTATTTCCCAAAACATAATCTAAGGTATTTAAATACAAAAGCTGTTTAATTTTCTTCTCTAAGCTTATAGCTTCATCCCTAATAATTTCTGCAGTTTTTTCTACAGAATCAATATACACACCATCTATAATTGCATCTGCATGGCTCATAATTACCATAACAGGAGTTTTTAAATCATGAGATATACTCTGCAGAAACATTTTTTCTTCTTCATCTGCATGCTTTAATTCCCTTTGCATGCTATTCATAGACTCAGCAAGCCTTCCAATTTCATCTTCATTTTTTAATTTTATTGATTCTTTCCAGTCCTTATGGGCTACTTTAACTGTAAATTCCTCAAGTTCCTTAAGGGGCTTCGAAATATAATTTGCTACAAGTTTTGCCGTTAGAAACCCAATGGCAATAAATACCATTCCAATGACAAGCATTGAATATAATAAAGTATTGTCTTGAAAATTTGGCATATAAGTAATTAAATAGGATTTTGCAGTACTGCTGCTATCTATTGAGCTTATAATAAAGATAAAATTCATACCATTATAATTGGCTTTAAACTGTTTTTCATAAATGTTATCTTCTTTTATAAAACTTGCCATCCAGTTCCTTGCAGCAGTGTCATTGCCATGAAACCCAGGAGGAGGATTATTCCCCTGATCATGAGGCACATTCATTTTATTATTAATATCATTAATCTGAACTTGTTTGCTGCTGTCAATTTTGACTATAAAACTATCGCTGCCCCTCAAATTCTTTAGTTCATCTAATCTGGTTGGCTGATTAAAATTATTACTTTTTAATAATTCGTGGACAACCTTTAAGTCTTGAACCTTTGCATTATCGCTCATTCTTCTAAAGGCAAATAAATATAATAAAGAAATACTGCATATTATTACAAGAATTATAGCAGTAAAGGTAGTCCATATTCTCATAGTTAAGGATTTAAACTTTAGTTTTCTCATATTTTTACCACCAATTTATAACCATAGCCATATACAGTTTCAAAGTTTAGTCTTTCTACCTTTTTTCTAAGTCTTCTTATTGTATCATCCACCACTCTGTCTGAACCAAAGTAATCATCGCCCCATACATTTACTAGAATTTGTTCTCTGGAAACTACAGTATTTTTATTCACTACAAAATAATTTAATAATTCAAATTCCTTATTTGTCAATTGAATTTCCTCATTTCCTAGTAAAACAGTTCTCTGATTCTTGCTTATTCTATATTCTCCTATACTCAGAAGAATATCTACAGCTTCCTCATTTACCTTCCCATATATTCTTTCCATTAATTTGTTAACCCTAATAACCAATTCTCTTGGTAAAAACGGCTTTGACAGGTAATCATCACTTCCTAGCTCTAGCCCCACCACTCTGTCAAGCTCCTCATTTCTAGCAGACATAAATATGACAGGAGTATTTTTGTTATACTCTTTAATTGTCTTAATTATTTCGTAGCCATCAGTATCAGGCAGCATTATATCTAATACCCATAGATCCGGCAAATCTTTTATCTTTTCTATTGCAGAATTTCCGTTTGCAAAAGTAGTTACTTCATAACCTTCCTTCTGCAAATATTTTTCCAGCAAGATATTTAAACTTTTTTCATCTTCTACAAGATAGATTTTTTGTGACATACCTATCACCTCAACAAAACTGTTTTAAATTAATTATATTCTAGCATAAAATTAACGAAACATTTTAGATAAATTATGTGAAAAATATGTGTTTCACTAAAATTTGACTGATTTGCTGAATACACTTTGTGAATATTAATATGCTATAATATATAGATAAATATTATGATGAAATCAATCGATTTCTATAGATATTGTAACTTACAGAAGTTTAATCTTATTATAATTTAATATATTTCATGAAAACAGGAAGTGGAAAAATGGATTTATTTGATATAGCAAATGAAAAAAATAACTTTAAGCTGAAACCACTTGCAGAAAGAGTTAGACCAGAAACCCTTGAGGATTTTATTGGCCAGGAGCATCTACTTTCAAAGGATAAGATGCTATATAGAGCAATAATGACAGATAATATATCTTCAGCAATATTTTACGGACCTCCAGGCGTTGGTAAAACAACTCTAGCAAGGATAATAGCAAATAAAACTAAAGCCAATTTCGTAGAGTTAAGCGCCGTATCAGCAGGAACGGCTGATGTTAGAAAAATTGTGCATGAAGCAGAAAGCAATCTTAAGCTGTATAGCATAAAAACAATACTATTTCTAGACGAGGTGCATCGCTTCAATAAATCTCAACAGGATTCCCTTCTTCCCTGGGTTGAAAAGGGAATTATAACCTTAATTGGCGCAACTACTGAAAACCCTTATTTTGAGGTGAACAACGCTTTACTTTCACGTTCAATGATATTTCAGCTAAAGGCTCTAACAGATGAGGATGTAATTAAGGCACTTAAGAATGCACTTAAGAATCCTAAGGGCCTTGGAAATTTATCTATTTCTCTAGAAGATGAAGTGCTAGAGTATTTTGCTGTTCACAGCAATGGAGATATAAGGAAGGCTTTAAATGCCTTAGAAATGGCTGCAAAGACCTCTAAAAGAGCAGATAATGAAATTATTATTACTGTAGAGGATGCTAAAGAATGTATTCAGAGAAAAATGACTCTCTACGATAAAAATGGAGATAATCATTATGACACTATTAGTGCTTTCATTAAATCCATGAGAGGCAGTGATCCAGATGCTGTTGTATTTTATTTAGCTAAAATGCTGGATAGTGGAGAGGACCCTATATTTATTGCCAGAAGAATTGTAATCTGTGCCTCAGAAGACATTGGAAATGCAGACCCTATGGCACTAGTTGTAGCCACAAGTGCTATGACTGCAGCTCAAGTAATTGGAATGCCAGAATGCAGAATAAACCTTTCTCAAGCTGCTATTTACGCAGCTTGTGCACCTAAATCTAATGCCTCATATTTTGCCATAGATAATGCACTTGAAGATGTTCGCAAAAATAGGGATTCAGGTATTCCTCCTTATTTAATGGATGCTCACTATAAGGGAGCTGACCGTTTGGAAAAGGGACAGCATTATCTTTATCCACATAGCTTTGGTGGTTTTGTAGAACAGCAGTACCTTCCAACCTCACATAAGGATAAGGTTTATTACAGCCCTACAGAAAATGGAGCAGAGGTACGAATTAAAGAAAGACTTAGTAAATTATGGGAAAACAAAAAGAGATAAAATATTTATAAAAATAACAATGCAATATAAGCAGAAATGTTTATACTTTTGTAAAAGCTAAATACTACTAGGAGGAATAATGCGGAAATACATTTTTATAGGATTAGGCGGAATACTTGGAGCAATATTGAGATATTATATAAAGAATATACAGCTTTATCATTACAATGGAGCATTTCCTTTAAATACTTTCATAATAAATATTACAGGAAGCTTTCTACTTGCATTTATTTTAACTGCTGCCCTTCTAATAAAGGGATTTGATTCTGATATTAAACTTGGAATAGGGACAGGTTTTATTGGAGCATATACTACTTTTTCTACTATGTGCAAGGAAACTGCTTTACTAATAACCAGCGGATATTTTGTTTCAGCTGCATGTTATATTTTACTTTCAATAATTTTAGGACTTGGTGCGGCATATTTGGGTACAGCTGTGGCAAGGATAGTTTCTTATAAACAGGTAGACACAAAATGGCATCAATGGGTAACTGCAGAAGAAACTGCTGCTGATTTAGAGGAGGAGGCTGAATAAGATGGATTACCTTCTTGTTGGTATTGGCGGGGCCTTTGGAAGCATTGTAAGATACAAGCTTGGAAAAGTAATTTCTTCAAAATCAAAAACTAAGTATCCCATAGGAACCTTTACAATAAATATTACCGGAGCCTTTATACTTGGAATAGTAAGTTCAATTGGAGTAAGTGCTAATTTAACTCATCTTCTAGCAGATGGATTTTTAGGTGGTTATACCACATTTTCAACCTTTATGTATGAAGGTTTTAACCTTTTTAATGAAAATGAAAAACTTAATGCCTTTACTTATATTTTAACTTCTTTGATTTTAGGCGTAATAGGGTTTATTATTGGTACAAAAATAGTTTTTTTGCTAAAGTAAATAATAAAGGTAAAATGATTACTTTAAATTAATCATTTTACCTCAATATTAAACTTTTATGTCTTATTTTTGATACTAAAAAAACCTGGAAATTATTATGCCTTGAAATAAATATAATAAGAAAAATTCAACAGAAAGATATATGGATAATTTTACTGGTATGAATTTATTATTAATAAATGCTAAACCTTCAACGAAATGCCTACTTAAAATTACATAACTAACTACTCCAAAGATTACCCCTCTAAACAACCAATCATTCGGCAGCAAAGGTAGAAGCCAAGCAAATATTCCTCCTTGTATACTCCCATAAAAAATATTAATCAGCATGAAAACCAGTAACTGTATAACTGGTTTTGAATATTCTTTTGCCATCAGGTTGCTCGTTACATATTTAGAGTAAAATATTCCATCAGATATTATTGTTAAAATTCCAGTGATTACTCCTGAAACAAAACCGACATAAATTCCTCTAAGAATAATATTACGCATATTATAGTTCTCCTTTCAGAATTTTTGTTTAAAGCAATGCTGTTTTATACATTTTGCTTTACTAAATTTATTTATAGAAACCTCATTTTTTAAATCATTTAATATATCATTTAGCCACTTCAGTCTGCATTTAAGTAAATCTAAAGAACCTTTAAGGTTCCACAATGCATATTTATCTAGTTGGCTTCCGTACTTAACCTTAAACCCTTCTACAGATTCAATGAAGTTATTAATTGCTCTAATTTGTTCACAACAATGTGCATTTACCTCATTTTCATTTAAATAAGAAAAAAACAGAAATTTTTGGTTAAAGGATTCATCTGCCATGTTAAAATTCTCAATGAGAATAGGCGCACTCAACCATTCCATAAAGGTTTTTTTACCTTTTGGCGTTAAAAGAAGCAGATGCTTGTTTGGTTTGTCATCCTGAACTATGAGATGCTTTTCTAATATTTCCTCCTTTTCAAGCTTTTTAATTGCTGGATATATAGAACCACAGCTTGATGAAATAGACGGAACTGGTGATAATTCAATAATTTTCTTAATATCGTATCCACTTTTATCCCCATTCATTAGTAAACCCATTATTAGGTAGTCAATATTTGTATTCAATATATTATCCTCCTATATCGATTCGATATATTATTTATGGATATATTATACATTTATTTCCTTATAATGTAAATATTTTTACCAATAAATTTCTAGGCTATTATTTATAAATTATAGAAAAGCTCAAATAAATAATAGAAAATAATTATAAATCTATCTCAATTAAAAAAAAGCCAGCATATACTGGCCTCATTAGTGTTTATATTAATTTTTAACTTTCTATATTTCTCTTGTAATTAAAATATTTTCTTCCCCAACCTAGTGCCACATTAACCAGTCCTATCATCACTGGTACTTCAATGAGTGGTCCTATAACTGCAGTAAATGCTTCCTTTGATTGAATTCCAAAGACTGCTACAGCAACAGCTATTGCAAGTTCAAAGTTATTACTAGCTGCCGTAAATGAAAGGCTAACTGTTTTAGGATAGTCTATTCCAGATTTATGACTTATAAAGAAGGAAACAGAAAACATTATTATAAAATATATTACAAGTGGTATAGCAATTCTCACAACATCCATCGGTAGTTCGATTATATATTTACCTTTGAACATGAACATAATAACAATAGTAAATAACAATGCAATTAATGCTAATGGGCTAATCTTTGGTATGAATTTTTTAGTATACCATTCAGTTCCCTTAGCTGGTTCTAATAATAATCTCGTTAGCATTCCACCAATAAATGGTATACCAAGATAGATAGCTACTGACGAAGCAACCTCCCCCATTGAAACATGCACTGCCATGCCTTCTAGACCAATCCACTTTGGTAATACTGTGATAAATATATAAGCAAATATTGAGTAGAATACCACTTGAAATATTGAATTAAACGCAACAAGTGCAGCTGCATATTCATTATCTCCATCAGCCAAGCTATTCCATACAATTACCATAGCTATACATCTTGCAAGTCCAATAAGTATAAGTCCTACCATAAAATGTGGGTAATTTCTTAAAAATACTACCGCTAGTGTAAACATTAATACTGGTCCAATAATCCAGTTCTGTACTAGTGACAAAGTTAAGACCTTAGGACTTCTAAAGACCTTTCCTAACTCTTTATAATTTACCTTAGCAAGCGGTGGATACATCATTACAATAAGTCCTATAGCAATTGGAATAGATGTGGTACCTATTGAAAGTGAGGATAATACATTTGAAAGACCTGGGAATACCCATCCTATTAATACTCCTAGTGCCATAGCTAAAAAAATCCACAAAGTTAGATACTTATCTAACCAAGCAAGTCTTCCTTTTTTATTACTCAAAATTATTCCTCCTATTAAATTTCTTCATCATAATTTATTTCTTTATTCTTAATTCTTTGAGCTAAATCTTTAATTTTTTCCTCTATCTTCTTAGCAGTTTTAATAAATTCCTCATCACTTTTACCTGAAGGATCTTCTAAACCCCAATCCTCTTCATGCCTTGAAGGTAAGAATGGACAAACTACATTACAACCCATTTTAACTACTATATCTACATCCGGTAAATCTGTAAGAAGTTTAGACTTTTGTGTCTTATTCATATCGATATTGTATAAATCTTTTATTATTCTTACAGCATCCTCATTTATTTTATCTCTAAGTTCTGTCCCTGCAGAATATGACTCAAACATGTCTGCAGCATAAAGCTTTCCCAGTGCTTCTGCCATTTGGGATCTACATGAATTATGAACACAAATAAAGGCAACTTTTGGTTTCATAAAAAATCATCCTCCGTACAGTTAATTTTAATTAAATTAAGTAATTCACTATAATAAATCTTCTAGCTTTTCTCCTTTAACTTCATCCTGAAGCCATTCTATAACTGCAAAATTACCATGAGATATTTCATTCACCTTATTAATCCATTGTACTTCATTACTTGCTTTTACCTGTAATATGGCGTTGGTTGTATTAGCTGCATAGAAGCTTGAATTTATAACCCACCACTTGCTAAGAATACCTGCTCTACTAAGGTCACTTTGCAGCCTTTCAGCCTCATATACAGGAGTTGCTTCTGCAAGAGTTACTATAATAACTTCTGTCTCCTCTTCATTTCTAAGCTTAGGCAAAAGCTTTTTAACTGACTCCGGAATATCTCCTTGTGAACGCTGTATTTCTTTATTATAACTTTGAGTTGAATCTAAAAGTAATAATGTATGGCCTGTTGGTGCAGTATCAATAACTACAATTTCATTTTCTGATCTTTCTACAATTTCTGCAAAAGCTCTGAATACTGCAATTTCTTGGGTACAAGGAGACCTTAGATCTTCTTCTACATAAGCAATATCGTCCTCTCCCATTGTCTCTCTAGCTTTACTTAGTACTTCATCTTGATACCTTGCAAGTTCTTCTTTCTCATCAATATTACTTAAGGTAATACCGCAGCTTTCATCTAATACAAACTTTAAGTGTGCTGCTGGGTCAGTAGTTGTTAAATGTACCTTCCTACCCATTTTAGTTAAACCTAAAGCTATTGCCGCAGCTATAGTTGTTTTACCTACTCCACCTTTTCCCATAGTAAATATAACTTTTTTCCCACTATTATATAAATCATCTATAACATTATTTAGTTTAGAAATATTATTAGTGTTTAGTGTTTCTTTATTTAATTTAATATTGTTATTCTTTAAAAACGCTCTTACATTTTCAAGACCAGTTATGTTGTAAGGTCTTAGTGGTATTTCAAAGGCTTCAATATCTTTAATACTCACCGGAATGTCCTTTAATGACTTTTGTTGTTTTTCAAAAATAGCATGAGAAAGCTTATCATCGGATTCCTTAAGCACTCCATTAATTATTAAAAGCTGATTTTTAACTCCTATATCCTGAAGCTCTTTAGAAGCTCTTTCTGCTTCTATTAATGGTGAAGTTTCCGGACGTGATACAAGTATAAGTGTTGTTTTTTCTCCATCCGATAGCGTCTTAACCGCGTTTTTATAAACTTCTTTTTTATCCTCAAGCCCTGAAAGCTGTCCTAAACATGATGCTCCATGAGTGCTTTCGCTGATAAAGTTGCTCCAAGCAGAAGGTAGCTGAAGCATTCTTAAGGTATGGCCTGTTGGTGCTGTATCAAAAATAATATGGTCAAACTCTAAAGCTGCTTTTTCATCAGTTATAAAGCCTGAAAATTCATTAAAGGCAGCTATTTCAACGGTACAGGAGCCTGAAAGCTGTTCTTCCATATTTTTTATTACAGACTCAGGGAGTTTACCCCTATATGGTGCTAATACACTTTCTCTATATTCTGCTGCCGCTTCCTCAGGATTAAAGTTAGCAACTACTAGATTAGGAACTTCCTTTATTTCTACCCCTTTATTGTTGAGTTCAGTGTTAAAAACATCCTGAAGATTTGAAGCAGGGTCAGTGCTGATAAGCATTATTTTCTTGCCTTCATCAGCTAAAGTTACTGCCACTGCACAAGCGGTTGAAGTCTTACCGACTCCGCCTTTTCCTGTAAAGAACAAATATTTAGTCAAATTAATATCTGAAATATTGAATTCCTTAAACATGTAACCCTCCTGTATTTCTCATTCTGTGCATGAAGATTATTAATCTTTCTGCCTCCTAGCAGCATCCATCGCCACATCCTCAACCTTTTGAAGGTTTTTTTATGGAAATCTTTAAATAATCTGCTGGTATTTCAAGAAGGCTGCAAAATTCTTCATTAGTAGGGTAAGCTTTTGTTTTAACTACTTCACCTTCTACGATAGTAATTGGCAGAATTTCTACTCCTTCCTTAAGGAGCATTCTATTAATTGTTTTATTGTCAACATAAATTTGTGGATTACTGGTAAGATTGTGTCTTTCAACAACTATACCATTACTTTTAAGATTGTTTAATAAAGTAGCTACTCTCAAAAGATCTTTATCTACAGACGGTCCGCACACTCCTGTAGAGCAGCACATAGCTGGGTCAAAAATAATCATTTTTTTCATCATTTAGCCTCACATTCGCATTTAGATTTATCTTTACAGATACAATCATCTGTATCTGATACTAGATTCATAAGAAATATAATAAGCTTATTACAATTAGTTGTATTAAGTGAATAATAACTCCATAATCCATCCTTCCTGCATTTAACTAACCCGCAGTCCATTAGCACTTTCATGTGATGTGAAAGTGTTGGCTGAGTAAAATTAAACTTTTCAAGTATCTCACAGGCACATCTTTCTCCACAGGATAGAATATCAATTATTTGCAATCTATTAGGATCAGATAAAGCTTTTATAAGCTTTGAATTTTCCTCATAATTCATATTCATATAAATACCTCCTATATAGATAACTATCTATATATAGTATAGATGATTATCTATATAATGTCAATTAAATTATTAGAAACTAAAGTTTGTTTAACTTTATATATATTACCTTCTATATTAATTTATTGTATGCCACTATTTCCTATTTGTTAAAACAATTTAATTAAAAATAATAGTGCAAATCTTCATTAGATTTGCACTATTTTAATGTAAATTATATCAATTAATTTTTTTATAAAAGTCTCTCCATGATAGTAATGTTGACAAATTCGCCATCAAGAATTCCTTGATTTACATAAGTCCCTACTTCTCTAAATCCAGTAGATCTATAAAGCTTTTTGCCTACTTCATTGTGCTCAAATGTGCTTAAAACAAGTTTATGAAAATCTTGCTCTTTTGCTATTATTATTAGATAATCTAGAAGCTGCTTTCCTATTCCCTTACCTCTCATATTTCTTTCTACATAGATTGATAAATCTCCAACTCCACTATAGCAGCACCTTGAATTAAATATATTTATGGAAGCCCATCCTCTTACTATTCCTTCAGTATCTTCAATTACAACTACCTTATATCTTTCTGTTCTGCTGAGAAACCATTCTTTCATGTCATCTATATCTCTTAATCTAGTTTCTAAGGTAGCAATCCTATCCTCAATGCCTTGATTATAAATTCTAGTTATAAATGATATGTCCTCAATTTTTGCTTTTCTAGTTTTAAACTCCATTTTAACCACCTACTTATATGCTTTTACATGTGCTCCAGCATAAGCACTATCTAGTAAATCAGCATCTATTTGACTATAAATGTCCTTTAAGTTCTTTTGTTTCGCTATTTCTTCTATAATTTCTTTCGTATATATATTTACAGGTGTAATCTCTATTCCCTTAAATCCAACCTTTTTAAGTATATCTTCATAAACTTTAATGTCTAATGCACCTGCTATACATCCTACCCACATTTCTGCACTTTGCCTTATTTCCTCAGGAACTTCTTTTAATTGAACAATATCTGCAATAGCAATTCTGCCTCCCTGTCTTAAAACTCTATATGCTTCTCTCAAGGCCACCTCCTTATCTTCACAAAGGTTTATAACACAGTTTGAAGTAATAACATCTATTACTTCATTTTCAAGTGGAATATCCTCAATATAGCCTTTTATAAATTCTACATTCTTTACTCCCATCTTTTCTTTATTTTTATTTGCTAATTCTAACATCTCATCTGTCATATCAAGGCCATAGACTTTTCCTTCTTCACTTACATATTTAGAAGTTATAAATGCATCAATTCCTCCACCACTGCCTAGATCTAAAACCGTCTCACCTTGTTTAAATGCTGCTAAAGCAACAGGATTAGCACATCCTAAAGATGCATCTACAGCATCCTCTGGTAATCCCTCTAAATATTCTCTAGTGTAAATGTCAGAATTGTCATTAATACTACCACAGCAAGCAGCTCCACATCCACAAGATGCCTTTGAATTATTACTTACCTTTCTAGCAATTCCACCATAATAAGTCTTAACTTTACCTTTAATATTATTTTCCATTTCTTATGCCCCTTTCATTAACAACATTTATTTTGTTTTGCTGCATTAATGATTAATTGTAAACTCTCTAATACCTGTTCTCTCTTTTCTTCTGGTATAGTTGTAAAGATACTTTGATAATACTGCTCCATGCTGCATTCAATATTATCAAATATTTTAATTCCTTCATTTGTTAATTTAATTGATATATACCTTCTATCTTCAGGATACAACTCTCTAATTGCTAAGCCTGAATCTACTAATTTATTGATAGTTCTACTCATAGTACTTTTATCTAACGATAATAATTCAGCCAATTCATTTAACGATATTTCTTTTACTCTACCTATCTCAACGATAGCATGACATTGAGATATTGTTGTCCCGCAGCATGTGGCCTCACTCTCTTCTAATATTCCTAGGTTTCTAACAAGAACCCTTATTAGTTCCCTTAAATAATGACTTTCTTTGTTATCCATATTAACACCTCTAAATTAATTGTAATATAAAACTGTTGCATATTGCAACTATTTTGCATATAAACTTTTTAGGCTCTCTTTTAGAACTTTGTTGATCTTAATGAGCATGTCTATGGTGTATATCTGGAGTATGTTGATGCACATGCTGTATTTCTTCATGTTCATGTACATGAGAGTGGTAACCGCTAGGTGGTACCTCTCCAGGCAAATGGCTATGATTATGATGATTATCATTATGGCAGTGTCTATGCTCATGTATTAAATTCTCATGTATATGTTTATGATTATGATCCTCTTTTAGCAGAAAGAATGTTCCTAGTACCATAAATGGCAATGCAATAATAAACATATTACTTGGTACTTCACGATATAATATAAATGCCAGAATTGCTCCGATAAATGGCGATGTTCCAAAAAAGGAACTTGTTCTTGCACTTCCAAGATTCCTCATGGCAAGGACGAATAGCACTATACTGAAACCATAACTAAAGCATCCAAGTATCATAGCTAATAAAATCACTTTTATTTCAGGAATATGATTCTTCAAAAGAAATGTTAAAATTAATGAGAAAGTACCTGCTCCAAAACCTTTAAGGATTACTATTGTATAAGGATTCTTTAAAGAGATATTTCTTGTAAAGTTATTATCAATTCCCCAGCAGATACAAGCCCCAACTACACCTAATGCCCCTAAAGAAAATCCCCATTGATTAGTAAAGTCCCAGGAAAGTAATATACTTGCCGCAGTAATACATATAACTGCAATCCAAACTCTTCTTCCTATGCTTTCTTTAAAGAAAAATAAAGCAATTAATGTTGTAGATACTCCTTCAAAATTAAGCAGTAAGGCTGATGTTGACGCAGGTGTAATTTTTAGACTTGTCATTAAGATTATAGGGGCAACTACCCCACCAAATAATATTGCTCCTAATAGCCAGGGAAAATCTTTTTTTGAAAGAGGTGCTTCTCCTTTTTTTCCTTTGTCAATTATATTAATTATCATTTGATATACCAATAATCCTGTTCCACTCCCTAAGTAAAGGAAGGCAGCAAGTGGAACTGGATCTATTTGTCCTAGAAGTATTTTAGCCAGTGGTGCACTTGCACCAAATAAAAGCGCAGCAAGCAATGCCTGTATTATTGGAAAAATTTTTGCTTTATTCATACAAAAAAACCTCCATTAATTATCTCTATTTATAATATTTATCTATAGCATTATTAAGGTTATCTAATATGGAGTCATCATTATTATTAATTGCATCCTTTACACAATGATTTATATGATCCTTTAATATTACTTTACCAGTATTATTTAAAGCTGATATTACAGCAGAAATTTGAATAAGTACCTCGCTGCAATCCCTTCCATCTCGAACCATCTGTTTTATAGCATCTACATGCCCACTAATTCGTGATAATCTATTGATTACCGCTTTACTATTCGGATGATTATGTTCACTCATTTGATGTCCTCCTATAAATTACTATCCCCCTGTAGGGGATATATTTATTATATACTTTTTCACAATATTATTCCATATATTCCTAGAAACAAAAAAGCCACGCAGAGTATCAGTCTTACTGTACTACTGCTTGACTTTTATTAAAGTTTTAATAATAAGAAATCGCATTGAAATAAAAGATGTGTTCCTCAAAAAAACTCCAGTGTCAATATAACTAATTCTTTCTATTTTATTGAACCTGGATCGCTGCTGGGGCACTTACTGTTTCACCAACAGCTTGAGCAGTTACGTTAATAGAATCACCTTTTGTCAAGGTTAACCCGGCTACAATCCAGTTACCACCTGTAGCTACAACTGCTGGTTGAGCTTTTCCATTGAGACTAAGGACTACGCTTGCACCTGAAGGTGCAGTTCCTGATACTGTTTTATCTGCAGATTTTATGATTCCAGAAATAACTGGTACCGCAGTTTGATGTGGTGCAGGTGCTACTGTCGTTGTTAATGGTAAACTCACTGCATTACCAGCGGACTGTGCAGTAACTGAAATCAAATCATTTTGAGATAAAGTTAAACCCGATACCATCCAGTTACCACCTGTAGCTACAACTGCTGATTTAGATACTCCGTTAACACTTAGTACTACGCTTGCACCTGAAATTGCGCTGCCTGATATTGTTGTATCTGATGCTGTTACTAATCCAGAAATTGCTGGTACCGCAGTTTCAAGTGGTGCAGCAGCTACTGTCATTGTTGCTCCTGTCCCCTCAATTTTTCCACTTGTAGCTATAACAGCCGGTTGAGCTTTACCATTAATACTAAGTACTATATTTGCTCCGACAGGTGCTCTCCCTGATACGGTTGTATCTGCTGCTGTTACTACTTTAGTAATTAATGGTTCTCCTGTTTGAAGTGGTGCTGTAATAACTTTCATTTCTGTTGATGTATTTACTGTTTCATCCCCATGCTGTACAGATACAGAAATCAAATCTTCTTTTGACAACTTTAAACCGGAAACGGTCCAACTTCCATTGGCTGCTACAACTGCTGGTTGTGCTTTTCCATTAACACTAAGTACTACGCTTGCACCTGAGGGTGCTCTACCTGATACTGTTGTATCTGCAACAGTTACTACTCCAGAAATTGCTGGTTCTGAAGTTTCAATTGGTGCTGGGGCCACAGTCATAGTTGTTTGTGTACTGACTGTTTCACCAACAGATTGAGCAGTTACAGAAATAATATCACCTTGCGATAATTTTAAACCAGACACAGCCCAGTTTCCGCCAGTAGCCACAACTGCTGTTTGAGCCACACCATTAATGCTAAACAATACACTCGAATCAGAAGGAGCCTTTCCAGTTACAGTTGTATCTGCTGCTGTTACATTTCTCGAAATTACCGGTGCTGTTGTTTGAAGTGGCGCTTCAGCTACTATGCTTGTTACTTCTGTGCTCTTTGTTTCACCAGCATACTGTGCAGTTACAGAAATTAAATCACCCTGTGCTAAAGTTAAACCGGATACAGACCAGTTTCCACCAGTATCTACTACTGATTTTTGGATTATTCGTATGAATAGCCAACGGATTCCAACAAGGAGTGCAATGAAGCCTATTGTACCAAGTGTACTCCAAAGGGGCAGTGAAAAGAAAAGTGCTAAACATGCAGCAATACCTAGCCAGGAAATGATAGGCCAAGCAAAAAGCCGATCCTTATTTAATTTTAAGGCTGATATGTTAGTAATTATATACCAAAAGAGCGTACTGGCACTTGCTACAGTTGTAAGCTTTCTCAGCGGAACCAAGTTTATAAGTATAAGACCAACAATAGTCAATAGAACAATTACAAATTGAGGACTCTTAAATTGTTTATTCACTCTACCAAGCCAATGGGGTAATTCATGTTCTTGACCCATTGCATGGCCTACCTTGGATGTACTCATCATATCGCCAAGTATATCACTAAATGTCAATATCCCTACAGATAATATGATTATCCCTATGCCCCATCCTAACATTGCCTTCTTAGCACCAAGTAATAATGGAGCATCACTTTGACCTAAAGCGTCAGCCCCAAGAACACCTAAAGTAGTACCTGCAACCAAGAGATAAATAATAGCTGTTATTAAAATTCCGCCAATTATTGCAAAAGGAATTGACTTTTTTGGATTCTTGATTACATCAGCCATGATTGCTGTACGCTGAAAGCCATCCCAGGACCAGAAGAAAGCAGCAGCGCCGCTCATTATACCAGTTATTCCAGTACCAAAAATTGGTGTAAAGTTACTTATCTCAACACTTGGAACAGAAAAGCTTACATATAATAATAGTAAGACTAAATTCACAAAAAATATTCCGATTATAACTTTTGCAGTTGGTGTGATCCCTAAGAAATTCACAGCAGCAACAATGAGAAGAGCAATGCTTGCCACTAATGGTACTGGTAATCCTGGAAATACTACAGCTGAATAGCTTGCTAACCCTAGAGATGGAATGCCAAGGCCAACCATACCTTTAATTAAATAAGAAATCCCTGCAGTGAAACTTATTGAGGGATAACCAAAAATACGCATCCAAATGAAAGCCCCACCCTCCTCTGAATAATTGACTCCTACCTGGGCTGCACTAATTGCTGTTAATAGAACGATTATCACTCCAATAATCATTGATATTAGAATACCGCTTTGTGCTTTTGCTGTGGCTGCACCCAATGTTGTATATATTCCAGTGCCAACCATCATTGCCGAAGTAAGAAGCAGTGCAGTTATTTTCCCCAAACTTTCTTTACCGCTGCCTTTAGAATTAGAATTTGATTCTGCCATAAACTTCATTCCCTTTCACGTAATTGGTATATTCTCTATTCATTATTACAAAATATTGGTTTTGTTATTCATTTCGTAGTGATTCTTAGTAACTTATCTATAAATAAGCGAATAGAATAATAAAGGATATTTATTAATTATTAGGAGAGAAGCTTCATGATAACCTATAAAGTTCAAAATGGAGATACACTTTATACTGTTGCACATCGTTTTGGAATAAGTGCTCAAATGCTTGCAATGTTTAATAATATTTTTTGCCCGTATCAAATGTTTGAAAGGCAAGAACTGTTAATTCCAATTACTGAATCAAGCAGAGACTTAAGTTTTAGAAATTATAGATTGGAGCATGATTTAAATAATATAAAAAAGATTTTTTCACAGGAAGGTACTACCTCAGGTGGAGTTATAAAATTTACATTTCCACGTTATGATCTTACCGTCAGAATAGATAATATAATAATAGAGCCTGATCTGGCTCTCACTTCTTGGGTGGCATTTAATCAATTAGAAAGTCACAGTATGGTCATGGGAGATTTGGTTTTGCTGGAGGATGAGGTTGGTCCTGTCATGTCTAGTTTATTTGAAAACGGAATTGAAGTAACAGCTCTGCATAATCATTTGCAGCATGAACAGCCAAGAATTATGTATATGCATATTAAAGGTGAAGGAGAATCAGTTAAACTTGCCCAGGACGTAAAAAATGCTCTTTCTCAAACAGCAACGCCATTTGTATCGAAAGAGAAACCTCCATCACAAATTGACTGGAATATAATAGAAAATATTTTAGGACGAAAAGGTACACATAAGGGTAAGGTGCTTCAGTTATCATTTCCGAGATCCATTGTAATTACAGAAGATGGTCATCAGTTATCACCAGCTATGGGAATATCACACGGTATTAATTTTCAATCTGTAGGAGATAAAGTGGCTACAACTGGTGATTTTGTTTTATTAGCAAATGAAGTAAATCCGGTTGCAAGCCTTCTTATGAAGAATAATATTGCTGTAACAGCTATTCACAATCATATGCTGACTGAAGTTCCACGACTATTCTTCATGCACTTTTGGTCAGTAGACAGACCAGAACATTTAGCTCAAACATTTAAATCTGTACTTAATTTAGCTAGATAACTCTCATTAATAAAAATAATGAGTCTGCAGGTTGGTGAATATATAAACCAAAACCTGCAAACTCAAATATAATTTTAAATTGCCTCAAATTGCATATTATAAAGTTCAGCATAAATTCCATTGTCTTTTAATAATTCTTCATGAGTTCCTTTTTCCTTTATGCCATCTTCAGTTAATACGCAAATCTCATCTGCATTTCTTATAGTGCTTAATCTATGTGCTATTACAATTGTAGTTCTATTTTTAGCTAACTCCTCTAGAGAAAGCTGAATAAACTTTTCACTTTCGTTATCAAGTGCAGAGGTAGCTTCATCTAATATCAATATTGGTGGATTCTTTAAGAACACTCGAGCTATAGATATTCTCTGTTTTTGACCTCCTGAAAGCTTAACTCCTCTTTCTCCTACATAGGTGTTATATCCTTCTTCAAGACCCATAATAAATTCATGGGCATTAGCCCTCTTAGCAGCTTCAATTATTTCCTCATCACTAGCATTAGGTTTGCCATAGGCTATATTTTCCTTTATGGTTCCTGCAAACATATAAACATCCTGCTGCACTATACCAATGTTCCCTCTAAGAGACCTTAATTTTATATCTTTTATTTCTATATCATCTATGGTTACATTTCCATCATCTATCTCATAAAACCTAGGAATTATACTGCAAAAGGTTGTTTTTCCACTACCGGATGGACCAACAATTGCTACTGTTTTTCCTGCCTCTATTTTTAAATTAATATCATTTAATATGGTATTTTTATTATTATAGCTAAAGGTAACATTTTTAAATTCTAAAGTTCCCTTTGGATTAATTAGCTCTTTTGCATCCTTTTTATCAACAATGTCCGGGTAAGTATTTATAACCTCTAAAAATCTTTCAAAGCCTGATAGTCCTCTTTGATATTGCTCTGTGAAGTTCACAAGCTTATCTATAGGATTTAAGAATATATTAATATACAAAATATAAATTACTAAATCTGAGACTTGTACACTTCCCATACTAATAAATATACCACCAAACAATACAACAGAAAGATATAAAATCCCTTGGAAGAAACCGTTCATACTGAAAAATCTGCCCATAAGACTATAATTATCTTCTTTGCTTCTTAAAAATTCATTGTTTCCTTTTTGAAATTTTTTATTTTCAATATGCTCATTTGAGAAAGACTTCACAACTCTTATTCCAGATAGACTATCCTGAACCTGAGCATTTACTATGGCTATTTTTTCTCTATTTTCCCTAAAGGTTTCCTTCATCTTTTTATTATATCTTACTGAAAAATAAAGCATTGCTAATGTTATAAAAAATAATATTGCAGTGATTTTAACATTGATACCCATAAGGATAATGAAGGAGCCTGCAATTTTTAATAGAGATATAAATACATCTTCAGGACCATGATGGGCAAGCTCTGATATATCGAAAAGATCTGTGACTATTCTTGACATAAGTTTCCCAGTATTTGTATTATCATAATAGGAAAAGGACAACCTCTGTAGGTGACTAAAAATATCACTCCTCATATCTGCTTCCATTCTAGCTCCCATTATATGTCCCCAGGAGGTTATATAATATTGACAAAAATATCTTATTACGTACATTAGTAGTAAAGCTGCACCAATCATTGAAACATATCTTATTATGGTAGTTTTATCTTTAATATAAACATCATTTAAAAGAAACCTTACTATAATAGGGAACACCAAATCAATGGCTGATAATACCAGGGCGCAAAACATGTCCATAAAAAACATTCCCTTATAAGGTCCATAATAGCTTATAAACTTCTTTATAGTTTTCAATAAAATCCCCCCTTATTGATACAAAAACACAAATTATATTATATACCAACAAGCAAGAAAATGTAATTGTTAATAATTACTGTATCTTTTCAACTTCAGAAAGTGTATTATCCAAGGAATCTATTGCAGTATTTAAGGTTTTTGTATCCAGCGGCTTTATTTTTATTCCGGCATTAATTATATCAAGAGGACCTTCTACTTTCTCATACAGATCTTTGTTCTTATCTTTAACATTATCCTCAAATAACTTCCAATTTGCTTCTAACTTTGATCCTTCTTTTATTGCTCCATCTTCGTCTTTAGCAGTCATAAGTGCTTTCATATTCTTTAATGCTGCGCGCATATTCTGAGAGCCCTCACTTATAGTAATTGTCTTTTGTGTTTCTTCTACCTTAGGCTGTTCCTTTAATTGGCTTTGCTGATCGGTATTCTTTGATGCACATCCTGTAAGTGTAAGTGCTGTTACTAATGCTGTTAATACTACTAGACTTTTTAAATTTTTCATTACTTAGCCTCCAATTTTTTTGCGTTAATATTATTTTTAACTACCATAACTATAGCTGCTAGCACTAAAACAATTTGCGGTACAACACTTTGCCAGGATGGGTAGACAGCCAGCCAAGATATAGTTGGTAAATAGTCACTTGAAGCAGCAGGAATAATTCCTGCATTTTGCAAACTGTTAATTCCAAGACCAGTAAACTTTAGTCCTAGGTAAAATACAAGAATACTTGAGATTAGGAAAAATGGCCTCATTGGAATACGTAATCCTGCCTTTAACATCAGGAAAGCTATAAGCACTAATATTCCAGCACCTATTGCTATACCTCCCAGAAGCACAGGTAATCCTACTGAAGATGCCATTCCTATATAGAATAAAACTGTTTCTGTTCCTTCTCTAAATACTGCTAAAAAGGACAAAAATCCTAAGGAGAACAAACTTCCTGCAGCGAGTGCTTTTGTACTTTGATTATGAATGTAATCCTGCCACTCATTTACGCTTGATTTACTGTGAAGCCAGTAACTTACATAAATCAGCATTATTGCTGCAAATACGCCTGTCCATCCAGAAATTAAGAAATTGTTATTTCCAAAGGTTCCTGAACTAAATAAGACTTTAACTAGTACAGCTATAATACAGCTTACTGCTAATCCTATAACTACACCACCATAAATCCATCCCTTTTTCTCTTCATTTCCTGATTTCTTTAAAAATCCAAGTAGTGCTACAACAACTAATAGTGCTTCTAAACCTTCACGAAGAATAATTGTGACAACATCTAAAATACTGTATGAATTGTCACCAGCAACCTGAGACATGTAACCAATCATTCTTTCAATAACCTTTAATGCTTTATCTGGCTGCTTTGGTTCTACTGATAGATATGCCTTTGAGGTTACCATATCCTTTTCAGCATCATTATATATTTTCTGAGATTTTGTTAAAATAACTCCTTCAACATCCAGCCACTTTGAACTAAAATCTTGCATAGATTTTAAGGCAGCTTCGTTATGTCCATCTTTAATTTGCTTCTTAGCATTTTCTAAGATAGTAACTAAATCTTTAACTTGAGTTTTATTAACATTTTTCTCAGTAGCTGAAACATTATACTTTCCTTGAATAAAGCTTTCGTTAGTTTCCTCTAAATCTTTCAGAGCAGCTAGCAATTTATCCTTTTGAACAGGTTCTTGTGAGAATAGAAACTGTACCATCCCCATTTTTCCTTCTATATCACCGTAAGCTTGCTTTGACTGTGTTTTAATCGTATCTTCATAGTTTATCCAATCTTTACTGTATGACGCGAAATTTTCTTTCGCTGCAGCTAAATCTCCAGAATTAACAAGATTATTTACTTTGTCTAGTACCTGATTTGCATCCTTTAGAGATGAATTTATATCTGAGGCTAGTACTGGTGCAGCTAGAAAGAAAATAGATAGTAGTGAAAATAAAAGGAAATGCATAATTTTTTTTAGCATATTGTCTCAGCTCCTTAAGATTTTGTTATTAAGATTTCATTGTCCACATTAATAATATGTATTTGAGATATGATAATATTTAACACGTGCAATTGATACTCATTATCACGCCCTTGTTAATATTACGATATCTTACTAAAATAGTCAAGTATAAAATAAAAAATAATGCCAAAGCGTGTAACTTTGGCATTATTTTTTTATTTATAATTTAAACATCAGGCTCAACATGAACAATTACATAGGTGATATTCAAATCTTTTCTAAGATTTTCTTCAATCTTTTCTGTAATTCTGTGTCCTTCAATTACACTTAATTCTGCACTAACTACAACAATTACATCAAGAAGAATATTATTACCATGCACTCTTGCTCTTATATCCTTAACCTTTTTTACGCCCGGGACTTTCTTTATATTTTGAGTTATATTATTTAGTTCTTCTTTCTTAAATCCATCTGTTAAATTATGTGATGCTTCTTTAAAAATATCAAAGCCAGTTTTCACAATTAATACACCAACTATTACTGCTGTTAAAGGATCTATCCAAGGTAAACCAAATTGAGAAGCCGTAATACCTACTGCAGTGCCTATACTAACCCATGCATCTGAAAGGTTGTCTTTAGCAGCAGCCATAAGGCCAGAGCTGTTTATCTTTATGGCTATTTTTTTATTATAACGATAAACAAGGTATATCGCTGTAGCACAAAAAACTGCCACTACTGCAGATATTAAATCTGGTGCTTGTGCTTTAAAGTAAATTATGGAATGAACTGCATTATATAAAACATCTAATCCAACAGCTATCATAATCAAGGAAGCTATAAGAGAGGCAATAGTCTCTGCTCTAAAATGTCCATATGGGTGATCATCATCTGCTGGTTTTCTTGAAATCTTAAGTCCTATTAATACTGCTAGTGAAGCCACAATATCTGTTGTATTGTTAAGTCCATCAGCGGTTAAGGCCTTTGAACCAGATAAATACCCGATCCCAAGCTTTAAGAAAGATAGCGAAATATATGCAATAATACTTACACGTGCACCTCGTTCTGCAAGCTTTAAGCCATTATACTTTTCCTCCATATTTCTCCCTCCATGTATTCCTTATACTGTACTAAATGATTATCAATCATTTAGCTCCTTGATTAATAAAATACTTTTTTAATTGATGTTTTCTACTGAAGCCCCTTCTTTAGGCAGTGCCGCGTCGCACACTTGACCGAAGTAGGCAAATTTTACTCCAAATAAATATATAAGTGCTCCTAAAAAGGCTAAAAATAGAACTATATATAAAGGACTTAATAATACAGTTGGTACAGAACTATATAAAGTTATTGTTCCAAAGAACATAAATACGATTCCAGCTACCCACTTTATATATATTTCTGGTATATGTTTGCACATCCATACTCCGCCTAAAATACCGATGCTGTCCGCAACAAGCATTCCTACAGTAGTTCCCATTAAAATAAATAAGGGTTGGTTATTTTCCGCTGCTATAGTTATAGTCATAAGCTGAGTCTTATCTCCCATTTCAGCTAAAAAGAAAGCAATAGCAACAGTAACAATTGGTCCAAACTTTACTTTTTTATCTTCTTCATCCTCTAATTTGTCTCCTCGTATAGTCCAAAGACCAAAGGCTATGAAGGCTGCTGCTGCCGCTATTTTTACAACATTCATTGGTATCATTGAACTTAAATAACTTCCTACTGCTACTGCAAGCGCATGATTTAAAATAGTTGCTATTAAAACCCCCAAAAGAACTTGTTTAGCTTTATATTTACCGGCCATAGCCATAGCAAGAAGTTGTGTTTTATCTCCCATTTCTGCAACTACTACAAGTAATAAAGCTTTAATAAATACTGCCATTCTTCATCCTCCAATTAAATAAATAGTTTTTAATTAACCCTACCCTCCTATAAATCTCATTTAAAATTTATAAAAATTAAGACCTCTAACACAACGTAAATACATAATGTTAAAAGTCTTTCTTGATACTTTAATTAACAACATCAAAAAAGACTTTTAACACAATAAAACATTGTGCTAAAAGTCTCACTTAACTAAAATAGTTACGATAAAGCCAGACCAAAGGTCAGTATGTTGACTTTATCACCTTTTACAAGGTAGTTACTCCCTCTTAACTAAATTTATTTATTTGATAAAATGATTATACTTTAAATTACATCTTTTGTCAATCATTTTCCATATTAAGTAAGGTTTCTTATGCAGCTCATTAGATGCAATTGTATAAAATACTTTAAGAAATTGGAGTGCATCAAATGGACAAAAATTTTTAAACCAATTTCTTATAAATTTTTATGAGTTCCATCGCAATATGGTGGATTTTTAGTATATTTGCATGCACATAGATAAGCTGTTTCATCTTTTTCCACCGTAAATGCTAGTGGATCAAAGGAAGTACCCTTATGTGTTCCATCACAAAAAGGTTGTTTTCCGCTTCTTCCACAGGAACACCAGTAATAAGTTTCACCATTCTTAAGTTCTACAGGAATTGGGGATTTTTGTGCTACTACAGGTTTTTCATCCATTTTCATCTCTCCTTTATTAATTATTAAATAATTTCAATAAGACAAATTTCTATATTATTTTGTGTGGATAATTAGATTTTATTCTTTATGTTTGTTTAACAGAGTATTTTCATAATATTAGTGATAACTTTATTAATGTCTAAGCCCAATTTTTTTGCATTTAATAAATTCATCAAAAAGGATAATTTTATATCTTCAAGCCTTAAATTGGCTAAATTATATAGTAACTATATAATTTTTTCAGTTCTCCATATTTCCTTCATAATTGCAAAATATAATATAATCAAAGGAATAAAGGAGATGATATTATGATGTTTATATTATTGATTATTTTTGCTGTTTTAATATTTTCTATATTTAATACTACTAGCCAAGGAAATAACATTATCTTTAGGAAAAATGAAAATTCAAATAGTGCAATAGATATTTTAGATAAAAGATTTGCTAGCGGAGAAATAAGTGAAGAAGAATATATAAAAAGAAAAACCATATTAAAAGGCAAATAATCTACAATTAAAAAAAAGCTGTAGTAATATATATCAATATTTCTACAGCTTTTTTTTTTATTAAGCTTTTTGAATGCTTTCTGCAACATTATCTTAAAAATAATCACTTGAGTTATTCAACAGGTTTATTTAACTCAATAGATCTATTATTATCGAGATTCTTTTTTTCATCGTCACAGCAGCTTTCCTTTCTATTACCGCCAAACATCATTGGTATCATTGAAAGCATCATTAATGGGCATAAAAATGGTACTATTCTTCCGATAACACTACCAGCACTGGGGCTAAATTTTGTAATAAGTGGTAAAAATCCTATAATAACTATAGGCAGCCCGCAGCATAGAATCATATGTAACATATGTTTTAATGGACTGTGTTTGTGAATTCCTTGGCTTCCTCTGTTATCTTCATGGCAACTCATATTATTACCTCCGCATACTCTCTTTTTTTTCAAAAAATATTATCTTATATTTGAATTGTATATTTCTCATATGAAGAACATATGAAGAAATAAAAATATTTATCTTCATATGTCCTACATATTTTATTGATATTATTTGTTTGTAAAATTATTAAGCAAAACAAAAACTTAATGCTTAATATTATTTTATCCCCTCATTTTTTATTTTGTTTTATAATAAAGAGAAGCTTGTTTTACCCATCCAAGCTTCTTTTTATATTTTATCTTATGTAGACATTATTAATTAATCTACAAAAAAGAAGAACAAGCTAAAATTTTGCTCGTTCTTCGATAAATGTAGATTAATTTCCCATCATAGTATTGTGTATATTAACCATTTGCTGTCTATTCACTGAAGACATTCTTTTAGCCATGTACCCATAACCATTGTTTTGCATTATGTTTTTCATTTGATTATATTGATCATCAGTAAGGTTATTCATAAAATTACTCATAGCATTATAGTCTCTGTTTTCCATGGCATTTGCTGCTGCTTCAAAACCATTGCTTCTCATAATATCTATCATTTTATTGTATGAAACATTATTTAAATTACTCTGCTGCATCATTGTTCCTGTATAACCATAATTCTTTGAATTATAATTTTCTTTTGCATAAACCGCAGTTACTGCTCCAACAGTTAATAAAGCTGTAGCTATTATTACGCCTACTTTTTTCTTCATTAAAATCTCTCCTTTTTTAATTATTTGTTTCTATAAGCATATAGTAGCTTAAGATTATGGGGCAATTATGAAGAATTTATAAAATACTTAAATACATTAAATTCTTAAACTTATGCAACCGAATCTTTTATTGAGTTATTATCATTGCTAACTTCTAAATATACTTCTTCAATTCTTTTATTAATTTCATTAAAATCACTTATAAACTTTTGTGAATATTCTTGTTTCCACTTCTTAATAAATAATAATTTTAATATTTTCAAATGTTATCATCTCCTAGCAAATTCTATTTTAAGATTCTATAACATATTTGTGTAGAAATTATGTAGAATTCCTAATTTCACTTTTTTACAATATTTGTTAGTAATTATTTTAAACAAACATATCTTCATAAAATCAACACATTTATTTGCTATATTAATGTTGGAATAATAATTTTGACTTATTTTTTAAACTTATAATTACATTTTAAAAAACAAAATAAACTATAATTTTATTTGCTTATTGAATATTACTTAATTTGTTTAGTAAGTAAATATCGGAGGGAGAACCCATGAGTATTAAAAAAGAAAAAATTAAAGTCTATGAAATGACCTGCACGTCATGTGAAAATCGGGTAGAAAGAGCTGTAAAAAAATTAGATGGGGTAATTAACGCAAAGGCAAATTACAGCGGTCAATTTGCTGAAATTGAATATGATGATGAGTTATGTAATCACAGTAAGATTAAAGCCGCTATAAAAAATGCAGGCTATAGTACTCAAGCTTCAAATGATTATAAATTCATGGGAATATTTATAATGGTTGCTGCTGTGGTACTGCTAGGATTAAAAACAAGCGGCTTTGATATGGATGCTAAGCTTACAAATGCATCTTATGCTGTTCTTTTTGTAGTTGGACTACTTACATCATTGCACTGCGTTGGCATGTGCGGTGGAATTATGCTCTCCCAGAGTTTATCAAAAGAAAGTACAAATAAAATTGATGCAATTATACCTGCTGTATTATATAATTTGGGAAGAGTTGTTTCCTACACTATTCTTGGAGGAATAATAGGCGCACTAGGTTCAGTATTTTCACTTTCCATTACTGCAAAAGCTGCAATGCAGGTATTTGCTGGAGTTTTTATGATTATAATGGGCTTTAATATGGCAGGTTTCAGTGCCTTTAGAAAGTTTCATATTAAACTTCCACATGCTGCATGTAAAGTAAAAAATAAATCTGGCTCTCCTTTTATAGTCGGACTTTTAAATGGGCTTATGCCTTGTGGTCCACTTCAAACTATGCAGCTTTTTGCTCTAGGTACTGGAAGTGCTGTAAAAGGTGCTTTATCAATGTTTATGTTTTCTATAGGAACAGTGCCTCTTATGTTAACCTTTGGCGCATTATCAGGACTTCTTAGTAAGGGTTATACTAAGAAAATTTTAAAATTTAGCGGAGTTCTTATTATAGTTCTAGGTTTAATTATGGGTAATAGAGGTCTTACCTTAGCAGGAATAAATATTAATCCTATAACAGCACTTGCAAACAGCTCAAAAGGTTTCTTAGGTGGAAATTCATCTTCCTCTGGTACTTCTAATGCAAATGTTGCTAAGGCCACTATTAAAGATGGAGTTCAAACTATAAATATGGTTGCAAACAACAATGGTTATACACCTAATGCCTTTTATGTCCAAAAGAACATGCCTGTTAAGTGGATAATTGATGGACAGCAGCTTAATTCTTGTAATAATAATATTGTAATACAAGCTTTAAATAAACAGCAGAAATTAAAAAGTGGTGAAAATGTTATAGAATTTACCCCTGGTGATAAGGATATAAACTTCAGCTGCTGGATGGGTATGATAAGAGGTGTAATAAAAGTTGTTGACAAGCTTGATACCGTAGATACCTCAAAGGCTGATCCATCTTTACCTCCAGCTAGTACAGGTCCTAGCTGCTGTGCAGGTCCTGTAGCCGATAGTGGTTCTGCTTCAGGCTCTGGTGCTTCTAGCCAACCTAGTATTTATGGTAGTGATATTACAAAGGTTCCAACCTCAACCTTAGTAAATAAGGCAATAGCAGCTGATAAATATCAAAGTGCTACATTTAAAGGAAAAGGTTACGAGCTTCAGCCCTTAATTGTTGTAACAGGAAGTCTTTTAAATACAAAACTAACCTTTGATTTAAGTGCTTTTGATAATGCTGAAGGAAAATACCAGATTGTAGACGCAAATACAGGTGATGAAATTAGCTCCTTTACTGCAAAGAAAGGAATAAATGTTGTTGAATTTAGTCCTAAAAAAGCAGGAGGATATGCAATACTTAAAGATAATGGTGTACTTGGTATAATTGAAGTAGTTGATAATTTAAAGACTGCAGATGTGGAAACAATCAGAAATAAGTACTTAGGTCAATAATTTAAGTTAAAAGAAAAAACGCCCTAATTGTAGGACGTTTTTTCTTTAGTATTATAATTTTATAATCCTAACACTTGCTTAATTCCATTAGCAAGTCCATTTGCACACTTTGCTTGAAAATCAGGACTATTTAAAAGTTGTTCTTCAGTTGGATTACTAATAAATCCAAGTTCAGCAAGGACTGCTGGCATAGCTGTATTATTCAAAACATAATAGTTTGCAGTTTTAATTCCCCTATTACTTAAACCATTTTGTGCAACTAAATTACTCTGAATTATTTGAGCTAAGGATCCGTCGCTAGGTTTTTGAGTTGTATAATAGGTCTCAGTACCATAAGGCAAACTACTATCGTTAGAATTACTATGGATACTTATAAAAAAGTCTGCATTAGCTTTATTGGCTATATCACACCTCATTTGTAAATCATTAGTTACTGTTGTCCATGGAATATTGTCATCAACTCTTGTATAAACAACATTTATACCTTGAGCCTGAAGCAGCGGGCCTAATTTTAAAGCCACCGCCAAATTTACATCCTTTTCTTTGATCCCTGTTGGCCCTATAGCACCGGGATCTTGTCCTCCATGTCCAGCATCGATTACAACAGTTTTATTTTTTAATGTCTTAAGCTGTTGTTCTATACTAGAACTTATTGCACCAGTACCACCTAAAATTTTAAAGCTTGCACTTTCGCTTATATTTGGTGTAATAAAGCTTATAGAAGGAGCTAAGTTAGTCTTGTCCAATAAAAATACTGGAGAAGCAGTTAGGGCAGCAGCTGCTGATCCAGATAATCCGTCTGGAAAATCCTGTGCTGAAGCAACAAATACTTTACTTAGATCCAAAGCTGGCAAAAATTCATTGATAACTGCCAAATTTGTTTGAATTCTATTTAAGCCTGCCAATCTCTTTGTATTCGAAAACTGATTTAATACTGTATCACTAATTGCTCCACTTCCACCTATTACATATACCACATCTCGACTAGTTGAATTTATAAATTGTTTAATTTCATCGTCTATTGTACTCTTGCTAGACAATAAGATAGGCATACTAGAAAGTGCAGCTGGTGCTGCTACTGAAACTGCATCTGGAAAGTCATCCCCAGAGGCTAAAGCTACCTTAGTACTGGTACCAAGCTCTTTGGCAATTAATAAAGATGTTTTATATCTATTTATTCCGCCTAATCTGATGACATTTATGCCAAGAGCCTTTATAGAATTCTCCACATTTTGCGATACAGCTCCGGTTCCACCTATTATGTATACGTTCTTCACCAAAAGTCTGGTAAATTCGCTCTTAATATCAGCAGTTAAAGTGTCACCCTGAGTCAATAGTATGGGTGCATTATACTTTTTAGCTAGTGGTGTAGCACATAGAGCATCAGGATAATCCTTACCAGAAGCTAGTATAGCATAATCAGAGTTTGTCCAATTGTTTCTTGAAACCTCTAGGGCAGTTGCATACCTATCAGCTCCCCCAAATCTTGTCGTATCAATTGCATATGCCTTATTACTATTAAATATTGTTAATAGTAATATTACTGCAGCAAACACGACAATATTTAACATTTTCTTCATCTAGTTACGTCCTCCTTGGCTTTTTTAGCATTAATCACTACTATTAGTTATTATACAACAAATTTATTAATATTTTATGAAAAAATACACATTTTTTTAATGTTAAAATATTACAAGATTTTCTTTTCATAAAAAAAGGGCTTTGATAAACATAATTATCAAAGCTCTCCTAAAAATTATAATACTTCTATTCCTGCTACTTCATATCCTGCATCATCTATAGCAAACTTTATATCTTCATCCTTTACATCTGAAGAAGCTTCAAGTATCGCAGTTTTAGAAGCTAAATTTACATCTACACTAGTTACTCCCTTAAGCTCGCTTAAAGCTTCCTTAACGTGATTAACGCAGTGTCCACAGCTCATTCCTTCAACTAATATTTTCTTTTTCATTATAATTTCCTCCTTTTAGTCGGAACACAGGGTATTCCGCTGATAAACTTTTGTCAGCAGAAGTGAGTAGTTTAAATCTACTCACTTCTGCTGATATTATATATAAATATTTAAATATTTATCTAACTGGTTTAAAGCCTTTAAGCCTTAATGCATTTAATAAAACTGATACAGAGCTGAAACTCATAGCTGCTGCGGCAATAATAGGATTTAATAGTGGTCCTCCAAATAGGTACAGTACACCCATGGCAACTGGAATACCCAATGTATTATAGCCAAAGGCCCAGAATAAATTTTGCTTAATATTGGTAATGGTTATTTTACTTAATTGTATTGCAGTTGGAACATCCATTAAATCACTTCTCATAAGAACTATATCAGCAGATTCCATAGCAACGTCTGTTCCAGATCCTATTGCAATACCAATATCAGCCTGTGCAAGTGCTGGGGCATCATTAATACCATCTCCCACCATTGCCACCTTCTTGTTTTCTGCTTGAAGCTTTTTAACTTCATTAGCTTTATCCTGAGGAAGTACTTCAGCTAAGATTCTATCTATTCCAACTTGTTTTGCTATAGCTTCTGCAGTTCTTTTGTTATCTCCTGTGATCATGGCAACTTCTATACCCATTTCATGAAGCTTTTCTATTGCTTTCTTGCTGTTTTCTTTAACAGTATCTGCAACAGCTACAATACCTGCCATTTTGCTGTCTATAGCAATATACATTGGGGTTTTACCTTCTCCTGCTAACTTATCAGAGGTTACTTCTAAATCCTCTAAAGATATATTGCTTTGAGTCATAAGCTTTCTATTTCCAAGTAAAATACTTTTACCATCTATTTTAACTTCTATTCCATATCCAGGTAAAGCTTTAAAGAAATCAAGTTTTTTAAACTCTAAGCCTTTTTCTTCTGCGCCTTTTACAATGGCCTCTCCTAGTGGATGTTCAGATCCTTTTTCTGCTGAGGCAGCTAGCTGTAATAAATCATTTTCACTTATGCCATTTGCAGTTACAACATCTGTAACTATTGGCTTACCCTCAGTAATGGTACCTGTCTTATCAAATACTATGGTTTTTATCTTATGAGCTGTTTCTAATGCAACACCACTCTTAATCAAGACTCCATATTCTGCACCCTTACCTGTACCAACCATAATTGCTGTAGGTGTAGCAAGTCCTAATGCGCAAGGACAAGCAATTACAAGAACTGATATAAATATAGTTAGAGCAAATACACCTGTTTCACCAGACATGTACCATGCGATAGCTGAAATTGCAGCTATTGACATAACAACTGGAACAAAATAGCCTGAAATTACATCAGCCATTTTTGCAATTGGAGCCTTTGAGCCTTGAGCGTCTTCCACTAATTTAATTATTTGGGCAAGAGCTGTATCCTTACCAACCTTAGTTGCTTTATACTTAATGTTACCATTTTTATTTATACTAGCACCGATTATTTTATCACCAATATTTTTTTCTACTGGTATACTCTCACCTGTAAGCATAGATTCGTCAACAGAAGTAATGCCTTCTACTACTTCACCATCTACAGGCATCTTTTCACCGGGCTTAACAACGATTATATCTCCTGCTTCGACTTCATCAATAGAAATTTCTGTTTCTTTACCGTCTCTTATTATTATTGCAGTTTTAGGTGCAAGCCCCATAAGCTTTTTAATAGCTTCTGAGGTTTTACCTTTTGTTACTGATTCTAAATATTTACCTAAAGTTATAAGAGTTATAATTACTCCAGCTGATTCAAAATATAAGTCATAGGCGTAGTCAATGTTTCCTTGAAAAATTTGCACAATAGCAAATATTCCATATAAAAATGCTGCTGATGTCCCCATTGCAATTAGTGAATCCATATTAGGGCTTCTTCTAAATAATGACTTAAAACCAACTCTAAAGAATCTGTTACCTGCAATCATAACCGGTATTACTAAGGCTAATTGAACTAATGCAAAGGTTCTTGGATTTATCATAGGATCAATAAATTGTGGAAGGCTATATCCAAGCTTTTCTCCAATCATATGTCCCATGGAAATAGTAAGAAGAGGTATAGTGAATACTAATGAAATTATAAACTTCTTCCAAAGTAGTTTTATTTCCTTTTCCTTCTTTTCTTTATCTTCATCCACAGAAACTTCTTCTTCTAATGCTTTATAGCCTGCCTTTTCTATTGCTTTTTTTATATCAGACATTCTAACTTTAGAAGGTTCATAGCTAATACTTAATTTTTCTGTTGCAAAGTTTACATTAGATTCTATAACTCCATCAAGCTTTTTTGTTACTCTTTCTATTGTTTTGGCACAAGCTGCGCAGGTCATACCTTCTATATTTAAGGTTTTGTTATTTGCTTCAACAACAGCCTTGTACCCGGCTTTTTCAACAGCTGCTTGAATATCTGGAATAGATACTACAGCCTCATCAAAATTTATATTTAACTTTTCTGTGGCAAAGTTAACATTTGCCTCTGTTACTCCTTGGAGCTTTTTAGATGCTCTCTCTACAGCTTTTGCACAAGCTGCACAGGTCATTCCTTCTATTTTTAATGACTTAGTTGCCATTTAGATCCCTCCTGTATTTCTTCTAAGCGCGTGAAGATTATTAATCTTCACGTCTCCTGAATTCCTAATTCTGCACAAAACAATTATTAATTGTTTTGCCTCCTGTATTCCAAAGCTCTTATTTATCAATAATCTTAGATAAAAGTCCAATAATTTCTTCAACCTTTTCATCACCATTGTCATTTTTAAATGCATCTTTCACACAATGATGCATATGCTGCTTTAAAATAAGCATATTTGCTTTTTTCAAAAGAGCTTGAGCTGCAATAATTTGATTAGATATATCAACACAGTATCTACCATCTTCTAGCATCTTTATTATTCCTTCAATTTGACCTTTTGAAGTCTTAAGTGATTGTAATGCCTTTTTTTGCTCCTCGTTCATACCCTGCCTCCAATACCCCCTCCCTAGGTGGGGGTGTTTTATGTTTATACTATAATACTTTATTTTATAAATTTCAAGGGGGTTTCTAAAAAAATTTATACTCCCCCTCAGAGGAGTGGGGTAATATTAATATTTATTGCTTTATTTTAAATGTTTTTACTATTTGAGCTGGATTTTCACCCATATCATCCTTACCAGCAGGCTTGAATGACCATCCAGATTCTTGTAGTTTATTAATATCTAACCCTGCTTTTATTAACGGTTCTGCTTTTAGTACAAATATCATATCTGCATCGTTAATTCCTAATTTTTCTGTCCACTCTACTTCATTACCATCACCGAGAATTAATCTATAATGCTGCTGTGTTTTATGATATTTTACTAGGCTTGGATCTTGCTTTAAAATTCTTCTCATAGCATCCTCTGAACCATTAGAACTTACCTTTTTATCACTTACGTTATAAGGTTTAATTAATCTATTTGGTAATTCTTGTCCATTTTCATCCTTTGCTGCTGGCTCATATAACCAATCATTTTTATCAAGCTTATTTATATCAAGTCCTGCTTTTACTAATGGATCTGCAAGCATTACCATGGCAAAGTCTGCCTTGTTAGCAGAGGTGTCCTTTGTCCATTCAAATTTTTCTCCATTTGAAAGCTTAAATCCCCAGTGCTGAAGTGCTTGATGGAAGCCTTTATTTGCTGGATAGGCCTTTACAATTGCATTAAAGGCATTAAGCCCATTATCTGTTTCTTTGTTTCCTGTTACTGTTCTACTGCAGCCTGCAAAGGATAGAACTAAAATTGAAGAAACAAGTAAAGAAACGATTTTCTTAGTCTTATTCATATAATTACAACTCCTTTATGTATTTGATATTCTACAAATACATAATAATCAAATTATATGAAGACTATATGAAGAAATAACCACTTAAAATATATTTATTTCATCATAATTATTCAAAGTACAAAGATTTATTTACCCTGTATAAAATAATTATTTATTTTTAGTAAAGTAAATCTTAAAGGTAGTTCCTTTCCCTTCCTCGCTCTCTACGTCTATTTTAGCAGAATGAAGCTGCAGAATATTTTTAACTATTGTTAACCCTATACCGCTTCCTTCAATTTCATGCCTGCTTTTATCTCCCCTATACAGTCTTTCAAAAATGAAAGCTAAATCTTCTTTCTTTATTCCAATACCGTTATCTTTTACTTCCACGATGACCTCTTCATCATCGCCATAAAGGTTTATCCATACTTCCCCATTACTTTTGGTGAATTTAAGGGCATTGGATATAAGATTTATAAACACTTGCTTAAGTTTATCTTTATCACCTGTTATTAAATAGTCTTTTTTAGGCTGAACATTATAGTTAAGTATAATATTTTTATTTTTTGCTGCCATATTAAAATCCAAGTAAATAGCTTGAATTAATTCATCTAATGGAATAACTTCAAAATTTAACTTTATGCTTTCTGATTCGAACTCCTTTAAAGCATTCAAATTATTAAGTAGCCTTCCAAATCTTATCACTTCTTCATTTAGGTAATTTAATCTTTCTGTAGTAATTGGAAAAAGTCCATCTATCATTGCTTCTAAGTTGTTTTGCAGAACATTTAAGGGTGTTCTTATTTCATGTGATATATCAGATACTAATCGCTTTCTAAGCATATCTTGATATTTCAGTTTCTCGGCTAAAATATTAATACTGTTTCTTAGACTTTCTATTTCCTTAATGTTACTTTCTGCACTTGATTTTGCATTGAAATTTCCTTCCGATAGGCTCTCAGACATAATAGCAACTTCCTTTATTGGATTAGAAAACTGTCTTGAGAAATAAAGACTTATAATAACAATAATAAGAAGGGTTATAATGCCACTTACAATAATGCTGTTATTAATAGAGTTTTTAAAATTTAAATCATCTTCTGATAATAATACTGGTGAGTATTGACCAATATCAACATATCCAACTATTTTATTACTCACTTTAATTTCAAATCTTTTAGAGTTATAAACTCCATTATTTTTTACTGGCATTGTATTTAAATTTAGTTTATTTTTAATATCATTTGGGTTCATGCCCCATATAGACTTCTCATTCTTATCAAGTAGAGTTAAACAATAATTACCCATATAAGCCTCATGCATTAACTCTATGCCTGAGTTTTCAGTCCACTTTCCATCTTTCTTATATAGTTCTTGAAAATAAGATACAATACTCTCATATCTGTTATTTTGTGTATCCACCATATACTGATTGAATTTATTGTTTATAGTAATGTTAACAAATAACGTAATTAGTAAAATTGCCGCAATTGAACAGGTAACTAATAAAAGGCTTAATTTTTTTCTAATTGTCTGCACTAATCTTCACCACCAAACTTGTAACCCACTTTCATAACTGTTATAACGTATTTTGGATTTTTTGTATCTTGTTCTATCTTTTTACGTATATTTTTAATGTGTACATCGATTGTTCTATCATAGCCATCAAAGTCAACACCAAATATTTTATTTATTAATTGTTCTCGTGATAATACTTTCCCTTTATTTATTATTAAAGTATATAATATATCAAATTCATTTGGGGTAAGTAAAACTTCCTCTTCATTAACTTTTACAATTCTTTTATCATAATCTATGGTTAATCTTCCATCATTGAAAATAAAGCTTATATTTTCGTGAGCTTCAGATAATCTTCTAAATAATGCATTAACCCTAGCCGTTAACTCCCTTGGACTAAATGGTTTAACCAAATATTCATCAGCCCCAATATTTAACCCCTCTATTTTTTCATTTAACGTTCCCTTTGCAGTAAGCATAAAAATATAGACATCAGAAGTCTCTCTAATAATTTTGCATATTTTTTCTCCGCTTATATCAGGCAGCATTAAATCGAGAATTATTAGTTTAAAATCCAACTTTTTAAACAGTTCAATTCCTGCTAATCCTTTTGTAGTGCAGTACACCTTATAGCCTTCCTTTTCTAAATATGCTTTTAAAACCTCAGATACCTTTTCTTCATCCTCTATTATTAAAATGTTATACATAATAACACACCTCGTATTTTGATCTTAATAAAAATATCTTTTAATATATTAATTTAATGTATCCTTATACTCATTATAACAATTTCTTTTAAAGATAATATGAAGATTAATTATAATTAAGTTTTAATTTTTACAGTAATAAAAAGAAGTCTGGCCCGATATTCCAAACTTCTAATAAAAATAAAATTTACTTTTCTATTGCATCTCGGATTTTTCTATATTCTTCTTCATCAATTTCACCCTTAGCATATCTTTGTTTCAATATTTCAATAGCATTATTGTTAATATAATTTTTTGCATTATCTCTTCTGCCTAAAGTTATTTTATATACCACTATGGCGATTATTATTATTAAAACCAAAGCCATTAGGCAGAAAAAACCTACCCAAGGCATCATATTATATCCATAACCATATCCATATACATTTCTATATCCCATCATAACTATTTTCACCCTTTTTATTTCTCAGAATTTGCATCTAGTGAATGTTTTTCTGGCTCATGCATTCCAATTTTATGTCCATTTTCTATTCCTATATTGCCGCCGTTTTGAAAATATACTTGTCTAAGCTCTGGATTAGATTTAGGCCTTGTCTTTCTTAAGCCTTTATTATTATTCATAGTCTTCCTCCTTTTATTCGGAACACTGGGTAGCCTAACTTGTGGATTGCCATCCACAGTCTACCCGTCAAAGTCCATTTAGGACTTTGACCTCCTTTTTTAAATATTTCTTCAATATTAATTTAACCATTGGAGAAATATATATTATAGGAAAATTAAGTAGTAATTTTTATTTTTTTCATTTATTATTAATAAGTAGATTAAGATATAAAAATTTTTTAAAAAACTGATGCGATACTCGTGATAAAACTTAGGTGGTGATTTTTTGAAAATTAATCCTGTAATAACCTTAAAAAGAGCGTTATACATTGTCTGTGCTAGTCTTTTTTCTTCAATTGCAATAAACATGTTTATAGTGCCTCATAAGCTTTTAAGCGGAGGAGTTTCAGGTATTGCACTTATAACTCAATATTTATTCAATATTCCTGCAGGTCTTTTAATTATTTTACTCAACATACCACTTCTTATATTAAGTTTAAAAGAACTTGATAAAGAATTTACTATATTGACTCTAACAGGAACTATCTGTCAGTCATTATTTTTAATTCTTACAAGAAATATTTCCATGGTATATCATACCAACGATATTTTATTAAGCAGTATTTGCGGCGGGGTTATAAATGGAATTGCATTTGGAATTGTATTTAGTAATCATGGTTCCTTAGGTGGCACTGATATAATTTCCATGATACTAAGAAGAAGATATAATCTTGAAATTGGAAATGTATCCTTTGGTATAAATCTTTTGATAGTATCTATTGGTTCAATGTTCTTCGGAGTTGAGAAGGGACTTTATACCTTAATATCCATGTACATTGCATCTTCAGTACTGGATAAAGTTATTAAAGGCCTAGATAGAAAGAAAATGCTTCTTATTGTTACTGATAAGGAAAAAGAAATAATTGATAAGATACATCAGGATCTACACAGAAGTTCAACTCTTCTATATGGACTAGGAACCTATACAAAGGCTGAAAAGAAGTTAGTTTATAGTGTTGTATCACTATCTCAGGTGCCTAAAGCAAAGCAAATTGTAGAAAATGCTGATCCCTATGCCTTTATGTCAATTCTCGATACCTCAGAAATACAGGGTAAAGGCTTTAAAAAATCAATTTAAATTTAAAAAGCAGTGTGGAATCAAGAAAACATCTCCATACTGCTTTTTTAATATGTTTTAAAACTTTACTACATTTTGTGGGTTGCCTTCTAGCCACTTTTCTATATTGCCTAGGGTAATATGTGCTCTTCTTACCATAGCTTCCTTTGTTGCAAACCCTATATGCGGTGTTACTGTGCAGTTAGGTGCATTAAGCAAGGCATCATCAATTGAAAGTGGTGGTTCAATGTCAAACACATCAATTCCAGCTCCTGCAATTCTTCCTTCTTTTAGTGCCTCTGCTAATGCATGATTATCTATAATAGGACCCCTTGCAGTATTAATTATAATAGCTTCCTTTTTCATAAGTGCAAGCTTTTCAGCATTTATAAGTCCCTTAGTAGCTTCATTTAATGGAGTATGCAAAGATACTATGTCACTTTCTTTAAGCAACTCTTCTAAGGATACATACTTAACCCCTTTTGCTCTTAAGTTATCTTTTTCGCTTCTGTTATAGGCTAGCACGTTGCAGCCAAAGGCAATAGCTATTTCAGCTACCTTACTACCTATTGCACCTGTACCTATTAAGCCTATAGTTTTCCCATCTAAATCCCTTTGGCTAAATCCATCCTTAGTTTTCCCTTCTCTTGCAGCCTTATCAAGAGGAACTATGTTTCTTAGAACTGATAATATTAATCCATAGGTTAATTCTGCTACTGAAGAGGTGCTGTAGCCTGCTGCATTACAAACCATTAAGTTCTTATCTCTGCAGACCTTAAGATCAACGTGATCTACTCCAGTAAATGCAATAGATATCATTTTAAGCTTTTCTGCTGACGAAATTACTTCACCTTTTAAAGGCATATTCGCAAGTACTAATACTTCAGCATCCTTTGCCCTTTCCTTTAAAACTTCCACATTTAAGTTTTTATCTTTATGTATTACAAGCTCATGTCCTTTGGACCTTATTGGTTTTGCAATATTTCTAAGTTCTTCTTCAGAAACTCCTAGTGGCTCAAGAATAACTATTTTCATATACGTCAACTCCTCATTTAATGATTATGTACATTTATATAATATCCTTTTAATTTATATATTTCAATGCAGGGAATTTATTATAATAAATAAGGCCTACCATCTATATAAGATGATAGACCTTATTTATTAACTACTTTTTTTATAAATTCTTTTCGTAAGCTTCAACCATTTTCTTAACCATTTGTCCGCCTACTGAACCAGCTTCTCTTGAAGTAAGATCTCCATTGTAGCCTTCCTTTAAATTAGTTCCTACTTCTCTTGCAGCTTCCATCTTAAATTTGTTTAATCCATCTTTTGCCTGTGGTACTAATTTTCCGTTTGCCATGAAAATTTCCTCCTTTTATTTATGTAATAATTGTTGGTTGTAATATTAATATTGCCTGAAACACAATTATTACACTATAAAATTACTGGAACTAGTACCACATCTAACCACATCCTCATCTTATTTTTATTTTATATTAAATGAGAATAACTAAGTTAAGCAAATTTTCCCTATTAATTACCTTCTTCGAGCTTTTTGATAAATTTCATTATAATTTTTTGAAAAATTATAAAATTTTAATCTAAATTAAAGGTTATTATAAAAAGATTGTTAATTTTTATATAAATTAATTTAATGAAAATTATATTGTTAAATAATTAATTATAAATACAGTCCTTCATATTTAATATAAATAAATAATGAAAAAAAATCATCATGTATTTAATCTATTTATTGATATAGGGTAATTTTTTTAGTAGAACAAAAATGAAAATCCCTATCAAAAGATAGGGATTTATATATAAGTCTTCAGTATATTACCAGCCACTTCCTACTGCATTATGAACGAAAGCTGCAATTCTATTTACTGGTATATCTATAATTGAACCTAGTCCTCTATTTCCTGTGCAATCTATTCTGTTAGTTCCTCTAGAAGTTCCTCTGTCAGTTCTTCTATCAGATTCACGATCTCTAAAACGTCTTTCATCACAGCAATTTCCAAGTGCACAGCCAGGAGCTGGTCCTATTTGAGTTATTAATCTTACAAATCCGTTATTAACTGATGCTAAAACTCCTGTAAACCCTTCTCCGGATTCTCCTCCGCTAGTAGTAAAAATGGTTACTGTTTGTCCAATGTGTCTTGCTAAATCTCCAACTACACTAAAGCCATCTGGCATCTTAAGTTTCCTCCTTTCTTATTAAAAAGATTTATTAGGACCTTTGTCCTAATACATAGTATGTTTAACGTGTAATTTTGCTACTATATGAAAAATTATTTTTATACTATATTATGAATAAAAGCTGCTATTTTGTTAATAGGAATGTTAGCTGCAGAGCCAAGGGAAGCCTCATCTCCCTCCTCATCAGAAAAACCATCTTCAAAGGTTATTTGTGGAGCAGACTGCATTTTTATCAAAAGTTTTATTTGATCTGTACTTACTTGGAGCAGCACCCCAGTAAATCCATGTCCAGATATGCCGCCGCTTGTAGTAAAAATAGTTATTGTTTGACCAATAAATTTTATAAGGCTCTCCCTGAAGCATTCATTATCAAGGTTATAATATTTCTTTTTCCTATTTATATTCACTATTACTATGTTCCTTCTAAACAAGTGCTCGTTCCCCTTATAATTACTCATAATTTTATTGTATGCTTTGATTTTATGAAGGTTCATATATAAATTAGATAAGACACCAGCAGCAGCTGATGTCTATATTTTTATTATTTAAACGCTACCATCCGCTTCCTACAGCATTGTGAACGAAAGCTGCGATTCTATCTACTGGAATATCAACTACTGCTCCTAAAGTTCTTCCTGTGCAATCTATTCTGCGTTCAGTACCTCTATTTTCTCTATTTGTTACTCTGCGCTCTACGTTACCAGTTCCACCTAAAAAGTTAATTTGGTTCTCTAAATTTCTGTCATTATTCTCTTCCTCAGTACATCCTCTATTAACATTTTCTGTATTCTCTCTTCTTACATCACAGCAATTTCCTAATGCACAGCCTGGTGCTGATCCTATCTGAGAAATAAGTCTTACAAAACGGCAATTTACTGAAATCAAAACCCCTGTAAATCCTTCTCCAGATTCTCCTCCGCTTGTAGTAAATATTGTTACTGTTTGTCCAATATGCCTAGCTAAATTAGCTTCAAAACCGCTTAAACTTGCCATCCTATGTGTCCTCCTTTCTTGTTATGATGATTTAATCTGACCCTATGATCCTCATATATAATATGACACTTAAAGAAAAATGTTCCTCGGTTTATTTATTATTTCTAGCACCCTTATTAATGTTGTTTTTTTTCAGAATAAATAATATAATGATAGTAGGCTGTTATATTTAAAAAAAATAGCTGTATTAGTTGTAATTATAAAAAAATTATTTCAAATGGGGAGGTATTATCTTGAATTCGTTAATTTTTTCACTAATTTTAGTTCCTTTAGCGTTTTCCTTCTTGTTTTTACTAAGTGAAAATAAGAAACTCTATAAAATACTTTCATATGTATTACTTGCTTTTGGAGCCATTGCTTCCATAACCATTGCAATACATGGGCCAATTCAACTTCAAATAACAGGCTCAGCTTTTAGTTTCTTAGAAGGAATCATAACTGTCTTAGAGATTTTGATTTTAGCATTCATATTTTGGGTATCTAAGAAACATAATCGCAAAGTCGTATTTGCACTAACAATCCTTCAAACAATTATATTTATTTATTCAACATTTTTTATGGATAAGCATCATGAAGCACTTATAAATGTGGATAGTTTCTCAATAATAATGCTTCTTCTAATTAACATTATTGGTACATTAATTCTAGTATTTGCAAACGGATACATTACTGAATATGAACATCACAGACATATGAAAAGCAAGCAAAGGTTATTTTATTTTGTAATAAGCATCTTTCTTGCTGCAATGAATGGATTAGTTATTAGTGATGCTTTAGGCTGGGTTTACTTCTTCTGGGAAATAACTACATTAGCTTCATTTATTTTAATTTCCTATAATGGAGATGAAGAAGCCTATAACAGCGGCTTTAGGGCATTATTACTAAATATTATCGGTGGTCTCTGTTTCTCAATAGGAATTATATTATTCCAAAATCAATTAGGTATTTCAACTTTATCTGGAATAGCTGAGAAAGGTCAGCTTTCTGGTATTTATATAATTCCTGTTTTCTTATTATGTATTGCAGGATTTGCAAAATCAGCTCAGATGCCATTTCAAAGCTGGCTTCTTGGTGCTATGGTTGCACCTACCCCTGTTTCTGCACTGCTTCACTCAAGTACAATGGTTAAAGCAGGAGTATATTTAATAATTAAATTAGCTCCTTCCTATGCAGGCACTAAGCTTGGTACTGCAATTGCATTATATGGAGGAATATCCTTTCTGTTATGTTCAGCTATAGCAGTTACACAAAGAAATGCAAAAAGAATACTTGCTTATTCTACTATAGCAAACCTAGGACTTATAATCTGCAGTGCTGGTATGGGCAGCAGTTTAGCTATTGCAGCAGCAATTATTTTAACAGTGTTCCACGCTGTTTCAAAAGCTCTATTATTCCTATGTACAGGACAAATTGAGCATACTATCGGAAGCAGAGATGTAGAAGATATGACTGGTCTCGTTTCAAAAGCGCCAGTACTTGCTATTATTACCGCTTTTGGACTTGTTTCAATGATATTACCTCCTTTTGGAGTACTAGTAACAAAGCTAATTTCCATCGAAGCTACTGCTCAAAATCCATTTTTAGTAATTCTAATTATACTTGGCAGTGCCTTAACAACTCTTTACTATATTAAATGGATGGGAACTTTGCTTGCTTCTCCAATTGACTCCCTTGAAAAGAAAAGTGGTGCGAATATGAATATATATATTCCACTTTGGATACTAAGCATTTTAGTTTTAATATCAAGTATTTTTGTAGCACCACTATATAATAATTTGGTTTCACCAGAACTTAAAGTCTTACTGCCAAATGCATCAGAGGCTTTAACAGTTAAAAATGCAAATATAATAGCTCAGACAGGAAGCTTCAATAATAATATTGTATTTATTGTTATAGCAGTAGTAATTATACTGGCCCTCTTAGTACACAGAACCTTAATTGTAAATACAAGAAAAACAGATATATACATGTGTGGTGAAAATGCTAAAGAAGATGCAGCTATGTTTAGAGCTCCAGATGGATCTTATGAAAAGGCAGTGTTCGGAAACTACTATCTAACAAAAATTTTCGATGAAAAGCTTATAACTAAACTTGGAACTGTAGTTTCAATTGCACTGATGTTAATTGTAATATTGGGAGGTCTGTCATAATGAGTACTACAGAAATAATTGTAAGAATACTTTTAGTTTTAATAGCAGCACCGGTAATTGGCTGTTTCTTTGCTGGAGTTGATAGAAAGCTTTCAGCTAAGCTTCAGGGAAGAATAGGGCCAAAGCTTCGTCAGCCCTGGTATGATTTTAGAAAGCTTATGTCTAAGGAAAACTTAGTAGTTAACAAATATCAAAACCTTTATATACTGTTTTATTTAATCTTTATAATAGTAAGCCTTATAATGTTATTCTTAGAAATGGACTTACTTATGATTATCTTTGTTTATACCATAGCAAATGTTGCACTTATTTTAGCAGCTATGAGCACTGGTTCTCCTTACAGTAGAATTGGTGCTGCTAGAGAGGCAATTTCTATGCTGGCTTATGAGCCAATATTAGTATTTTATATAGTTGGTATGTATATGCTTACCGGTTCTTTTAAAATTTCTCAGTTAAATGGTGCAAATGCTCCACTTATACTCTATTTACCACTTGTATTTATATCAATGCTATTTATAATGAGTATAAAGTTTAAAAAATCTCCTTTTGACTTTTCAAGTTCTCATCATGCGCATCAGGAATTAGTCAAAGGAATGTTTACAGATTTTTCTGGGCCAACAATGGGTATAATAGAATTTGCACACTGGTATGAATATGTATTTCTTTCAGGACTTATGTTTATATTTTGGAAGCAAAATTTTATAATGGGAACAATATTATCATTATTTACTTTTTTCTTTGTAATCATAATAGATAACATAACAGCAAGACTTTCCTGGGAATGGATGCTTAAAGTTACTTGGACAATAATTGTTGGACTCTCAATTGTAAATATACTATTCTTATACCTAAATAATGTGAAATTAATTTAAAGAAAGTGAGGTTTTAATTATGGCAGGTGTTATGTCAAAGTCACCTTGGATAGTTCATATGAACTGCAACAGCTGTAATGGCTGTGATATAGAACTACTTGCTTGTCTTACTCCATTATATGATGCTGAAAGACTTGGAGTCTTAAATATTGGAACCCCAAAGCAAGCTGATATTATGGTTATTACTGGTTCAGTTAACAGTAAAAGTATAGATGTAGTTTTAAATACCTATAATCAAATGCCTGAACCTAAGGCAGTTGTCGCTGTAGGGGCTTGTGCCACATCAGGAGGTATCTTCCATGACTGTTACAATGTTTTGGGAGGTGCTGATAAAATCATACCTGTAGATGTATATGTGCCTGGCTGTTGTCCAAAGCCGGAAACAATAATGGAAGGAATAGCTCAGGCAGCTGGAATACTCGATAAAAAAAGAGAAGAAATGAAGAGGTCAAAGTCCTAAATGGACTTTAACGGGTAATAATGAGCGGAGCGAATGGTATATTACCCAGTGTTCCGACTAAAAGGAGGAAATTTATGCTTGAGAATCTAGTTGTTATAGACAAAGAAGATATTAGAGAAGCCGTTAACAACAAAAAGCTTTACGGAAATAGATTTGTTGCTATGACCTGTGAAAAAGAAGGAGAATTTTACGAGCTTACCTATCACTTTGACAATAATTATGAGTTAAGTAATATAAGAATTTTAATGAAGCCTGAGGATGTTATTAAAAGTGTATCATCAATATATCCTTCGGCACTCTTAATAGAAAATGAATACAAAGACCTTTATGGCTTTGAATTCGAGGGACTCTTAATTGATTACAAAGGACATTTACTACTTGCAGAAAAATCACCAAAAGCACCAATGTTAGATAAAAATGCTCAATAGAAAGGGGTACATTTATGGCAAAGACAGTTATTCCATTCGGACCTCAACATCCAGTATTACCGGAACCAATTCAGTTAAAGTTAGTTATGGAAGACGAAAAGGTAGTTGAAGCACTTCCTGCTATAGGCTATGTTCATAGAGGCCTTGAAAAAATGGCAGAATTAAAGGACTTCAATCAATCAGTTTATATAGTTGAAAGAGTTTGCGGTATTTGCAGCTTTATGCATTCTATGGCTTATGTTAGAGGTATAGAAGACATCATGAACATACAGATTCCTGAAAGAGCAGAATTTTTAAGAGTAATTTGGGCTGAAATAGGAAGACTTCAAAGCCATTTCCTATGGCTAGGTCTTTTAGCAGATGCCTTTGGTTTTGAAAGCTTATTTATGGAAACCTGGAAATACAGAGAGAAAATTCTTGACTTAATGGAAATGACAACTGGTAACAGAGTAATAATTTCTGCAAACAAGGTTGGAGGAACAACAAAAGATATTACTTCAGACCAGGCAAAAATAATATTAGATACTGTTGATACTTTAGAACAACAGATGAAAGATGTAGAAAAAGTATTTTTTGATAATTACACCGTTAAACAAAGACTTGTAGATGTTGGAATTCTTACAAATCAGGATGCTGCAGAATATGCTGTAGTTGGACCTATGATGAGAGCCAGCGGCATTAAATACGACTTAAGAGCAACAGGCTACAGTGCTTATAAGCACCTTGACTTTGAGCCTATAGTTGAAAATGCTGGAGACAGCTATGCACGTTGTGTAGTTAGAGTTAAAGAAATATATCAATCCTTTGATTTAATAAGACAGGCAATTAGCAAATTGCCTTCTGGTGATATTGTAGTACCTGTTAAGGGCTTTCCAAAGGGAGAGGCTATATCTCGAATAGAGCAGCCAAGAGGAGAAGCAATTTATTATATAAAGGCAAACGGCACAAAGAACCTAGAGAGGTTAAAAATAAGGACTCCCACCTTTGCTAATATACCGTCATTACTTAAAATGCTTCCTGGGAGCAAGCTTCAAGATGTGCCTATTCTAGTTTTAACTATTGACCCATGCATTAGCTGTACAGAACGATAAAGCGATAAAATGAGCTTTTAAGGATGATTTAATCTAAAATTAAATCACCAAATAAGAATTTTTGGGGGGTTTTTTAAATGGCAAATATGCTTCAGCTTATAACGAGAAATTTATTAAATAAAAAGCAAACAAGACTCTTCCCTGCAGCTGCAGAAAGGCCAGCTTTTGAACGCTCAAGAGGAAGAATTGTATTAAATCCAGACACCTGCATACTATGCGGAATTTGTTCAAGGCGCTGCCCTGCAGATGCTATTATAGTTGATAGAAAAGAAGGAAAATGGGAATTGGATGCATTAAGATGCATAATCTGTGGAGAATGTGCTACAGCATGCCCAAAGAAATCTATAACTGTGACTAATGATAGAAGACATGCAGCAGAAGATAAGGAAATAGTAATTCATAAGGTTGAAATTCCAGTTCCTGCTTCAAAGCCGGCAGCCCAAAAGACTACGGCTCAAATGCCCGCTGAGAAAGAAAATATGCAGAAGGAAAAGGTCGCAAATACAGAAGAATCTAAAACTGCATAGTTATTATTAAAGGGTTTACCACCCTAAATAGCTAAACCAGGGCTTTATGCCCTGGTTAGCTATTTTTTTGCTCTTTATTTAGAAACATGGCTTTAAATATGATAATAACCATGAAGCTGAATCTAATATATTTGTTAAACTAATAATCAGTAACTCTTTTAATGTCTGCTTAATATACTGACTATGTACTAAGAATTAAAGGAGTAACATTATGCATACGCTTTATACTTTATTTATTGCTCTTGCAAATAATTTAGATAATATCGGGGTTAGAATAGCCTACAGCATTAGAGGAATAAAAATAACTACAGCTAAAAATCTTTGGATATCTATAATAACCTTTATAATCTCCTCCTTAGCTGCTTTTTCTGGATCCTTTATCTCAAAGCTTTTAAATAAAAATACAGCTTCTATAATAAGTATGGTTCTCTTAATCATCATTGGCTTATGGATTATTATTGAGCCGTATATACACAAAAACAAAATAGAAAGTGATGATATAGATATAAAAAACTCTAACATATATGATATATTAGTAAATCCTGAAAAGGCCGACAAAGATAAGTCGAAGGATATAGATTTTAAAGAAGCTACTTTTCTAGGTATAGCCCTATCTATTAATAATATTGGAGGAGGCTTAAGTGCTGGGATGATTGGATTAAATGCCTTTTTCGTAGGTTTTTTTTCAGCTGTAATCAGCTTTCTGGCACTTTTTGCAGGAAACTATATTACTGATTTCTTTAAGAAATGGAATCTGGAGAAAAGAGCCACTATACTTTCAGGGCTAATATTAATTCTTATAGGTATTAAACAAGTCTTCTAAGCTGGAAACCAATGCTTAAGTAATATTTAAGCTCATAATGAATTACAAACAACTTATGAATATACACTAAATTTGTTGATAAGACAAAGAACACTGGATGAGTTTTAATATAAACCCTTCAGTGTCCTCTTCGTCTTCTGCTTGTTCAGTGTCTAATTTTTAATATTTTCTATTACATTATATTTTTATTTTTTTCTTATTTCTGAAAATAAAGTAGAAAATTATTATTATAACTGCAGCTATTACAACATAATCAGCTAAATGAAGCCACTGACGTATCTTAGTCCAATTTTCTCCCATGTAATAGCCTGCATAACTTAAAACAATACTCCAAAGTAAGGAGCCAAAGAAAGTATAGGCAGCAAACTTCTTAACATTCATTTTGCTTATACCAGCAGGCAGGGAAATAAAAGTTCTTACTATAGGCAGCAGCCTTGAATAAAAGGCAATCTTTTCACCATACTTTTCAAAGTATCTATCGCTCATTTCAAGATGGGATTTTTTAAGTCTCAGCTTATCTGCATACTTTTCTACAAGAGGCCTACCGCCTAGTGCACCAATATAATAGCAGACAATAGAACCAAAGGTTCCTCCTAAAGTTCCAATAATAATTACTGCATAAAGATTAAGTCTATGACCTGTATTTGCAGCTGATGCAAGATATCCTCCAAAGGGAAGAATTGCTTCGCTGGGTATTGGAATACATGCGCTTTCAAGTGCCATTAAGGCTGCCACACCAAAATAACCAAGCCTTCCAAGAGTAGCAACAGCCCAATTAACTATTAGTTCAATCATTTGTGTTCTCCTTTATTACTTCCAAAGTTCTTACAATATATTATTATACTACAGTTAAAATAATTTCGCGATGAAATTGTACTTTACTTAATTAAAACTTAATAAATCCCTTATTTTACGAAAACTCATTACTTGTTCTAACTAATTCAGCCGTAGATGGTATTTATTCTAAAAATGATTTATAATGTAATTATATCCAATATTTTGTAACAAAGAGTACAACAATTAATAATCGTTGTGTAAAGGTAACCTAGCTGGTGATAAGAGACAAGTAAAGGTTGCCCATTACAGAGGTAGGAGGATTTATCTTGAAGTATAAAAAGTATATAATATTCGTTGTATGTATTGCTATAATAGGTAGCCTTATTGGAATTAAGCTGCTGAGTAGCAAGATTAAAGATAATAATAAAGTTAGTACTGTTAGTAATGATACTAGTGGTGGAGGTACAAATGCAGAGACCAATAGTACAAATGCAGCTGGTAATACTAAAGAAACAGTTAACAGTACGCATCCTTCCATAGAAACAAGCAAGCTTGATATCACCATGATTGGTACAACTCCTAACACAGAAGGCAATACCATTGAAAACTTATCAACTGGGGGGTATTTTGCTAAGCAGGGTAAATGGATATATTTCACCATGCCCCCAGCTAATTCAAAACCTCATCCAATCTATAGAGCAATGAGTGATGGTGAAACCGGCCTAAAGGCCATTACTAAGGAAGGAATTTATAGATATATTAATGTTATAGGAGATTGGGTATATTATCTTAACGGCGACACTGGTCCCTTTATTTATAGAACAAAAACAGATGGAAGTCTTACAGAACAAGTTAGCGAATTCCCTGTATTTTATATGTTTATTAAAGATGGGACTATTTATTATAACTCACCACTTGGGATTTACAAATTAAGTATAGATAGTTCAAAAAAGAATCTTGGAACCTTAATAGCGAAAGGTTCAAATTATAGTTATTTTTATATTATTAATAATTTAATTTATTTACTTGCTACTGATATGCGATCAGTTAATTCTACTCAAGGCAATACAGATTGGGTTTTTAATCTATACACCATGAATTTAGATGGTACAAATTTTAAAAAATTAAGCACTGCCAATTCATATTACTATATTTTTTATAATAATTATTTATTTTATTTAGGTGATAATCAAAGGCTTTATAGGATGAACCTTAATGGCTCTAATAAAATACAATTATCTAATTCTACAGTAAGTAATTTTAATATTAATAAGGATAAAATTTACTTTACGGGTTATGGTGGAAACCAAAATGATATTTATAGGTCGGATCTTAACGGAAAAAATATAGTTAATATAACTAATAACAGCACTTTGAATAACAACTCTGCTTATCAGGGTGTATATTTTATTTATAATTTATCCATTATAGATGGTTACGTATTTTATTTTGGGCAGTCTAGCGGCAATTTAGGCCTTTATAAAACTAGTCTAGATGGAAGTATAACTAGACAATTATATTAAAGGAATACAAGGAGGAAGCTCCATTGAAATACAAAAAATATATAATATATGGTATATGTATTGCTTTAATATGCAGCTTTATTGTTTTGAGGCAACGAACTATTAAAAGTAATGATAATTTAAAAAGTACTACGGTCACTAATGATACTAACAAAAATAAAACCACTTCAGAAAATAATACAAAATCAAAGGATGGTCTTTATGCTGAAGTCAACAAAACAGAACCCCCTAAAGGAAAAATTACAAACGATATTACAATGGCTGGCACCACCCCTAATACAGAAGGTAATTCCTCGGGAAATTTATTAAATGGTGGTTATTTTGCTAAGCAAGGAAAGTGGATTTACTTCACTTTACCACCGGCAAATTACAAACTTCATCCAATTTATAGAGTTATGACTGATGGTGAAACAGGATTAAAGGCTATAACTAAGGAAGGAAATTTTCGCTGCATTAACGTTATAAGTGATTGGGTGTATTATCTTGATGATAAGAGTGGATCTTATATTTTTAGGACAAAAACTGATGGAAGCCTTACAGAAGTGGTAGTTGAATATACTGCCTTTAGGATGCTTATTAAGGATAATTTTATTTATTATTCTTCTCCAGAAGGAATATACAAATTAAAGCTTAATAGTTCAAAAGGAGATAAGGGAACCTTAATTACAAAACGTCAAGTTTTCACCTATATGAGCATTTACAATAATTTAATATATAATTCTACTTATGAACAGGCCACAAATTTGTCTAATGACACTGTAACTGTTACACGTCTTAATTCCATGAATTTAGATGGATCAAATTTCAAAAAGTTAAGTAATGATAATATAATTAACTTTGTTATTTACAACGACTATATATTTTATATCAATTACAATGATCAAAGACTTTATAGAATGAACCTAAATGGCTCAAATAAAATATACCTATTTCCTTATACTATTCAAAACTTCAATATTAGCAATGATAATATTTATTTCACAGGAAAGGACCAAAATAATATTTACAAATCAGATCTTAACGGGAAAGGCATAACTAAAATTACTAATAATATATTTGTCTTTGAAAATAATAATAGGGATAATTCCATTGCTATTAATTATATTACAAGTATTAGCATAGTTAATGATAATATATTCTTCTTTGGTGAATCTGAAAGTGGTCAAAAACTATATAAGGTCAAACTGGATGGCAGCTTTGAAAAGCAGCTTAATTAATAAAAGCCTGTTTAGCATGAAATCTAAACAGGCTTTATACTTTATTATTTACAAGAATCTCTTTCAACGATTTGATGAGGTAATACAAAATGGTGCTGAACTAATTCTGCTCCATTTATTATTTTTATAAGCATTCTCATACCAACAGAACCCATGTCATACATTGGCTGCTCAACAGTTGTTAGCTTAGGATAGAAGTATGCAGCACTGTAGATGTTATCAAAACCTATAACATCTATTTCTTCTGGTACCTTCCTTCCCATATCTCTAAGTGCATTTATAGCACCCATAGCAAGCTCATCACTTGCACAAAATACTGCGTCTATCTCATTATTTTCTAAAATCCTTTTAATACCTTCATAACCGTCTTGAGGTTTTAAGCCACCAAAACTGCAGAGCTCATCTTTTAATTCAAGATTGTTCTTTTTAAGCGCTGTTCTGTAGCCTGCAAATCTATAAGCTGCAGCATTTACTGCATCCTCATGAGAACCTATGTAGGCAATCTTTTTATTACCTTTTTTAACAAGATAATTTATGGCATCAATTGCTGCCTTTTCATTATCTATTGTAACGCTTGGAAAGGTATTTTCTTTATCTGTAGTTTCAACCAGCACTGTTGGAAGTTCTAGCTCCTTTATGAGGTTAATCATTTCTGCTTCTAAGGAATTACTCATGTAAATAACTCCATCTACCATTTTCTCCTTAAGTACTCTTAGGTACTCCATTTCCTTATCAGGATCTAAATCGGTATTACAAAGCATTATATTATAGTTGTATATATTAGAAACATCTTCTGCACCTCTGACTATTTCAGGATAAAACTGATTAGATATATCAGGGATTATAATTCCTATAGTTCTGCTCTTTTGTGTCTTTAAACTTCTTGCAATTATATTAGGTCTATAACCTAATTTCTTTATAGCATCCTGAACTTTTTTCTTAGTGTCTTCATTTACTACATCTACATCATTCAAAACTCTGGAAACAGTAGCAATAGATACTCCTGCTTCTTTTGCAACGTCCTTAATTGAAGCTGCCATAAAATCAACTCCTACTCATTATTCTATTCCATAATTATACTTATAAATTCATCACTTTACAAGTAAATATGTACTGATTTTATAAATACTTTATATTTTTTTCCATTCATACCTTAGAATTCCATAAAGATACATATCCCATCTCTTACCATCTCTATGTATAAACTCTCTGTATACTCCTTCTTGTTTAAAACCAAGCTTTTCATAAAGAGACATAGCCCCCTTATTATAGCTAAATACGTTAAGCTGAACTCTATGCAAATTTAACTCATTAAAAGCGAAATCAAGCAACAGCTCCATTGCCTCTTTTCCAAAGCCGCCGCCTCTGTACTTTGTTTCACCAATGCCAATACCTAGATTAGCAACACCATTCCACCATTGAATATTACTTAGTTCAATATAGCCAACCATTTTATCCTTATCAATTGGCCTTATTGAGAAAGAATAACTTTTACCTGAAATTTGAGTTTCCTTTATCCACTGCTGGAGCTCCTGTTTAGATTTAGGACTCGCTGGAATTTTATCAAAAAATCTTAGAAAATCCGCATCTTCATACCAGCTTGCAATAGTTTCTATATCTTCTGCATTTATAGCTCCTAATCGAACCTTATTTCCAGTTAACATTCCACTTTTAATCATAGGTACACCTCTATCAATAGTCTTATATATGTATTATATACATATCCTTTTATAAATAAAAGGAAAAGCTAAACCACTAGTTATTCTTTGTGATTTAGCTAAAATACTTAAAACTATGCACTTTTCGAAATATTAAGGTTCACTGCTTCCTTTTTATCTTTTCTTGAAGCTATCCAGTAAGGCACTGCCACAAATAATGAGCCACCAACAATATTTCCTAAAGTTGCAAATATTAAATTATGAGCAATTCCTGCAATAGTTACCTGAGCACCCTTTGAAAGAATAGCAGCTAGCGGCAGTAGTGTCATATTGGCAACACTATGCTCATAGCCTGAGGTAATAAATGCAAATATACACCAAAAAATCATTATAAGTCTTGCTGTCTCTTCCTTTAGTTTATAATAACACCAGACTGCTAGACAAACTAGTATATTGCAAAGTATGCCTCTTGCAAAAATTTCAAGGGATGTTGGTGCTATCTTTCCTTGTGCACCTTCTATAATATATTTTCCTGTAGTGCCTTTAGCGAGGCCAGTAGCTAAAAAAAGTGCTATTGTTATCATAGAACCTATAAAGTTTCCTGCCCAGCTAAATGCCCAAATCTTTACTGCGTCCAGCCAAGTAGTTTTCTTTTCAAGTGCACCTATAGTCATTACAAGGTTCGTCCCAGTAAAAAGCTCTGCTCCAGCAGCCATTACAAGGCTAAGGGCAACTCCAAAGGATAATCCCATAGCTATTTTATAAGCTGGTGAATTTGCATAATGAAGCGCCCCGCCTATAGTAAAAATAAATATATATGATATACCTATAAACATTCCTGCTAGTACAGCGGCTGTTAAATAGTTTAATTTGCTCTTTTTTAGTGCATTTATTTTCTTTTCAGCATAATGAGCTACATTTTCAACTTCTGCTTTATACATTGTATCTTCTCCTTTTCCCGAATTCTCAAAGCTATTGTACCATAGATTTTTTATTAGCTTTTCTTTAAGAATATTCTGTTTTTGCTTCGGAAAAATAAAAGATAAACTATTCCCTGTCCACTAGACCGGGAACAGTTCGGGCCCCTCAGTGCTTCTCGTTTTTAATGGTGTTTTAGTGTTAAATTTATACTATTTCTCTATTTATCCCAATTTTCAAGCAGATATTTTTCTGCCTCTGCACACCACAGCCCTCTATTCTTCTTAGTAATTTCAGCAAGTGTTGCAAAATGTTTATTGGATTTTCCCTTTTCTTCAAAATCATCAATTGCAGTTAGCTCCATATTGATATTTGTATATATAAGCTTCTTGCCAGCAGGAACCTCTGGAAGTCTAAGGGTTGCCTCTGCAGCGCTGTCAAGTCCTCCAATATGAGTTACCATAACTGCCGGATTAATTTGTTTCTTTTCTGTCATTCTTAAGGATTCAATCATATCATTAGTATTGCCTCCTGTAGTACCAACAATATGAGTTGAGTTATAATGTACATTATAAAAATTACATTCTCCTGAGAAGTTTGTATCTGTAGGGCCAGCAAAGAAATTTAGGCATCCGTCTCTTCCAAGAATCTTATCTGCTTGCTCTACTACCGCTTTAACAGGTGCAAATGCATAAACATCATCAAAGCCTGTACCACCGGTCAAATTCCTTAAATAGCTAACTGGATCTTCAAGGTTTCTTGTGTTTACAAACACTAATTCAATCCCCTCATTTTTTATTTCTTCTGGATTAAATATAGCTTCAGCTCTTTTCAATCTATTTTCATCTACATCAGTTACAACGAGCATTGAAGGTCTTCTATCACAGTGCAGAGCATAATCAATGGCACCAAGACCCATTGGGCCAGCTGCTGCCAGTAGTGCCAGTTTACCACCTTCTACTATTCCCATTTTATGAACATAGCTTCCCATAGTAGTATGATAATTGGCATGAAAGGCACCAATTATACATGACATTGGTTCAGACAGTGAAGCTTCATAATAGGTATCAGCATCATAATGTAAAAGGCATCCAAGCTCCATTACCTCATGAGGCATTATTACATAAGTTGCATCTCCGCCGCAGTATTTATAAGAATATCCTGGTGAATCCATACTTCCCTTATAATTTAAAGCTGGTTGAATGGAGAACTTTTCACCTGGTTTAAATTCGTCCTTCCATTTAGCACCTACTTGAACTATATTTCCTGCCATTTCATGTCCTATTATTATTGGGCTTACTGCAACATCCTTTGGCACCCTTTTGTGGTCAGTGCCTAAAATAGAAGCCTTATAGGAGGACATGCATATGCTGTCTGATACAACTTGTACTAGTATTTCATCCTCTTTTATCTCAGGCAGTTCAAATTCTTCTAGTCTTAAATCCTTTTTACCATATAATCTTACTGCTCTTGTTTTCATAGAAATTCCTCCTTTTAGTCGGAACACTGAGTAGTTTAAGACCACTCGCTTCCGCTCGTAACACTGTGTAGTCTAGCTTGCCGATTGCTCATCGGCAGACTACCCGTAGAAGCCCATTTAGGGCTTCTACCTCGTTAAAGTCCATTTAGGACTTTAACCTCCTTTAAACCTCTTCTGTAAGTATATCAATTATTTCTTTCTTATCTTTTGATGCAATTAACTTTTGGACATTAGCTTCATCCAAACATACAATTGCAATCTTTGAAAGTATATCCATATGATCATTGTTCTTACCGGCAATACCAATAACTATATAGGCTGTATTTCCTTCACCAAAGTATACTCCCTCAGGATATTGGAGCACAACGATTCCAGATTCCTTTATATACTTTATAAATTCATTCATACCATGTGGAATAGCAATTCCATTTCCTATATAGGTGGTAATGTCCTCTTCTCTTTTCCTCATTCCAATTAAATAGGATTCTTCTACATAGCCATTTTCAACTAACAATTTACCTGCTCTCTCAATTGCTTCATATTTTGCTTCTGATTTTAAATTTAAAAGTATATTAGCCTCATTTAATATTTTCTTATCCATTTTAATCTGCCTCCTCATTTAGAATGGTTATAAGAGAGCTTCTTAAATCTTTTAAATCACCTAACCTTAAGACTTCAGTAAACTTCTTATCTTCAATTAATGCTATACTAATCTTACCAATTTGCTCTAAGCTGTAGCTATCTTCATTTTTTCTAGCAAGCATTACAATAAAGGTATCAACATTTTCATTTATAAAGCCTACACTTTTTAATAACATATGCTTTCTTAATCTATAAACTCCTACAAAGGGACCAATAACACTATCAGACCTAGTATGAAGCAGTGCAACATGACTGTTTGGTATTACCACACTTCCCATTTCTTCTCTATTCATTATTAATTTAAATACTTCATCACTATCTTCTATTAGCTTCTTACTGAATAAATCCTTTGATATTAAATCAATTAGACAATTAAAAGAATCTGCCTCAATTACTTCAAGCTGTATATTTTCTAAAATACTATCTAATAACTTATACTTTTCAGCTGATACACTATTTTTTTTAATTTTGGATAGAGCATTAAAGTTGCTGGAAAGCCTATTATTTAATGAATAATTTTTAATAAAATTATTTATTTTCTCTATATCCCCATTTTGAAGAAAGGGTGTTACATTTACCATATTTTCAAACTTAAGCTTCTCATTTAATTTTGTGGTAGTTAATATTATATCGTAATTATTATCCTTTTCATTCCAATCTTTTAAGGAAGAAATTGTGATAGAGCCAATTCTAGGTATGGAATGCTTTATTTTATTCGATAATATTCTTGCAGTGGCTATTCCATTTGCACAAATAATTAAGGCTGACAGCTTATTATTATTTGCGTTGGTTCTTTCTATAGCAGCTCCAATATGCATTGTTAAAAAGCCAATTTCATCCTGAGGCATTGTAATATTATATTTTGAAAAAACTAGCTTACAGGCATAATTAACTGCATTAAAAAGATTTCCGTAATAATCTTTTATTTCATTTATTAAAGGGTTTTTCACTTGTATACCCATATTTATCCTATATAATGCTGGATTAAAATGTTGAGTTAATCCTAAAATAAGTTGTTCATCACATTCAATATTTATATTTAAGTTCTTCTCCACTTCAAAAATCACTTCAGTGGATAATTCTTCAAGAGGTACACCTAATTCTTCAAATTTTCTGTTCATGTTATAAATGTACTTATTCCCCATAAGATGTATAGCTATATATGCTAATTCATCCTCACAAACAGTAATGTTTATGCTTAATAAATAATCTTTTATTTTTTTAATAAAAGCAAATTCTCCTGAGGATAAAATATCCTGAACTAAATAATCAGGTAACTCAATTGCAAAGCCCGACTTTGCTTTCTTAAGTGATAATAATATATAAATAAAGGAATTAAAATAAGACATATCGTCCATGCTTATCATTTCATCTTTTAAAAGTTCAAGTATTTCTTTTGTTTCTTCTATACTTTCTTCATCAAAAATTATCTTAAAGAAAGAATTTATTGCTGCATCATTTTTACTGCCATATACAAAGGCAAGCAATTCATCAATTGATTTGTATTCATATAAAAGTTCAAGGAATATGTTTCTCTTAACCCATTCAGAACCACTGATTTCAATGCCATATCCTCTTTTTCTTTCTAATTGAAGGTTTCTTAAGTTGAGCCACTGTTCTATTTTATCCATATATAAGGTAATGGTGCCTTCAACAACATTTAGCTGGTAACTGAAATAGGCTGATTTATATGGTTCTTCTGAAACCAGAAGCTCTGCAATAATAAGTAGCATTTTCTGATCTTGGCTTAAAAGCCACTGCATTGGAATGCCTACAAGAAGCTGTTGAAGCTTTTTAATGGCATCCTTACTGCCCTTTATGCTTAAGCTAGCGTTTATTTCATTTATTGTAATGTTTTTATCCAATAAAAATTTATTAATAACCGCAATTTCTCTAGAAATAGTGCGGTTACTAACTGCAATTTGTTCTGAAAGGTCCTTTATATTTAAAGGACCTTTCTCTATTATTGAATTTAAGATAAACTTTTGTCTGGCAGTTAAGTCATTCATAGTTTACATCGCCATCCAATACTTTATTTTTTTAATGATTTAACAAAGTTATCATAAGTTGAATTATCTAAAAAGTTTTTAATAGTAACTATCTTAGCATTAGGTGCAACCTGCATTGCTCTTGCAGCTAAGCTCTCTTGTGTAAATACTACTTCCGCTTCTTTAGGAATCTCATTTACAGCTGAATGCCGTACAGTTACATCAAAACCAGCTTCTTTAATTTTCTTTTTAAGAATTGATTCTCCCATTGCTGAGGAACCCATTCCAGCATCACAGGCAAAAACTATTAAACTAGGTACTTCTATAGAATTTACTACCTTTTGTCCCTTACTTTCAGCCTTTAAATTACTAACCAAAGTCTTTGCTTCATTAAAGGTTTCCTCATCTTCGCCAACATGGCTTCTCTTTACTATTACAGATGCTATTAAGTAGGAAACTACAGCACCTACAAGTATACCAGCTAAAACAGGTAAAAGTCCGCCTTTAGGGCTCATAGCTATTTCTGCAAAGATACTTCCTGGTGAAGGTGATGCCACTAAGCCTGCTCCAGTTATTACGAATGTGAAATCAGCAGCTAAACCACCGCCTATTACTGCTAATAATAATACTGGATTCATTAATACATATGGGAAATAAATTTCATGAATACCACCAAGGAAGTGGATTATAACTGCTCCTGGTGCAGATTGTTTTGCCATTCCTTTTCCATGTAACCAGTAAGCTAATAGTATTCCAAGTCCTGGTCCTGGGTTAGATTCCAATAAGAAGAATATTGATTTTCCAGCTTCCTTTACCTGTTGAACTCCAAGCGGATCAAATACGCCATGGTTAATGGCATTATTTAAGAATAATATCTTTCCTGGCTCAACAAATAATGCTATAAATGGAAGTAACTTTGCTTGAGTTACCCAGTTTGCACCATTTCCAAGAGCAACTGATATTGCATTTACTGCTGGTCCAATTGCTGTATATGCTAGTAAAGTAAGTAAGCCACCTAAAATTCCAGCTGAGAAGTTATCTACTAGCATTTCAAAACCTGTAGCAACTTTTCCTTCTACTAATTGATCAAACTTCTTAATAACATAACCACTTAGTGGGCCAACTATCATAGCTCCAAGGAACATTGGCACAGAGGCTCCTGCAATAACTCCCATGGTAGCTATTGCACCAACTACAGCTCCTCTTGTGCCATATACTAATTTACCGCCTGTATATCCAATAAGTAATGGAAGTAAGTAAGTAATCATTGGTCCTACTAATTTTCCTAGATACGCATTTGGTATCCAGCCAGTTGGAATAAAGAATGCTGTTATAAGTCCCCAAGCTATGAAAGCTCCAATGTTTGGAAGAACCATCCCTGAAAGAAATCCGCCAAACTTTTGCATTTTTGCTTTTCCTGTACTATTTTTAACAGTAACAGGCTTTACCATTTTTTTAGATGTTTCCATTTGTTCAAACCCCCTTTTTCTTATTATCTTAACTATAAGAAAAAGTAAACGTTTTTTCAAGATAATGTACTTTAACTTTGACCATGCATTTGTCTGACAACTTTGAACAAAAATTAGGAATATATTTTTATGTATATAAAAAGCTGAGAAAATCTCAGCTTTTTGTATCTTTTATTTCACTACTTCAACTGCTAACTTTAGTTTTTCACCATTTATGCTGGCTTCATTATACTCTCTATCTGTATTGTAAATTACCTCTACAGTAAGAGTTTCCTTCATAATATGGCTTTCGAATTTTCTGATTACGGCTTCTAGCATTTCATTATCTGATACATATAATTTTATCTTATCAGCAACCTCAAAACCGCTTTCCTTTCTCATATTTTGAACCTTGCTAATAACTTCTCTAACATGGCCTTCTTCCTTAAGCTCATCAGTTATATGAGTATCAAGTACAACACCTATTTGCCCCTCTCCGGCAAATGCATATCCTTCTAGTCCCTGCATAGTTACAAGGAGATTCTCAGAATTAAGTTCAATTTCTGTACCTTGAACATTTATAGCTACTATGCCGCCATTTTGTATAGTTTGAGCTAATTCCATCTGATTTCTTGCAGCTAGTTCTTTTCTTATTCCAGGTATAAGCTTTCCATAAGCTTTGCCCAGAACAGGAAGATTTGGCTTTATTTCAAAGTTTACATATTTAGATAAGTCAGCACCTAATTCTAAATTTTTAATATTGAGCTCTTCTTTTATAATATGGCTATAGTATTCAGGAAGCACCTTAGTACTTAGAAGCATTTCAGAAAGAGGCTGTCTGTTCTTTATATTAGCAGCATTTCTTGCACTACGTCCTAAATTAACTACCTTATAAGCTAAATCCATTTCTGCTTCTAGGTCTTTATCAATAAGTTTTTCTGTAACAATTGGCCAATAGCATAAATGAATACTTTCTGGCGCGTTTTTATCTAAATTAACTACAAGATTTTGATACATTTCTTCTGTAATAAATGGTACAAAAGGAGCTGCTATAAAGCTTATAGTCTTAAGCACTCTATATAAAGTAACATAAGCTCCAATTTTGTCATCAGTTAATTCTTCTGTCCAATATCTTGATCTGTTTCTTCTAACATACCAATTTGAAAGTCCATCCACAAATTCTTCAATGGAAAGTGCAGCTTGAGTTATTTTATAACTAGCTAAATTTTCATCAACGCTCTTTATAAGGCTATTAAGCTTTGACATTATCCATTTATCCATTATATTCCCGCTTACAAAGTCTTCATACTTTGTTGGGTCAAATTGGTCTATTTCAGCGTAAAGTACATAGAAGGAATATACATTCCACAATGTGCTTAAAAACTTTCTTTGAGCTTCTATAACAGCTTCTTCATAGAATCTTGATGGAAGCCATGGTGCACTGGAGGTATAGAAGTACCAGCGGGTAGCATCTGCTCCTTCATTGTCTAGAGAAACCCATGGGCTAAGTACATTGCCCTTGTGCTTAGACATCTTAAGACCATTTTTATCAAGTACATGACCTAAAACTAAGCAGTTTTCAAAAGGACTCTTATCAAATATTACAGTTGATATGGCAAGCAGTGTGTAGAACCAACCTCTTGTTTGATCCACAGCCTCTGAAATAAATTGTGCAGGGAAGTTCTCTTCGAATAATTCCTTATTTTCAAAAGGATAATGATGCTGTGCAAAAGGCATAGAACCAGAATCAAACCAGCAGTCTATAACATCTGACACTCTTGTCATTTCCTTATGACAATGAGGGCATTCTAGATGCACAGCATCTATATATGGCTTATGAAGTTCTATATCATCAGGTACATTTTTTCCCTTAGCTTTAAGCTCTTCTATACTGCCAATCATTTCTCTATGACCACATTCACATTCCCATATTGGCAGTGGAGTTCCCCAATATCTTTCTCTGGAAATCCCCCAATCTATAACATTTTCAAGGAAGTTACCCATTCTCCCAGTTCTAACATTGTCTGGATACCAATTAACACTGTTGTTATTTTTAAGCAGCTTATCTCTCATTGCAGACATTTTTATAAACCAGGATTCTCTTGGGTAATATAACAGCGGAGTATCACATCTCCAGCAGTGTGGATAAGAGTGAGTAAAGCCTTCTGACTTGTATAAGTTTCCTGATTCTTTTAAGGCTTCAATAATCTTAGCATCAGCCTTTTTAACAGGTATTCCTGCCCATGGCTCAACTTCAGAGATAAACTTTCCTTCAGTATCTACTAAGTTAATTAAAGGTAAGTCATACTTTTTACCAGTAATATTATCATCCTCTCCATAAGCAGGAGCAGTATGAACTATACCAGTACCATCAGTTAGTGTTACATAGTCAGCATGAACTACATAAAAAGCTTTTTTATCAGGTTTCGCAAACTTAAATAATTGTTCGTATTCTACTCCTTCTAATTCAGAGCCCTTGAATTCCCTAACTATTTCATACTCACAATCAAGCTTATTAAGCAGTGCTTTTGCTAAAATTAAGTGCTCCTCATGATGTAAAACTTCAACATAGTCGTAAGCTCTGTTTAATGCTAAAGCTACGTTACTTGGTAATGTCCAAGGGGTTGTTGTCCATGCTAATATATATTTATTCTCTTCACCTTTAACTTTAAACTTAACATACACAGAAGTATCTTTAACATCTTTGTAACCCTGTGATACTTCATGAGAAGAAAGTGCAGTTCCGCAGCGTGGGCAGTAAGGAACAATTTTATGCCCCTTGTAAATAAGCTCCTTTTCCCACATTTGCTTTAAAGCCCACCACTCAGATTCTATATAGTTATTTTGGTAGGTTACATAAGGATTCTCCATATCTACCCAGTAACCGACCCTCTCAGTCATGTCCTTCCACTGCTGAACGTAGGTAAATACGCTTCCTTTACATTTCTTTATGAAGTCTTCAACTCCATATTCTTCTATTTGTGGTTTTCCTGATATGCCAAGGGATTTTTCAACTTCAAGCTCCACAGGAAGACCATGAGTGTCCCAACCAGCTTTTCTTAGTACCTTATAGCCCTTCATAACTTTGTATCTTGGTATAAGATCCTTCATAACTCTTGTTATAACGTGGCCTATATGTGGTTTTCCATTAGCTGTAGGAGGTCCATCATAAAAGGTAAAATATTCTCCGTCTTTATTCATATCAAAGTTTTTCTTAATTACATCTTTTTCTTCCCAAAGCTTAAGTACATCTTTTTCCATATCCACAAAGCTCTTTGAAGACTCAACTTTTTTATACATAACAAAACTCCTTTCAATTTTATACAAATTATTGACATAAAACTTATAAAAAAAACTTCATCCCAAAAGGACGAAGTTATACTCGTTATACCACCTAATGTTCAAATGCTTACACATTCTATCCTTTAACGCAGGATTACGGATAAACTTAAGATAATGATCCATTTGTCTCATTATATTTCAGTTCTCAGCTCAAAGGTGATTTTCCTTAAAACTTCCCTGTGGGTTTTCACCATGCCCCACTCTCTGTAAGTTCTGAATTTAAGTACTTTTCCTTATCAATGCTTCTATAATTCTCTAATCATTTTAATATACTTAGTTTCAATTGTCAATTTTTTTGTAAATTTAATTCTACAGTAATCTTTTACTCTTTAATGTTTCTCTTAGGGATTCTGCATTGCTAAATAATATAGTATTTATTCTAAGCTTGTCAGCTGCAGCTATATTTTCAATCATGTCATCTATAAAAAGAGTTTCTTCTGGTTTTAAATTATAGGTCTTTAAAAGTTTATTATATATTTCTTTCTCAGGTTTTAATAAGTTTATTTCATAGGAAATAATCCTGCCATCAAAAAGGTTAAAAAATTCATTTTCAGAACTTACTCTCTCAAATGCACTTTTATGAAAATTAGAAAGTAAGAATATGTTGTAGTTTCTTTTCTTTAACTCTTTTACTATTGCAACTGTTTCCAAATTCGGCTTCAATATTCCTATCCAGTCCTTCATTACAATTTCTATTTTTTCCTGCAACTCTGGGGAAGCTTCGTTAAATAACTTTATTGCTTCATCCTCAGTAAGCATTCCTCTATCCAATTCGCACCAATATTTACTTTTAAAAATTGATTCAAAAAGCTTTTTGTTTGTTTGCTTATCAAAATTAAAGCCATTTAAATATTCATCTGGCTTAAAATAAAGCAATACATTTCCGATATCGAACACTACATTTTTAATCATTTTACCCTATCTCCCTCTGTCCAGCACTGCTGTTTAAATTTCATATTCTGTATATTCTTCTGCAAGAGCTATGTTATTAAATAGCCCTTTAGAATCATTTATATAGCTTTCCTTTGGTTCCTCAAACCAAAAATGTGTTAATAACAGCTTTTTAGCTTTTGCTTCTACTGCTATATTGCAGGCTTCTTTAACTGAAAGGTGAGGCACTTGCCCCTTTGATTTAATGTTCTCTGTAGCATAGGCATCACATAGAAATAAATCTGCTTTTTTTGCAAGGCTTATTATATTATCGCAATAAACTGAATCTGCACTATAGGCAAAAATTTTTCCTTCCTTTTCAATTCTCATTCCATAGCACTCAACAGGATGAATTGTTTTATAGAATTCAATTTTAATACTTTTTATTTTATGTGTCATATTCTCTTCAATTATATGGGTATTAAATATGCCTTGAATATTTATATCATTATATTCATTATCTGGAGTCTTTGGTGTATATACTTCAATGGCTTTATCCATGGTTTTAAATTTTAGTTTATTTTGTACTGCATATTTTAAAACATGCATATCTGAAGAATGATCCCTATGTAGATGTGAAAGTATAATTGCATCTAGATCTTCAATTCTACAATATTTTTGGAGTCTGCTTAAAACTCCATTACCGCAATCTATTAAAATGTTAGTGTCCTCATCTTGAAGTAAATATCCTAAGCAGGCTCCATCCTTACCAGGGAATGGTCCATAGTTACCAAGAACAGTTAATTTCATAGGTTTCACCCCTAATTTTTTCTTAATAATATTATATCCAATATGGCTTTATCTACCTGCTTCTATTAAACCAAAAATAAATGTAATTTGCTAAAGGTATTAAATATAGATAAAAGGCAAAAGCAATGGAGCTTACTCCTGCATTTAAGGTGGTTAATGGAACTAATACGGCGATATTCCAAGGTATTAAAGGGGATATTATTATAGATGTATTTTCCATATCTAATGCAAATTGCTCAGCAGTAATATTATTTTTTTCATAGGTATTTTTCATAAGCATATTACTGAGTATAACTGCTAAGGCTTGACTGCATCCAAAGGCTGCAGATGCAATGCTTATAATTATATTTGAGAGATATACATTATGTCTGCCTTTAACATTGTTTAACATTAACTCAATTGACTTTAACATTTCAGTGCCTTCAAAAATTCCTGTAAAGGCAGAAGATACAAAAACTACTATAGAAATCTTAAGCATTGAAAGTATACCACCGCCGGAGATTATACTTGATAGCGTACTTTTATAAGGTATGCTATAACCAACAACAATATATTTTAACATTTCAAGAATATTTACATGCTGTAATAAAACTGCAATTATGCTAGCTATTAAAACGCTAAGCAGCATTAAGGTTTTTACATTAACCTTAAAAATAGAAAAAATTAATATAATTGCCGCAGGTAATAATGTAATAATATTAATATCATATACTTTTGTGATTTCTCGTAGTAAAAAATTATTTCCTGTTGCTAATGGGAAGTTAATAGAAAATATAGTATAAATAACACAAGTCAAAATAAAAGGAACTATTGAGGTTTTAAACATATTTTTAATGTTTATAAATATATCTGTTTCAGTTAAGCTAGCAACTAAATTCGCACTTGAGGACATAGGTGAGCATCTATCTCCAAAGTAGGCCCCTGATAAAATTGCACCAGCTGTAATAGGAATACTAACTCCTCCGCCTCGAGCCATTACCATAAGTGCAATTCCCACTGTTCCTATAGTTCCAAAGGAGGTACCAATTAAAAAAGAAACAACGGAACTTATTAAAAATGTACAAAGAATAAATATGTGCGGATTTAAAAATTTCATTCCATAATATACAATTGCCGGTACTGTTCCTGATGCCATCCAGGATGCAGTTATAGCACCAATTAAGATAAATATTTTTAAAACAATTAAAGATTTCTTTCCGCCTTCATATGACATCTTTAAAAGGGATTTGAAGCTAAAGCCTCTTTTAATTCCTAATATAATAAATAATACTAAACTAATAATTAATGGATATCCTATAAATATTCCTTTAAAGGCACTAGTTAATAATAAAATAAAACATATTATGAAAGCTATTATAATGTTCATTTAAGTCTCCTGAAAAAATTTTAATTAAATTTGTGCAGCAAAATTCTCACATTTTTATAATATCAAAATTCAATTTAATTTAATAGCTTGTTTGTTTAATTTTTAGGTTATAATAATAAATATGATGGTATTTAAAGGAGTGTATTGAAATGGAAATAACTTGGCTTGGACATTCTTCTTTTTTGTTTAAAGATAAAAAAGGAAGAACACTAATTACAGACCCCTTTGATGAAAGTGTTGGTTATAATGTTTATGAAGGTCCTGCAGATGTAGTTACTATAAGTCATCATCATTTCGACCATGATTATACTAAAAAAATCAAAGGAAACCCGGAAATAATAGATAAGGTTGGATTTTTTCATGCATGTGATATAGACATAACTGGTCTGCCTTCCTATCATGATAATGTTAAAGGCGCAAAGCGTGGAGAGAACGTTATATACATTTTTAAAATGGATGACTATAGAATCTGTCACTTAGGAGATTTAGGGCATATTCTTTCAGTTAAAGACGCAGATGAAATTGGCGACATCGATGTATTATTAATCCCAATTGGTGGAAATTATACTATAGATGGAAAAGAGGCAACGGCAGTTTGTAAACTTTTAAATCCAAAACTAGTAATACCAATGCACTTTAAAACCTCTGCAATGTCCTTCCCAATTGAAGGCGCTGAAACCTTTTTAACACATATGAAAAATGGAGAAAGAATTCAAAGCAATACGCTAAAGCTTGATGGAAGACTTGAAGAAAGAAACTTAGTTAAAATTTTAGACTTTAAAGCATAAGTGTGATGCCACGGGTATGTTACTCGTGGCATTTTTTAATAATTTTAGTTTAAGCACAGTTCTGCAGCAATTATTTACAAGCTTACATTTATGTCATTTTCATCGGCTGAATAAACTTCTAAAACCAGCCTATTAGCACCTGTTCCTAAGTAAGCACATATAACAATATCTATAATTACTCCAACATTACCCAACCTAGTTAATGGGAATATTATTAAGCTAAGTAGGGAAAATATTAGTCCCAAATATATTGCCAATTTAACTGTTAGCCCAAGATTATTAAATAAGAATTTTATTCCTAACTTAAAATTTTCTTTAATACCTACTTCATCTTTTACAAATGAATATTGAACATAGACAAATATTACAGAAACAAAAGAAAGTAATATGAAATTTTTATTAAAAACCATCAGTAATAATGGAAACCAGATTATGCAATCCAGTAAAAAGAACTTATGCCAATTTTTATTTCCTTTAATAAAAAAATCTCTTCTACTAGCCTTCTCCTCACTATCTGACCCAACTATACTCATATATCCACTGTGAAGGAAGCTTAAAATCAGAATTACAGTTATAAAAAATGATACATTAAAAATACCGAATCTATTTAATATGCCTGAAAACCCGCTGCTATCATATTTAAATAAGGGTGCAGGAAAGTCCTCCAAAAGGTAGTTAACACTTGGCGGCGCCCCTATAAAGCCCAATTTAATCATAAATATCTTTTGAAGCGGATTATAAGCAGTATGATATATTTTTTCCCAGCTAAGCAGATTAGTTAGGTCAAGTGCAATAGGTATAATGATAATCCATAAAATTTTCTCTGCTATAAATCTGCAGCCATTACTAAACCTTTCAGAAATACTCATTGCCTTTACTCCTTTTAAATTCTTTCACATTGTAATATAATTAATATTATACCATATATTGGAGGTAGTCTATGAAAAAATATTTCATGCTTTTGCTTACATTATTTATGATTTTACTTACTACTACAGCTTTTATATATGAAAACAACGTACAAGCCCCACAAATCAAACAGCCATCCATTTCAATAGATTCGCAAAGATTTGGACTAATAAAAAATATTGTATGGACTAACAAATATATGAATGATAAGAAATCTTTAATCATTTTATCTAGTAAAAACACTGGACAGGGTGTTATGTCTTGTTTGTATCATTTAAATATTGATACTGGTAAATCCCAATTACTTGCGGAATTTCCTTCCCATAAAAATTTGAACAACGTAGTATTGCTTGATGGTCCAATGAGTCAGCACAGCATAGTGGCCGCCTATGACAAAGGAATAATTAAGGTTAACTATCCTACTACTGACCAAGGTACTGTCACTCATGAGATGACTGACATAACAGGCTTTGCAACAGCAACAAGTATGGATCTTAAGGGAAACCTAGTTTATACTCGTGAAAATGATAAGCTGCTATATGTTAAAAACATTTCAACTAGTAATTTTACTGGTTTTTTCACTAGCAATAACATAAAGGATTTAACAACCTATTATACTAAACCCCTTTATGTATCAAATTTTAATTCTTTGGATAATATTATTGCTTATACTTCTATAAATAGAAATAGTGTAGATCTCTATGCCATGGTTAATGGGGTTCCTGTTAATACTCTAAACAAACCTGTCATAAGAAATGTTGTTACCTCTCGAGGTATCGAAGATAGTTTTGGTTTTACAGGTATGAATATAATAAATGATACAAAAAAAAATAAAATCCTTAATCTGTTTATGATAAGGAGGACTATAGATAAATATAATAATGATGACTACTACAGCTTAGACACCATCCCCTATAATACGGATCCCTTTGGAGCTGTACCTGCAGTGGATTCAACAACTTATAATTCAGAGTTTTTTTTAGCTTATACTAGCTATGATGAAAATCATAAAGGAAGTCTTAAGATATGCGGTCTTAATCAAAAGCCGAAAGTTGTTGTAAAGAATGAAAATATATTTGGTCCTATAAGTATGACTGATTTACTTCCCTTTAATAAAATGTCATACATTCTTTACTTTACCTTAGAAAATAACAATGTGAAAATAAAAATCTGCGACAGCAATGGTAACTTAGTGAAGGATATTACTGATATGGTTATAAAAAATAATCTAACATAAAATTAAAGAGGCTGCACAATGCCATAGTATACCTAATATAGTATAGTTAACTATTGTAACCTCAATGCATTATGCAGTCATATTCTACTTTGTTTTCTTAATTATTGGTATATAAATATCCATTCTTATCTTTTCATATTCCCAAGGATGACAGTGTTCATCATAAAATTCAAAATCAAGTTTTCTGCTATCAATTTCATATACTGAGTTTGGAAGCCACTCTTCTAAAATATATTTCCAAGTTCCTTGTATACTGCCTACAAAATCTTTATCATCTATCTCTGGAGTTGTGAAAACAGCATAAGTTGCTGCTGGAACTTGAAGTTTGTACATTTCATCTAGAACATTGTCAAAGCTTAATACCTCCACCCCTAGAACATAAGAAAATTCATCAGTCTCAGTATTTGTATTAATACAGATTCCATACTCTCCATGCTTTGGCGGTTTCTGAGTAGCATATAGCTTTGATTCCTTCCCTTCTAAATCACATTTATCCCAAAAGGCAGGAATATCTTTTGAGTGAGCATTATTTTTCAATGTAGTATCAAATTTATAGCCGACTATCTTAAAAGAATCCTTATTAATTATTTTAGGCTCCATAATTACCCCTCCAACATTATTTTGTTTTAGATTTATTAATTTAACTTTATTAGGGCATCCCTCTGGTGCGTGCATGCGATAATAGTTAGGAGAATAACCAAAATGCTTCTTAAAAGCTTTAGTAAACCCAGAATGAGTTTCAAAACTATAATTCAATGCTATATCAAGTACTCTTTCCCCATTTCTTAGATTAAAGCAGCTATATTGAAGCTTTCTTCTAGTTATATATTCCATCACGGGCATTCCAACAAACTTATGAAACAATCTGTAGTAATGATAAGTTGAAAATCCAGAAATGTAAGCAAGCTCATGAGTTGTAATTTTTTTATTGATATTCATATCTATATAGTCTACAGTTTTTTGAATTAAATCTATATTCTCCATAGGTGTTAACACCTCCTAAAATTATCTTACACCTGCAGGTTAACTATATATTACCATACAAACCTTGATGATTCTTTTCCTATATTGTCAAACTGAAATTCATGTTATTTTTGAATTAACTCACATAAATTCTATTATAGAGTTATAATAAGTTCTTTGTTGATTTACTAGTAAAATTCTATATAGTATAACAAAGACAACTGGTATACTAAACCAGTTGCCTAAGTAATTTTATTTCTATCTGCAATTAATTTCTCATACTAAGCTTTCCAACATCCTTAATCTTGTCCTTACTGGAAAAAATCTCATAATAGTAATGCGTCTTAATATCCTCGTCCTTTTTGTAGGTTCCCTTATAAGCTCTAACCTTGCCCTCTAAGTTTTTATATTGTGCATTTTGAGCCTCATCGGTATATACTATATTAAAAAACTTTTTTGTTGCATCGATAGTGCTTGAAATCTGTCCGTCTTTTTCAGCTTCAAACCTTACATGAACTATATTGTTTAATGTACCGGTTCCAGCGTAATAGCCCTCTATATTCACTAGATTAGCCTCTTCCATAAGTTCTTCTCCAATTTGTGTATAGCCTTCCAGCGCTTCTACATGTACTACCTTTTCGCAGCTGGACAGTACTGCAATTGAAATCATTACAATAATAAATACAAAAGATGCTGCCAAAGCTATTGATATTTTATTGATCTTTTTTGGCTTTACTCTCTTGAGAGTATTAACATAATAGCCGTTTTTTGTACCCTTAGAATATTTTCCTTTCAAAATAATCCCCCTTTATTCAATAAAAACAGGAGTATAAATACATATATTTTCTGTTACAAACTTTCCAAGTCTTGTGTATATTCCTGCAAATTCAGTTCCTGTTACATAAGCTCCAAATATAGGATATAATAAATCCTGCGTTTTGCTTATATTATCATAAACAGTATAGTCAACATTAAGAGTGTGAACTCTTTCTTGATATATATGATTTTCATCCGGCACTTCTTTCAGCTCACAAGCTAAAGCCACACCATTTCCTTCCCTTGAAAGTAATGGCTTTACAATATAATCGTATGTCCCAAGCTTTTCTGCCTCTAGAGAAGTTTTAGGTATATATTTTTTAATAAGCCTTATTTCTTCTTCGCTATAAAACCCCTGCACTAAAAGTTCATACATAACTGCAAAGAAAGCCTTTGACTGTGAAATAATAGTATGTGTCGGATTTATTGATAGGGTATTTTTAAGGGCTTCCTTTATATTTTTCATGCCATCTAATTCAAACCAATCAAGAGGATAATATCTATAAACAGCATCTAGCTCCTTACCAAATAACAAAACCTTGCCACTTTCAGATACTGTGCAGTCGTATATACTGCCTAAAACAAATTCAAAGGGCAGCTCTTTAAGTGTTTTATATAGAGCATTTGCTGTATACCAGTCTTCATAGTAAGTCCCGGACAAAATACCAATAATTTTTATACTGCGAATTTTTGAATAGTCCTTTATTATTTTTATAAATTGTTTTATTATCTTGTTTCTAAGCTCCTTATTTGCACTAAGCTTATTTATATTAAGCTCTTCTGTAATGATATTATCAATATATAAGCTTTCTATAAGTCCTGCCGGAGTTTCTGAATTTATCTCTAGAAGCTTTAAGTTTCCAGAATGATCAATTGCCCAGTCCATCCTAGCTAGAAAGACAAACTCCTCAGTAAGCTTATACTTTAATAATTCCTTCAGATTCTCAATTCCTAATATATCAGCAAAATAATCTATATTGTTATATAAAAGAGTTTGAGTCTTATCCATTATTGAAGCTATCTTGCTAGTTGCCTCTGCAAGCTCCTCATATTTACCCTTTTCTAATGTAATATAATCGAGGCCCACATATTCAAAGTTCTTTACATACCTTCCTGTAAAATCAGCTTCAAACATGGCTCTTTCAGTGATTTTATTCCATAGTTTTTTTCGTTCTTCTCCAATTACACAAGCAGAATTTATTTTAACTGAATCACTCTTTATGCCTATAGGAGTGATCCATGTATGGTCATCTGTAGTTAAATAATCCCCACTCCAACGCATGCAGCAGCCTGAAAGCTCACTCTCAAATATGAAACAGCCTATATTTGCAAAGGCTTTTGTAGGAAATGCAAAGTTTCCATCAATTGTATAGTATGAATCACAAGGCTTAATTTTACAAAACTCTTGAATAATAAACTCCTTACCGCTTTCTAAAACATACTGAACATTTTTCTTCCAATCTTCTGCACTATGAAGAGATCCTATAAAAACATCTATGCTGTATCTGCCATATACAGGTTTAAGCACCAGTTCATCTTTATTCTCTAAAATATAACTTATTTTAGACTCATGAAAAGGCTCTGTATGCGGTAAAGTTGATATAATAACTTCTCTTTCTTCATCAGAAAGCCTTTTGTCCTTTGCCTTCACTAACTGCCATAAGTAGGTGTAGAGATTCTTGCACTGCCCAATTATAGCCCTAGGGTCATTCACTATATCTACTTTACCATTTTCAAATACCTCAAGTATCTTATCAAAATCATTAATTTCATAAGAAAACTCCGTAGGAAACAATCTTAATATAATATCTATTGGTCTTTCAAAGGCATATACAAGCTTATTTTCCAAATACAGATTTTTAGGGCCTACTCTTATAAATTCTACATTGCTCTGCTTAAGCTCCTTTTCTAAAAGTAACATTATATGAGCTTCTTCAGCATGACAAGGATCTGAAAGAAGAGCTATATTGTAATGTTCTTTTGAAGGCTTAATTTTTAAAAGCTTTTTAAAAGCCTTTTTAAATCTCTGCCTAAACTCAATGTTTAAATTATTATTAGCTTTCATTTCTCCTGTGGCTAATATTTCTCTTTGAGCGCAGGGTTTATCATAATTAAACTCACTGTAAAAAATTCCGCCATTAGCTCTAAGAAAGCTGTCATATCTTACCCAAAAGGTATCTTCTAAGGGCCTTTTTAAATTCAATATTATATCTCTATACTTAAAATCAGGTATAAAACACTGAAAATCCCTAAATGCGGTAGTTATATTTGACATAATTCTGTATACAAGCTTATCCAGTATCTCGGAACTATTCTTAAATACTCTGTATTCTTCCTTTGAAAGATAGAAAGGAATTGTACAATACACTTCATCTTTTCTAGTTGAATGAATCATATAATAATCAAACAATAACTTGTCTGAAAGTTTTTCATACATAATTTAACCTCTTTAGCTTAAAGAACTTGATAAATGAACTCCTGAATATCCGCCCTTTTCAATAGTTGATGCTGTCCAGCTTTTCCATCCACCATTTGATATAGTCTCACTTGAACTACTAGTTGAATAACTATGGAATATAAAAGGAGTATGATATCCTCCTCCACCAGATATTATTGGAGAACTGTTGTTATTTTGCTGGTCCTCCTTTTGCATTTCCTCCTCATCTACTACTATTCTAGGCGGTTTTCTTTCACAGCCTGTTTCAATAAGAGGATTCGCCAAAACCATTGATACTGCCATAGCAAGAGCCACTGCTTTTGATTTATTTTTGTTTTCCTTATCACCCATTAACTATCTCCCCTATATCAATTGTATCTACAATAAAATTATTTAATCTCAAATGCTCTAAATAGCACTTTATATCTTCTTTTATGACTTTATCATATAAAAAAGATACAGCCCTTTTATTTAATCTTCTTAACATATCAATATCCGGCATCTCTTCCTCAGTTATTTCATACTGATTATTAAAAAGCATAGGATTATTTATATTTAAATCATTATAATATCTATTTTTATCAAGTATAAAAGCATGAGTTATTGGCCTATTGGGCTTAATTATTTTAGCAGCTCCTATTAAAACCTCAATAAGACTGTTATCTCCAACTATTCCATAAGGATGAAAAAGAAAGTTATAGGATAGTATAGCGGAAGCTTGAAGCTCGTTATTTAACGCTATTGCTGTCTTTATACCAATTATACCGTCTACATCTACTATTATTATTCTGTCTTTCTCAATATTTTTCTTTAAAATTTCTTTAAATTCATGGCTAATACTATAATCCTTGTTTAAATTTAATTCAAAATTTTCAATGTACTTTCCTGAAACAAAAGGAGAAGACTTAAATAAATATTCAAACACCCCAGAGTTAATAGTCCATTTTTTATATACCGAGTACCAATCCACATTATTTAATTTCATAATGAGTTCCGCCTTTATGTACAAAAGCAATTACGGGAAAAGTAGAAACTATATGCGTTAATCCTTCCTCTCCTGAAACTATTATGTTATGTTCATTAATAGCTTTAACGACTCCATTAAACTCAATCTCAGGTTTTGAATTGTTATATGCTCTTTCGGAATAATATATATATATTGGCTTAAGAATATGATAGCTTCCTGCTAAATCACCATCATAAACAACAGAAATCACATTACACATTGGTATAATATGCTCATATCCTTCATTATCTTTCACTATAATATTATGCCCTGTAACCTTTATAATTTCTCCTCTTAAGGTCACATCAGGATTACTATCATTATAACTTTTGGTAGAATTATATATATAAATATTGCACATTAAATTCGCATCCCCTTTTCTTAAATTTTACTATACTATATATATTTTAGTATAACATACTTTATTAGGTAATTTTTTATATATTCTCATATAAATTAAAATTTTAGAAAAAATTTAATTTTAATATAAACAGCTTAATTTGTATTTTGGAATATCCTTATACTAATAAAAAAAGCCATGCATCGCATGACATTTTTTATCTATATTAAGTAGTACTTCTAATAATTCTTATTGTTCATGTAGCCTAATGAGAAAAATCCAAGTCAGCTCCAATAGGAGCTTTACCTTTTTTCTCTAAAAACCTATTGATAGCTGGTATAATCACATCTAAGCATTGGGTAAATAATACTATGACCTCCCCTTCAATAGCCTCTTCCATAGCAGCAACAATTGCCTCTTCTTCCTTATAAATTATTTTTATATTTTTCTCATTAAAACCTCTCTCTAACGAGCCTATCTTTAATAAACTTGCACTTTCACCAATACTTCTTCCTCTTAAATCTGCTTGCTCTCGTATAATAATATTATCGGAATAATCAGCTGTTATGCTTCCAAGCTCCTTTATATATTTATCCATTCTATCCCCAGGTGCAGCAATAATAGCAGTCAGCCTTGAGGGTTTAAGAGATCTTGCTATACTTAATACTTCATTAAATGCCTCTGAATTATGGCCATAATCTAATATTACTTTAAAATCTTCAATCTCTAGGATATTTTGCCTTCCAGGGTTAAAATATAAGTCACACTTAATTTCTTTAATGATACCCATAATTTTATAAACATCCTCACAAATATTAAGCACTGCCCCTGTGGCTGCCATTATATTTAAGATGTTTCCTTTGGAATAGCCTCCGTGAGTGAAGGGAATTTCTTTAATATTTAGAAGTTTATTTTCAACTTCATTTTTGTTATAAATTAAGTTTTCATTTTCTAAATAAAAGCATTCTCCTCCTTTTCTTATTTGTTCTAGTATATATTTATTTTTTTCAATGCTAAAAAGACATACATTTTTTTTACTTTTTGTGTAATTTACTAAATCCTCCTGAGCTTTAACCACAATCTTTCCATTATAATCGAGTTCTTCAAGCACAACAGCTTTAATTTTAAGTAGATCCTGAACATCCTTTATACCTGACATTCCAATATGATCTTCAGATAAAGAAGTAATAACAGCTGAACATGCTTTTTCGTAACCAAGACCATTTTTTAAAATTCCACCCCGTGCTGTTTCCATAACCGCTGCTTCTACTGTATTGTTGCACAAAACTGATCTCGCACTTAAGAACCCTGTAGTATCTCCATTTCTTATTTTTTTGCCATTTACAAAAATTCCACCAGTAGAGGTAAGAGCAGTATTAAAGCCAAGATTATTTAAGATGTAATATATAAGACGTGCCGTGGTTGTTTTACCATTTGTTCCTGTAACAGAGAAAATAGGTATTGCCCCAATTCCTTCTTCTATTAATTTATTAATAAAACAATTAGCAATTTTGTCCTTAACATTATCTAATTCTTCGTAAGCATCAAAAACGTTTCCTAAATCCACCAGCATAAGCTCTTTATCCTCTTGAAGATCGATGTACATAAATTCGATTGGAAAATCCCTATATACCTCTGCGCAAAAGCTCTCTAGACCCCTTAGTGCAGTAACCACCTCAAGAACCTCCAAGCTTTTACTTTCTACTTCCATAACCTTATAAATGCCATCCTTTCTCAAAACCAATAAAACCTGGCCCTTATAGCAAATAACTCTAAATTTAACTCTTCCATTATAAACAAAAGCTCTGGTGTAGGTTTTTAGTACATTATCTAGAACAGTGTTTAATTCTTCTTCATTATTTATTGTTACTTTAACTTCTTTACATTTATTAATATTCCTTATATTTATAGGATAATTAAAATCTGCAACCTCTTTTATTTCGTGAGTCCCATATAAAACCCTTCCTTGAACCTTAGGAATTTGAGAATATCTTAGTTTCTCCCAAAGACTCATTCTGTTCCTAGAGATTTGAGTCATCATAGTATTTTCATAGCTTTGGTAATCTCTTCCGAGTATAATCGAATTTTTACCATAGCCAACTTGAAATAAATCTTCATTAAGCTCTATTGTAGGAATTCCTCTTTGTCTAACCAAATTGATTACATAATATAAAAAATCTTTTTTAATTAGATTCTCTGATTTTTCTGCAAGTAACTTTGGATTATCTAAATAATACTGTATATTGCACAATAAATACTTAGAAAACTCTTCCTCAGTATAAGTAAGCCATATATACCGTGATTCAGCTATATTTTCACAGTCAATCAGTTTCTCCTTAAACCCACACATATAGCAAATTTGAAAATACATTTTTAAATATGTTCTAATTTCCAAACTATCTGCACTTTTGATACATATCTTTATTATTTTTTTATGTCCTTTAATATTATTACCTTCAAACACTTTTAAAGAAGCTATTTTCATCTTTATTACATCCTTTTCATATAGCCTTTAATAGATAAACTACGCTATGATTAGTATTCCAAATTTATGCAGTATTATTTACTTATAAAAAATTCTTTTGATAAATTAACTAATAAGCATTTGTATTATTAATCCATTGACATTTTTGAAAATTCTTTCTATTCTCGAATTACAGATAATTTTATTAATAAGGAGACAAGCTATGATTAGTATAAGAAATAATTCAAAAGACCCACATTTTAATCTTGCACTTGAAGAATATGTAACTAAGTATTTAAATCCTGCTGAAGATTATATTATCTTATGGCAAAATGAGCCCTCTGTAATAATTGGAAGAAATCAAAATACTATTGAAGAAATTAATTCTAAATTTATAAGCGATAACAACATTAATGTTGTAAGAAGGTTATCTGGAGGCGGCGCAGTTTATCACGATCTTGGAAATTTAAACTTTACCTTTATAGTTAAAAATGAAAATGATGTGGCAAGTAATTTCAGGATATTTACTGAACCAGTAATTAATGCCTTAAGCAAATTAGACATTGAAGCTGAATTTTCTGGTAGAAATGATATAACTATAGATGGTAAGAAATTTTCTGGAAATGCTCAATATTATTATGGTGATAGACTATTACATCACGGTACTATTTTGTTCAACTCAAATTTATCTGTAGTTCAAGATGCCTTAAATGTAAAGCAGGAAAAAATAGAGTCAAAAGGTATAAAATCTGTTAAAAGCAGAGTAACAAATGTATATCCTTATTTAAAGAAGGATATATCTATAGATGAATTTAAGGATACACTTTTAAGATTCTTTATGGAGGATGAAAATTATAAAGATAAAGAATATATTCTCACAGAGGATGACATAAAAAAGATTCATGATTTGATGAAAAGCCGTTTTTCAACCTGGGAATGGAACTACGGTGAATCCCCTGCCTTTGACCTTGAGAAGGGAAAGAGATATGCTGGTGGAAAGCTAGAACTTAAATTTAATGTAAATGATGGATTAATTAAAGAGCTTAAAATAAATGGGGATTTCTTTGGCAGAAAAGAAGTAAATGAGCTAGAGACTACTTTATTAGGCAAGAAATATAGAGAGTCTGATGTTAGAGCTGCTCTTGCAGATACAGACTTTGAAAGCTATTTTGCTGGTATATCTGTAGATGATTTTATTGACTGTATGTTTTATTAAATAATGCAATGAGCCGCGAGACTTTCTCGTGGCTCATTTTCATTAATCTATATAAAGCTTATTTTTATCGTTAAAGAAAAACACGCCTACTCCGCCAATCCCCAGATGACTTCCAAGTACACTACCAATTTTATTTACAATAAAATTATTGTTACCTATACGTTTTTTTATAATTTCCATAAGTTCATTTGCAGTTTCTATGTCATCTGCATGGCTTATTCCAATAATCTGATTAGGAAATTTTTCAAGCCTCTTTTCTAAAATATCTACAACAGCATTAATGGCTTTTCTCCTTCCTCTTATCTTTTGAATAACTTCCATTTCACCATCTTTAACATCTAAAATAGGTTTTATATCTAGTAAGCTTCCAAAAAGTCCTTTAGTTTTGCTTATTCGTCCACCCTTAATAAGCCAGTTTAAATCAGAAATAGTAAAAATATGTTCCACATGCTTAATTAACTCTGATACTTCATTGACTATTATATCAAAATCATTATATGCTTCAGCAAGTTTTGCAGCTTGTAAGGCTATTAACCCCGCGGCTGTTGAACCACCCTTTGAATCTATTACTGCTATTTTTATCTTAGGAAACTTACTTTTAAATTCAGCAGCAATGCTTTCTGCCACTTGAAAGGTACCTGAAAGAGCTGAGGAAAATGCAAGGTATATAAAATCTATTCCCTTATTACAATATTCCATAAATAAATTGTATATATCTTTTGGTCTCGGCTGAGAGGTTCTAGGTAAAATTCCAGCTCGCATTGCAGTGTAAACCTCTTCTATTCTTATTGTTCTTTTATCTAGGTACTCCACATCTTTAATTAATATTCTCAATGGTAAGGTTGTTATACTGTATTTTTCTAAAAGTTCTTCAGGTAAATCACATGTACTATCAACTATTATTTTTGTCATAAAAAAGTTCACCTTCTTAAAAATTTAGCTTAATAATAAGTTACTTCCCTGCAAGTTTAGGTGAAGTCATAAATAAGCCCTCAACTTTATGATTTTCATCCTTTTCCTTAAAGGTAATTGAAACAAGTGCTCCTTGAGGTTCCTTTGAATACTTAGCGTTATATATTACAATTATATAATTTATTCCCTTTTCTTTTTTTGTATTTATTTTTATAAAATCTTTAGAAACGTATTCTCCTATTTTATCTTTTATGAGAGCATTATTCTTATTAAATAAGTCCTCAGATATTGCATTTTTCATATTGTCACTAAAGTCTTTAGAATAATCAGCATAATTATCCTTATTTCCCGAAATAAGAATATTTTCAAGAATTGAATCTGAGTAATCTCTCACTTCTGTAGTATTTATATTATTCCCACATCCAGATAATATAGCAGCAACAATAATTAAAGATATTAAGAAAAAAGCTCTTATGCATTTCATAATCAGCATCTCCTTTAACTTAAAATTTTTTCTAAGCTATTATTTTTTATCTTAATAATTATAAAACATAAGGTAATCAACGCAGCTGCAGCTGCCCAAAGCTCAATAAAAAATACACCTTTAATAAAACCTATTGCTGAATCTAATACACCATGGGCTAAAATTGCATAAAGTAAATACCTATTCTTTCTCTCCCTTACTGCATAAAGCACCATAAGGGAAGCTCCGACATGAAATATCATTGCAGAAATTCTTTCTATTCCACTTATTAAAAACATGTAGGAAGGAACAATAGGAAAAATTCCCGTTGTTAAACTATTTATTAAGGCTAAAATTAGTGGAACACCACAAAATATTATCGCTTCAATCCCACCGTGTCCAATTCCATAAGCAATTCCATTCTTCCACTGCTGTTTTCCACTTAGAAAATACTTTATGCCGACGAATCTTCCAACCTCTTCAAAAATTCCTGCACTAAGTCCCAGCAAAATATAAATCAGCCATGGATTCACAACTAAATTATAACTATACCAATAGGTTTTCTGAAGATATTGTAATAATGGAAGTCTTGTTGCTAATTGGAATATAGCAAAAATGGCAGCGCCTACTAGGGCGGCCTTCAAGCTTGCATTATACTTCTTTCTTAAAAATACTAATATAATTATAGGAATAAATAATCCGATAAAGGCACTAATGGCCATAAAAAAAATAGAATAGTTTAAAACCATGTTAATACCACCTTGTAAATAATCACTATATTATATATATTATAGAAAATAAAGTTAGAATTCAATTTTTTGTTATTTCATCATAATATGTTAAATAAATTTAAATTTTCTGAATTTTTTATTAACAGACGAGTCATATTATGGTATAATTACTAAAATATAATAGTATCTTATAAACTAGTGAGGGTATTTATAATGTGTATGGATTTTTTTGAAAGTGGGTCATGTTCTTATCGTGCTGAGCTTACTACTAAAAATAATACCATTGTTAATATAACTAAAGATTTTTATAAAATCACAGAATTTTCTTATTCAGATTTTATGGGAAAATCCTTAGCTGCTGCCTTTATAACTTTAAAATCTAACTTGAAGAATATTTCAGATCTTATGGGCACATATCGCAGTTACATATTCACAAAGCAATTAGATGCAGTTGAAGTTGATATTAATATTAAAAGTATGAATGATGATACCAAATTAATAACTATTATAGAAAGAACCTTTAGCCGTATAAGTGAAAGGTTTCCTTATTCAAGTAGAATATGTTATGATAACCTTTCAGCTATTGCCATTTTCAGCACCTCAGATATGATGTTATTAAAAGCTAGCGAAATGTACATAAAATATTTTAACGAAGATAATAATATGGAAAATTGCATTGGAAAATGCCTCCATGAGTCAACTAATAAATTTCCAGTTGAAACTTTGAATTTATTAAATGAAGAACAAAATAAAATTAAGAAAACTATTATAATACATGAACTTGAACTAAACACTGATAAATATGGGATTACCTACTGGGATGCTGCTATTACACCCATGTTTGAATTTTCTAAGTTGAAATTTTTAATTTTTAATTGCACTAATGTTACAGATAAGGTAATTAGCAGACATAAATTAGAAGAACAAGCTAAAGTTATTAGTGAACAAAATGAACTTTTGCAAAAAACTTTAAAAGAACAAGAAGAATTTTTTTCAAGTATGTCCCATGAGCTTAAAACTCCTCTAAATGTTATCTTTAGTGCTTTGCAAGTTCTGGACTTATATAATTCTAATGATAAAACAATTAAGTATTCTAATATTATGAAGCAGAATTGCTATAGGCTTCTAAGGCTTATTAATAATCTTATTGATATGTCTAAAATTGATTCAGGGTATTTAACTCTTAATTTGGGTAATTATAATATTATTGAAATAATTGAAGAAATTACATTATCAGTAACTGACTTTATAGAAGCTAAAGGTCTAAGTATTATTTTTGATACAGATGTGGAAGAGAAAGTTATCTCCTGTGACCCTGATAAAATAGAAAGAATAATTTTAAATCTCCTTTCAAATGCAATAAAGTTTACTAATCCAGGAGGAGAAATAAAGGTTAATATCTATGACAAAGAACAATTTGTGAATATAGTAATAGAAGATACGGGTATAGGAATTCCCGAAGATAAATACACCATAATTTTTGATAGGTTTAAGCAAGTTGATAAGTCTTTACAGCGTAATCATGAAGGAAGCGGTATTGGCTTATCCTTAGTGAAATCCTTGGTTGAAATGCATGGTGGAACTATAGATATCCAAAGCACCATAGGTAAGGGCAGTAAGTTTTCCATATTACTTCCAGCCACGGTTGCTCATATTACTCCTGAAAATATTATCCGTGACAGTATCTCCAGAAATATTGAGAGAATTCATATTGAGTTTTCTGATATATATTCTTTAACTGAATAAAATCTACAACTATATACAGCTTTGCATAAAATTAAATTAAAAATTATCGCAAGTATAAATATCTCTTGCGATAATTTTATAAATTTATAGCAGCTTAATTCCAGCAGCATCACATTCCATAATCATTTCATGAGGCCAGATAGAAGCTTGAACTTCACCAACATGTGCTTTCCTCAAAAAATACATGCATATTCTTGACTGCCCAATTCCGCCGCCAACAGTATATGGAAGTTTTTTATTTAGCAGTAACTGATGAAATTCCAATTCTTTTCTATCTTCACAGTGAGCTATTCTAAGCTGACTTATAAGTGCCTCTTCATCAACTCTTATACCCATAGAGGAAAGTTCTATGGCTCTATCTAATAGCGGATACCAAAATAATATATCTCCATTTAGGGTCCAATCGTCATAATCTGGAGACCTTCCATCATGCTTTTCTCCAGACTTTAATTCTCCACCAATCTGCATTACAAAAACCGCACCTTTTTCCCTGCAAATTAGGTCTTCTCTTTCCTTTGGAGTTCTGTTAGGATATAAATTCTCCAGTTCTTGAGAGGTAATAAAAAATATTTCCGCAGGAAGCTCTTTTTCAATTTCACTAAATTCACTATTTACATAGCTTTCAGTTTTTTTAAAAACTTCATAAATGGTTCTTACGGTTCCTTTTAGCTTTTCTACCGTTCTGTCCTCTTTTAATAATACCTTCTCCCAATCCCACTGATCTACGTAAATAGAGTGAAGGTTATCCATATTCTCATCTCTTCTTATGGCATTCATATCAGTATATAGACCTTCTTCTGGTAAAAAACCATATCTGTAAAGAGCCATCCTCTTCCATTTTGCAAGGGAATGTATTATTTCAACTTCTGAATCCGGTATCTCTTTAACGTCAAAGACTACAGGCCTTTCAACCCCATTTAAATTATCATTAATGCCTGTGCCCCTCTCCACAAATAAAGGTGCTGATACTCTTGTTAAATTTAAAGCTTCTGAGAGACTTTTTTCAAAGTAGTCTTTAACTTTCTTTATTGCACCTTCTGTTTCTCTTATGTTTAGCAAGGATGAATATCCTTTGGGAAGAATTACTGTATCCTTTAATTCTATCATGTTTTAGCCTCCTTATTTATTGTGGTCGGTGTAATCTTATGCAACCATTGCCATGGACTAGATTACACGTAAAAGTCCATTTAGGACTTTTACCATAACAGTTATTAATTACTAATTCCTTTATATTCATAACTTTATCCTTATCTTATTTATCCAAATATGGCCAGTATTTAGATAAATAAAAAAAGTCTTCCATCCATAATAGGACGAAAGACTTTGTTTCGCGGTACCACCTAATTTAGCTTATTAAGCTCAACTCTAATCAGTACGGAATTAAAAGTAAAATTCGATACTGTCCAAATTGTAACGGTTTGGTTCCGTCCAAGCCTACTTTTTAAACACTTAATATGCTTAATTTCGGTTGGAGACTCAAAGATGTTCTTCATCATATACTTTATACTGGACTTTCACCAACGGACCAGTTCTCTGTGAATAAAGCCGTATAATTACTCTTCTTATCAACGCCTTTAATTTTATATTGTTTATATTTTATTACTTTGAAGTTTTAAAGTCAATATCCTTCATTGAAAAATTTAAATATTTTTTATTTATTGAACCTCAACTAATTTTTCAAATCAAAATCTATAGCTACAGCACTAAGTATATCAAGGCTTTCCTTAACATTTATTATTCTCTGATTGCTCGATCCTCTATATTTAAGCTTGGCATCTGTTTTATCCTTTTGAAATTTACCATCCACCAATATGTCAATAATGTTTAAAAGCTCCTGCCAGCCTTTTCTTTTATATTGATTTTCTAATATATATTCAAAGGTATAGCCTTTATAGCACCAAACACTTAAACCTAAAATTTCACACTAAAAGATTGAATTATAACTAGCTCTTATAGTGCAAAGAAGCATTGCAATACTGTAGCAAAACATTAATAAAGTCATATTATATTGTGGAAATCAGAACAAATTTTATATTTTAAAAGGAGTGTGATGCATCATATGAAAGTAGTTATATTATGTGGAGGAAAGGGCTCTAGATTAGCATCTAACAATGAGCCCTCTCCAAAAACCTTAAGTTTAGTTAATGGCAAACCAATTATATGGCACATTATGAAGATTTATATGCATTATGGAATAAATGAGTTTATTTTACCACTTGGATATGGAGGAGAAAAAATTAAGGACTATTTCTATAACTATGAGTGGAGAAATTTCGATTTCGTGAAAGATAGTAATAAAATTAATCTTCTTAAAAAATCAGAAGATTGGAAGATAACTTTTGTCGATACAGGCATTGAAACGATGACTGGTGGAAGAATTAAAAGAGTACAATGTTATATTGATGAAGATGTTTTTATGTTAACCTATGGAGATGGATTATCAGACATTAATATAAGAGAACTTCTTAACTTTCACTATAATATGGGCAAAATTGCTACTATTACAGGTATTGAAAGGAAAAGCCAATATGGTATTTTATCATTGCAAAATAATATTGCCAATACATTTGAAGAAAAATCAAGGTTAGATGGCATAATTAATGGAGGATTTTTTGTGTGTAACAAAAAAATCTTTGATTATATAGACGATGATAATAATTGTGTATTTGAGCAAAAGCCTTTAAAAGATTTAATAAAAGATGGACAAGTTGCAGTATATTTGCATAAAGGGTATTGGATTGGAATTGATACCTATAAGGATTTATTAACAGCCAATGAGACATGGAAATCTAATAGTATTTAAAAATGGTATGATAAATTATATTTTAAGAAAATAAAGCATAGAGGAGGTTTAAGAGGCGATTGTTAATGTCTAAGAAAAAGGAACGTGAACCTAAAAAAGCTTCACACAACTTAAAGAAAAAATCTTTAGATACTGGAAATAAAATTAAAGTTAGTAATGAAATAAACTCTGGTGGCAATCCTAAAAATAGTAGCAATGCTAATAATAAAGAAAAAACAGTGTTAAATAACGTGATCTATAATTTTTGCACTTTATCTGGAAAAGAATATGTTTTTAAAGTATTAGCCTTATATTATTCACTAGAAGAACACAGCAATAATTTTCGCTTATGGATATGCTGCATAGATGATGATGCTTATTATGTTTTCACAAAAATGAATTTAAAAAATGCTACTATTCTTTTATTAAAAGATATAGAAGATAAAGAACTTATTGCAATAAAAGAAAGCCGCAAAAAAAATGAATACAGTTGGACATTAAAATCATCTTTAATAAAATATGTGTTATGTAACAAGCATGTAGATTCAATAATATATTGTGATGGAGATTTATTCTTCTTTTCAGATCCGAAGGCTATATTTGATGAATGGGGTGAGCATTCAGTTTATTTATGCCCGCAAAGGGATTTGGAATGGGTCCATAATATGTATGGAAGATATCAAGCTGGTTTAATTGGTTTCAAAAATGATAAATATGGCATGAGTTGTCTTAACTGGTGGAGAAACAAGTGTCTTGAGTGGTGTTTTAGTTATCCACAAATAGAAATGAAAAGATGGGGAGATCAAAAATATCTTGATAATATACCATTACTATTTGAGAATATAAAAATATCTAAAAATTTGGGCGTTGATGCAGCCCCTTGGAATACAATATACAATAATAATTATAATATTTATACTAAAAATGATGATATATATATAGAATCAAATAAATTAGTTGCATATCATTTTGCATGCATTTCAATTTTTAACGAAAGTCAATATGACCTTTGGACTTTTATGCATCTTGATATCCGTAAAATCATAAAAACCAAAATATATTTGCCCTATATTGAAAGTATAAGAATGGCTATTAATAAAGTTAAAGCAAATATCAATGAAGAGCCTGACAAATATTTTTGTGCAGATGATGTTAGGGATGCAAAGACTTATTTCGGGTATAACCCATTATCAATTGAGATGTTTCAGTATGATGACTATTACATCTTTTGTACTATAACAAGCAAAGAGTATCTTATAAAATCACTTGCTTTATATCATTCATTAAAAAGTAAGATTAATAATTTTCACATTTGGATATGTTGTGTAGATGAAATTACATTTTCAACTTTAAGTAAAATGCAACTTCAAAATGCAACAATTATGAGAGTATCAGAAATTGAAGATAAGGAACTAAAAAAAATCAAAGGCAACAGAACAACCACTGAATATTGCTGGACATTAAAATCTCCATTAGTATTGTATTTGCTCGATAAGTATATGCTAAACAATGTGATTTATTGTGATTCTGATTTATTCTTTTTTTCTAATCCAAAAGAAATCATAAATGAATGGAAAGGATACAATACCCTCATGTGTACTCAAAGAGACAACCCTAGATTTGAAAGAATTCATGGCAGATTTCAAGCTGGTTTATTAGGTTTTAGAAATCAAAAGAGTAGTCATGATATTTTAAAGTGGTGGAAACAGCAATGCCTTCAATGGTGTTCAGACTACCCTCAGCCTGAAATGGAGAGATGGGGAGATCAAAAATACCTTGATAAAGTGCCTAATCTTTTTGTAAATATTAAAATAGTAAACCATTTAGGAATTGATGCTGCTCCGTGGAATCTTATAATTAATAATCACTATAATGTTCGTAAATTAAACAATGATGTATATGTCAAAAATAATAAACTAGTAGTGTATCATTTTGGAAGTATGAGAATATTCAACGAAAATGAATTTGATTTATGGAAATTAGATACCTTGCACTTCAGTAATGCCATAATCGAAAATATCTATGCTCCTTATTTACAAGTTATAAAAGCTATAATTAAGCTATTGAAAAAGAAATTCAATAGTAATATAGAAGATTTCTATAGCAAAGATAGTAAAAATTATGCCAAAAATCTATTCAAAATTTAAAGTTATTGAGTAGTATGGGAGGATTTAAATATGGGACAAGTTAGCTTTATGGGAAAAAATATCGTAATTACTGGAGGATGTGGCTTTATTGGATCTCACCTTATTAGGAGATTACTACGTGAGGATGCAAATATATTTTTATTCAATAAAAGCAGTACAAGTACCTGGAGAATAAAAGAATATTTAAACAAGGTTAAAATTATTAAAATTGATATAACTAATTCTTTAGATGTTCACAGCTGCATTCACGAGATTAAGCCAGATTATGTTTTTCACTTGGCTGCATATGGAATGGATTCTTCCCAAAATGATTATATTAAAGCAGCTAACACTAACATTATTGGTACTATTAATATTTTAAGCTCATTAAAAGAAATTAACTGCTGTAAGGTAATTAATATTGGAAGTTGTGCTGAGTATGGAAATAGAAAAGAAGTAATGAGTGAAGATATGAATCTTATGCCTGTTAGTATATATGGAAGTACTAAAGCCAGCGGAACATTAATCGCTCATCAAATTGCTAAAGAAAATAATATCAAAATTGTTACTCTTAGACCCTTTGGAATATTTGGCGAAGGTGAAGAACGTCATAAAATATTCTGTCATATAATAATGTCAATTTTAGAAGATAGAGATGTAAAATTAACAAACTGTGAGCAATATAGAGATTATTGTTATGTAGAAAATATCATAGATGGCATGATTATGGCTGCGAAAAATGAAGCTATAGAAAATGATGTTTTTAATATTGCATGTGGGGAGCTTTATCCACTGAAATATTATGTGGAGTTAATATTCAAGAATTTAAAAACAGATAGAAAGGCCTTATACGGAGCTGTGAAATATAAAAAAAATGAAATGTGGGTACCGGCAGCAAATATAAGCAAGATTAAATCATTGCTTCAATGGAGACCCGAAATCAATATAGAGGAGGGCATTATAAGAACCATTAATTGGTACAAGCAAAATAAATATATGTTTAAAATGGCTGGTGATAGTAATGGCTGAATTAATTAATGCATATAACGGAAAAACAGTTCTAATTACAGGACATACTGGATTTAAAGGATCTTGGCTTGCCCTTTGGCTGAACAAAATTGGTGCAAAGATTATAGGATATGCATTGGATCCGGTAAATGATAAAGATAACTATACCCTATCAAAACTCAAGGAAAAAATTATTGATGTTAGAGGAGATATAAGAGATACAGAAAAGTTAAATGCTCAATTTAAGAGTTATAAGCCAGAAATAGTATTTCATTTGGCAGCTCAGCCCCTTGTAAGATACTCATATGAACATCCAAAATACACATATGAAGTAAATGTTATAGGTACATTGAATATTTTAGAAGCTATAAGAAATACAGAAAATACAAAGGTTGGGATTATAATAACCAGTGATAAATGCTACGATAATAAAGAATGGATATGGGGATATAGAGAAAACGATCCATTAGGAGGGTATGATCCCTATAGTTCAAGCAAAGGCTGTGTAGAGATTTTAGTTTCTTCTTATAGAAATTCATTTTTTAATGTAGATCAATATCCTCTTCATCATAAAGCCATAGCTACTGTGAGAGCCGGCAATGTTATCGGAGGAGGAGATTGGTCCACAGATAGAATTGTTCCCGATTGTATTAGAGCTTTAGAAGCTGATAAAACAATTGTAATAAGGAATCCAAATTCAATTCGCCCATGGCAGCATGTACTTGAACCCCTAAGTGGCTATTTAGCTTTAGGAGAGAAATTGTTAAACCAGGAGCATATATTTTCAGGAGCGTGGAACTTTGGCCCTAACCAAGAAAGTATTATAAATGTTGAAGAATTCACAAAAAAAATCATCAAATATTGGGGTAGCGGGAATTGGATAAGTAACTTCATATATAATAAGAACTTGCACGAATCAAGCTTTCTAAGTTTGGATATAAATAAAGCAAAATTCTTTCTTAATTGGTATCCTAAATGGAATATAGACAAAGCAATTGAAATGACAGTTCAATGGTACAAAAGTTATAATAAACAAGACATATATGAATTATGTAGTGAACAAATTAATGAATACTGTAAAAGCTAAAAATAAAGTAGTGTAAATTTTTCCACCCAAAAAGGGACTGCTGTGCAGCTACCATTCTGTTAGTTGTTCAACAGTCTTGTTATTTGTATCATTTATTATTTTGGGGATAGAAGTTAATATAAAGCTTTACACATTCTATTTTTTTATTTTATTTAATAACTTTATTTATTTACTATTAACCCCCGTATCGGACTTTAAGCGACAAGATTACTACCATGTCGAGCACACAATAAAAAAGTCTTCCATCCATAATAGGATGAAAGACTATGTTTTGCGGTACCACCTAATTTAGCTTATTAAGCTCAACTCTATCAGTATGGAAATATAATTCGATACTGTCCAAATCGTAACGGTTTGGTTCAATCCAAGCCTACTTTATACATTTTTAATATGTTTAATTTCCGTTGGAGGCTAAAAGACGCTCTTTAGCTAAACTTTTACTAATTTTAAGTTAAACGTCTATAGCTACAGCATCAAGCATATCAAGACTTTCCTTAACATTTATTATTCTCTGATTACTTGATCCTCTAAATTTAAGCTTGGTATCTGCTTTATCCTTTTGAAATTTACCATCTACCAATATGTCAATATTGTTTAAAAGCTCCTGCCAGCCTTTTCTTTTATATTGATTTTCTAATATATATTCAAAAGTATAGCCTGTGTAGCACCAAACATTTAAACCTAAAGCTTTTACCGATTTTGCTATATAGGCAAATTTATCTGCCTGCTCCCATGGCTCTCCTCCACTAAAGGTTACCCCTTTAAGCATCGGATTAACCTTGATGTCATTAATTATTTCATCCATATCTATTAAGGCTCCGCCTTCATAGGAATGAGTATGAGGACTAAAACAGCTCTCACAATTATGAGGACAGCCTTGGCTAAATAATACTCTTCTAATTCCAATGCCGTTTACCAGGCTTTCAGGAAGTATAGCCGCAAGCCTGATTTTATTATTCTCTACCACAAATGACACCTTCTATAATCTAACATCTTCATAAACATTAATGTGATTATCTAAATGAGAGACTCTTTCTGCCCTTTCAGCATATTTTCCTGCTCCAAATCTCTCATCTAAGCTAAGATAGCCTGTTATTCTTGAAATTCCCTGTATATTATAGCTTCCACATTTATTGCATTTATGTTCTCCATGGCTTAAGTAAGTTCCGCAGTCCTTGCAATATCTAATATGAAAGTTAATACCTATATAGCTTATATTAGTATGTTTATAAGCATAATTAAGAATATCCATTATTACATCCTCTGTTGGATAGTCATCTAATTCTATATAGCTTATGTGTCCCGCATTGCAAAGCTTATGAAATGGTGCTTCTATGTCTATTTTATCCTTTATAGATATTGGGAAGCCAACTGGAATATGATAGCTATTTGTATAGTATTCCTTATCTGTAACTCCTTTAATTTCTCCAAATACCTTTTTATCTTGAAGAATAAATCTTCCGCTTAAACCCTCTGCAGGCGTAGCATAGGTACTCCAATTAAGCTTAGTTTCCTGTGTAAGCTTATCGGTATAGTTTCTAATATGAGATATTATTTTAAAGCCTAATTCTCTGGCATTTTCAACTTCTCCATGATGCTTTCCTATTAAGGCAGTTAAGGTTTCAGCAAGACCAATAAAACCTATAGACCAGGTTCCCTGCTTTAAAATAGGTTCTATTGAATCATTTGGAGCTAAGTTCTCTGAGCCTTTCATAAGTCCCTGCCCTGCAACAAAAGGTAAATCTTTTATTTTTAGTCTCTTAAGTACACCATACCTATGCAACAGTGATTCCTTTGAAAGCTCCAATCTAGAATCTAACAGTGAAAAGAATTTATCTATATCACCCTTTGCAAGAATGCCAAGTCTAGGAAGGTTAATCGTAGTTGGTGCAATATTACCTCTTCCCTTTGCCCCTGGCTCCCCGTTAATATTTGACATTATATAGGTTCTACACCCCATTGTAGCAGGCATATACCCTTTATCATAATATGCCTTATTAAAATCTGCATCAATATTCATAAACGTAGGGTTCATTCTCTTACTAGCAACTCTGCATGCTAGCTTAAATAAATAGTGATATGGATCCCTTGGTTCCCTATTTACTCCTTCTTTAACCCTAAAGATTATGTTTGGGAATATTGGTTGTTCTCCTTTACCTAACCCCTTATCATATTCTAGTAAAAATATCTCACATACTAAGGCTGCATCCTTTGTGTGTGGTATTCCTATATTTATGGAAGAAAACGGAACTTGCGATCCTGCACGTGAATGCATGGTATTAAGGTTGTAAACTATACCCTGCATTGCTTGATGAATAGTTTTATTAAGTTTTTTCTCAACTGCTTCATCAAGAGCTTTTCCCTCTAGTCCTAGTTCAATTAATTCTTCCCTTATTTCCGTTCTTGTAGGTTCTACAAATACGCCCATGTCATTATCAAAGTCTGGATGGGATTGACCACCAAACATATCATTTTGTGTACTCTGCAGCAATATGCAGGAAAGCTCAGCTGCTGATTCTATTCTTCTTGGTTTATTTATAGTACCATAACCTGTGTTAAAACCTTTTTCAAGAACTTCTCTCGTTGGCAGGTGTAAACAATTAGTGGTCAGGTTGTATGAATCTAGGTCATGAAAGTAAATATCACCATTCTCGTGAGATTTTGCTAAATATTTTGGCATCATAGCTAAGTTGTGCCATTTGTTTGACTCACTTGCTATTCTTAAGAGCTTTGAGCTGAAGTTGTTTCCAATATTTGCATTGTCGCGATCCGTTTCAACCCCAATTTGTTCAATAGCTCTCATTAAATCAGATTTAATTTCTCTTACTTTGGTTCTTTCTTTTCTGTAGTTCTCATATGTAGCTTTTAAAAGCGGAAACTCGCTTTCAGATAGCATACCTTCTACTATGTTCTGGATCTCTTCTACATCAATTTCTTCTTTTTCTAAGTCTTCGATTTTTTTAATTGCCCTCTGAGATAATTCTATTGCTTCACTATCCTTTAAGTTAAATGCAATCTCCTCAGCAGCGCCTTTAATGGCCTTGGTAATTTTAAGGGAATTAAACTCAACCCTTCTGCCATCTCTTTTTACAACATGTAGCATATATCCCCCTCCTTGAGCACCATATATTGTATCTTTATAATTATAACTTGTGAAAATTTTTTCAGCAATTTCTTAATTAACCTTAAAGTTATGATATGGCATATTAGGTTAATTTACCTCTTATTTCTTTCATTTTTGAAATATATTATGCTGTTGATTTATATAAAAAAACTTATCTAGTTAAATTACTGACATAAAAATAATTATAAAGAATATAAATTAGCTAATAAAGAATACGTTTTTCATCTTCAGATATTAATTCCATATTTAAAATAATGAATTTAGGAGATATAAGAATGAAACAAAAAAAATATATATTTTTGATAATTGTTCTAATAATCAGTTTTTCATATGGCTATTTAAGGCATCAGAATAAAGCCTTAAATGCAATTAGTAATAATATTAAACCAAGCCCTGAGGAAGTACATTATTTTTCTGCCTATACAGGTGAAGAAGTAGATAAAAGCACCTATGATAATATTTCTTTCATGGCAATTATAGAAAATTCTAAAGATGCAAGGCCTCAGTCTGGGCTTTCGGGCGCTGATATTGTATATGAAACCATGGCTGAGGGCGGAATTCCTAGATTCATTGCACTTTTTCAAAAGAATAATCCAAGTAAAATAGGACCTATAAGGAGTGCAAGGCCCTATTTTCTAAATATTTCAAAGGAATATTCTCTGCCTTTTGCTCACTGCGGTTACAGTGATGAGGCTAAAGCCATGATAGAAAATGAAAAGCTTATGAGCCTTAATGAGTTTACTTATGGTAAGTACTACTCAAGAGATACAGTAAGAAAAGCACCTCACAACCTCTATACTTCTGCAGAGAATCTTAGAAAATTAATTACTGAAAAAGATTATATAAAACCATCCACTGTTAAGCTAACCTTTAATAAAGACTTTTGGGCTAGTGACAGTTTACTAACAGCAAATAGTGTTTCTCTTAACTTAAATAAGTATTATAAAACTGATTATATTTATAAAGAAGGCAAATATTATAAATCTATGGATGGAAAGGCTTCAACAGATAAAGAAAATAACGCTCCTATTACAGCCATCAACATTATCATACAAATTACGGACATAAAGCTTCAAAAGGATAATCAGCACTTAGATATTTCACTTGTAGGAGAAGGAAATGGGTATGTTATAAGTAATGGAAAATGTACAAAAATGAAATGGTCTAAAAAGAATTTAACTTCTCAAACAGCCATTAAGGATGAAAATGGCTTAAATATACCACTAGCTCCTGGTAATACCTGGTGGCATATTATTGACAAAAGCAATACTGTTATAATTGAATAAAATTTTTAAATATTAAAAATTATAATATAAAGTTTTATAAATCAATAATATTTTAAGAAATTAATAATATATATGTAAAGAAAAGAATAAAAAAAGTTAAGGTTGAGATTATGAGAACCTTAGGATTCACTGAAAAGTTGTCCTAAGGTTTTTTTGCCCTATTTTAGCATAGAGGTGATGAAAATGTATGATGTGGTCATTATCGGAGCAGGTGTAATTGGCTGTTCAATTGCAAGAGAATTATCTAAATATAAACTTAAAACCTTGGTGTTAGAAAAAGAAAATGATGTATGCTGTGGTACAAGTAAAGCAAACAGCGCTATAGTCCATGCAGGTTTTGATGCAAAGCCTGGAACTCTAAAAGGTAGCTTAAATGCAAAGGCTAATCTAATGTTTGATAAGCTCTCAGAAGACTTGAATTTTCATTTTAGAAGAAATGGTTCCTTGGTGCTTTGTTTTGATGAAATGGATATGGATAAGCTCTATGAATTAAAGGAAAGAGGAGATAAAAATGGGGTTCCTTTCTTAGAAATTCTAACTGGTGAAGAAGTTAGGAGGATGGAACCATCAGTAACAGATAAGGTAGTGGCTGCTCTTTATGCCCCCACTGGAGGAATAGTTTGCCCTTTTAACTTAACTATAGCTTTAGCGGAAAACGCCTATGTAAATGGTGTGGAATTTAGTTTTAATTCCGAAGTTTTGGAGCTTAAAAAAATAGATAATGTTTTTGAAATAAAAACTGCTAGTGAAATTATTGTATCAAAACTTGTAGTAAATGCAGCTGGTGTATACAGTGACAAGTTTAATAATATGCTTAGTGAAAATAAATTCACCATTGTACCTAGGAAGGGTGAATATAATTTATTTGACAAATATATTGGTAATATTGCAGATAAAACCTTATTCCAGCTTCCAACAAAGCTTGGTAAAGGAATTTTAGTATCTCCCACTACTGATGGAAACTTAATAGTTGGACCTAATGCCGTGGATATAGAAGATAAGGAGGATGTAAGCACCACCCGCGAAGGTTTAGAAGACATAATGGAGAAGGCTTTACTAAGTGTAAAACATATTCCAATAGGCAGTGTAATTACTTCCTTTAGCGGCTTAAGAGCAAGAAGTGAGAAAGATGATTTTATTTTAGGAGAGACTGCTGATGTTTCTGGATTTATAAATGCGGCCAGCATTGAATCTCCTGGTTTAACCTGCTCACCTTTAATTGGTGAAATTATTACTGAAATTGTTGTTAATAAATTAAAGCCTGAAGTAAATAAAACCTTTAATCCAAAGCGTAAAGGCATAGTAAGATTTAATGAACTTAATTTAGAAGAAAAAAAGAAAATTATAAATAAGAAACCTGAATACGGCAGAATAGTCTGCAGATGTGAATATGTAACTGAAGGTGAAATCTTAGATGCAATTAAAAGACCCTTAGGAGCAAAGGATCTAGATGGTGTTAAAAGAAGAACACGTGCTGGTGCAGGACGGTGCCAGGCAGGTTTTTGCATGTCAAGGGTTATGGAAATATTGCAATCAGAACTTAATCTTCCTCCAACTGAAATTACGAAATTTGGCAGACAGTCTAAAATATTAATTGGCCTAAGCAAAGAAAATATTTAGTGGGAGGATGAAAAATGAATTATGATTTAGTAATTATAGGCGGGGGCCCAGCTGGGCTGGCTGCCGCTATAGCAGCAAAAGAAAATGGAATAGCTAAGCTTTTAATATTGGATAGGGAAGCTTATCTTGGAGGGATATTAATTCAATGTATCCATAACGGCTTTGGTCTTCACACCTTTAAAGAAGAGCTTACAGGACCTGAATATGCTCAAAGGTTTGTAGATAAAATAGACGAACTTTCCATTCCATATAAAATTAATACTATGGTGCTTGATATTACAGAAGATAAAACAATTTATGCCGTAAATCCAGATGACGGGCTATTAGAAATTAAAGCAAAGGCAATTATACTTGCAATGGGCTGCAGAGAAAGACCTAGAGGTGCACTTACTATTCCTGGTACAAGATGTACTGGAATAATGACAGCAGGCTCAGCACAAAAGTTTGTTAATATGAAGGGCTTTATGCCAGGAAAAGAAGTAGTAGTATTAGGTTCAGGGGATATAGGTCTTATAATGGCAAGAAGAATGAGTTTTGAAGGATCCAAGGTGAAAGCTGTGGTTGAACTGCTTCCTTATTCAAGCGGTTTAAAAAGAAATATAGTTCAATGTCTAGACGATTACGATATTCCTCTAATGCTAAGTCATACTGTAGTTAAAATACACGGTAAAGACAGGCTTCAAGGAGTAACAATAGCAAAGGTAGGAAGTGATAGAAAACCTATTAAAGAAAGTGAAGAATATATAAAGTGTGATACATTACTGCTTTCCGTAGGATTACTACCTGAAAATGAACTTTCAAGGAAAGCCGGCGTAAAGCTTTCTCAAATAACTGGTGGTGCTTTGGTAGATAGTTATCTTCAAACAGATGTTTCTGGTATTTTTGCCTGCGGCAATGTGCTTCATGTACATGATTTAGTTGATAATGTAACTACTGAAAGCTATATAGCAGGTAAAAATGCAAGTGTTTATATAAAGGGCTTACTAAAAAATAATAATAAGGTACCTATTATGGCTGTAGATGGAGTGCGTTATACTGTTCCTCAATTTATAACTCCTTCAGCAATATCTGATAATATTACAGTACGCTTTAGAGTTGACAATGTATACAAAGGAGCTTCTATTGCCGTTTATTTTGATGATAAAAAAGTTATTACTAGAAAGAAAAAAATATTGACTCCTGGGGAAATGGAGGAAGTAATACTAACTAACCATATGTTTTCAAAAAACCCAAATACAGCTTCAATTACATTTAAGGTGGAAAGGAGCATTTAAATATGGAAAAGAAAGAATTAACCTGCATTGGCTGCCCCCTTGGCTGCTCCTTACTTGTAGAGCTTGATAATAAAGGAAATATAAAGGTTACAGGCAGCTCCTGCAAAATTGGAGATAACTATGCAATTAAGGAATGTACAAATCCTACAAGAATTGTAACCACAACAGTTGCTGTTATTAATGGAGATTACCCTATCCTTTCAGTAAAAACAGAAAAGGATATTCCTAAAAATAAAGTTTTTGACTGCTTAAGATTATTAAAAGGCATCGTTGTAACTGCACCTATCAGAATAGGTGATGTAGTTTATAAAAACATTTTGGATACTGGCGTTGATGTTGTAGCTACAAGAAATATAAAAAAATTTAATTATTAACAAGAATATATTGTAATAAATGCTGAGTGCTTGTCATAAAAATTCAATATAGAAGGTGAATAGTTATGAATAGTTTCGAAGGACTATTGGTTGATAATCCTGTGGTAGGTGCTATTAGAAATAATGAAGATTTAAGGCTTATATTAAAAAGCAACATAAAAATAGTTTTTGTTCTATATGGAAACGTTTTGAATATTAAGGAAATATGCGAGGCTTTACTCACAAGAAAGAAAATAGTCTTCATTCATCTTGATATGATTGAAGGACTTAAATCAGATCAAAAAGGCGTTGAATTTATAAAGGAAACTATTCACCCGTATGGAGTTATATCTACCAAAGGTATTTGTTTAAAGTACGCATCAAATTTAGGTATGTTTACTATTCAAAGAATATTTATGCTAGATTCTCTGTCCTTCGAAACAAGTATTAAAAATATTCATACCTTCTCTCCCAGCGCTGTAGAGGTGCTTCCAGGAATAGCTAGCAAAGCTATAAAAACCCTAGGAGAGAAAATAAAGCAGCCTATAATTGCAGGAGGGCTTATAAAAAATAAAAGAGATGCCATTGAAGCACTTAGTGCTGGTGCTAAGGCAATTTCAACATCCACAGTAGAGCTTTGGGAATTTGAAGAAATGAGCCTTTAAGATAGTTGTTTTCTTAAAGTCTCTTTTGATAAAAAAACTTAGGGGGTTAATTAATCATGAGCAAATATGTTATGGCTTTAGATCAAGGGACAACCAGTTCAAGATGTATACTTTTTAATGAAAAAGGCTTAATTCAAAGTGTTGCGCAAAAGGAATTTACCCAAATCTACCCAAAGGCTGGCTGGGTTGAGCATGATCCTATGGAAATATGGTCAACACAAATAAGTGTTGCAGTAGAAGCTATGCAAAAGCTTAACATTACTGCAGAAGACATTGCAGCTATTGGTATTACTAATCAAAGAGAAACAACTGTTGTTTGGAATAAGAACACTGGCAAACCAGTTTATAATGCAATAGTTTGGCAGTGCAGAAGAACAGCTGGTTTCTGTGATGAGCTTAAGGCTGAAGGCTTTGATAAAAATATCAGAGAAAAAACTGGGCTTATAGTAGATGCATATTTTTCAGGTACTAAGGTTAAATGGATACTTGATAATGTTGAAGGAGCTCGAGAAGAAGCTGAAAAAGGCAACTTGTTATTTGGAAATATTGATACTTGGCTAATTTGGAATCTAACTAAGGGAAAGGTTCATGTAACAGATTATAGCAATGCTTCTAGAACTATGCTGTTTAACATACACACATTGGAATGGGACAAAGAAATACTAGAAAGATTAAACATACCTGTTGCTATGCTTCCAGAAGCTAAACCTTCTAGCTGCATATATGGACATACAGATGCTGCATTACTAGGCGGAGAAATAGCTATAGCTGGAGCTGCTGGGGATCAGCAGGCTGCCCTATTTGGCCAAGTTTGTCATAAACCAGGAACTGCAAAAAATACCTATGGAACTGGCTGTTTCATGCTTATGAACACAGGTGAAAAAGCTGTTGCTTCAAAGAATGGTCTTTTAACCACAATTGCTTGGGGAGCAGATGGTAAAGTTGAATATGCACTTGAAGGAAGTATATTTATAGCAGGTGCTGCTATCCAATGGCTTAGAGATGAACTTAAAATAGTTGAGAAAGCTTCAGATTCTGAAAGCTTCGCTGAAGCAGTTGAAGATACTAATGGAGTTTATGTAGTACCTGCTTTTGTTGGACTTGGAGCACCTTATTGGGATCAGTATGCAAGAGGAACTATCGTAGGTCTTACTAGAGGAGCGAAAAAGGAACATTTAATCAGGGCAACTCTTGAATCCTTAGCTTATCAGACAAACGATGTATTAAAAGCTATGGAAGAAGATTCGGGCATTAAGCTTGAAGCCTTAAAGGTAGATGGCGGTGCTTGTGCTAATAACTTCTTAATGCAATTCCAGTCAGATATATTAGGTGTTCAAGTTGACAGACCAGAGGTTATAGAAACAACAGCGCTTGGTGCAGCTTATCTAGCTGGTCTTGCAGTAGGTTATTGGAAAGATAAAGAAGACATAACTAAGAACTGGGCTATATCAAGAAGCTTTGCTCCTGATATGAATGCTGCTAAGAGAGAAGAACTTTTAGAGGGCTGGCATAAGGCGGTTGACAGATCACTAGGCTGGGCTAAGTAAAGTCATAATAAATTTATTATAAAAATAAAAGGGGGTAAATTTAAATGTCACATTTATTAGCTGAGTGTTTAGGAACAATGATAATAGTATTGTTTGGAGATGCTGTTGTTGGTAATGTAGTTTTAAATAAAACTAAAGGTAACGGCTCTGGATGGATTGTAATTACAACTAGCTGGGCAATTGGAGTCGCTTTAGCAGTATACATTTTTGGACCAATAAGCGGTGGTCATTTTAATCCTGCAGTAACAATTGCATTAGCTTCTTTAGGCAAATTTGCATGGGCTGATGTGCCTGGTTACATCATAGCTCAGATGCTGGGAGGATTTATTGGGGGCGTTATAGTTTGGATTAACTTCAGAAGCCACTGGGAAGTTACAGATGACAAAGATGCAAAACTTGGAGTATTCTGTACTGGTCCAGCTATTAGGAACTATCAAACAAACTTTATAAGCGAAGTAATAGCAACCTTCATACTAATGTTCGGTATTTTAGGTTTAGGAACAGCTAATATGGTTCAAGGATTTGGTCCACTAACTGTTGGTTTGTTAATATTTGGACTAGGACTTTCTTACGGTGGAACTACAGGGTATGCAATGAATCCTGCAAGAGACCTTGGTCCACGTTTATCCCACTTTGTACTTCCTGTTGCTGGTAAGCGTGATTCCGATTGGGCTTACTCTTGGATTCCTGTTTTAGGTCCTATTTGTGGTGCTTTACTAGCGGCACTAGTTTTCCATTTAATATTCTAAAATCGTTAAACAACTAAAAAACTATTATAAATTTATAGAGTAAGGTAAAGAGCCTTACTCTATTTAAAATTATTATTGGAAGGGGCCTTAATAAATGAAAAAGGTAATTAATAACCCTGAACTTGTAGTTGAGGAACTATTGGAGGGTATGGTTTATGCTTACCCAAAATATGTGGAAAAGCTTGAGAATGCAAATGTACTAGTAAGAAAAGTAAAAAAGACAGATAAAGTGTCCTTAATCAGCGGAGGCGGCAGTGGACACGAGCCTTCACATGGAGGCTTTGTTGGAAAAGGAATGTTAGATGGAGCTGTAGCAGGAGCTGTTTTCACATCACCAACTCCAGATCAGGTTTATGAAGCTATAAAAGCTGTTGCTACAGATGCTGGAGTACTTCTTGTCATCAAGAATTATACTGGCGACGTTATGAATTTCGATATGGCAAAGGAAATGGCAGAGATGGAAGGCATAAAGGTTGAAAGCGTCATAGTAGATGATGATGTGGCTGTTCAAAACAGCACCTGGACCATTGGAAGAAGAGGTATAGCTGGTACAGTCTTTGTTCACAAAATTGCTGGTGCAAAAGCTGAAACTGGTGCTAATCTAGAGGAAGTAAAGTCAGCAGCTCTTAAGGTAATAGCTAATGTTAGAAGTATGGGCATGGCCTTAACGCCTTGTATAGTGCCTGCTGCAGGAAAGCCAAACTTTACCTTGGCTGAAAATGAGATGGAAGTTGGTATGGGTATTCATGGAGAGCCAGGAACTCATAGAGAAGAATTAAAAGCTGCAGATGAAATTGTCAGCCATCTAATGGGAAGAATTCTTGAAGATATGCCTTTAGATGAAAATAATGAGGTTGCTATTATGATAAATGGCTTGGGAGCAACTCCATTAATGGAGCTATTTATTATTAACAGAAAAGTAAACAAGATATTAGAAGAAAAGGGAGTTAATGTTTATAAGACTTTAGTCGGAGAATATATGACTTCAATTGAGATGGCAGGTTTTTCAATAAGTATCCTTAAACTTGATGAAGAGTTAAAAGAACTTTTAGATGCTTCGGCTGATACGCCTGCTTTCAAACAATTTTAACTAATTGGAGGAATTAAAATGCCACTTACTTTAAATGATGTAATACACATATTTAATAATATAGAACAAACTATTCTTTTAAATAAGCAGTTTTTAACAGACCTTGATGCATCCATTGGTGACGGAGATCATGGAATAAACCTAAATAAGGGCTTTAAGGCTGTTTCTGAGAAACTTAAAACTTCCCCTATTAAAGACTTGTCTGATATATTGAAGCTATCTGGTATGGCAATTGTATCAAATGTTGGTGGAGCTTCAGGTCCCCTTTACGGTACTGCTCTTATGAAAGCAGCACCTTTACTTATAGGAAAGTCGGAGGTAACTTTATTAGACTTCAGAGACATATTAAATGCTGCAATTGGTGGTATTAAATTAAGAGGCGGAGCTGAAAAAGGCGACAAAACCATGTTGGATGCTCTTATTCCAGCCTTTGAAGAAATAAATAGTTCCATTGAAAATAACCTTAGTACTATAGATGCATTAAAAAATGCCTGCCTAGCAGCAGAAGCTGGAGTGGAATTTACTAAAACAATTGCAGCTAGAAAAGGCAGGGCAAGCTATTTAGGCCATAGAAGTATAGGGCATCAAGATCCCGGTGCTACTTCAAGCTATTTAATATTGACCTCCATATATGAAACTGTTAAAGCTATAAAGGAGACTTAGTAATGGTATCATTGTTTATAGTATCTCATAGTGAAAAAATTGCTCATGGAGTTAAAGATTTAGCGTTAGAAATGACTCCAGAAGTTAAAATAGCTGCAGCCGGCGGGACAATTGAAGGCTTACTTGGAAGCAGCTATGACAAAATATATAAAGCACTATCTGATATTTATACCGAAGATGGAGTTTTAGTGTTTTTTGATCTTGGAAGCTCCTACATGGCTGCTGAACTTGTAAAAGAAGCACTAATACTTGAAGGAAAAGATAACATTTATATAGTAGATGCTGCTTTAGTGGAAGGTGCTTTAACTGCAGCAGTTCAAATCAGCTTGGGTTTGACTATTGATGAAGTAGTTCATAGTATTGAAAAATTAAAACTTGGCAAAATATAAAAATGCTGTGCTAAAGGTGAAATAAATGCTTTTACTCTTAGCACAGCTAAATTTTTATAGTCTTTCATTCTTCTTTAGATTAGCAGTATACTTTTTACTCTCTATCTTTATTCATACAATTCTCCTGCAAGCTTCTCTAATATACTTGTATTTATAATTTCATAATAGTTTTCATTCTTTTTTATAGCATCTTCACTACAAAGTAAATTTAAAGTTCTTAAAAGATGTCTATAGCTTGTTCCTAAAAGTTCCGAAACCTCTGTTAAATTACCCTGGAAAATAATTTTGTTCTTATCTTTGCTTTCATTACAAGTAGCCAAAATAAAACTTGCTAATCTATTTTCAAGCGGGTATAACAAATTAATGGAGCTATTTTTACTAAGCCTAATAAGTTTCTCACCTAACCAAACACATGCAGATCTTAAAAACTTGGAATCATCAAATGCAAATTTAATAATGTTATCAAAAGATATACCAACGCAATAGGTATCTTCTATTACTTGAACGTTTGAATTTGCTGTTTCAGAACGCAAAAATTCAACATCACCTATTATCATAAAGGGCTTATAAAAGCAAAGCAGCAGAGACTTTCCATTGCTTAAAGACCCATATACCTTTGCTTTGCCTTTAACGAAGAATAATAGATAATCTAATTTCTCATTTGCTTTACATATATATTCATTTTTGTTAAAAAAGAATAGTTCCATATATGGTTTCATATCAGTGCTAAAAATATCATTTATATTATATTTTGAAACATAGTAATTCAACTTTTTAATATTAGCTATTTCTCTCATTAGCTCATTCCCCTAAACCATTAATAATATAAGCTAGCTACATTATATCATTTTTACTATGACATATGTCATAGTAATATTCTTTAGTTCTATGTTAATTTTAAGATAGAACTAAATGGAGGGATTTTATGTATAAACTACTTTCAGCGTTAATTGGTATTTTAATTACTGTTATGCTAGCCGTTAATGGAGCACTATCAAAAAATACCGGTACTTACTCATCAATAGTAATCATCCATATAATAGGGCTAATATGCATAAGTTGTATTTTGCTTATTAAAAGAATAAAACTTAACCTTCATAATAATATTCCAATTTACCTTTATAGTGCAGGTGCTATTGGAGTTTTTACCGTTTTATTTAATAATTTAAGCTTTAATTATATTGGAGCTTCTTTAACTCTTGCTTTAGGATTGTTAGGTCAATCAATAATTTCAATAGTTATTGATCACTATGGACTTCTTGGAGCTGAAGTTTATAAGTTTAAGAAACAAAAGCTAATAGGTTTAATCATAATAATCATAGGTATAGTAATTATGACTTTTTATTAACAGCTTAAAAGTTAGGAGCTGAATAAGGAATACTAGGGGGAATAGCTATGTTAATGATAGTTTTAGCTTCAATTGCTGCAGGTGCTTCAATTGTTTTAGGAAGAAATATAAATTCCATGTTAGCAAATAAAATAGGATTATTAGAAGGGACCTTTTTTAATTATGTAGTAGGCTTATTTTTCTCCTTCATATTTTTACTAATAAGCAGTGATTATTTAAAGCTTTCTACTAACCTATTAAAATCTGTACCCATCTGGGCTTTCCTTGGTGGATTGCTTGGTGTTATTGTTGTGTCTATTTCTAATTTCATTACACCAAAGATATCTGCTTTCTATCTCACATTAATTATATTTGTTGGACAGCTTTTTACTGGAATAATAATTGACTATTTTTCTCAGGGATTAATCTCACTAGGTAAAATTATTGGAGGACTACTTGTATTTTTAGGACTTTCCTATAATTTAATAATAGACAAAAGGCTTTTAAAAGAAAAAACTTGCTAAAATCTAATTTTAGTAAGTTTTTTCTTTTAAAACTTATTTTCTTTTGGTTCAATGCTGATATACTACAAAATATATAATCTGCTTTCATAAGGTTTCAAACAAAAATCTTCTTTATTTATATTTTTATAATTTGATATTAATAACTTGGCTTCCGAGATGTTAATATCAATAGGGAGCTTATAGCTTGCATTATTTTCAAAAAAATTTACAATTATTAATAACCTTACCCCATAAAGTTCCCTAATATATGAGTAAACTTCCTCATGTTCATGATTTAACTCTTGAAAGCTTCCATATACTAATACTGGATATACCTTTCTTATTGCTATTAACTCTTTATAGAAGTTAATTATTGAGTCCTTATCTTCAAGCTGCTCTTTAACATTTATTTCACTATAATTAGAATTCACCTTAATCCAAGGCTTCCCAGTTGTAAAGCCTGAATTCATAGTAGAATCCCACTGCATAGGTGTTCTGTCATTGTCCCTGGAGGTATTATGAAGCCCCATAACAAAGTTTCCTTCACTTACAACCCCAGTTTCCACCTGCTCTTTATATCTATTAAAAATTGCAATATCCCTATAATCTTCAAGTTTGAATTCATTTGCATTAGTCATTCCAATTTCATCGCCATAGTAAATAAATGGTGTACCCTTTTGGGTAAGCTGAAGCATGGCTAGCATTTTTGCAGATTCTTTTCTATATTTTTTATCCTCACCAAGTCTTGATACTGTCCTTGTACTATCATGATTAGAGTAAAAAAGTGGACACCAGCCCTCTTCTTCCTTTATCAACTGCCAGCCAGTCATTTTTTCTTTTAAATCCTTGATTAAATTGATTGAAGCCTTCTCCCAGGGCTTTTTACCAAAACCAATTCCATTCATATCAAAATGAAATATCATGTCTAATTCTCTAGCCTCAGCACCTGTATACAGCTTTGTATTATGATAGCTTATGCCACCTGTTTCTCCAATTAGTACATGATAATCATCCTTAAAAACATCTCTTCGAATTTCCTTAATATACTCATGTACCTTGGGTAAATTTTGTACATACTTTATAAAATTTCCGTATTTTGTACCTTGCTCTATTGGAGCATCTGGAAAATTCATATCCTTAGCCAGATGATTAATGGCGTCAATTCTAAAGCCATCCACACCTTTATCTATCCAAAACCTAATCATTTCTTTTATTTCTTCTCTTAAGCTTTCATTTTCCCAGTTTAAATCTGGCTGCTCCTTTGAAAAAATATGAAGATAATATTCATCAGTAGTTATATCATACTCCCAGGCACTGCCCCCAAAGAAGGAACCCCAGTTGTTCACGACACCATTATTTCTGCCTGGCTGCCAAATATAGTAATCTCTATAGGGATTATCCTTAGACTTTCTGCTTTCTTTAAACCAAGGATGCTCATGTGAAGTATGATTAATTACAATATCCATAATTAGCTTCATACTTCTATTATGTAATTCTTTAATAAGTACATCAAAATCTTCTAGTGTTCCAAATTCCTCCATTATATCTTCAAAGTTACTTATGTCATAGCCATTATCATAATTAGGAGAGCTATTTATTGGGTTTAGATAAAGTATATCAATGCCTAGGTTTTTTAAATAATCAAGTTTTTCAATGATTCCTTTTAAATCACCTATTCCATCTCCATTTGAATCCTTAAAGCTTCTGACATAGGCTTGATATACTATGCCCTCTTTCCACCATTTTCTATCCATAATTTCCTCCAAGTTGTTTTTATGACCCTGCACTTTCATAGGCCCTTATTCCTAAGCTCCAAGTTGAATATGCAATTATAAATGAAACTAATGCGGCTAAAGCAGTACCTCCTACAGCTGTATATATATCAATCTTACCAACGAAGTAGCCTGCAGGGAAAAAGGCTGTAAATGCAAATGGAACAATAAAGGTTAAAATTATTCTTATCCATTTGGAATAAATAGATAAAGGATACTTAGTAAAATCAGACAACATATAATTCATAAATAGTATTGATTGACTAAATTTAAGCCAAAAGGCAAAAGAAGCGAAAAATAATTTTATTGAGGTATAAATAATAGATCCGCAAATAACTACAATAATAAAAATCATTATATCTATAAAGCTAAATGAAAGCTTTAATTTTGAAATAGAAGTTATAATTAAAGCTACTCCTACGGCCAGTTCTCCAAAAGCGTCTGGCTGAAATCTTTCAGCTATAAGATGAAATAATGGATTTATTGGTCTTAATAGGTACCTGTCAAATTCACCTCGTACAATAATTCTTCCTGCTAAAAGCCATAAGTTATCTGTAAACAGGTGGTCAAGGCCTCTTGGAAGCTGAGCAAAGCCATAAATAAATAATATTTCATCAAAGGTCCAGCCATTTAAGCTTGGAATTCTTTGAAACACTAAATATAAGAAAGCAATACCCGTAGCTTGAATTACTACAAATCCAAAAAGACCTATAAAAAAATCAGCTTTATACTCCATAAGTGATTTTAAATACTGGCTTAAAAACTTAATATATAATCTAAAATACTTTCTCAACTTCTCTAACCTCCTAATATAACCAGCTTATTTATTGCTCTATTCCAAAGCCACTTACTTAAGAAATACAAGAAAACCACCCAAAACAGCTGAATTCCTAAGGACTGAAGCAAAGCTATTCCTGTGAGCTTTTTAATATAAATCATAACAGGTATATAGTTTAGAGAACTAAAAGGAAAAAACTGCATTATGTTTTGCATAGCTAAAGGAAAAAATGCAATTGGTATAAGTTGTCCTGAAAAAAACAACAATACTGCCTCTTTTATTTGGCTTATTCCCCACATATTTGTAACATAAAAGGCTAAAAGTCCAAAGCAGAAGTTCATTAAGTAGCTTACTATAAAGCCAAGGAGCATGCTGAATAAATAAAGCAAAATGGTTCCAAAATCAGGAGGAACTTCCCTAAGGGTAAAAAATCTTACTGCAATTAATCCTATCCACACAGGCAATAATACAAAGAAGAATTGATAAACAAAACCACCTAAGGACATAAAAAATATTCTTACTTGATAATTAATAGGCTTAATCAAATTCATTGCTATGGAGCCGTCTCTAACTTCATGTCCAATATCTTGGTCTGCTCCAGTAGTAATAGTTCCTGCAGTTATGTTGCTCATAAATATGTAAATAATCATATCCTTTAAACTAAAACCATTTAAAGAGCTTGAAGCTGAACTTATAAATACCGCCTTCCAAAGATAATATAATACAAAGGTTCTCATTAAATTTCCAAAAACAAACATAAAGAAATTAGCCCTATAACTCATTAGGGTCTGAATAACCCCTCTTCCAAAAGGCCAATATAATCTAAATTTCTTTTTAATATAGCCCATTATATTTTCACCTCATGGCTATAAATTTTCTTAACTATTTCCTCTATATCTGTATCCTTTATATTAATATCCATAACTTGAACCTTTGCCATTATATGACCAACAATATCTGAAATGCTTATTTTATTTCTATTAAAATTAACTATGAGACTATTGTCCACTATAGAAGTATTTACATCCTCCCTAGAAAGTTTAAATTCTTTTACTATATCAATTTGTCTTGCAGCCTTTACGTCTTTAACTAAGGTTTGGACTGTTCGCATATAGCCAAACTTATCCTTTATCTCATCTATACTTCCATCATAAACTGCCTTACCTTTATCAATAATAATAATTCTATTACATAGTTCTTCTATATCGTCTAAGTCATGGGTAGTAAGAATAACTGTAGTTTTATATTCTTTATTTATTTCCTTAATAGCCTTTCGTATATTTTCCTTAACCATAACATCAAGACCAATTGTTGGCTCATCAAGATATAATATTTTAGGATTATTAATTAAGGCAGCTGCTAAATCAGCTCTCATTCTCTGTCCTAAAGATAGAGTTCTCACAGGACTACTTATGAATTCATTTATATTTAGTACTTCGTTAAAGAAGGTCATTCTTTTTTTATAGTCTTCATTATTTACCTCATATATTTCCTTTAAAATTGAAAAGGTCTCAGTAAGAGGCAGGTCCCACCAAAGCTGAGTTCGCTGTCCAAAAACAACTCCTATTTGCTTTGCATTTTTTTGTCTTTCTTTATAGGGTACTACTCCATTAACAGTACATTTACCTGAGGTTGGTACCAAAATACCAGTCATCATTTTAATAGTTGTTGATTTTCCTGCACCATTAGCACCTATGTAGCCCACAATTTCACCTTCATCAATATGAAAGCTAATATTATCTACAGCAGTTTTAATTTCAACCTCCTTACTAAAAAGCCCCTTAACAGTACCCATAAAGCCAGGCTGTTTTTTATATAACTTAAATTCTTTAGTTAGGTTTTCAACATGTATCACTTTGTCACCTACTTTCAATGAATTAATAAGTAAAAATTATATTAATTCCTAATTGCTTCTTTAGCTGAGCTGCAAATTCTTTATTATTTCACTAATTTTAAAATTTTAATATCATTAGCTTTAAGAGATATACAATTTTGAAGGTTAATTTCAATTTTATTTAATAAATCAAGATATTTTCCATTAACTGCTTCAAGCTTAACTGTATACTCCTCATCGCTATTGTTTAAGAGGACGATAATCTGTTCCTCTTCAAAAGTTCTCATATACGCAATTAAATTATCTTTATTATAAATGGACTTGTATTCACCATAGATTAAAGCCTTGTTTTCTTTTCTTATTTCATTTAGTGTTTTATAAAAATTAAATAAATCTCCATTTTGCTTCTTTTCATCCCAAATCATGCAGCCTCTGCATTCAGGATCATTGCCTCCAGCCATTCCAACTTCATCACCGTAATAAATATAGGGCATACCAATGTAAGTATATTGAAACACTGCTGCAAGCTTTAATCTTTCTACCTTCTCTTTACTTTCAGTTAAGAATCTAGAGGTATCATGACTTCCAATAAGGTTAAACATATTCATATTCACCTTTTTAGTATATATAACTCTATTATAAGTAAGCCCATTATCAAATTCTTCTGCACTTATTACTCTTTTAGCAAAAAAATCTACTGAAAGGTTTTTTATAGGATAATTCATTATGCTGTCTAATTGATCCCCTTTAAGCCACGCTGATGCTTCATGCATAATTTCACCTATAATTATTGCATTGGGATTAGCTTTTTTTACTGTCTTTCTAAATTCCCTCCAAAAAGCATGATCTACCTCGTCGCAAACATCAAGCCTCCAGCCATCAATGCCAACCTCTTTTATCCAGTATTCAGCTACTTTTAAAAGATATTCTACAACTTCAGGGTTTTCAGTATTTAATTTAGGCATTGTACTTACATCATTTGCAAAGGTTAAATAATTCACTTTTTCTTTGTCTACTGGATAGTCATTAATATAAAACCACTCCTTATATTTAGACTTCTCCCCCTTTTTAACTACATCCTCAAAGGCAAAAAAATCACTGCCAGAATGATTAAACACTGCATCAAATACAACCTTAATATTTCTCTTATGGCATTTATCAATCAATTCCTTTGCTTTTGCGGTGTCTCCAAAGGAAGGATCAACTTTAAAATAATCCTTTGTATTATATTTATGATTTGTAGTTGATTCGAAAATTGGAGTTAAATAAATTATATTTATCCCTAGTTTCTCTAAATAGTCTAACTTTTCTATTATGCCTTGAAGATCTCCCCCAAACATACTTTGGGGAGTTACTTTGTCACCCCAGGTTAAGGTCCCCTTTGGATCATTAGTTTTATCACCATTATAAAATCTATCTGGGAATATCTGATACACAATACCTTCATAGGCCCAGGACGGGCTGTCATATACATCAGCAGGATTTAGAAATGGGAATTGAAAGCATTCCTGTTCTTTTGGTTCCTTTAAGCTTTGCAAAACTCCTCTTTCATTAAGGAATTCTATATTACCCTCATTATCTTTGAGTTCAAAAAAGTACCTGTACCTTTGCTCCTTAACATGAAGCTGTACCTCATAATAATCAAAGAGTGAATCAGTTTCTGCTAAAAACATTTTCTTCTTATTAAAAGGATTTTCCCAATCATATCTGTCTTTGTAATGAATAATTAAGCTTTTCATTTCACCTTTTGCTGTTCTTATTCTTACTATTAAATTTTCTTTATCTATTCCATATACATATGGCACATCTAATATATGAAAAATTGCATGTTTGTTCATAGCTTATTCTGCCTCCTTAGTCTAAATCACTTTTTCTAAACATCCACTAACATAAATATAAGGTATCCACAAAGACGTTTAAATATTGTAAGCTTTGTAAATACCTATATTTTATTATATTTATTTTATTAACCTTTAACAGCTCCAGCAACGAGGCCCTTTTGTATGAACCTTTGAAGAAGCATGAAAATTATAACAATAGGTACTGATGAAATTACTGCAGCTGCTGAAAAGGCAGTCCAATTTGCAGAAAATTGATTATTTATAAAGCTCCTAAGTCCCAGAGCCACAGTGTAATTTTCTGGTGATTTTAATGCTACTGAACTTATTATATACTCACTATAGGTTCCAATAAAACTAAATAGGAACATAACTGCAAGCATAGGCTTTGCTAGAGGCATTATAATTTTAGTAAATACCTTCCAATGGCTTGCACCATCCACCATAGCTGCCTCATCAAGCTCTCTAGGAAGACTGTCAAAATAACCCTTTAAAAGCCATATATTATAGGCGCTTCCGCAAGCAAATATTACCACTAGAGCCCATAGATTATCAATTAAGTCCAATTTATATAGCATAAAATATATTGCGGAAATTGTCATCATAGCAGGAAACATTTGCAGCACTAGTAAAGACATTAGTCCATATCTTCTGCCTTTAAATCTTAATCTTGAAAATGCATAAGCTGCTGTACCTGTTAAAAATAAGTTTAATATAGCAACAGTACTACATAATAGCAAGCTGTTTTTAACCCAAATTGGAAAGTTTCCTCCTTTAGAAACGTCTCCGGAAAATAGGCCCTTGTAATTATCAAAGGTTATTTCACTTGGAAAAAATGTCCCCTGATAAAAATAATTTCCTTTGGAAAGTGAAGCAACTATTATGGATACTAGTGGGAAAAGCACAATAATAAGCATAACCCATATTATTATTCTACTTATCCAAAGATTTCTCCTTTCACTAGGTTTTAATCTATGCTTATAAACTAATTCAACATCTTTTTTAGTATTAGTTTGATTATTCAATGTTAGTCCACCTCCTCAAAAGCACCTGATAATTTCATTTGGAATATACTAATAGTTCCAATTAATATGAATATCAAAATGCTAAGTGCTGCAGCTAAATCATATCTATATACAACGTTAACCATCTTAAATGCGGAACTTGCAAGAATATCTGTATATCCAGCAAACACTGATCCAGAAGCCTTTGCCGGACCTCCGCCAGTTATTAAATAAGCCGCACCAAAATTATTAAAATTAAATGAGAAGGAAGATATAAGTAGTGGTATTGATGAGGAAGTTAAAGATGGTAGTGTAATCTTAGTAAATTTTTGCCACCAACTTGCTCCATCTATTTCTGCTGCCTCATAATAGGTGTCTGGAATTGAAGACAGTGCACCAAGTGCAACATTCATCATATATGGAAATCCTAACCAAATTGTTACTATTAGAACTCCTACTCTTGCCCAGTTTCCATCTGTAAGCCATGGTATATTATTTTGAATAATGTGTAACTTTTTTAGTATTAAATTAATTGGACCATATTCTTCATTTAAAAGTCCTTGCCAAGATAATATTGCAATAGTACTTGGAAGAGCCCAAGGAATGATAAATAATCCTTTGTATAGTCCTCTTTCCTTCATATTGGAATTGTTAAGCAACATTGCAATTAATAAACCTATAAAATAATTTCCAAGAGTTACTACTGAAGCAAATATAAGTGTCCATACAAATACAGGTAAAAATATAGGCTTTAGGGGACCATTTAATATCTGTTTAAAATTAGCCAGTCCAACAAGTTTAAAATTGTCCATATGATCTAAGTTATAATTGGTAAACGCTATATAAACGGTATACGCAATAGGCAATAAGCTTAGAAAAAATATTGATATAAGTGCTGGTGATAAATATACGTAACCTCTAATACGATCAAAGAAACTAGTTTTCTTTCTCTTTTTTTTCATCGCTATCCCCTTTCATTATTAAATAGGAGGGGTCTCTGTCCCCCTCCTACCATCAATTATGTTATACCTTAAATATTATTTTGCTTGAGCTATTTGATCCTTTACGTCTTTAGTATATTTAGCAGCATAATCTTTAGCTGATAATTTTCCATCTACTAATAGTGCAAAGTCTCCGTTTGCTGCCCAAACTGATCCCATTTGAGAAATATTTGGCATTGGGTAAGCTGTTTTAGCTTGCTCAATAAACCCTGCTAAATCACCTTTTGCTAATTGATCCTTTAATGGAGAATCCTTAACAGCTGGTATTCTGTGGCCCTTATCAAATAATGCCTGTTCAGTATTAGCTACTAAATATTTCATTAAGTCCCAAGCTTCAGCTTGATTCTTTGATTTAGCATTAACGAATGCAGCTTGAACTCCTAAGAATGGAGTTGCAGGCTTTCCATCTATACTTGGTAATGGAGCAACTTTAAAATGAACTCCTGCCTTTTGGAAGCTTTCTACATCCCATGGTCCACTTATATACATTCCGATTTTGCCAGCCTTAAATTCTCCGCCAGCAGCTCCTGAATCAACACTTGACTTCATTCCAAGCTCTTTACCAAATGTAGCTAGAGTTTCATAACCCTTTATAGCTCCTTCATTGTCAAGCCCTATAGTATTTGGATCTAATGCTCCACCATTATCCTTGAATATATATCCGCCAAATCCTGAAACGAATGCATAGCTGTGATAAAGATTCTTAGCTTCATAATGAAAACCAACTTTTTTACCTTGAGCTATTAAGTCATCTAAAGTAGTTGGAGGTGTAGTAACTTTATCTGTATTGTAGAATAATGCTAATGTTTCAATTGATAGAGGAATACCATACATTTTTTTATCAAAGGAAACTGCATTAATAGCATTTTCATTATATTTTGAGGTATCTATTGTATTAGCTGGAACTTCTGCTAAAACACCTGCTTTGTAAAAACCACCAAGGTTATCATGAGCTAAACCGAACATGATATCTGCTGCCTTTGAGCTTACAGCAGCCTGTGCAAATGCACTAAAATCTCCTTTATCAGCTAATACTTCAACTGTATTACCTGTCTTAGTTGCCCATTGTTGAGCTATTGGTTTAATAGCTGCAACCTCATCATCAGTAAGATGTGACCATACAACTATCTTTTTGGATTCCTTCTTTACTGCTGCTGTGCTGTCTGTCTTTTTACCGCATCCTACAAAAGCTGTTGCAACTAGCATAAGTGTTAAAGCTGATGCTAAAACCTTTGAACTTTTTTTCATCAAATTTTCCCCCTTTAAAATATATTATTGTTTATTTGTGCAACCGTTTGCACTTTATGTTTAAATTATATCTCACGTTTTCCAAGTAGTCAATATATTTTCTGAAAATATTTTCATTTTATTTTTTCTAATATTAAAATTTCATTACCTTCAATGTCTAAGTTTCCTTTAAAGCTTAATTTACTTTCTTTTCTTTTATTTGAATAAAGTATTTTTGCCTTTGATATATCTATTTTTTCTTTAGCAGGTTCATCATTTAAGTTAATATAAACATAGGTACTGTTATTATCCTTTGTCCTCTTTATTGCATAAATATTTGTATTAACTGTATCTAGTGCTTCAAAGCTGCCATATTTAAGCTCTTCACTATTGTTTCTAAGTGAGATCATCTGTTTATAAAAGTTTAGTAAGGAATTCTTATCTTGTGATTGTACATTTACAGCCACTTTATTGATATCATTTGTGGAAGCTTCCCAAGATGCATTCAGTTTAGTATTTTTATTGTCCCATATAAAAGGCTCCCTAATTTTCTCATCAGGCTTTGCGCCAGTCATTCCAGTTTCCTCTCCATAATAGATGTATGGAGTTCCGGGTAAGGTTAAAAGCACGGCTGCTGCCTTTTTTGCTTTATCTTCATCATTTAGCACACTCATAATTCTATTTTGATCATGATTAGTTAAAAAAGGGCTATCTATATAATTTTTAGCTTTTAAGGCATACTGTTCATAGGCATTTGTAAGTACAAAAGCAGTATTACCCACGTCCCCGCTATTTACCATGTTCATTACTGCATCTGCTTCTGGGAAGTTAAAAGCAGAATCGAGACTCTGCATATACTGGCTAATAACAGCGGTCTTGTCCCAAACTTCACCAACTAAAACTGCATCCTTATTTTGACTCTTAACATAATCATTAAATTCCTTCCACCACTGTACATTTTTATTGTTATCTTCATATATGTGCATTGCTGCATCAAGTCTAAAGCCATCTATGCCTAAATCTAAATAATATTTTGCAACTTTTTTCATTTCTTCTCTTACATCTTTATTGTCATAATTTAAGTCTGGCATTCCGCTCCAGAAAAGAGCGTAATAATAATCTTCACCCATTGGAGTCCAAGGCTGGGGGCTAATAGGGGATCCTTCTGTTACATCTGTATTTTTATCTGCCCAAATATAATAGTTCCTATATTTGCTGTTTTTATCATTAGCAGCTTCTTTAAACCATGCATTATCAATACTGGTATGATTTATTACTAAGTCCATAATCACCTTAATGTTTCTTTTATGTGCTTCCTTTATAAGTTCTTTAAAATCTTCTAAAGTTCCATAATCTTTGTTAATACTATAATAATTTGAAACATCATAGCCATGATAGCTAGGTGAATCGTTTATTGGCATAAGCCAAATACCTGTTACACCTAGATCCTTACTTAAATAATCTAACTTTTGTGTAACACCCTTAATATCTCCTATGCCATCACCATTACTATCGTTAAAGGATCTTACAAATATTTCATAGAATACTCTTCCATTATAATTTTGTTTTTGAAGTTCAGTACTTTGTGCAATCGTTTGTTTTTTACAGCCAAAAAATAAAGTGCTAAATAAAATTAATATCAGCACCAAGGCCATAGACCTTTTTTTCATCATAACACCTCCATATAATTTTAATTAAATAATAATAAATATAAAACCAGCTCAATAATTAAGGTAATTATAACATTTAATTTTGAATAAAAAAATATAATATTCATTTTATTTTAATAATTATAAAAAGGAAGCTTTCTCTACAATTCACCTTCTTTTCAAGCTCTTATATAAATTAATTTTTAGTAGCAACTGTATTTTTAATCTTTTATGGGTAATAAATATAATTTATGATAAAATATAAAAGTAATATCATTGAAGGGAGAGAGTATAATGTCAGTTAATTTTACCCAAAGACTTGAAGAAGCCATGAATTATTTACATAAGCAAGGAGCCTTCCTTACTGTAAAAAGCGGAGATAAAACTAATACTATGACCATAAGCTGGGGAAATATTGGTTTTGAATGGAATAAACCAATTTTTACTGTGTTAGTTAGGAAATCAAGATATACTTATGAGCTTATAGAGAATTCTAATGAATTTACGATTAGTATTCCACTAAATAATGACTTAAGAAAGGCTCTTGGATTTTATGGTTCAAAATCAGGAAGAGACATAAACAAATATGAAGAGTGCCCACTAACTTTGGAACCTGGAAAATCAGTTTCAACACCTGTAATTGGAGAGTGTGAACTCCACTATGAATGCAAAATAGTCTATAAACAAAAGATGGATCCTCATATGCTTTCTGAAGAAATAAAAAACATCAGCTACAAAGATGATGATTATCATACAATTTACTATGGAGAAATCGTAAATTGCTACGTTAAATAAAATAATTTCAGCTAAATAAATGCACATGAATTATAAAAGTTTTTCATGGAAAATACCATAAATTTAGGCTTTGCTTTTTTAGGCAAAGCCTTTTGTTTTAACTCCCTTCCATGCATAAATCTTCTAAAAAAGTCTAAACCTAATTTAAACACTTATTTTCACATATTGGGGTGAGGCTTGTGAATTTAGCAAATTCTAATATAAAAGATATAGTAAATACTTTAAAAAATAAATTTCAAGATTGTCCTGACATAATTTTTAGACAGGTGTCCCTCAGTAATGGTTTGGAAGGATATTTTATATTTGTTGTTGGTCTTGTTGACTTAGATTTGTTTCAACGTGATTTTTTTAAGCCTCTTATGTCACTTAACTATGAGAATTTAAAAAACGAAAAAATTATAAAAACTCTACCTATAGCTAGATTATCACTTATATACGATACCCCCTCAATTATGAAAGATGTCACTCAAGGCAGAGCAGTATTTATTGCACAAGGTATAAATTTCGCGGTTTCCTGCAATCTAATAAAATTTGAAAAAAGAAGTATTAGTGAGCCTGAATCTGAAAAAAATATACGAGGTTCCCATGAAGGCTTTGTAGAGTGTGCCACTACTAACGTTTCCATATTGAGAAGAAAAATTAGAAATAATGATCTTAAATTTAAAATAATAACTTTAGGCACTTCAACGAATCAAGATATTTATATAGCATATATAAACAAGATAGCTAACCAAGAAATATTACAAGACTTGGAAAATAGAATTAAAAAGTATGATTATGATGGAATATTAGGCAGCGGATACATAGAACAGATGATTTCTGATTCACCAAACTCGCCATTTCCACAGTTTATAGCAACTGAAAGACCTGACAAAGTAGTTTCTCTGCTGCTAGAAGGCAGCCTTGCTGTTATAGTTGATGGAACTCCTGTGGTCATTTCTGCACCTGTAAGTTTTTTTTCATTTTTCCAAACTCAAGATGATTTTAATAGCCACTGGATACTTGGAACTTTCCTTGGAATTTTAAGAGTATTTGCTCTTACCATAGCATTATTATTACCCGCTATTTATATTTCAGTAACTTCCTTTCATTATTATATGGTTCCTTTAAAGCTTTTGATTCCCTTAGCTGAATCAAGAGGAAGGGTTCCTTTTCCTCCTTATTTTGAGGCCATAATTATGGAAGTTACTATAGAATTATTAAGAGAGGCCTCAATAAGACTTCCAACTTATGTAGGTACCTCCATTGGTATTATTGGCGGTATTATTATAGGGCAGGCTGCTGTTCAAGCAGGAATTGTAAGTGTTTTAATGATTATTGTTGTATCAATAACCGCCATAGCCTCCTATGTAACTCCACTTAATGACATGGGAATCGCAATAAGACTTTATAGATTTATGATTATGCTTGTTTCTTCTGTATTTGGGGCTGTTGGTATATTAGTGTGTATAATATTTCTAATAGCTCATCTAATATCCCTAGAGTCCCTGGGTCAGCCATATCTGCAGCCATTAGCGCCTTTAAAACTAGAGGATCTTAAGAATGCATTTATCCGGGTACCTTTTAAATTCTTGAAAAAAAGACCTGATATATCTAAGCCTTTAGATAAGAAAAGAGGATTTGATGATGAGAAATAATAAAAAACATTTTATTTATTCTAGGCAGATGATGTCTTTTCTTATTTCATCACAGATAGGCTTTGGCATTATTACTCTTCCTAGTACCTTAGCTGAGAAGGTTGGTCATGATGGCTGGATATCCGTACTTTTATCAGGCGCTATATCCATATTGTGTACTTATATAATCAGCTGCTTTTTAAAAAGATATTCTAATAAATCTATTTTTCAAATTAATATATTCCTTTATGGAAAATACATAGGGATGTTTTTAAATTTTTGCTATTTCTTATATCTTACTTTTACTTGTATTGTGATTTTTAGGTTATACAGCGAACTAATTAAAGTAACTGTTTTAACTTTAACACCTTTAACAGTTTTGTCAGTTTTTACCTCACTGCCCACTATTTATTTGTGTTTCAAAGGCTTAAAAGCAACAGCCAGATTTGATAATACAATATTACCTATTTATATTTTAACTATAATATTATTTTTATTTATATCAAAAAATGGAAGGTTAACCTTTGCAATGCCCATTGGTATCTCAGGAACAAAAGGTATTTTAAATGGCATGCTTTTATCAGGCTTTAGTTTTTTAGGTATTGAGCTTTTACCTATTATTTACCCCTATGTAACAGATAAGCAAAATTTCACCAAGTACGCCCTCATTGCCAATATTTTTACTACCTTTTTTTCTACTTTAATTATATTAATTTCAACAATTTATGTTGGTGAGTGGAAACTAAAGCTATTGGCCTTTCCTCTTTTTAATATTATAACCTCCATAAGAGTTCCAATCCTTGAAAGACTGGATTTGATATTTATTCTTCTGTGGTATCCTGTAATGGGTTCTTCAATTAGAAGTTACTACTTTTGCTCATATCATTTTTTAGATATTTTACTTGATATTAATAATAAATGGTATCCTATTATTTTATTTGATTTAATTATTATTTTCTTAGGTGATATACAAAAGGATTTAGTTGACATATATGGTTTTACAGATATTATAGGCTTTATGGGTTTAAGCATCATTGGTATATTAATATTTTCTTTTGGATTTTCCTTTATAAGCAAAAGAGGTGTTAAACTTGAGAAAAGTAAAAATAATTAAATTGTTATTAATATTTTATATACCCATTATAGTTTTATCAGGCTGCTGGGATCAAAGAATATATGAAGAAATAGGCTTCATTTTGCAGGTTGGCATTGAAAATTCAAGTGATGGTGGTCTTCTTCTTTCCTATACAACACCGGTAGCTGATCCTAAGAAAACGGAGCAGGTAGAATTCATCTCTGGTAATGCTGGAACCCTTAGAGAATTTAGAACTAAGTCCCGAAATGTATCCTCAAAGGCCTTAGAAGGAGGTAAGGTGCAGCAGATTGTTATTTCTGAAGCGCTAGCTGAAAAAGGCATTATTAATCTTTTAGAAATCTTTGAACGAGATTCTTCCAATCCTGCCATTGCATATGTTGTAATAAGTGAAGACAGCCCAAAATTTTTATTTGACTTTACTCAAAAGTTAGAAGATAAGCCAAGACCTTCATTTTACTTGGATCAGCTTATTGAAACAAATTCTAAAATGGGCAATTGTCCCGATACCTCTATATTCAAATTTACTTCTTATTCCTTTGCAGAAGGTATTGATTCCATTACACCTTTAGTTAAGATTGAAAATGAAGAGACAAAAGGCATTCATATTTTAGGCTGTGCATTATTTAATTATGATAAAATGGTGGGTAAACTTAATCAAAAGGATACCTCTTTACTCCTTGCCTTGAAGGGAAAGTTAAATTATACCACTTATACCTTTACATCCTTAGATTGCCCTGAAAATGATAAGTCTGGAAAGACTGGAACCTCTATGCTTTTATACAGGCCCAAAAGAAAAATTAAAATCCATATAGAAGATAATATACCAATAGTTGATATAAGCTTAAAATTTAGTGGTGTTTATGAAGAACATCAATGGGATCATGTTGATAAAAAAACAGTACAAATTAAATACGAAAAACTCATGTCAAAGGAAATTAAAGATGAGTGCCTAAAGCTTCTAAAATATACTCAGGAGGTAGGAAGTGACCCAATAGGTATTGGTGATATAATTAGAGCCAAAAATAATAACTACTGGTCAAATAATAAGTGGAAAGATTTTTATTCTAAAGCAGTTTTTAATGTAGATACAGAGGTAAATATAGTACGCTATGGTGTTATAAAATAAAACTTACAATTTTACTCACATAATAAACTAGAGGCCTTGATTAGGCCTCTACAACTAATTGAAGTTATGGTTTTTTAATAATTGTCAGCTAATCTATTTATTTTTTCATTTTTATCAAGATACATTTCCTTATCTGCTATGCCGAATATATCATCAGAATTCAAATTAGAATCAGCTTCAATACTGCAAATACCGTAGCTAAAGCCAAGGGGTATATTTTCAATTTTCGTCTTTATTGCAACTTTCCTAATGGATTCCATTCTTTCAATTGCATTAGCTTTATTACAATTTACAAATAAAATAACAAACTCATCACCTGACATTCTGGCATATACATCAGTTTTTCTTATATTTTCTCTTAATACATTTGCAAAAAGCTTCAAAGCTCTATCTCCCACATTATGCCCATAGTTATCATTGATAACTTTAAAATTATCCAAATCAATAAGCACCAGGCAGCCCTCAGTCTTATATCTCATTATTTTTAAATATTCACTTGTTAAATGCTCTTTAAAAAGCCTTCTATTGTATAGTCCTGTTAGTTCATCAAAGTTTGCCATATACTTAAGTTTGCTTTGAATAAAAGAATTCTTAAGAGCTAACTGAAGTTCATTTTTTATGTAATTCATAAGCTTTAAATCCTCATCGGTAAAGGTCTTTCCAGCTAAGGTACTATCTACATTCATCATACCTATTAGTTTCTCATCCATATAGATTGGAGAGGTTAGAGTACAGCTTATATCTAAGGCTTCAAAGCTTTTGAGGCTTCTTACATTCTCCTCATTCATCACATCTTCATCAAAGCTATTTGGATTTTTAATTATAGCTGTTTCACTAAAGTTATTAATACTATATAGATAAGCTTCTTCCTTTTTTATAGTCATTTTCTTTAATTCATCTGAAAAACCTTTAACAGTTTTAAAATGAAATAAGCTATCTTCTTCAATTAATAAAATACTTCCTTTTGAAGCGCCAGGTACTAGCTCTATGGCTGTATCTAAAATAAGACTATACACTTCATTTTCTGAAGTGGCTTTAATAATTTTTTCTGCAACTTCAAATAATATATTTTTCACTTTGTCATTGTATTCCATTCTACTTCTTATTTTCTTTAGTTCTAAAAATTGCAAAATTACTAAAATGACCACAACTCCTGTTATAGAGATTAAAATATAAATTAAGCTTCCCGCCATAAGTTCATCCCCTAATTCTTATGATTTAATAATATCTAAATGATGGCCATTTCTTATATATCTACTGAAAATTATAATTCTAAATCTAATGGTTTACAATCATTTTCGAAGTATCAAACCTTAATGATTTTAATACTCTTATAAATATTTTATTTACAATGTATAACTTGTCATTATCACTATTGATAATGGTATCAATAGTGATATATAATAATACTATAAATTTATATGGAGGTTGTAAACATTTTGAGTAAAATAGCTTTGATTTCTGATAGTTCCTGTGATTTAACAGAAGACTTAATAAATAAATACAACGTAAAAATAATGCCTTTAAGAATTATTTATAAGGATAAGGAGTATATAGACCGGGTTAATATTACTCCTAAAGAGGTGTATGACAACCTAAATATAGAAATTCCAACTACATCAATGCCTTCAATGCAAGACATGGAAACTATTTATAGTACACTTGAAATGGAAGGCTATACACATGTTATTGCTGTGACAATATCTTCTGGCCTATCTGGAACCTTTAATGCAGTTAAGCTTGTAAGTGAGAATCATCCAAATTTAATAACCTGCTTATTTGATTCCAAAACCCTTTCTGCTGGCTTGGGTGCAATAGTTGTGGAATGCGGCAATCTTATAAAAGAAGGTAAAAGTTTTGAAGAAATAGTAGATGTGCTTCCATCCATTAAAAATCGTATTTCAGTATACTATGTGGTTGAAACCTTAGAATATTTAAAAAAAGGAGGCAGAATAGGCAGAGTTTCTGCTACTATTGGAGAATTTCTGCACATAAAGCCTATAATATCAGTTGATGAAGAGGGTAAATATTTTACCTATGCAAAGGTAAGAGGGAGAAAGCAATCTATAAATAAATTAATAAATATTGCTAAAGAGACACTTAAAACTGCCAAAGCAAAAATTTTTGTTCTGCAGGGCGGTGCCTTAGAGGAAGGTAAAAAGCTTTATGATTCCTTCCTAGGCGAAGCTAATTTAACTGCTCTTCATTTTGGAGATATAAGTCCTGCCTTAGGTGTTCATACTGGCCCAGGCCTTTTGGGAGTGGTTGTAGCAAGGGATGTGTAATGGATGGATAGAGATATAAAAGCTGAAGAAAAACGGCTTTATGAGGAATATAAGCAAAAACTAAATGAGCTTAAAAAGATTAAAAATGAGAAAGAGGCTGTAGGTCAAGTTTTTACAAAGGGTCTTCTACCTTTATATGTTCTATATATTCTAAGCTTAGGTCCCACAAACGGTAACGATATATCACATAAAATCGGAGAGAAAACCAATGGCAATTGGATTCCTAGTACCGGAGGAATATATCCACTTTTGAAAAGACTTGAAAAAAATAATCTTGTTATTGGTAATTGGGATGATGAAAAAAAGAAAATACAAAAAATATATACCTTAACTGAGGAAGGCATTAAAGAATTTGAAAGTAAGAAAGCACTTTTGAAGGAGAAGATAGAAGAGGCTTTAGAGGTTTTTAAAATTATTTATAATGATCTTTATTATAAATAACTTCAGGTATATAAAAATAAATGCAAGTAAATGAGGGGCTATCTCAAAATATACATTAATATAAATTTTTTTGAAATAGTCCCTCTTAGTATATTAGTAACTTTTAATTTAATTGAATAATTAAAAGACAATAGTCAAAAATAATTATGATTACTATATTAAATATATAAGCATTTTAAATATTTAATATAGTTTAAATTAAATTAGGAGTTGATGAAATGGCTACAGGAAAAAGCAAAAAAGGTATTGTAGGGAAGGTACCTATGGCAAACAAGAGAAAAGGGCCAGTTGGTGAAGGAATAGATATAATGGATAATAGCCTAACTACTGCTCATGACATCGATAAAACTATTAAGAATAGGAAAGAAAGCTAATGCATGGAATAGTAATTGAAGTATTTAGTACTGAAGCATATGTTTCCCTTCCTGATGGTAGAAACATCTGCGTCGGTTTAGCTCATTTGCCATCAAACGTAAAAGCTGGTTCTACAATTAACTTTGAACCTAGTAAGCTTCAAATGGTTAATCACACAATTGGTCAAATTATAATTTAAATTTAAAAGTCATTGTTAAAAGCTGCTAAATGTACTATAATATATATAAGTTAATATATTTGTGCTAGGGGTGCCTATAGGCTGAGAAAAGGATTTAATCCAATAACCCTCATACCTGATCTGGTTAATACCAGCGTAGGAAAGCGATTTTACTTAGATATAAAACCGTATTCCAAAATACGGTTTTTTTATTTTTCTAAATAGTGGAGGCAATATTAATCTAAGACATTTCTTAGCACTAAGAAAAGAGGAGAATTTGTATGAATGGTTTTAGTTTAAAATTTTCAGGAATTGATTTTAGCGGCATTAGTCAAGGGTTTGCAGATGTCCCCAAACATCCTGCAGCAATTTTTGCGATTATTGGTTTAATAATTTTAGCAATTATTTTCATTAAGGTAAAAAATATTAAGCTTTCTACCTCAATAATTACAAATGTGGGAGTTGCTCTTGCACTAGGAACAGTTTTAAAAATGATTAAGTTTTACCAGGCCCCTATGGGTGGCAGCGCCACATTAGGAAGCATGGTCCCCATTTTTATTATTGCCTTATTTTATGGACCAGAAATTGGTTTTCTTACAGGAATTCTTTTTGGAGTGATCGATTTTATTCTAGCACCATATATATTACATCCAGTACAAGTTCTTTTTGATTATCCTTTAGCTTTTTCTGCTATTGGTATTGCTGGCTATTTTAGAAATAAGTCAAAATTCACCATGCTTGTTGGAGTACTAATATCTATTGCGGTAAGATTTATTTTTCATTTTATATCTGGTCTTATATTCTACGGCAGCTATGCTCCTCAAGGTATGTCTGCAGCTTATTACTCTTTTTTCTATAATTTGGGCTACCTTGCGCCTGATGCAATTCTCTGCTTAATTGTGCTTGCTATACTGCCTTTAAAACAAATATTTTCAGTAATAAATAAGCAAAATATATCAACAATTAAAAATTAATTTTTAGCTATTTATGCCTAAAATTTTTAAAAAAGGTTATTATTTTAAAAAAGACACTGAACTATGAAAATTCAGTGTCTTTAATATTCTTTATGATACAGAAATAGCATTTACTGGGCAGGACTCTTCTGCTTCCTTAGCACTTCCTTCAGCCTCAGCTGGAACTGTTTCAGTGATAACTCCAGCCTTGCCGTCATCCTCCATCTCAAAAACCTCAGGACACAAGGATGGACATAATCCACAGGAAATACAGGTTTCTTTATCAACAATTGCTTTCATAAAAATCCTCCTCTTTCTTAAAGAAAATACAAAACTTTATAATTAACAATAATATTGTTTCCTATTTTACACTAATTATAACAAAAGTTATTGTAGATTCATGAAGTTTCTTAATAAGTCATTATATTCTGAGGATAGATTAATAAAGTCTTCAATTCTTCCACTTTCCATGCTTTCTACTAAGTCAAGGTCAATTGGAAGCTCAGCTATTAAAGGTATTCCTAAGATTTCTGCCTGTTCTTTTCCAGATTTTTTACTAAATACCTTTAGTTTCTCACCACAGTTTCCACATTTAATGTAAGACATATTTTCAACAACACCAAATACTCTTATCTTCATCTTTTGTGCCATAATAACTACCTTCTTAACAATCATAGTAACCATATCCTGTGGAGTAGCTGCTATTACAACACCGTTAAGGGGAATACTCTGCATAACTGTAAGGGCTAAGTCCCCTGTTCCAGGAGGCATATCTATTAATAGATAGTCTAGTTCTCCCCATTCAGTATCTCTAAACATTTGAGTCATAACACCTGTAAGCACTGGACCTCTCCAAATAACTGGTTGTTCCTCTTCCTCTGTTAATAGGTTTAAAGAAATTACCTTTATGCCAGTAGTTGTTTCAACTGGAATAAATTTAGCCTCCTCTTCAGTTTTGCCCTGGACTATATCTGCTCTCTTTTCATTTATGCCAAAGAATCTAGGCATAGAAGGTCCAGTTATATCACCATCTAAAACTCCAACCTTGTATCCAAGACTTCTAAGTTTAGTTGCAAGAATGCCTGTAACAGTAGATTTACCTACTCCACCTTTTCCACTCATTACTCCAATTATATTTTTAATGCTGCCGTAGCTTGGAATTAATGCAGAACAGGTAGCTTCATTACTGCCGCATTTTCCTTTACTAGCACAGTTATCACATTTGCTCATACAAACCCTCCTGTATTCCTTTTATACTGGGCAGTTTGAGCTTGCTCATTCCATTCGCAAACTGCCCGTAAAAGTCCATTTAGGACTTTTACCTGAACACAATGATTATTAATCATTGTGCCTCCTGTATTCCTTTTTAGATAATAACATTATAACACTTTCTAATGAAAATAAATATCATTTATATTTTAAACCTGTATCCTGCTCCCCATAAAGTTTCTACGTATTGTGGATTAGAGGGATCAGCTTCGATTTTCTCTCTTAATTTTCTAATATGAACTGTAACAGTAGCTATATCGCCTATAGAATCCAAGTCCCAAATACGTTCAAATAATTCTTCTTTGCTAAATACTCTATTAGGATTCATGGCTAAAAGTGTCAAAAGATCAAATTCTTTTGCGGTTAGGGTTACTTCTTTGTTATTTATATAAACTCTTCTTGAAGCCTTATCTATGAAAAGGCCTCTTATTCTAATTTCTTCCTTCTTATTATCTGTTTTACCCATAAGTCTTTCATATCTTGATAGATGGGCCTTTACTCTTGCCACTAATTCACTTGGGCTAAAAGGTTTTGTTATGTAATCATCAGCGCCCAGGCCCAAGCCTCTTATTTTATCAATATCCTCTTTTTTTGCTGATACCATAAGAATTGGAATGTCCTTTTCTAGGCGTATCTGCTTACATATTTCAAAGCCGTCCATTCTGGGCAGCATTAAGTCCAGGATTATTAAATCATAATCTCCATTCTTTCCTCTATTAAGGCCCTTTTCTCCATCTTCTTCAATATCAACTTGAAAACCATCAATTTCTAAATAATCTCTTTCAAGCTCTGCAATGCTTCTTTCATCTTCAATTATGAGTATTTTCTTCATCTATCCCACTACCTTTTTATATATCTTTCTGTTTTAATGTAAAATATATACTTGTTCCTATTCCTTCAGTACTTTCAGCCCAAATACTCCCGCCATGTTCCTCTATAATTAGCTTAGCAATTGCAAGTCCAAGGCCGCTGCCTCCAGTTAATGTATTCCTAGACAAATCTGCTCTAAAAAATCTATCAAAAATATATGGAATATCCTTTTCTGGTATACCTTGACCATTATCTTTAATTTGAAACTGTACATCGTTATTATTTTTACTTAAATTTATTTCTATTTTGCCATTTTCATTTTTTGTATACTTAACAGCGTTTTCTACTATATTAGTAATTACTCTTTTTATTCTCTCTCTGTCAGCTAAGACAGTACTACTGCCCTCAATATAATTGTGATATATTAATTCAAAGTTTTTCTTTTCCAAATCTAATTGAAGTTCTTCAATACAATCCTGCATATAAGAAGTAATATCTGTGAGTTCAAAATTAAAGGGAAGTTTATTTAAATCAAGCTTTGAAAATAAAAACAGCTCATCAATTAACCTGTCAATGTCAGTAGCTTTGCTATAAATGGTCTTAATATATTTATCCATCTTCTCAGGTGATGCAGCTACTCCATCCATAATGCCTTCAACATAGCCTTTTATGGCTGTAACAGGTGTTTTCAAATCATGTGAAATATTAGAAATCAATTCCTTCCTATTATTTTCATATTGAAATTGCATATCTACCGACTCTTTGAGTTTACCTCGCATTTCTTCGAAGGCTAGGCAAAGTTCTCCTATTTCATCTTTAGAATTTGTTTTTATTTCAAAGTCCAAATTACCCTCTTTAATTTGATTAGCTGCATGTTTTAATTCTTCTATAGGTTTAAAAACACTTCTAGAAACTAAATAGGTTAAGACTCCATCAGTTAAAATTAAAATAAGTATAATTGCAATAATTATTGTAGTAATAAGTCTTTCTATTATTTTCGCCAGTGGTCCTATATAAGTAACTAAAAAAATAGTCCCTTCACTATTATCCTTAAAATAAAAATCCTGCTGCCTTATTAAAGAGGAATCCCCTCGCAGCTCCATGTGATCAACTTTATCTTCGTTACTTCTTCCAAACTTAGGTAGATTTTTTATAATTGGGGAGTTATCAAGAATCTTAGAAGTATATATAATTTCATTATTTTTCCTAATTATAATTCCTGAATTAGCCCTGCTTAATTTGCTATCAAGCTGAGAAATATAACTTTTGTCTTGAAATTTTTCGGGATTGCTTTCTGTAGTTGTTTTAATATCATTGTATAAGTTAACACCCTTTTCTATTATCTGTTTATAGGGGTTAATAGTTAAATTTATGTTGTAAATTCCAGCAGCGCTTCTCAAAAAAATGACCATGATTATAATAGCTGTAACAATTGATAAAGCTATTGGAACAAATATCATTGCAACATATGAAATTATTAGTCTTATTCTTAAAGACATAGCTATCACCTTAAACCTTCATTCTACAGATTCCTATTATCAAAGAAATAAAACCCCGCACTAAAGAATATTATACCATATGATACAACCATCATAAGGGTATTTATAATTTTAAGTATCCCAATACTACCTGAAAGCCATAAAACATGCAAGTCTAAATAATTTGTAAAGCTTAAGCGAAGCACAATTGGAAAAAACATAGATAAAAAATATAGTGCTATATAAATAAAAATACTGCTTATTAAAGCGGTACTGCTGCTTTTAAAGAATTGTGCTATAAAAACTGCTGTAATAGTAAGTACTATAGCCGGAATAATATCTATGGCATATCCAGCGAAGCTTCTTAAAATCCCGCTAACCATATCTCCTTTTACGCTAAAAAACATGGCTCCTAAATTTGAAACTATAAAAATTACCAGTAAGTAAATTATTGTATATGCTGCAATAGCAAGATTTTTAGATAGATATATCTTAAATCTGCTTATGGGCCTTGTAATTGAAAGCTTTAAGGTTTTATGCTGCAGTTCACCAGATAATAAATCTGCTGAAGCTAGAAATATGAATAATGGTAAAAAGATTTTTACGAAAAACCCTAATACTGCTATGGGATAATTTGATCCAATAACAGCTGTAATCCCAAACTTGTTTTGGAACAGATTTAAACCAATAGAAAAAAACAATGTAATCATTGCAGTTAAAGATAAAAAGAATACATTCTTTTTCCTTAAAAATATTTTATTTAGCTCATTAACTGAGTTTTTAATTACAATATCCATTTACGCCTCCATCCTGCTTTCTTTAAGCTGTCTTATAAAGAAGTCTTCTAAGGATTCTTTATTATTATATAAAATTTCTGAAACCAGACCCTCTCGAATTAATCTTCCATTATAAATAATTCCTACTCTATTACAAACAAGTTCAATCTCATGAATTTGATGACTTGAAATAAAAAAACTTATTCCTTTACTCTCAGCTAAATTTTTTATAGTATTTCTTATTTCTACTACACCCTCTATATCTAATCCATTAGTTGGTTCATCTAAAATGACAAAATCAGGTCTGGATAATAGTGCTGATGCTATAGCTAATCTTTGCTTCATGCCTAAAGAAAAGTCAGAAACCTTTTCATCTTTATATTTCAATAACCCCACAAGCTCTAGAACTTCTTCAATGTCCTTTTTATTTACCTTTGAGTAAAGTCTTGCTGATAGCTTTAAATTATTATAAGCACTCATGTATTCATAAGCTGAGGCATCTTCTACAATTGCTCCTACCCTTTCCATCGCTTTTTCAAAAGCATTATTAAGATTATATTCAAAAATTTTCACTTCACCTTTATCAGCTTTAACTAGTCCAGTGATAATTTTCATTAAGGTTGTCTTTCCAGCACCATTTGGCCCAAGAAAGCCATAAATGTCTCCTTTATATATGTCAAAGCTTATATTTTCTATACCTCTGCCATTTTTATATTTCTTGGTAACTTCTTTTACTTCTAAAACCTTTTCCAATCAATCATCTCCAATTAAAACTAAGCGAGGCAAAACTGCCTCGCTATTTAGTATTACAACTAATTTCTATGTCTAAAATCCTGTTCTGTTACTGTCTTTGTCTGCTTTCCACTTAAATTAACAGAATCTGGAGTAGTATTGTTCATATTAGATATGTTCATATTTACTGCAGCCGTTAAATTATGTTCTATACCATTTGCATCTTTTCCAACTAAAGTAACATTGATAACCTGGTTATCTATAATATTATCTTTATTAATATTAGCTGTAACATCTAAGCTAGTTACTCTAATATCACTCTCAAGTTTAGGAACATTAACAGTAAAATTGCTTCCTAGTTTATTTTCCTTTACATCAAAGGTGCCCTTATCCTTCATAATAGCTGAAGCAACTGCATTAGCTACAGGTAATACCTGACTTTCAGAAAGCTTAACTGTTACTGTCTTGCTTCCATCAGTATTATTGCTTAATGTAAAGTAACTCTTCATGTTTCCTACCAAAGCATCAGCTATGTTAGTTAAACTTTGCAGCCTTTCAGGGCTTATTTTCTCATCTTTCTTGTTAGAAGCTTTATTTTCATTTGATTTGTTAAGCTGAATTACATTATAGACATCGCTATCGCTTGTTTTAGTAATAGTCTTGTCTGTTTCCTTAAACACGCTAACAGATTTTTCTAAGCTGCCATTTTTTAAATCTACAGTACTGCTCATAGTTTTATTGTCTAGGTTCACTTTAACCTGTGAATCTGCTGCAATTAAACTATTGCCATTGTCCTTTAGGTCAACATCAGCCTTACATGTTAGACTTTTTACATTTTGCATATTAAGTAAAGCTGCTTTGTAGGTGTCATAACCTGACACTTCATTTGCACTTGCAAAGGCAGTAGTTACTAACATTGTACCACCAAGTGCCAAGCTAGTGACAAGAGCCACTATTTTTTTGTTCATTACTATCCCTCCTGATTTTCTCTGGGGTACTGAACAATTACTAATTGTTCAGCCTCCTGCTTTTAATAATTCTTTCCACAATTCAAGTTTACATTCAGTTTATAAAGTACTTATAAAGCAAACCTTAAATATTTATTAAGTATTGTTCTAACTAAAAATGCATCTTTCAATAAGATGCAATCAATTAATTTTGGCTTTAAATCCTAAACATAGAAATTGACTTGGAAAGCTCATTTACCATGGCATTTTGCTCTTGAAGGGAGCTAATTATTTCTTCTACAGAAGCAGCCTGCTGCTCTGCTTTTAAGTTTACCTCTGCAGCAATTACTGTAGACTCTTCCGTTACAACAGAAATATGTCCTATGGATTTTACTACTTGTTCTTCAGCATTTCTTACATTACCAACATTACTCTTTAACATAAGAATTTCACCTATAAGCTTATTGGAAGAGGCTTCTATTTCCAGAAAGGCATTTAAAGTTTCTAACATAGAGGAATTTGATTCCAGTACTACAGTTTTACTTTCCTCCATATCCTTTTCAGTTGTCATTACTGTTGAGGCAATTTCATTAATAATCTTTTGAATTCCTTCTGTTGCTTCCCTTGACTTCTCTGCAAGCTTACGAACTTCTTCTGCCACAACAGTAAAACCTAAACCTACCTCTCCAGCCCTTGCAGCTTCAATAGATGCATTTAAAGCTAACAGGTTAGTCTGGTCAGCTAAAGCCTTAATTGTATTAGCTATATTTTCAATGGATCTTGTGTTTTCAAAAAGCTTATCAATGCCTTTAGAAACAGATATTGTGCATTCATTATTTCTTTTTAACTTTAGTTTTAAATTATCTAAAGCTTCTAATCCTACCTGGTTATTATTCTTCATAATTTCCATGTCTGAAATAGTATTTGAAGATTGTGCTTCCATTTCATTTATATTCTGAGCCAATAGTTCTATAATATTTCCACATTCCTTTATTTCTTCAGCCTGAGAAAATGCTCCTTGTGATACCTCTGCAACTGCAGCTGAAATTTCATTGCTTGAAAATCCAAAGCCTTCAGAAGTATCTGATATTGAAGCCGAAGTTTCGGTCAAGGCTTCAGTCATGTTTATTATATTAGCTATTAGATTTTTTATATTTTTAATTGACAAGTTTACACTAGAAGCAATATCTTGTATTTCATCATTAGTTTTCACTTCACATTGAACATCTAGGTTTCCTTCTCCCATATGCTTTAATGTATCGGAAACTACCTTTACATTTTTAAGAAGTCTTCTTATAAATAATTCAATAAATAATATTCCTAATGCTACAAATAATAGGGTTGTTAATATAATAACTTTATCAAAGTTTGCAATGGCATTTTTAGTTTTGCTTTTGTCAACACCAGTAAACCACATACCTATATTCTTGTTATTATTGTCCTTTATTGCTGTGAACCTTCCTTCATACTCCTTGTTATCAATAGTGATTTTCCCAATATAGTCTTTACTATCTACCAATACAGTTTTTTTAATAGCATCTGAAACAGGTATTATTTGAATTCTTTCTCCCTTACTATTCTTAATGCTTGTAGAAATATTTTTGGTACCATTAAGAATGGCAGAAACAGTTCCAGTTTCCTTTGATATCTTATCAACTATAATAGTATCAGTTTCAAGGGGTATATCGCCTCTATAAAGCTTATCATTCACTAAATTAAAATTACCTGCGTAAGCTTGGTTTAGAAATGATAATCCTGTTTTTGCAGCAACATTTAACTGATCAGTTTCATATGAGGTTGCTAGGTTCTTTACTAAAGTATTAGCCACTGTAAAAACTGTTAAGCTAAAAAGCAAAAATAATAGTATATATGTAGTTAAGAGTTTCCCTCTAAGTTTAAAATTTAAAATCTTATTTAATGATAATTTTATTTTATTATTAAATCTGAAATTTAATTTTCTATAAATAATTTTCATAAACATCTAGCTCCTTATAAAAAAACTGCTGCCTTTTATACTTTTAACACTTTTCTTAATATTGGTAATATCTTTTGATATTTCCTCTACATCAGTATAATTTCTTAAGTTCTTGTGAATCCCTGCTATAGAAATTGAAGTTAATGAAAATCTATCTAACGCTCCTTTTCTATCCAGCGCTTCTATATAACCATTTTCCTTATCCTTTTCATTAAAGAATCTAAGGACTTCTTTATCAAATTCTTCAATAATACCCTCACAAAGGTCTTTGCACTTATCAAAGTCATTTTGTATAACACAGACAAAGTCATCTCCTCCAATATGACCAATAAAGCTATTACAAGGAAAAGTTTTTTTTACTTTATTCTGGATTAGATCTCCAGTATATTTTAAAATTTTATCTCCGTTTTCAAATCCGTAGGTGTCATTATATACTTTAAAGTTATCTAAATCAAAGTAAAGTACGGTACATTCATTCTCCCCAGATCTCATATCCTCCATGTATTCTTCAATAACAGTATTCCCTGGAAGTCCTGTAAGCGGGTTTAAACCTTTTGCGTAATTATATTCCAGCTTTGTTGTATACTCCAATAAGTTTCTGATTGTAACTACCCCATAATATTTGTTATCCTTTGTCACTATGACATAATCATATAAATTTTCATTACATCGTTCCATAGCTGCCTTTGATACTTGATTAACAGTATCATAGAAATCTACAATAAGTGGCTCCTTATTCATTACTAATGAAATAGGTCGTCTTGAAAAAACTGCTACACCATATTGTGTTGCAAGCGCAGAATCTAGATCATGTCTCATTACTAATCCTACTGGGAAATTATTGTTTACAATACAAGCCCCAGTTATCTTATTCTCTTCCATATATTTTTTAATTTCATTACAGCTTGAGTTATAGGAAAATACTTTATCTTTTCTAGCTATTTGCCCTATGTGGTTTTTAACTCCTTGATATTGCCTACTTTCATTTTCTCTATTCCGTTTGTTAATTACATGTAAAATGGTATCAGGCAAATTTAGAAATGATTCTGCAGGTCTTTGAAGATAAAAGCCTTGTCCAGCATAGACACCTAAATCAATTAAAGTTAAGAGTTCTTCTTTAGTTTCAATTCCTTCAGCAATTAGCTTCATCATAGTCACTTCTGATAAGGACACGAAGGATTTAATTAGCTCTTGCTTAAAAAAGTCCTTGTCTATATCTCTTATTAAATCCATGTCTATTTTTATATATTGAGGTTTTGTTTCTGAAAGCATCTTAAGTCCTGAGTACCCAGAACCAGTATCATCTATAGCAATTTTATAGCCCTGCTCTGTATAATTAGTTAATGCTGCATTAAAGGTTTTATAATCTTCTATACAGGTTTTTTCTGTAATTTCAAAGATAATAGTTTCAGGTGACATGTTATGCCTTGCCAGAAACTCCTTAGTGAAGCCTTTTTTAAATTTCTCATCTTTAAATATATAAGGATCAACGTTTATAAATAAATATTTATCACTATCTATATTTCTTGCCCTTTCTATTGCCTTAACCCTGCATAAAAGTTCTAAATCCCAAAGCATGTGATTCTCTTCTGCTGCTTTAAATAGCTTATCAGGTGTATAAAGGGGGGAATTCATAGGTCCTCTGCTTAAACCTTCATAGCCTATTATATTGCCATTCTTAAGTTCAACTATGGGCTGAAATACTGTTAATATCTCTTCATTCTTCAATATTCTTTCTAATTCCATTAATTCATTGCTTGGTGTTTGGTTCTCAATCTCTATCATGATTTTCCTCTCATCTTTAATAAATAATATCTTTTAACTCACAAGTAAAATATACCATTTAATAGTTATAGGTAAGAGAAATTCTTGTTAAGCATAAGTTAATTTCTAAGAATATTTGGATTTAAACTTGTATACAGTATATTTTACATAGACTTAACATAAACTAAATTTTAAAAAAATATAAAAGTATTATCATATATACAAGGTAAACTTTGTAGATAATTACCTTGGTGAGGTGGATTCTAATGTTACACAAAACTGACAATCTAATTTTAGCAGATTGTATTTTAAGACTCCTTAGACTTGATAAAAGATTAAAACCTATAGATGGTTTAATAAAACCTTATATCAATAATGATCAGCAAGGTTTTACCGTGGAGCTTCTAAAATTTAAATTTGGTGATATTATAACTTTTGCAGTTGAAAAGGACGGTAAAATTGTAGTCTACATATATCATAATGTTCTAGAACTTCTGGATAATAATTTTCAAGACAAAAAGGAGTTTAGCAATGATAGTTTCATAGATGCAAAAGAATATATTACAAATGCCTTAATTACTTTAATAAAAAACGCTAAAATAAAAAAATTGCCTTATGAGCTCTACAGCGCACTTTAAAAAGGTGCGTTGTACTTTTTTTATTAACAATGAATAATTAGAAATAACGCCAATATAGTTAGGCCATCAATGCAAAACAACCATCATTATTAATTGATAATAAAAATAAGATCAGCTTCAAAGGAAGCTGATCTTTCTTTATTATCTATATAAATTTCAAAGTAAATCTGCTATTTGTACTTCACAAAACCTGTAAGTACATCAGGATTTTTCTTGCACAAATAGCGATTTACTAAATGATTTATCTTGTTACTTTCATATCTGCAGTTGGAATATATCCTAATTTTTCTATAAGAGCTTTTACATCTGCACCGCCCATGTAGTCAATAAATGCTTTTGTTAAATCTTTAGCCTCACCTTTTGTATACATGTGCTCATATGCCCATACTGGATATTTTCCACTTGTTATATTGTCTTTGTTCATTTCTACGCCATCAAGCTTTTCTACTTTAACACCGCTTAAGTTAGCTGGATCATTTACATATGAAGATGCTAAATATCCTATTGAGCCATCAGTTGTTTCTATTGTCTTCTTTACTGTTCCGCTTGAATCTTCTGTTAATGCTTTTCCTTCAACTTCATCCTTACCATCTAAAGCAAATTTCTTAAATGTACCTCTTGTTCCGGAAGACTTTGGTCTGTTGATTATAGTAATCTTCATGTCATCTCCGCCAACTTCTTTCCAGTTAGTGATTTGTCCAGTAAATATCTTAATTAAGTCATCTTTCTTAATGTTATCTACTTTAACTTTGCTGTTTACTACTACAGCTATGCCCACAACTGCAACCTTATGATCTACTAATTGTTTTGCTTCTTCTGGTTTTAATTTGTCTTCAGCAAACAAATCTGAATTTCCTATATCTACTGCTCCCTGCATAACCTGAGTTAGTCCTGTTCCGCTTCCGCCGCCTTGTACATTTATTGTAGCATTAGGATTAGCATCAGTAAATTTCTTTGCAGCTTGCTCTGCTAATGGTTGAAGTGCTGTAGATCCTGATGCAGTTATTGATCCGCTTACAGTTGCTTTCTTTGTATCATTTGTTGCAGCAGTATTATCAGCTTGCTTTCCACAACCTACAAACATACCTGCAGTCATGGTTACTGCTAATGCAGCCACTAGCACTTTTAAATTCTTTTTCATATTTTAATAACCTCCATCCAAATTAAAAAAATTATTTTCTCTTTACAAATTTTATTATACAGATGCTGCATTAAACTAATATTATAAGGAGGTTAACTAAAATTAACATAGGTTAAGAATAATGAAACTAATGTCACCTTACCTACTTAGTATAAAAAAATTGCCTCCTGTCAATTAGACAAGAGGCAATTAAAACTCGGTTGTGCTTTTTCTATCTATTCATTTAAATCCTTTTGTTCACCAGTAACTAAGTATATAGTTAGTTCACATAAATTTGTTGTATGGTCAGCAACTCTTTCGAGGAATTTGCATACAAACAGAAATTGTGTGGCCTGCTTAATTGTAGATGAATCTTCAGACATTAAAATAAGAAGTTCATTAAATACTCGCTTATAAATAGCATCTATTTCATCATCCATTTTACAGGTTGCATAAGCCTTGTCAACACTTCCTATTACATAAGCATCTAAGGAAGATTTAATCATTTCCTTTACTAAATCAGCCATTTTAGGAATATCTATGAGCTGCTTAATATATTTCTCTCCCTTTAATCTAAAGGTTATTTTAGCAATATCTACTGCATAGTCAGCCATTCTCTCTAGATCAGTTACTAATTTAATTGTAGTAAATACGGTTCTTAAATCTGATGCAAGGGGCTGCTGAGTGGCTATAAGCCTAATACATTTATCTTCGATTTCCCTTTGAAGATCATCCACTAAATCATCATTTTCAATAACCTTGCTAGCTAATTCAGAATCTTGGTTAACCAAAGCCTCAATACATTGATATATTTGTTTTTCTACAATGCTTCCCATTCTTAAAATATCATTATGAAGCCCTTGTAAATTTGTATCAAAGGATCCCCTTGTCATTGAAATTCACCCTCTCAATTCAATAATGTTTTACTATAAATAGAATAGCTTTATTCCATATTATAGTATACTTTATGATTTGTAAATATATAATGATACTTTTATTAGCCAAATCTACCAGTTATATAATCCTCTGTTCTTTTATCTCTTGGCTTGTAAAAAATGTCTTCAGTTTTACCACTTTCTACAATTTCACCATTTAAGAAAAATGCAGTATAATCAGATATTCTTCCTGCTTGCTGCATGTTGTGGGTTACTATAATTACAGTATACTTTTTCTTAAGCTCATCCATTAAATCTTCAATTTTTGCAGTTGAGATTGGGTCAAGAGCTGAGGTAGGTTCATCCATTAAAAGTACGTTTGGCTCTACGGCTAAAACTCTAGCTATACAAAGTCTTTGCTGCTGCCCACCTGAAAGACCTAAAGCACTTTTTTTAAGTCTATCCTTTGCTTCATCCCATAACGCTGCTCCTTTTAAGCTCTTTTCTACAATTTCGTCAAGCACAGCTTTATTAGTAATTCCATGTATTCTTGGCCCATAGGCTATATTATCATATATAGACATTGGAAAAGGATTTGCCTTTTGAAATACCATTCCAACTTTTTTTCTAAGCTCAGTTACATCGTAGTTATTATATATATCTCTATCTTCGTATAATACTTCTCCATCTATCTTGACGCTTTCTATTAAATCATTCATTCTGTTAAGTGTTCTTAGAAAAGTTGATTTACCACAACCAGAAGGTCCAATTAGTGCTGTTACAGACTTTTCCTTTATGTCAAGATTAATATTTTTCAAGGCATGAACATTTCCATAATGTAAATTCAAATTTTTCGTTACCATTATACCCATATGAATCTCTCCTGTATTACTTTATTTGGTTCCTGTATAGGATTTATGAAGCTTTCTTCCAAGTAGTCTAGCTAGTAGATTAAATAACAAAACCATAATTACAAGAACTGCAGATGCTCCGCTTGCTATTTTAGCTGCATCTGGGACTGAAGCTTCTGAATTAAGCTTCCATATATAAACTGCCAAAGTTTCAGCCGGTCTAAAGAGGCTGAAAGCAGAAGCTTTATTAATAAGACTAACATTGTTAAAACGTAAGGCTGGTGCACTCATACCTGCGGTATATAATAGGGCTGCAGCCTCACCAAAAATTCTTCCTGCAGAAAGTATTATGCCTGTCAGTATTTGCGGAATTGCTGATGGTAGCACAACTCTTCTGATGGTCTGCCATCTAGTAGCACCTAATCCAAGGCTTGCTTCCTTTACTCCTGCTGAAGCAGCTTTAATTGAATTCTCGCTTACTCTAGTCATAGCTGGAAGATTAATTATGGTTATAGCAAGCGCTCCAGAAAGTAAGTTATATCCCCCAGTCATCTTTACAAATATCAGAAGTCCAAATAATCCAACAACTATAGAAGGAAGTGAGGACATTGTTTCTATACACAATCTGATTAAATTTAAAAGACGTCCTTCTTTTGCATATTCTGCAAGATAAATTCCAGCTCCTACACCTAGTGGAACTGTAATTAATAGAGATACTACTAATAGATAAAAAGAATTATAAAGCTGTGGTGCAATGCCACCGCCAGCCTCCCCAAACTTAGGATTTCCAAAGAGGAAGCTTAAATTAAGTGACTCTCTTCCATTATATATAATATAACCTATAAGGCAGATGAGTAAAAGTAAAACTAAAGCTGAAATTATATACAACACTATAGTAGCTATTTTATCCTTAGCCTTAGCATTCATTATACCTCACCCCTCTTTCCTAATCTTCTTACTATAATAATAAATATAAAGGATATAATTAGCAGAATAAATGCCATAGACCAAAGGGCATTATTCCATTCTGAACCAAAGGTAGTATTGGCCATATCCATAGTTAAAATGCTTGTCATAGTTGAAGTTGTGTCAAGCAGATTGCCCGGTATTTTTATTGAATTTCCTATTACCATCTGAACAGCCAAAGCTTCTCCAAAAGCCCTTGCTATACCTAAAACTACCCCTGTTAGAATTCCACTTTTAGAAGCTGGAATAATTACCTTGCTTATTGTCTGCCATCTTGTAGCTCCTAGTCCATAAGAAGCTTCTACGTAATCTCTTGGTATAGTTTTAATTGCATCAGAAGCAATACTTGTTATGGTAGGAAGTATCATTATGCTCAATACTAAAACACCTGCTAAAAGGCTAAAGCCTAATCCTCCGAAGCCTTTTTTTATAGCTGGTACCAAAATCGTAATGCCTACAAAACCATATACAACAGAAGGTATTCCTACAAATAGTTCCATGGCAGGCTGTATTACTTTTTCTCCAAGCTTTGGAGAAATTAAATTCATAAAGATTGCAAGAGCAATACTTAATGGTGCACTTATTAAAACTGCCCCTATGGAAACAAAAACTGAACCTAACACAAATATTAATATACCAAACTGTGGCCCACCCTTATCAGGTGAGGCATCAGGGGACCAATTTGTAGAAAATAAAAATTTACCAAATGAATATTTGTCTTGAGTAAAGGTGGCCATTCCTTTTGAAGCGACAAAAATTATAATAGCTAGAGTTAAAATAATAATTAGTATTCCACAGATAATTGCATACCCTCGACCAATATATTCATTTTTTAGTTTTTTAACAAAATTATTTTTTTGTTTTTTAGCCAAATCATTTTTTATCATAACCCTATCATCCTCATCTACATATTCTGCTTTCTATTTCCATCTAATAATTAATCTATTTATGTAAATCGTAATTTAAATTTTCAGCAAAATATATATATATTATTTTAAAGCACATAAGACTGGCTGCTCTGCAGCCAGCCTCTTTGTATTATCTAGTAACCTTCATATCAGCAGTTGGAATGTAGCCTAATTTTTCAATTAGTGTCTTTGCATCTGAACTACCCATATAATCTATAAATGCTTTAGTTAAATCCTTAGCTTCACCTTTGGTATACATGTGCTCATATGCCCAAATTGGATACTTTCCACTTGTAATGTTATCTTTATTCATTACTACATTGTCGAGTTTTATTACCTTAACGCCAGTTAAATTTGCTGGATCATATACGAAGGAAGATGCAAGGTATCCAATTGAACCTGAAGTTGTTTCTATTGTTTTCTTTACAGCACCGCTTGAATCTTCTGTTAAAGCCTTTCCTTCAACCTCATCTTTTCCATCCAATGCATATTTCTTAAAGGTAGCTCTAGTTCCTGAAGATTTTGGTCTGTTTATTAAGTTAATAGCCATATCATCCCCGCCAACTTCTTTCCAGTTAGTTATTTGGCCTGTAAATATCTTAATTAAATCATCCTTCTTGATATTATCAACTTTAACCTTGCTGTTTACTACGATTGCTATTCCTACAACAGCTACCTTATGATCTACTAATTGCTTTGCTTCCTCAGGTTTTAATTTATCCTCTGCAAAAATGTCTGAGTTACCTATATCTACTGCACCCTGCATAACTTGAGTAAGTCCTGTTCCACTTCCACCACCTTGTACATTTATAGTGGCATTTGGATTAGCATCATTAAATTTTTTTGCAGCCTGTTCAGCTAATGGCTGTAGTGCTGTGGAACCAGATGCAGTTATTGTACCGCTAACTGACCCTGTACTAGGATTTCCCTGACTTGCACTGCTGCCGCAGCCAACTAATAGGCCTGTTGTAACAGTTATTGATAGTGCCATAATTAATAGTTTTAAATTATTTTTTTTCATTTTAAATTATCCTCCACGAAAATTTAAATGTTTAATTCTTTTGCTTATGATTTTATTCTACAGGTTCTACGTTAATGAAATATTATAGCAATGTTAAATAAACTTAACAGTAAAATGTAGAATTTGTAAAAGCTGATGATTCATTACAAAAAAATTACAAAAGCTAATATTATTATTTTCATATACAAATAAAAAATGCATTCAAAAATTTAATTTTTGAATGCATTTTATTTCTATTCTTATTCATATCGCAAAGCATCAATTGGATTTAACATTGCAGCCTTTCTTGCTGGATATATTCCAAAGAAAATACCAACTGCAGAAGAAAAGATTATGGTTCCTGCTATTACTAGGTACGAAATACTTGGTATAACTCCTATAAAATAACCTGCAATTTGAGCAATGGCTATTCCAGAAACAATACCTATTACTCCACCTATAATGGACAATATTACAGCCTCCATTAAAAATTGAAATAGAATATTACTTGTAGTAGCTCCAATAGCTTTTCTTATTCCAATTTCCCTAGTTCTTTCTGTTACTGAAACTAACATAATATTCATTACTCCAATTCCACCTACAATTAGGGAAATTGCTGCTACAGCCCCAATAAAGCCTGTAAAAATTCCTAATACCTGATTTAATTGGGCCATATTCTTAAAGGAATTATCTACGGTGTAGATCTCTTGATTTTTATTGTTATGTCTTGCTTCTAATATACTTTTTGCTGCATCTCCGGTGATTTCAGTTGTATTTTTAGAAGAAGCAGAAATGCTCATGCTAGTAATAGTAAAGTTATTGGAGTACATAGTCTGTAAAAAAGTAATTGGCATATATAAATTTATGGATTTATTAAAGCTTCCAAATAAATTTGTATTTTTTCGAACTCCTATTATAGTAACCTTTGTATTTGCTGATAATGACCCTATTTTTACAGTCTTTCCAATGCAGTCCTCGTAGCCAAACAAGGTTTTAGCAGAACTGTCATCTATAACTGCTACTGCCTTAGCTTCCTCCACATCCCTATTAGTAAAGAACCTTCCATATGAAATCTCTAAATTCTTTAAGTTTGCATAATCCTCGTCTGCACCAGTAAAGCCAGCTTGCAGTGTCTTTTTTCCAGTTGAAATTAGTCCCCGTTTGCTTACAGAAACTCCCGCATAAACTGCTGTTTCCACTCTATCCTTAACTGCTTTTACATCAGAAAGTGTGATATAATCAGTATTCTGTGCCTTAGAGGTATCTACAGAAACACTTACAGCTGTAGCTCCAAGAGATAGGAACTCATCATTTACTTTGTTTTGTCCGCCTTGCCCTAAAGCCACTATAGTAATAACTGAACTGATACCAATTATTATACCAAGCATGGTAAGGAAGGAACGCATTTTATTGGATTTTATGCTTTCAAGAGCCATCTTGAAATCTTCAATAATTTTCATAATATCTCATCCTTATTTTCCTTATTCATATCTTAGTGCATCAATAGGATTAAGCTCTGCTGCCTTCCTCGCAGGATATATTCCAAAGAATATTCCAACAGCTGAGGAAAATAAAATTGCACCTAAAACAGCTGTTATTGATAAAGTAGGTACAATATTCACAAAATATCCTATTAACTGTGCTAAGGATATACCAAGAATCATGCCTATTAATCCCCCTATAAGAGCAATGATAACTGATTCTGTTAAAAATTGAAATAATATAGTTTTCGTAGTAGCACCAATAGCTTTTCTTAGACCTATTTCCCTTGTTCTTTCAGTAACGGATACGAGCATAATATTCATAACTCCTATTCCTCCTACAATAAGGGAAATTGCAGCTACAGCGCTTATAAATGTTGTAAATATGCTAAGAGCATTATTAACTTGATCTAGAGACTGAAGCAGACTTGTTACAGTATAGACATCCTTTCCCCTGTTATTGTGTCTGCTTTCAAGGATATTTTTAGCGCCATTACCTGCTGCCTCACCAGCATCCTTTGAGGAAGCCATGATAGAAATGGTGTCCATAGTGAAATCTCCTGAGTACATTTCCTTTAAAACTGTAATGGGTACATCAATAAAGGAAGGTGCATTAGGATTTGCTGCAAACATATTTCCAGAACTTCTGACGCCAATAATAGTTACAGTCTTATTTGCAGTTATAGTACCAATTTTTATGGTCTTTCCAACTACATCCTCATATCCAAAGAGAGCCTTTGCAGTATTATCGTCTACTACTGCCACGCTCTTACTTTCATCAACCTCTTTTTCATTGAAAAACCTTCCATAGGTAATATCATAATTATTTATGCTTGAAACCTCTGAGTTTCCACCAAATAAAATTGCCATTTTAGATTTTGACGATGAAGCTACCTGGCCTCTTTTAGTAGCAGTTATACTTGCATACTTAACTGCATCAACTTTATTTTTAATTTGATTAACATCCTCAAAGGTAAAATAATCCTCCGGCTGTGCCTCAGTTGGATCAATACCTATATTAACTGTTGCAGCTCCCAGCTTTTCAAACTGGGCATTTATTGAATTTTTGCCACCCGCCCCAAGAGATTCTATGGTTATAACTGAACTTATACCAATAATTATACCAAGCATTGTCAGGAAGGAACGAAGTTTATTAGCTTTAATACTTTCTAGAGCCATTTTAAAATTTTCAATAAAATTCATGCTTTTACCACCTTTATAAAAGGATTCTATCTTTCACTTCTTCATCAGAGATAATTTCTCCGTCCCTAAACCTTACAATCCTTTTGCAGTGCATTGCAATATCCGGCTCATGAGTAACCATTATAACTGTTGCCCCATCATTATTAAGCTCTTGAAATATCCTCATTATTTCTATTGAGGACTTTGTATCAAGGTTTCCTGTAGGCTCATCAGCCATAATTACTGCAGGGTCATTTACTATAGCTCTTGCAATTGCTACTCTCTGCTTTTGTCCACCTGAAATTTCATTTGGTCTATGCTTTATTCTATCACTTAGACCTACTTTATCCAGGGCTGTCATAGCTCTTTCTCTTCTTTGCTTGGCTGGAATTCCTGCGTAGGTCATAGGAAGTTCTACATTTTCTAAAATATTCATCCTAGGCAGCAAGTTAAAGGCTTGAAATACAAAACCAATTTCTTTATTTCTTATATATGCAAGTTCTTTATCATTTAAATTGGTTACTTCATTATCATTTAAAATATATTTTCCGCTGTCAAATCTATCAAGGCAGCCAAGAATATTCATAAATGTAGATTTTCCTGAGCCAGATGGTCCCATTATTGCAGTGAACTCACCTTTTTCTATTTTTAGATTAATATTCTTAAGTGCTGTAAAATCAATATCTCCTGTTACGTACTTTTTAACTATGTCTTTAACCTCTATCATTATTTACCAACTCCTGATTCTTTTACGAAGCTACCGTCATGGATGGAGGCACTTGGATTTAGTATTACACTATCTCCCTCATTTACTCCGCTTATAATCTGAACATCTGTGTCAGATTGGATTCCTAGTTTAACTTCCTTTTCGTAAGCCTTATTTCCTTGAATAACATATATATAGTTTTTATCATTCTTATCAGTTTTTATTGCCTCAACAGGTACCATCAAAACCTTACTTGCTTCTCCTAAAAGTATATCTACATCATTGTCAAAGCCTACCTTTAAGTCGTTTCCTGGATTTGCGATATCTATTTCTACATTTAAGCTGCTATCTGTTCCTGAAGCTGAAACCGTCTGCTTGGCTGCAGGGTCTATAAAAGAAACCTTACCATTATATTGATTATTTTGAGTTTTAATTATTGCAGTTTGACCTAAAGAAAGCTTTGCAGCATCATATTTGCCAACAGAAATAACTCCCTTTAAATTGCTTAAGTCCTGAATAGTTATAGCTGCCATTGCAGGATTACCAGTAGAACCTACCACTGCATTTACTGCAGTTATCACTCCATCAAAATCAGCAGTTATAGAATCTGAATTTTTAGCCAGACTTGTTTTTGCATTATCCAAGGTTATTTTAGCTAGTGCAATTGAATTATCAGCCTGCTTTAGCTGCTCATTAGAAAATGGAAGCTTCAAAGAATCCCTAGTCTGCTTTAATTGCAAACTCTGACTTTGAAGAGCAGATACATTTGCAATATCCTGAGGATTTTTACTTGCCTCAGCAGCTGAAATCTTAGCATCTAAATCAGCTATTTGCTTATCCAAATCAGCCATTTTACTGTTCATATCATTATTTGCATTAACTTCACTTTGTTTTGCAAGTGCTGCATTATCATATTGAATTTGTGCTTGTTTAACTGAAGAATTTAAATCAGGGGTATCATATTTAACTAGAACTTCACCAATTTTTACTGTATCTCCAACCTTTACATTAACTGCTGATACTTTACCTGATAGTCCATAATAGTCCTTGCTGTTCTTTGATTTTATGGAGGCAGTAGTAGATAAATAGGATTTAATATCTCCCTTTACAGCCTTAGTGGTTTTAACTGAGGTATACTTAAGCTTGTTTTGGCTTTGAACTCTTAGGAAAATTACTCCTCCAATTACAAGTATTATAATTGCCCATATAACGTATTTCTTTTTCATAGTTCTCTCCTCTGCTCCTTTTTCTTCTTTTAAATAAATTATCAATTTTTATGTGCATTTAATTTTAAACACCATAAAAATACTCTTTTGAATTATTATAGTTACTAACCATTTAATTATACAAGCCTTTAATTTACTTTTCTATAAAGACCTCTGGAATTAATATTTATTTAATAAAATTCATAGGAATAATAACTACAATATATGAAATATGTTTCATGAGCTGATAGCAACCTGCCACCATTTTGTTACATAAAAAGACATGCCGAGTTAATCAGCATGCCCTTTCATTTCGGTCATTTTGAATACATTTGTCTTCATAATCATATTGAGAACATATTTTATGTTCCGCTCCAGTTCTACACGGGTAAGAAGTCCTGTGGACAATGCGCTCATGATATTGGAAGAATTTCCTATGGGCATCCTTACATCATTTCCTGCTTTGACCTCCTTATAGGCTTTTGAATTGTTGCCCCAGTCCGTCATTACCATTCCCTTATAACCCATTCTCCATGAAGGATATTGGTAAGCAGATCATAGCTCTCAGCAGTTTCAGTACCATTAATTAAATTATAGGAGGACATAATGCACCAAGGTGACACTTCCTTAACTGCAATTTCAAAACCCTTTAAGTAAATTTCTCGAAGTGCACGTTCAGTTATTCTACTGTCGCTGCTGCTGCGGTTTACCTCTTTGTTATTACCTGCAAAATGTTTTAATGTAACTCCTACTCCCTGAGACTGAACACCCTTTGTTAAAGCTGCAGCCATTTTACCAGCTATAAGAGGATCTTCTGAGAAATATTCAAAATTACGCCCGCATAATGGATTTCTATGTATGTTCATACCTGGAGCTAGCCAAATATCTACTTTATTCAACTTGGCCTCTGTTCCAACTGCTATTCCCATTTGTTTTATTAAATCAACATCCCAGGTGCATGCAAGCAGTGCCTCAACCGGCCATGCAGTGCAGTGAGTAGAGAGACGTAAGCCTGCAGGCCCGTCAGAAGTTTGTGCACTTGGAATACCATAATCGCTCAAGCCTCCAATTCCGCCCGTACCTCCTGCTATCTGCGCTCTCTTACTGCCAGATAAATCTGCCAGCTGCTGATTGGTTAACTGTGCAATAAATTTATCCATGAGGCTTGGGTCTGCATAAACATCGCCAAGCATTATTTTACTATTTGTTGGTTCTGTTACTACTGCTGTAATTGCAGGGCTAACAACTATACTCTGGTTAACTACTGTTGTAGCTTCTGTATTTCTCAAAGTCATATAATCAAGATTTCCAAAAGGATTTTTAAGAGTTTCGTAGGTTCCATCAGCCAATAGTCTTCTGTAAAGTATCTACCAATTTACCTGAAGGGTTAACCACTCCACATAATACATCTGCTGCAGCATTACCATCTTCCATTCCCGGCTGCCATGCCACTAGAACGGAAATTCCTGGATAACTTGCTATCCAGGAAGTGTCTATTAGGGCACCAATATTGAGCACAACTACAAGCTTTTCAAAACCTGCTTTAGTAACCCTATCCAGAATGGATACTTCAGCGTGGCTTAGGTAATAATCTCCCTTTGCAGTAGTCTTGTCAGAGCCTTCGGAAGAATATCTGCTTATGGTAACTATAGCTGTCTTTGCATACGCTGCAGCATGGTTAATCTGAGCATCTGTTAGAGTCATCTCACCTTTTCCACCACCTGCAATATAGCTGCTGTATGCATCAGCCAAAGGTTTGTAAACAGAAATCTTTCCCTCTTTCTCTTTATTTTGCATTCCCTGTAACAGGTTCACAACATAATCAACCTTTACATTACCTGAACCTCCACCGCCCTTTTGAAAGTTAATCTGACCGGATCCGAAAAGAGCAACAGACTGGCCTTTTGGAATTGGCAGTGAACCGTGATTTTCCAGTAAAACCATACCTTCAGTTGCAATTTTTCTGGACAGCTCCATATTTCCTAATACTGAAACTGCTTTTACATTAATCCTCACCGGATCCAATGTCACAGTTAAAGCTAAAGCCATCACAGCAGAAAAAACTTTCTTTAAATTCATTTTTTCCCCTCCTCATTTTTATAATTATGCCACACCTTTAGAGTATGTACGAAACCCTTTTCTCTAATTCACCAATCTTTTTTTAGAATTCTCTAGAAAACGTTACTGCCTTTTTACAACATTATAAAAGGAGATATATGCCATTTAGTGGTCATACATCTCCTTTTATAAACTTTTACCAAACAGGTGGCTTCTTTTCATCTACAGTGGTAGTCCAGTTACCAGTCATATCTTCATCTTTTATTGTAATATAATACTTTTTCTGACTATTGTTTTGTTTATCAGTAAAAGTTATTTCGCCTTTGTAAATAAAAGTTTTGTAACCTATAGTTTTAATTTCCATAACGGTATCATAGGACTTAGTTTGAACATTTGCAGTGGAAGGAGGCATAAGTTCTGCACTGCTGACTCTTGAAGCTAGACTCGCTTTAAAATCTTCTAAATCTGTGGAAAATATAAATTTTGCAGCTTCCACATCATTATTCAAGTTAATCCCTATGGTTTTTCCTTTTCCAATTCCTTTGGCATAAGCATCTGCTTGATCTAATAGTAGCCCATAATAAATTTTGTTAAAATCCTTAGGTTTTCTTATGTTCCAAAAATTCTTAATTATATCGTTGTCAATTCTTTTAGAAACAACATAAACCTTATCAGCACTATAAAGATTTCCTGCATCTTTTTTATCAAGGCCTGCTATATAATTAAACTTATAAATCTTACTTGAACTTTCCTCCATTTGAAACTCATAATCAGGATCTAATGTGGATTTATTAGTAACTTCCTTTGCTGTGGATAAAATATCATATAGGTCAGCAATAGCTTTCTGATCCGTTACAACAAATCTGAAGCCAGGATCCCTCACATTTTGTATTACTATTTTCTTAATTTTTCCTTGCTTAATATATTCAAAATCATTATTTTTCATACCAAGTTTAACTTTTAAAGTATCCACCTTAGTACAGCCATATAATAGAGGTGTTAATAAAATAATTAATAATATACTTATGAAACGTTTATTAATAATCAACGTTTATTCTCTCCTTATCCTAAGCTTAAATTAAATTTGTAATATCCTCAATAAATAAGAGAAGCATATAGCTTCTCTTATTTCATTAAATAAAATTATAATACTATAAAACTATTAAAGCAATGTTTTATTGATTTTCTTCAAAGGTATCTACAATTGCCTTAAAAATAGTAGGCATATTTTCTTTAAAGTTTAAATCCCTAACATAAAAGGTAAATCTTATAAATTTATCCTTGTCCTTTATAAAATATTCATAGCCTTTGTAATTTCCTTCCTTAGAGGTCATCATCCTATAAGTTAATAAGTAACCATCATGCTTTTTTACTACTATAGGAGTTATATTATATTCGGTATATTCAGCATACTTTTGACTTAGTCTCAGACTTCTATCTAAAAAACTTTTTAAGTCTTCATTAATTGACCAAACTTGTACAAAGCCATGAATAATTCCATCTTCCGATGTAAAATCATTATGATATAAAACTTCACTTCCTGAAAAGCTCTGCTTCTTTGTCTGCCAATTAGAAGGTAACTTGTAGCTGAATTTTACTTCTGGAATCTCATATTTTTTTAAAGAATTTATATTACTTTGAATTAATGCAGTATATTTCAATCTTCCATCAAATTTATTTTCTAATCCAAATAGTACTAACATTAAGCCCACAATAATAACAGTTACTCCAAGCCTCTTTTTATTTACAATAATTAATTTCATTTATATCCCCCATGCATATGTTTACTCAATAAATTATATGTACAAGCCCATTTAATTATGAATGTGGAAATAAAAGTTGAAGAATGATGAATAAACATGTCTTATTTCTTAAAACACCTTCATTCTTCATTCTTCATTGAACCTTCTGTTATTGTTCATTATTAAATATTAATTACCTAACAGGGATAACAATTGTAGAATTATTAAAATCATAGAACATTAGCCAATAACCCATACTATTTTCATTTTCCTCGTAGGGTACTAGCGGAACCCATGTAACAAAGCCTGATTTCCCGCCAAATGGCTGGTCTGACCTAGCTTTAGTTCCAGGAATACCATAAACGAAATATTTCATATTATTGTCTTTATCAAATTTATATCCCATAAGGTAATGTTTATGTTTTCCTATATAAGGGTAATAATTCATCATAGGATTATATACTATGGTGTTTTTATTATAGTCACTGCTCCTATGCATATCTTCAGGTCTGTTTACAGGCACCTTATACCATTTACATCTTTTTATTTCGTGAAAATAGCCTTCTAATTCTTCAAAATCAGAAACTAGATTTCTAAAGAAACTGCCCATTTCCCCTGAAAAATAAGTATCTTTCTGCTCATTTTGCTTTTTCTTTTCTTCATACCCAATTTCAATTTTTACTTCATATTTATCTTGAACATTTTTCTTTTTATTTCTTAGATCCTCATTGTTATAGTATTCATCTTCATTTAACAGCGGATATTCCTCTTCTTCATTATTTATAACATCCTCATCAATTTGTTCTTGTTCCTCTGGAAATACATTAATTTCTTCTTCTGAATCTAAAATCTCCCTAATGGGTTCTTCTTCATTTTTCTTAGCTTCTTCAATCTTCTTTTCATATTCCTCAAAAATATTTTCTTTTTCTGTTTCTGTTTCAACTGGCTTTAAAGTTTCAACTGGTTTTTCTAATTCAATTGGTTTTATATCCACTCTTTCCTCATGTTTCTTGTTTTCATCCTCAGTGATTTCGAAGCCCTTCCATTCTGGTATATCAGTACTTGTAAATCCACTCATAACTGAAATTAAATTAGTATTCATAAATCTAACAATGGCTGCTCCTACAACTTTATCAACACCAATATTACAGTTTGCCACATTATCCACAGGATACTCGTAAGAAACTTCAGTCCTGCCATACTCATCTATGTTCATTTCCCCAATTCTAATAATCTTCTTTACATCTTTTTTATTGCAGACTAAAACCATGAAATAAGGCGTACTTTCTTTCTTTAAGTTTTGAACATAGTAAGATACTTTACATTTATCGTTCTTTATTTCTAACTTAGCATAGCCAGAAGGTAATTTATCTGAGCCTAGAGCATAGCCTTTCTCATCTTCCTGTAATATAATAAAATATCTGCTGTAACTCTTTTTTTGCGTCAACTCTTGTCCCTCCAAAAAATTTATTCAATATATTATATGAATGCAGGTAATAAAAGTGAACAAATATGTAATAAAAAAACAACAGGACCTATTCCTGTTGTCTATATAGCACAATATTTCACTAATCTTAATTGGATAATCTATTAATTAAAAGAGACAAGCTAAGATAAACTCACTGTTTTATTTCATAAACAGCATCAGCTAAATTTGCAAATTCCTGCAGAGAAAGGGTTTCCCCTCTTCTTTTAGGGTCTATTCCTGCTTTAAGAAAAGCTTCTTTCATAAGCTCACTATTTACACCTAAATTTTTCATTGCATTCCAAAGTGTTTTTCTTCTCATATTAAATGCTTCACGTGATATTCTAAAAAATAGCTTTTCATCCTTAACCTGAACACTTGGTTTATCTAATTTGCTTAGCTTTACAACTATTGAATCCACCTTAGGCTGAGGAATAAAGCTAGCAGGTGTTACCTTTCTTATAACGTCAGCAGAGCAGTAGTACTGTGTTAATATAGAAAAGGCACCATATTCTTTTGTATTAGGAGCTGCTGCTATTCTCTCTCCTACTTCCTTTTGAATCATAATAGTTAGGGATTTAAAATTGTAACCTTCAGTTAATAGCTTAACTATTATTGGAGTTGTAACATAGTATGGCAGGTTAGCCACTACCTTTACAGATTTTTCTTCTCCTATAAGTTCATTAAAATTAACTTTTAAAGCATCTTTATGAATGAGCTGAAAATTGTCAAAATCCTTTAACTCTTCATTAAGTATTGGAAGAAGATTAGCATCTAGTTCAATGGAGCAGACTCTTTTAGCCTTTTTTAATAATTCTCTAGTAAGAGTACCTACTCCAGGTCCAATTTCAATAATAAAATCCTCTTTATTTACTTCAGCACCTTTTATAATGTCCATAAGTACACTATCATCAATTAGAAAATTTTGGCCAAGACTTTTAGTAAATTTAAAACCATATTTTTTAACTATATCCTTAGTAGATAATTCCATAATCTTTTCTCCTATATATTTATGCGTTTTATAGCTTCTATAAACTCTTCTCTTGTTATGCCATAGTTATTTAGTCTAGTAAGGAATTGATTAGAGTTACAGTAGCCTATACCAAGCTCCTTGCCCAAGGCATCTCTTCTTTCCTTAGCTTTATTGTCTCCTGTGAGCTTAAAAAATACCAAGTCTTGAATATTAAATTCCTCCCTTTTTTCTTTCACTTCACATTTTGCTAAGTTAAGGGCTCTTAATATAGCGTCTGGGGAGGCATTTTCAACACCTATATCATCACCTTTTAATCCTTCCTGCTTTGTTATATAAGCATGTTTAATTCCCTGTACTCTTTTTGCAATTATTCTTCTTATTTTATCTCCTGCATAATCTGGATCTGTAAGAACAATAACTCCTTGTCTTTTTTGAGCTTCCTTTATTCTAGCGATAACTTTTGCATTTATTCCAAATCCACCAACTGCGATTATCTCAGCATCTACAGCTCTTTTAACAGCAGTTATGTCATCTCTGCCTTCAACAACAATTACTTCTTTAATCATGGATCCTCCTATAGAAATGTTAATCTACTTTTTATGCTTATTATATTTTGAATTAAGTGCTTATAATTGTCAAGGCAAAAAAATAAGGAGACCTATGCTCCTATTTTTTACTTCAAGATATATACATTTACGTTTTTGACTCCCCAATTAAAACATTCACTATCTGTTTCAAAAAATACATCGATAGCATTTCCTTTTATGGCGCCCCCAGTGTCCTCCGCAACAGCGTAACCATAACCTTCAATAAAAAGTTTTGTTCCTAGCGGAATAACACGAGGGTCTACGGCAACTGAACTGTAGCCCTGAGGGTCTCTTTTTGCAATAGTTCCTGAGGCTGTTTTTCCATAATTTTTATCACCAGGTCTCTTGCCTGTACTTGAAAAACCAGCAGAATAAGCTGTCGTTCTGGCTCTAAAGGATGTTTTATACATGACATCTTCGCCGCGGGACAGACTTACAGTTGAAAGAGTACCTACAGCAACTATCTTTTGAACTGGGTTCTTTGTTATAGTTTCATCAATAACATCTCTTTTTACTTCTTTACCATTTTCATATACTAACTTAGTAGTAATAACTTTCTCGCCTTCCTGACCATCTTGAAGTACTTTGGTTGAACCTTTCTTTGCATTCTCATCTTTTTTTACGACAGTTGCAAAATCTAGAATCTGTTTTTCCTCTAGAATCTTTGTTTCAACCCTAGTCACTATTAATTTTAATCCTTCCTTTACTACTGCGTCCTTTGAAGGAATTACCTTGTCTTCTTCAAAGATTTTTATTCCCTCTGAATTAAACATCTTGTCAGCAGTAGCCTCTGTTGTTTTAATATTAAGCTCCTCACCATCAACTTCTACTGTTACATTAACAGCTCTTTTAATGTCTATTCTGTCATTCTTTTGAAGTTTATTATTTATACTTGGCGTTGTCTTGTCCTTAGATCCTAAGACTATGTTGTTTACCTTTAAAGCATCTTCAAAAGTACTTCTAAAGGTAGTTATTTTTGTCTCTTTACCGTCTATGGTTACTATTATTGTTTTTCTATTGGCGTCTATACCTATGGTAACACTCATTAATAACAGCATTACTATAAATATTGCCTTTGGACCATTTGTAAAGCAGCTTTTAAAAGCGGCCTTCAACTTATCCATACTAATTACCTCCCTAAGCAAAAGCGGCATTTTATCCACTAAAGCTTGTTATTTCACTGTAAAATGCATGACTATGCATAAGGAAAAAATAAAATGAGTGCAGAACTTAAATAACACAGTCTTTGTAGGAGGTATTTTATAGGACAACACCTATGTATAAAAATGTAAAAATTTATAAGATATTTAATTATATGCCAAATATCTAATTTTTAATCAAAAAAATAAAAATAGACTAAATTTTAGTCTATTTTATCTATTTTTATTAGGATATCTATGTTAATTGAGCAGGTCGCTACCTATTTAATCAAATATTAGATTAATTTAAGCATTCTCTTAACATTATTTATTGTAGCTGCAGCTATTTCTTCCTCAGAAATTCCTTTTAATTCAGAAAGCTTTTCTATTATATACTTTATGAAATCAGATCTGTTTCTTTGGCCTCTATAAGGAACAGGAGCCATATATGGACAATCTGTTTCCACAAGAATTCTTTCAAGTGGTACTTCTTTAGCCACATCTATAATTTTTTTTGCATTTTTAAAGGTTACTACCCCTGTAAAACCTATATAATAACCAAGCTTTACACACTCTCTTGCAAATTCGGTGCTGCCGCCGAAGCAATGGAGCACACCTTTAACCTCCGTAAATTCCTTTAATATGTTTAAGGTATCCCCATGTGCATCTCTATCATGAATTACTACAGGCAGGTTTAGTTCCTTTGCTAGCTGCATTTGAGCTTTAAATACACTTTTTTGGATGTCCCTGGGCGGATTTTCTTCATAATAATAATCTAAACCTATTTCACCTATGGCTCTTACTTTTTCGTTTTTCGCCATTTCTCTAAGTTCAGCTAGAACTGAATCATTAAAAGAATTTGCATCCTCGGGGTGTATACCTACTGCAGCATAGAAGAAGTCGTAAGTATCAGCTAGCTTTACTGAGGCTCTTGCTCCCTCAAGAGAAGCCCCACAATTTAATACTCCAACTATACCCTTTGCTTTTAATTCTTTTATTACTGTTTCTCTATCCTCATTAAAGCTTTCATCATCATAATGTGCATGAGAATCAAAAATATTTAGCATATTTATCTTCCTTCCATGAAAACAGCTTTAGTTAAAATTAAACTAACAAGTTTTACTTCACTACAATAAGCTCATAATCTTGATGGCCAAGCCCTAATTCTTCTGCATAACCTAAGCCTACTCTCCAATCTGTATTTGGATGAATATGATGTATTTTATCTCCTACCTTATGCTCATGACTTTCTGAGACTCTTTCCTCCAGCATGCTTCCCTTTGCTACTGGAGCATTATTTACCATATCAATTGAGGCTTTATCTAAAGCCACTAAGTCGTATGATGCCATAATTCCTAGGTCAGGAACAATTGGAACATCATTGCTGTCCCAACAGTCGCAGTTAGGAGAAACATTCATAATGAAGTTAATATGAAAATTAGGCTTTTCATTAATAACTGCATAAGCATATTCTGCTATTTTTTCATTTGCTGTATCTGCTGACTCATTCCAAATTACCTGTGCAGATTCAAATTGGCATACAGCAACACATTGCCCGCAGCCAACACATTTATCATAATCAATAGCTGCCTTTCTATTTTCATTAAATTCTATTGCTTCCTGTGCACAGTTCTTAATGCATTGTCCGCAGCTTACGCAGTTCTCCTCTACAATTGTAGGTTTGGAGGCAGAGTGCATTTCAAGCTTCCCGCCTCTAGAACCTGAACCCATGCCTAAATTCTTTAATGCTCCCCCAAAGCCTGTCATTTCATGGCCCTTAAAATGATTCATAGATATTATTATGTCCGCATCAGCAATTGCAGTACCTATTTTAGCTGTTTTACAATGCTTCATATTTAGTTCAACTTCTCTAAAGTCTGTTCCCTTTAAACCATCTGCAATTATAACATGACAGCCTACAGCTAATGGGTTAAAGCCATTTTCATAGGCAGCTTCTAAATGATCAACTGCGTTAGCTCTTCTTCCAGAATAAAGAGTATTAGAATCTGTAAGAAAAGGTATTCCCCCTAAATCTTTAATAATTTTAACTACCTTAGCTGCATAATTTGGTCTAATATAAGCAAGATTTCCTGGTTCTCCAAAATGAATTTTTATAGCTACAAATTTATTTTTAAAATCAATTTGTCCTATGCCTGCTTTTTTTATTAATTTTTCTACTTTGTCTAAAAGATTTACTCCTGGTTTAGTTCTAAGGTCTGTAAAATATACTTTTGATTTCTCCATTGTTTACCTCCAATATTTTTGTTTTTATTTAATTATAAGCTTTCCTTTAGTATTTGGTATAGTAAATTGCAGCTTTCCGTAAGCCGAATTTGTTTGAATAAGCTCATTATTAAAGGTTACCTCTTTATATTCTAAGCTATTTATTATGAATTTAAAACTCTTATAGCAATAATTATATCCTTTATTTAAGATGTCTACATCAATAATAAGTTCACTTTTTCTTTCCATCGTAAACTTGTATAGGTTATACTTTCCTTTTTGATATTCAAAGCTTTCTCCGTCATCCTCATAGTGAGCATACTCACAGCTTCCAGGATAGATGTCTAAAATCAATTCTTCAATATTTTTCTCACCTATATAGCTTTGCTCAGGATAATTTGGAATTACACTTCCTGCCTTTATATATATAGGACAAATATCTAAAGGAGCCTCTTTTATTATAGTATTAGTACCTGTAATAATTTCACCAGTCCAATAATCTATCCATTGTCCTTCAGGTAAGTATACTGCTCTAAAGGTTTTCCCCTGCTCAACTACTGGAGCTACTAAAATATTTTCTCCAAAAAGGAACTCATCATTTAGATTATAGGTATTCTTATCCTCTGAATAATGCAGCACTAGCGGCCTCATAATTGGAAGCCCATTATTTTCGCCTTGCCACATTAAATCATATAAATATGGGATTAGTTTATATCTTAGCTTTATGTATTTACGGTTAATATCTAAGGTATCCTTATCAAAAGCCCAAGGCTCTTGATCCCTTGTATGTATTGCAGAATGATTCCTAAATAGAGGAGTAAAGGTACCTACCTGTATCCATCTTGATAAAAGCTCAGGAGTACAGTCAAAGCTAAAGCCTCCTACATCTGTTCCGCAAAAGGCAAAACCGCTTAAGCCTAAGTTTATAAGCATTGGAATAGACATTCTTAAGTGTTCCCAAAAACTTTGGTTATCACCTGTCCATACAGTTGAATATTTTTGTGTTCCTGCATAACAAGCTCTTGTAATAACAAAGGGTCTTTTTTTAGAATAATTTTTTATACCTTCGTAGGTTGCTTTTGACATAAGATGCCCATATTTATTATGTGCCTCCCTATGATCAGTTTGTCTTCCATCATTGTAAAACTGTACTTCATCTGGAAGTGGTCCATTAAAGCTAGCCGGCTCATTCATATCATTCCAGATTCCTGCTACCCCCTCTTTAAGTAGAAGCTCTTGATTCTGGGCCCACCATTGTCTTACTTTCTCATTTGTAAAATCAGGATAAAGTGAATCCCCTGGCCATACTGCATTTACATAGGGTACTCCATCCTTATCTGTTGCAAAATAATTATTTTTTAAACCTTCCTCAAAAATTTTATAACCCTTATCCTTCTTTACTCCAGGATCAATAATAGTAACAAGCTTAAAGCCCTGCTCCTTAAGATTCCTAGTAGTTTCCGCCGGGTTTTCAAATCTTTCCTTATCCCAGGTAAAAACTCTAAAGCCATCCATATAATCTATATCCAAATACAAAACATCACAAGGCAAATCATTTTTTCTAAAACTATTTGCAATTTCTTTTAATCTCTCCTCTGGTGCATAACTCCAGCGGCATTGCTGATAGCCAAGTGTCCACCTTTGTGGCAGCGGAGTCCTGCCTGTTAAATCTGTATATCCTTTAATTACATCTGTAAGCTTCGGTCCAGCAATAAAATAATAATCCAAATTTCCATCATCTGCACCAAAATAATAATATTTACTATTTTCTTTTCCCATATCAAAATAGGATTTAAAGGTATTATCGAAAAAGATTCCGAAGGCTTCTTTTTCTCTTAATACAGTAAGAAAGGGTATTGACTTATATAGTGACTTATGACCTTCTACATGGGGGCTTGGATCATCAGTATTCCACATTTCATAGCTGTAGTTTCTTTTATTTAAAGGTCCAGTTTTATCTCCTAGGCCGTAAAAGCATTCATCTCCAAATAACTTTTTTACTACTTGAATTTTATGTTCCTCTCCATTTTCTTCAACTTTATGGCCTTCTTCCTTAGCTATGCTAACGTTTCCGCGCCTAATAAAAGGCTCTCTTTCACCTTCATATTCGGTGCAAATTGGCTCGTTATTTATATTATAAAAATCTACCTTAAAATCATCTTTAATAAATATTTTAAGCTTATCAGTACAAATTTCTACTATTTCATTGTTTTTAATTACTGAAAACACACACTCTTCTATTTTTAAATCTTCCACGGCTTCTGAATAATGATTATCATATTTTAAGGGCGAAAATACATTTATTATAGAAGAAGAAATGATTTCTATTATTCCAATTCCATATTGCAGCTCAAATTCAACTTTATTAGTATGTGCCTTATAATTTATTATTTTTCCTAACATTATTGTCACCTCACTGGTAATTTTTATTGTTTTCATTTCTTACCTATATAATTTTAATTCACTTTAGAATAATAGTAAATATTTGAATAAATATTAGATTAAGTGGTAGACTATAGATGTTGATATTTATTAAAAAAATATTGACTGTAGTTTTTTAACATTTAGGAGGTTTATTTAAATGCAAGGAACAGTAAAATGGTTTAATTCACAAAAGGGCTTTGGCTTTATTACAACAGATGATGGCAAGGATGTCTTTGTACATTATTCAGGTATTGAATCTAGCGGCTTTAAGACACTTAATGAAGGAGATAAAGTCAGCTTTGATTTAACTCAGGGTCAAAAGGGAGATCAGGCAATTAATGTTAAGCCTGCATAATATGTAAGAAGCATTTAACCTTACCAGGTTTATTAATATAACTTTTTAAAAGAATATTAAGCTTCTAGTATGATAAAAGACCGCAATCTGCGGTCTTTTATATTTTAATACTTAATTTTACTTAGCCTTATGGATATTATATTTGTTAATAGGTTATTGTTTATTATGCTTAATAAATATTTTTTATCTGTTAGCCTTTTCTGCAATCATTTTAGCTAAATCATGTGCCATTTTGTCTATCTCTTCCTGATTTTCTCCTTCTAGCATAACTCTAACAAGAGGTTCTGTACCAGAAGGTCTTATTAAAACTCTTCCACAGCCATGAAGCTTTTCTTCCATGCTTTTTATTTCATTTATAATTTCTTCATCAGTTTCGTAGATATTCTTCTTATTATTTGGTATCTTAGCATTAACTAAAACCTGTGGAAGCTCTTTCATCATAGAAGCAAGTTCAGATAGTTTCTTGCCGCTTTTCTTAACTATAGATGCTATTTGAAGTCCTGTTACAAGTCCATCTCCAGTAGTATTATAATCTAAAAATATAACATGACCTGACTGCTCTCCACCTAGCTTATATCCTTCCTTAACCATTTCTTCAAGTACATATCTGTCTCCAACCTTAGTTTTAACAGTTTTAATATCTTCTTTATTTAAGGCAATTTCAAGACCTAAGTTGCTCATTACTGTTACAACAACAGCATCCTTATTAAGCTTCCCCTGCTCCTTAAGATATTTTCCGCAGATTGCTATCATAAAGTCGCCATTTACTAAATTTCCTTTTTCATCAATAGCAAGACATCTGTCTGCATCACCATCAAAGGCAAGCCCTAAGTCACAGCCCTTCTTTACTACATATTCCATTAGTTCTTCAGGATGTGTAGAGCCGCAATTTTTATTTATATTTACTCCATCTGGGTCATTATTAATAACTACAACTTCTGCACCAAGACTTCTAAAGGTCTCAACTGCTGCTATATAGTTAGCTCCATTAGCGCAGTCTAAGGCTATCTTCATACCTTTAAAATCAACATCAATTGTGGATTTTGCAAATTCTATATATTCATCTAAGCCAGCTTCCTCTGTTTTCTTTCTTCCAAGGTCTCCACCAACTGGTGAAGGTACCCCTTCAAAGTTGCTTTCTATAACTGCTTGTATTCTATCCTCTAATTCGTCTGAAAGCTTATATCCTTGTGAATTAAAAAACTTAATACCATTATATTCTACCGGATTATGAGAAGCTGAAATAACTACTCCTGCATCTGCTCCATATTTTCTTGTTAAATAAGCTACTGCTGGTGTTGGCACAACTCCTAATCTCAAAGCTTCTGCCCCTACTGAAAGTATTCCAGCTACAAGTGCTGCTTCAAGCATATCTCCAGATATTCTTGTATCCATACCAACTATGATTTTAGGTTTATGAGCTCCTTCTGTAAGTACATAAGCTCCTGCTCTTCCTAAATCATAGGCAATTTGAGATGTTAATTCTTTATTTGCTATACCTCTTACTCCATCAGTTCCAAACATTCTACTCATTTATTAAACCTCACTTTTCGTCTTTACGTAAACACACAATTTTATTATATTATATTTGTTATTTTATTACAATGTAAAATAATTACTACAGACTCTATGAGTAGAAATTTTAAAGGTTACAGTACATTTCATATTGGGATATATTATCCCTTGAAAATCCTATTTTCTTTAAAAAGCCCATTAGTGATGCATTATTTGGTAAACCAATACTAAGTTTATCTAAATCTAGCTGTATAACTGCATGATTAATAAGTGAAGCTGCTATATGCTTTCCTCTATGCTCTTTAATAACATAAAGATAATTAATTTTTGAATTTTTATTAGCACTAATAACTGCAATAAGCTCGTTATTAACATAAGCGCCGTAATTTTCCTGTCCTTTTAATTTTTTAATATAATCTATATCATTTTGCCAATTTATATGTACGTCTGAACTTTTTTCTGAGAAACCCTTTAGTTTCTGGAAGTTAATTTCTTTAATATCAACTTCATTATTTAACTTTTGCTCTATTATTTTTAAATTATCTCCACTGAAATAAGAGAGATCATATATTTTTTCATAGCCTGTTTTTTTATAAAAATTTATAGCTCTGTCATTTCCCACTATTACCTCTAAAAATAGCTGCTTACATCCATTTTTAATTGCTTCTTTTTTATGAAGTTTCATAAGTTCTTTGCTTATCCCTAGACCTCTATAACTTGGGTCAATAGCCATTGTTCCGCATCTCATAGTTTTGATTCCCTCATAGACCTTTACTCCACCTAGTACTAAACCTATAGGTCTTTCATTATCTAAAGCTATAAATGAAGTTTCTAGGCTATTTCCCTCAGGTCCAAAGAACCTTTCTAGAAATGCTTCCTTTGGCATTTGAATTTTAATAATATAGTCAGAAAAACCTATACTAAAGGCGTCGTATACCTTTTGTAAATCAACCTCACTGCATCTTTTATAATTTATCATAACATTCTCTCCATTTTCCACAATTATAATATTGATAACTTTTCATCAGATGTATATGTCTCAACTATTCAATTATAATATTCTTTTTTGATAATTGTTATCTTTTTAAATAAAAACAAGGTGGTTACTACTTAGTAAAGCACCTTGTTAAACTAACATTTAATTTATAGTCTGATAATAAAATTAAGCTACGTACTGAGCACCTTTTTCTAATGCTTTTTTATTTGACTCATAGAATTTTTCTTTACCATGATCCTTTAGCGCCTTAAGCAAATCCTCCATTGAAACTATTCCAGTTTTTGCAACTAAGGCTCCTAGAAGTACCATATTTGCAATAGTCTTGCTTCCTATTTCCTCTGCAATTGTTTGAGCAGGGATACTTATAACCTCTAAGTCCTTTCTTTCTGGAACCCTGTTTACAAGGTCACTATCCACTATTAATAAGCCATTTGTTTTAATAGCATTTTCAAATTTATCTAAGGAAGGTCTATTCATTACAACTAAAGTTGTAGCTTCATTTACTATTGGTGAACCAACTGTCTCTTCAGTAAGAATTACTGAACAGTTAGCAGTACCTCCTCTCATTTCTGGACCATAAGAAGGTAACCAGGAAACATTAAGCCCGGCATCCATTCCAGCATAAGCTAAGAACTTTCCCATTGAAAGAATACCTTGGCCTCCAAAGCCTGCAAATAAAATTTCTTGTGCTGCCATTTTATTTTACCTCCTGCATTCCAGTGGTATCTTTTTTAACACCTAATGGATAATAAGGTATCATATTTTCTCTTAGCCATTTAAAGGACTCTGAAGTTGATAAACCCCAGTTAGTTGGGCAAATTGATAAAACCTCTACCATGGAGAAGCCTTTCCCAGCTAATTGGTTTTCAAATGCCTTTTTTATAGCCTTTTTTGCTTTTATAACATTTGGTACACTGTCAACAGATACCCTTTCAATATAAGCAGCTCCATCTAAGGTAGCTATCATCTCTGAAACTCTAATTGGATGGCCAGCTGTTTTAACATCTCTTCCATAAGGCGTTGTTTCAGTAACTTGCCCTGGAAGAGTTGTAGGAGCCATTTGTCCTCCTGTCATTCCGTATATGCAATTATTTACAAATATAGAAACTATATTTTCTCCTCTTGTTGCTGCATGAACAATTTCAGCTGTTCCAATTGCAGCTAAATCTCCATCACCTTGATAGGTAAATACTACGCTATCAGGATGTGATCTTTTTATCCCTGTTGCTACTGCTGGTGCTCTTCCATGTGCTGCTTCGAACATATCGCAGGCAAAATAGTCATAGGCTAAAACTGAACATCCTACAGGTGCAACGCCAATAGTTTTATCTAATATATCTAATTCATCTATAACTTCAGCAATAAGTCTATGGATTACCCCATGAGTACATCCAGGACAATAATGAGTAGGTACATCTAATAGAGCCTTAGGTGGTTGAAATACTATTGCCATTATTCTCTACCTCCTGCTACTTCTTCTCTTGCTTCTTTAAAGCCTATAATTTCCTTTACTTTATTTAATATTTCCTCTGGATGTGGAACCATTCCACCTGATCTTCCATAGAAATGGACTGGTTTTCTTCCGTTAACTGAAAGTTTAACATCCTCAACCATTTGTCCCATGCTCATTTCTACAGAGATATATCCATGTCTTGTATTATTTACTGTTTTTTCAAAAGCTTCTACTGGGAATGGCCATAGTGTTATTGGTCTAATAAGACCAAGCTTTATGTTGCATTCCCTTGCCATCTTAATAACATTCTTGCATATTCTTGAAGTTGTACCATAGGCAACTATAATTAAATCGCAATCTTCGTTGCAATTGTATAATTCATATCTAGTTTCATTCTTTTTAATATCATCATATTTAGCCTTAAGCTTAATATTGTGATTTTCTAAGGATTCTGGATCTAAATATAATGAATTTATAACATTATGAGTCTTTCTTCCCTTTAAACCATTAGCAGCCCAATCTTTATTAGGAAGTTCTCTCTTTGATCTTTCTTTGAATTCAACTGGTTCCATCATTTGTCCAAGCATTCCATCTCCCATAACCATACAGGGAGTTCTGTACATATCGGCAACATCAAAAGCTTCTTGAACTAAATCCACCATTTCTTGAATTGAAGCCGGAGCATATACAGGCATTTGGTAATCGCCATGTCCGCCTCCTTTTGTAGCTTGAAAATAGTCAGACTGAGCAGGCTGAATTCCTCCAAGTCCTGGACCACCTCTAACAATATTTATAATAACACAGGGAAGTTCAGCACCTGCTATATAAGATATACCCTCTGCCTTTAAGCTTATTCCTGGGCTTGATGAAGAAGTTAGTACTCTAACTCCACTCCCAGCTGCACCATAAACCATATTAATTGCAGCTACTTCACTTTCAGCCTGTACAAAAACTCTTCCAAGCTTAGGCATCATCTTTGACATATAAGCAGCTACTTCAGTTTGGGGTGTAATAGGGTAACCAAAGAAGCACTGGCAGTTAGCTCTAATAGCAGCTTCGCCTATAGCCTCATTTCCCTTCATTAATACCTTTTCACTCATTATGAACCCTCCCTTATTTTTCAACAACTATAACGCAGTCTGGACACATTCTAGCACATGAAATACAGCCTATGCATTTACTCATTTTGTCCTCTGTAACCTCTGCTGGATGATAACCCTTAACATTTAATCTTGATGAAAAAGCTATAATTTTTGTTGGACAAACTGCAATACAATTACCGCAGCCTTTACATCTCTCTTCGTTAAAAGTAACTCGTGGCATAATCTTCCCTCCATCCTTTTAATTGTATTTACCTCCATGGTGGTTTCATATAAATGTCAATAGGTAAAATTTCGCCCTGCACTTTATTTTTAATCTCTTCTGCAAAATCTCTTCTGCAAACTGTATATTTATAAGGAATTGTAAGTTTTTTTGAAAGCTCACAGACCTCCTTATCCCCCTTTAATATATCCTCTAGAGTAGTCTCATAGGATAAATTGGTATTTGAAATTAAATGTGTCACCTTAAGTCTTGAAGTATATTGTATAGCTTTAATATATTCTTCAATGTCTTCTATATTTGAAGTTTGAGGTCTATTATTATTAATTACAAAATACATATCATAGGGCTCTTCCCTAAAAAATCTATTATATTGTCCAAGAACCACAGCTCCCATATCATCCCCACCTATGTCCATAACAACCTCATAGGATTTATCATTAAATACTGATATGATTTCTGCAGGTACAACGGCAAGCTCAGCATTTGAATAATGGGGATTTGAGGCTATTACCCTTATTCCATATTCACTATTTAAATATTCACTGATATCCCTTACACAAAAGTAGGGATTAACGATATCTATGTCAGCAATTGCTACCTTTTTACCCTGCTTTGCTAAATTAATTGCATAATTTATAGCTATTTCTGTTTTGCCACTTCCAAAATGCCCAGTGAAAATTCTAATTCTGCTCATAAAACACCTCACTTCATAGATTAATTATAGTCTTTTGCTTCCTCTTCTCCGTTTAAAACCCTAATTCCGCCTTGTGCTAGTGCTAAAAGCTCATCCTCTCCAGGGTAAACAATAACAGGTGCAATAAATTTCACTCGTTCTGTTATAAGTTCTACTATTTCCTTACCATAAGCAATACCTCCAGTTAGAATGATACCTTCTACCTTTCCACAAAGTACTGCAGCACATTTCCCAATTTCTTTAGCTACTTGGTAAGCCATAGCCTTTAAAATTAATTCTGCCTTTTTGTCTCCCTCATTCATAGCTTTTGCTACAGCTCTAGCATCATTTGTATTAAGATGAGCAACAAAACCGCCTTTACCATTTATTATTTTTTTTATTTCTTCATAGGTATATTTAGAACTATAACACAACTTAATTAAATCTCCAACAGGAAGACTTCCTGAACGTTCTGGAGAAAATGGGCCTTCTCCGTCTAAAGCATTGTTTACATCCACTACTCTACCATTTTTATGAGCTCCAACAGAGATGCCGCCTCCTAGATGTGCAACTATAATATTTATGTCTTCATATTTTTTATTAACATCTTTTGCGTATCTCTTTGCTATAGCCTTTTGATTCAATGCATGAAAAATACTTACTCTTTGTATTTCGGGAATTCCTGAAACTCGAGCAACTTCCTGAAGTTCATCAACAACAACAGGATCCACTATAAAAGCAGGTATATTGTGCTCTTTTGCTATCTCATTTGCTAAAATTCCCCCAAGGTTTGAGGCATGCTGACCTAAGAAACCAACTTTTAAATCTTTGAGCATAGCATCATTAACCTTATAGGTTCCTCCTTCAATAGGCTTCAGCAGCCCTCCTCGTCCGATTACGGCATCTAAAGAAGATACATCGAAGGATTTTTCTCTTAGTATGTCTAATATGATTGCTTTTCTAAATTCTAGCTGTTCATATATACTATTATACTTTCCAATTTCTTCAGTAGAATGTCTTAAGGTTTCGATTAATAAAGGTGTTTCATCCTCATATACACCAATTTTTGTTGAGGTTGAACCTGGATTAATTATTAGTAATTTGAAAGACATATTTATCCCCCTATATTTCTGAAACTAATGCAGCAAGAGCAATTGCATTTAACTTTGACTCAGGACTGTCTGCTCTTGAAGTTAATACTACAGGTGCAGCAGCACCTACAATTATTCCACCGCTTTTAGAGCTTGTAGTGTAAGTTAAAGTCTTATACATTACATTACCAGCCTCAATACTAGGAAGTAATAAGATATCCGCTTTTCCAGCAACTTTACTTACAATTTTCTTATGTTTTGCAGCCTCTTCTGACAAGGCATTGTCTACCGCTAAAGGCCCGTCCACTATGCAGCCCTTTATTTGTCCTCTTTCATTCATTTTAGAAAGTATAGAAGCATCAATAGTGGCTGGCATATCAGGATTAACAACCTCAACTGCACATATTGGTGCAACCTTTGGAATTTCTACTCCTACAGCCTTTGCTACAGTTACTGCATTATTTAATATATCTATTTTTGCTTTTAGATCTGGATACATATTAAGTGCTGCATCAGTTATAAATATAAGCCTATCATAGCCTGGTATTTCAAATACTGCTACATGTGACATTAATCTTCCAGTCCTAAGACCAATTTCTTTATTCAATACAGCTCTTAGAATAGTTGCAGTGTCAAGAAGCCCTTTCATTACCATTTGAGCTTTTCCCGTGGAAACTAATTCTACAGCCTTAAGAGCTGCTCTGTTATTATCTGGCTCATGAATAATTTCTAAATCGTTTACATCTAAATCTATAGATTTTGCAATTTCAATTATTTTATTTTTATCTCCTACTAATATAGCATTAATAAGTCCTAAGTTTTTCGCATCTCTTATTGCTTCTAAAACAGGCTCATCTTGTGCTGCTGCTACAGCAATAGTTTTACGGCTGTTATTTTTTACTTTATCTAGTATTTCTGCGAAACTATTACTCATTTGCTCTTCCCCCTATCTTTAAATAAAATTATAAAAATATAAATATATTAATTTATTCAAGTTTGAAAGTAGATAATTTTCCCTCGTTTTTTAATATTCTGATAATTAAAGTTAAAGCTGTCTATCTATATAAACTTCATCTTCGTATATTTTAGCTTTTTCCTCACCCATTAAAACTCTTAAGGCTCCTTCATAAAGAGCTGTCATTTCATCCTCTCCAGGAACGTATTCTACAGGTGCTATAAAGCTTACCATTTCTTCTATTAAGTCCATTAATCTTTTATTGTTAGCCAGTCCTCCGGTAATAATCACTGCATCTATTTTCCCATATAGAGCTGTTGCATAGGCACCTATTTCCTTTGAAATTTGATAGGCAAGAGCTTTTAGAATAAGTTCTGCCTTCTTATCTCCCTCATCTATTCTTCTATTTACTTCTCTACCATCATTTGTTCCCAAATAAGCTATAAAACCAGCTTCACTTACTATTTTCTTTTTCAGTTCCTTGTAAGTGTATTTACCGCTAAAGGCTAATTTGGCTACTTCACCTACTGGTAAGCCTCCAGCTCTTTCAGGTGAAAAAGGACCATCTTCATTTGCATTATTCACATCGATTATTCTGCCGTTTTTTATTGGTGCTATTGATATTCCACCGCCTAAATGAACAACTACGAAAGAACTGTTATCAAAGCTTTTCCCTAATTTATTACACACCCTTCTTGTTACTGCTTTTATATTAAGAGCATGAACAAGGGATCTTCTAGGTAAACAAGGGTGTCCAGAAATTCTAGCAACCTCTTCAAATTCATCTACTGCTACCGGATCCACTATAAAGGCTGGAACCTTTGCCATATTAGCTATCTCATAGCCAATTATACCTCCTAAGTTAGAGGCATGTTCTCCTTGTATGCCCATCTTTAAATCCTTTAACATTTCCTCTGTAACATTGTAGGTTCCCCCAGGCATAGATTTTAAAAGTCCTCCTCTGCCTACCACTGCACATAAATCTGTAATAGCTATTTCATTTTCCTTTAACCAATCTAATATAATATTTATCCTCATCTGCTTTTGGTCATAAATTTTATCAAACTTTTTAATTTCCTCTAGAGGATGAATTAAGTTTGCATTTAATAGATTAGTATTTTTTGAATATACGGCTATTTTTGTGGAAGTAGACCCTGGATTGATAACGAGAATAAGCCCCTTTTCATTCATAAAATTTTCCCCCAATGAAAATTTTGTTATTTTCAGAAAATAAATATTTTCCCCACAATTCCATTTTATCAGATTATAAATGAAATTCAAGCCTTCATAAAATTATTCTATAGGTGCCCATTCCTTCATAATTGCTTCTGCAATTCTTAATCCATCTACTGCAGCAGAGATGATTCCACCTGCATAACCTGCTCCTTCCCCAGCTGGATAAAGACCTAAAGCTTTATTAATCTGCAAGTTTTCATTCCTTTCTATTCTAACAGGTGCAGAGGTTCTTGTTTCTATACCAGTCATAACTGCATCCTCTGCAGCATAACCTTTAATTTTTCTATCAAAATTAATTAGGCCCTCTTTTAAGGCATCAGTTACAAATCCAGGAAGGCAGTTCTTTAATTCCTTGAACTCATAACCTGGTTTATAACTAGGAATAACTTTTCCTATTTTACTGCTGCCTCTATCCTTTAAAAAGTCACCTACTAATTGAATAGGAGCTGTATAATTTCCTCCACCTAATTTATAAGCCAATTCTTCATAGTGCCTTTGAAACTCCATACCACTTAGAGGACTTTCTAATCCAAAATCCTCAGGTGTTACATTTACTACCAATGCAGAATTTGCATTAGCCTTATCTCTTTTATAAAAACTCATACCATTAGTAACCAGTCTATTTTCCTCAGAAGCTGCTGCTACCACTTCTCCTCCAGGACACATACAGAAGCTGTAAATTGATCTATTTAACCTATTAGAGGAATAGCTAAGCCTATAATCTGCAGCCTTTAATCTCTCATGCTGTGCAAACTTCCCATATTGAGCTTCATCAATTAGGCTTTGAAGATGCTCAATTCTAACTCCAATAGCAAATGGTTTAGGTGTTAGCCTTAAGTTATTCTTATGCAGCATCTCATAGGTATCTCTTGAGCTATGCCCTATGGCCAGGACTAAGTTTTCACAGGGAATTCTTTCACCATTAACTATAGCTTCGCAAATACAGCCGTTTTTAACGACTATATCCTCTAGTTTATTGTTAAATCTTACTTCTCCACCTAGCTCTATAATCTCTTCCCTAATATTTCTTACTACAGTCTTTAAAATATCTGTTCCAACATGGGGCTTGCTAAAGTACAGTATTTCCTCGGGCGCCCCAGCTTTAACAAAGGCTTCAAGTACATAATCACATCGATTGTCCTTTATTCTTGTTGTTAATTTCCCATCTGAAAAGGTACCAGCTCCCCCTTCTCCAAATTGAACATTGGATTCTTTATTAAGCTTACCGGTACTCCAAAAGTTATTTACGCTTATAGTTCTTTCTTCTACCTTTTGTCCTCTTTCTATAATAATTGGCTTATATCCCTTTCTAGCCAATAAAAGGCCGGCAAACATACCTGCCGGCCCCATACCAACTACAATAGGCCTATTTCTCATTTTCCTTAAGCCAAAGATCACTTCATCTGTATATTTTATAGCCTCAAGCTTTAAATCCTTATCTTTAAGTTTTGCAAGAAGTGCTTTCTCATTTTCTGTGGTAATCTCTAAAGTGTAATTAAATTTTATAGCATCCTTTTTTCTTGCATCAATACTCTCTCTTAAGACCTTAATTGATTTAAGCTGAGACTTTGTGAGTCTCAGCTTTTTCAAAACTTTGTCTTCTAATATATTTTTGTCTTCCTCTATATCAAGTATTATATTGTTTACTCTTATGGGCATCTATTATTGTCCTCCAGTTGTAGTTTGTGAAGCCTTTTTCTTTATACTTGCAATTATACTTTGTGGATTTTGTGATATCTTTGTAACTCCATCAGGAATTGTTAGACTAACAGGCACAGTATGTTCCCCTTCAGTTACTATTGAATTTAAATCAATATAACAATTAAAATCTGCATTAGTAAGGGCATTTACCTTACTTTCAGGTCCTGAGATAATTAAGGAAACACTTTGATTATTTAAAGCTGCAGTATAAGAGTCATTAAGATTTTTAACTCCTATATCTAAGGAAAAATTCTTTTGTATGATTTTATCCATAATGGCTTTTACCTTTACAGTACCATCACTATTTGTTAAAATCACACCATCCGGAACAATAATCTTAAGTACTACTGTTTTATTTGGAGTAAGTGTACTTAAGTCAATTGGTTCAGTGTCAAGAGAAGTAATATCATTAATATTATCTCCACCAGCAATATCTATCTTATCCGGTACTAGCTGCAGAGATTTTAATGCTAAATCACCACTTACATTACCCTTAGTTTTAACGTTGATGTTAACAGTTTTAATCTTTTTTACAGCTATAGAAACATCAACATTGGAAGGGTTGATATCCACATTTTTGACTTCCTTCCCGGAGGAGTCTAAAGCTTTAAGTGGAAGCTTAAAACCTATGTCCTTTTCAGCAGACTTTAAATCAACTGTTGCTTCTACGCTATTAACTTGGTCCACAAACTTTGCAGCACCGCTTACCACTACTTCAGTAGGATTAATATAGTAGTTTTGCGGGGCATAATAACCATCCTTAACCTTCCCATTAATATTTAACTTTATAGGTAAAGTTTTCTCCACTAAGGTATCAAAGCTCACAGATACATATAGACCTTCACTATTTAAAACAGACACGTTAGCCGGCTGTCTTTCAATCCTTACAGGTATATTTTTTGTACCCTTTGAAAACTGGAATTCACTTAAATCTGCTACTACCTTAAATTGTTCCTTGCCTATTGCTATATCGGATAGAGAACCTCTCACGTGCAGAGTTACAGTATAGGGCTGAGAAGGTGGAAGTATTTTAAGCTTTTGTGAGGTTACGTTTTCTTGCCCTACTAAAGTTACAGGTACAGAAATTGGTTGAGAGTTATTATTATTTTCTACATTAGTGACGTAAAGCCAAAGGGCAAAAGCTGCTATGATGCAGCATATTTTAATTAACCAAGTATTTTTTTGCTCCATAACCTCACCCTCTCTCTCAAGGTTAATTTCTTTTTCTGTCTGCTTTTTAATATTCTTACAAGAATATCTTTTAGTCTATCCTTTGTATAATTTCTTGTTAATTTACCATTTACTGCAAGAGATATATTTCCAGTTTCCTCAGATACAATAATGGTTAGTGCATCAGAATTCTCCGATATTCCTAGCCCAGCTCTATGTCTTGTTCCAAGAGCTTTACTAATTTCATCATTATTAGTTAATGGAAGAAAACAACCAGAGGCAATAATCTTATCATTTCGTATTATTGTAGCTCCATCATGGAGTGGTGTATTTACAACAAATATGTTCTCTAAAAGTGCCGAGGAAACTATGGCATCAAGTTTAGTCCCAGTTGCTATAACATCACCAAGTCCTGTTCGATTCTCTATTATAATAAGCGCCCCTGTCTTAGATTTAGATAAATTCTCAACAGCATCAACTACTTCGCTAACTACCTTTTCCATAATTTCTTCATCTTCTAATATATGTCTATCATTAAAGGCACTTCTTCCTAGGTGCTCTAAACCTCTTCTAATTTCAGGCTGAAAAATTATTATCATAGAAAGTACGCCTATAGTTATAGTTTTGCTTAAAATCCAGTTAAGCATATTTAGCTGTAGAAAAGAACTAATTGGCAGTAAAAGTAAAATTAGCAAAATTCCTTTTAGTAGCTGGACGGCTCTTGTCTCTTTAATTAGCATATAAGCTTTATAAAATATATAGGAAACCACTATAATATCCAAAATATTAAATGGACTTATAGTCTTTATACTATTAAAAATAATCTTAAAAAATTCTGTCAAGTGATTTCGCCCTCCTGTTCTTTTCAATATATATATACAATTATACACTAATAAACGCTGTTATAGTATACACAGAATCATAAAATTAAATATATTTATAATAAAATTAAACATAGCAGGAATTTTAATATAAATACTAGAATAATATAGTATAAATAATTTATAAGCCATTACTAAAGGAACATAGAGGAGGTCACAAAATTGAAGCGAAAGAAAAACAAAACTTTAATACTTACTTTGTCAGTTTTAGCCTTTGCATTAATAATATCAATGGTGTTTTATGGCACATATTATCTTTCAATAGGAAAATCTTTAAATACTTACGAAAAAGCTGTTAAGTCTTACGTAGACCAGATAAATCAAATAAACTCAAGTACGCAAGCATTTATTGTTGGACAAACTATTGATCCTGATAAAATTAGAAAAGACCTACCTGCAAAAATAGATAATTTATCGAAAATTAAAGATAATCTTCAAGGGATAATTCCAACTCAGAAATATAAAGCTGATAATGATAACCTGCTTAATGGTATAGATAAAAACATACTTATTTTCAAGCAGATTAACTTAATTTTAAATAACCCTAACGGAAATGACTTAGACAAGGCAGGAGCCGATTTAATTAAATATAGAGATGATTGTAATAAATACTACTCTCTTATAAAGCTTAAAGCCATAAAGCCTTTAATTAATAATAAGCAAAATACTCTAGTGGACAATACCTCTAGCTACGTTAATGAATTAGTAAGGCTAAAAAAAGATAATGAAATAATTCAAAAACAAAATTTAGACTTTGTTAACAGTATGGAAGGTATAATAGCAAAGTTTCTTCCTATTAAAATTGATTTTTCAGATAAAATAATAGCTGCAAGGGCTAATAATTCAAACTTTGATGCAGTTGTTTCTGATATTAATAAAAACAAAGCAAACTTGGACAAACTTTCTCAGGAATTCTCAAATATAACCGTGCCTTCTAAGGCCATAACCTGCTACAAGGCATTTAATACAAGTATAGAAGATTACAACAGCTATATGGAAAGCCTTATATACTCTATAAATAATGAAAAACTCTCTGGGTCTAATTTAACCAGCAGTAAGATTACTGAATTATATGCTTCATCAACTTCTAAATATAATAATGTAATAAAAGATTATAGTGATTTTTTAAAAGCATTCACTGATTTTAAAAATTTATTACAGTCTTAAAATTACCAATATTGGCATACCTTTTATGGTATGTCATTTTTTTATTTAAATATTGTATTTTTTTTTAAAATTGAGGAATAATATCATTAGCCTAAGTTTTATTTTTATTTTAAAACACGGGGAAACCACTTTTTTGGGGTGAATCGTAATTACGTAGGTTATGCCTTTACCGAACCCGTCAGCTAACCCCGTAGGCAAAAGGAGGATTGTAATGAAAAAATACACTTTAGTATTTTTATTTTTATGTTTCTTTTTATTTATACCTTTGTCTAATGTAAAAGCAGCAAGTGAATTAGAATGTGACTTATACAAGGAGCAAATAGACGCAATACAAGTTTTAAACTATAATCATAATTCTATTTATGTAACAGAAAGTGACGTTTATTTAATGGCTCAAATAGTTTTTGCAGAAAGCAGATCTGAGCCCTATGAAGGAAAGGTTGCTGTTGCCTCCGTGATACTAAACAGAGTACAAAGCCCAGGCTTTCCAAAGTCTATAGAAGGTGTAATAAAACAAAAAAATGCCTTTTCTTGTTTAGTAAATGGTCAAATAGATGTTATCCCAGATAAGGCAAGTTATGATGCAGTATTAGAGGCTTTAAACGGTAAAGATCCTACAGATAAAGCAGTTTTCTTCTATAATCCTAAAATTGCAACTTCTTATTGGATGAAGAACATAGAAAAAACTAATGTAAAACCTATAGGAAACCATGTTTTTTTTGTAGTTAATCAATAATTTTTTAAAATTAAATAGGCATAAAAGAACTCCTCAAAATAATTTTGAGGAGTTCTTTTATGTGAAATTTATTTACTATCAAGATATGAAACAGCATTAAGTGCCGCAACCTGTCCCTCGCCTGCAGCCTTTATATATTGATAGGGTTTCCCAATACAATCACCAGCTGCATATAGTCCTTCAATGTTTGTTAACATGCTTCTATTTACTTTTATATGACCTTCTTCTATAGTAAGACCTGGAACCAATTGCCCAGGCGGAACACTGTCCTTTAAAATAAAGATACCATCTGTTTTTATAACCTTATTTTTAAGAATCAAGCTGTGAGCAAAATCATCTCCTGCTATTTCAACAGGTCTATCAGCTACAATTTCAATGCTTTCCTTTAAATTACCTACATTCCTATGCATTGGGACATAGTAGGTTTTTGCAGCAAGTTCACTAACATAGTTTGCATCTTCTTCAGCATCCTTATTATAGCCTATGATAGTTACTATTTTACCCTTATATAGTGGTGCATCACAGGTAGCGCAGTAGCCTACACCCTTGCCCAAAAATTTTTCTTCTCCCTTTAAGGCCTTTGTGTATTCAACTCCAGTTGCCAGTATTACTGTTTTTGCTTCGTAAAGTTTTTCATTAACCATTAAAGCAAAATAGTCTCCCATAGCATAAATAGAATTGATTCTTTCATAAGTTATATGGATGTTCATAGCTTTAATGTGCTTTTCAAATTCATGTTTTAATTCCCTGCCGCTTACATCAGGAAGCCCTAAATAGTTATTAATTTTTGGAGCAATTGTAAGCTTTGCACTTAAATCCTTGCTTCCAAAAACAATAATATTTTTATTTCTAATTCTAGCATTTACTGCAGCAGATAAACCAGCCGGTCCACTGCCCACAATTGCTATATCATACCTTTGTGACACACCCTTCACCCCTATCAGCCTTAAAGCAGCTTATCTTAAATATGCTTTTCAATTAAATCCTTAACAGCAGGCTTTGGTCTAAAACCAACCATTGTATCTACAGTAGAACCATTTTTAAACACCATAACTGTTGGTATGCTTGATACCCTAAATTTTTGTGATACTACTGGATTATTATCAACATTTACTTTTACAAACTTAACCTTTCCGTTATAGTCCTTTTCAAGTTCTTCTAAAACTGGTCCAAGCATCTTGCAAGGTCCGCACCAAGGAGCCCAAAAGTCTACAACTACAGCTTCATTGCCTTTCATTACTTCATCTTCAAAATTATTATCCATTATTTCTTTAATCATTTTATTTCCTCCTTATATACCCCTATATGGTATTTTATTATATTTTATATTATATATTATTATAATCAATTGGTCAACTAGCGCCTCCTGTAGCAGGTGTGGTACAGTTATCCTGCTAAAATACTTTTTATTACACTGTTATTATAAATAGACTTAGGATACTGCTTAGCAAGCCTTGCAGCATAATTTTTTGCTTCATTAGCATCAATAGACTTAAAAATTAAACTCATTTCATACAAAACTGTTTGCTCATAGGTACCATTAGAAAACTTACTATCATATTCTTCATAATATTTTATGCACTTATCAATTTGATTATCATTTTTATAACTGAAGCCTAACATATATAGTATATCCTGATATAGATAATATTCTTTCCCATAATCATAGGCCATAGCAAAATATTTTTCGGAAGTTTTGTAGTCCTTTGACGTTAATGCTTGCCTACCTTTACTATAAAAATATTCTATACCGCTGCTTTGCAGTAGTTCTATACCTTTTTGAAGCAAAGTCTTATCATTTATATTTAATTCTTTGCCCTTCCACTCATTTACCATGCTGTACAGCTTTTCATAATCTTGATTAGTTATAGCACTGTTAAACTCCTCGCTTTTAAATATATTTTCATTTGTTTCTTTTGGAGTATTCGCAGCATTAGTACCACTAACTTCAGGAGCTTTAGCAGGTTCATTTGTATTGTTTTTAACTGAAGATACTTTAGCTTGTTCACTTATGTTGTTATTTTTAGATGCTATTGCCTTGTTAATATTTTTTATACCAAAACCTAAAGCTGCAATTAAAACCATACATGCAATTGGTATAGCAATATACTTAAATTTTATTTTTTTCTTCACTATCCCTAAACCTATAAGTTCTTTTTTATTTTTTACTGCAATTTCATTTTTCCTGTCAATTTTAAGTACTTCCTCAATGAGTTCAACTGCAGCATTATAGTCCCCATGCTTTATATAACAAATAGTTAAAGAATTATTTACATTAATACAATTGAAATCACTTTCTTTGCATTTCTTTAGCAAATTTACAGCTTCTTTAAGTCTTAGTTCATTTATATCTGCTAAAGCAGCCTTATATATAAGGAATTTATCTCTATCATTTCTAATATCCTCTAAATATTTTTTTGAGACTAAGTCTCTGTTTACCTGGAAATTCATTTTCCAAAGTGCCTCAGCGGAATCTAGGTCGCCCTTAAAATAATACAGCAGTCCTTTAAGGTTTATAGCTGCTGTATTTTTTAAATTACTTGATATACTTTTTTCGCAGTATTCTATTGCCTTATTAATATACCCTTCGTTATAAAACTTTACAGCTTTATTATAAAGTTCAATTGAATTATTCATGCTGCTACCTCATATTATAAATACATATTAAAAATTTAAACTTTCACACTACTTATTATAATATAACTTCAAGGACAGTAAAAGAAGCAGGAGAATTATCCTGCTTCTAATTTTGAATTACTTAATAGTATTAACTATTTCGCCAAAGGGTGAAGTTATAGTTCTGTTTTCGCTGTGATTCTTATTCTTACTGCTATCTTCAAATACAAGAACCTCAGTATCAATACTTAGAGTACTTGCATTAACCGCCTTAACTGATTTAATTTTAGTGATTTCAGATAGGACATTTAATTTTGCTGTATTTTTGGGATCTGCCTTTGCAGCAAGTCCAGTATTTACATTAAGAATATATAATTCTCCACCAAGATCAACCGTACCATAGCCACCGCCTACAATTACTAAAATATTTTCATCATCAATCCATTTTACTGCTTTAGGTGTGTATTGTTTGTCATTATTGATCAAATTAAAGCTCCACTGATCTCCGGTGCTTGAATTTTTTACTATAATGCTAGCAATACCTTCTTCTATAGCTTCAGTGCCCTTACCTTCAACAGTTGCACTAAATTTATTACTTGTAGAGGCTTCCCAAGGAGTATTAAACTTTGGATTATTGTCCTTACTTAATTGCTTCTTTTCAAATTGCGGAATATAAGAGCTATCTATCAAGGTTTTAACGGTATCAGCACTTTCCTTCATTGATTTGGAACTATCATTTTGTGCATTATCTGCGGTATTGCTGCTATCTGCCTTTTGTGCAGCTGACATTACTTGATTTTGCGGAGCCATACTAGCTGATTTGTTTGCTCCTAAAAGTCCATGGGTTTTAACATAGGGAATTAGGAAAGCAAAAACTGCAACTATGGCTATTAAGGAAGTATAGGTTGCAATATAGCTTTTAAAATGTCTAATTAATTTTTTACCAGAACCTGTACCATATCTATTTTTATCAATGTTTTTCATAATATCACTCCTTAAGCTTCTAAAATTTTGCATTTCCACTGCTAAGCCTGCCTTAAATATATCGTCCATTTCATGCTCTTCCTTAAATAAGGTACTGCAGTTATTACAGCTTTCTGCATGTTCAAGCATAGCCTTTCTGAGGTCGTAGGATAAATTATCTTCAAGCAAATCGTTGATTCTTTTCTTAAATATATTGCAATCCATTATCTACACCCCGTTTCCTTTATGATTCTATATTCTCTAAATCTCTCCCTGGTCTTATAATACCTCTTTTTCACAACAGACTCCCCAAGCCTAAGTACCTCTGCAATATCTGAAAAGGTCATGTTTTCGTCTGAGTATCTAAGTAAAATTATCTGCTTATCTGTATCACTTAAGGTTTCTATAAAACTCTCCACTAATCTCTTCACTTCTTTAAATTCTGTACTTTGTTCTGGGGATATCTCTTTAGATACCATTTCTCCCACCTCTTCAACATTTGCTTCATATACTCTTTTATACTTTCTTATGTAATCAATGCATTTATTTCTAGCAATTTGATAAAGCCAGTTTGAGAATTTATATTCTTTATTGAAGGTATATAATTTATTATAAACTGTAATAAAAACCTCCTGTGTTATATCCTCTGCTGCTTCCTTATCTTTTACAGTGTTATATACAAAACGCAGTATGCTTAGTTCATATTTATTAACTAATATGTTAAAGCTGTCAATATTGCCTTTCAGTATTTCTAAAACCAGTTTAAGATCCTCCTCCATGATTAAATCCCCACCTTTAATATGTTAATTCATGTATGTTTAATATTATATACGAAAAATTATATAGAAAGTTACCAATAAGTCAAGAGCCGCCTATTGTCTTATTTGCAATAGGGCGGCTCTTGTTACGTATTATTTATTTATAATTATCTGTTTAGCTCTTAATATCGAAGAAGCACTCATGGAGAATTCATCTAGACCATACTCTAATAGTGTTTCTATAGCTGTTTCCTCCCCTGCCATCTCTCCGCACATTCCACACCATTTGCCTTCCTTGTGGGCTGCGTCTATTGTCATCTTTATAAGTCTAAGCACAGCTGGATGCATTGGGTTGTATAGATAAGAGATTTTCTCATTCATTCTGTCAGCTGCTAGCGTGTATTGAATTAAATCATTTGTACCAATGCTAAAGAAGTCTACATGCTTTGCAAGTTCATCTGCCATAACTGCTGCAGCAGGAATTTCTACCATTATTCCTGTTTCTAAGTCATCATTAAAGTCTTTGCCTTCGCTTCTTAATTCTGCTTTGCACTCATTTAAAATATCCTTTGCCTGTTTAAATTCTGATAAAGATGATATCATAGGGAACATTATTTTTATGTTTCCAAAGGCTGAAGCTCTTAAAAGTGCTCTAAGCTGAATCTTAAATAGATCAACCTTATCTAGGCAAATTCTTATTGCTCTATAACCTAAGAATGGATTCATTTCCTCTGGTAAAGGTAAATAAGGAAGCTTCTTGTCCCCGCCAATATCCAAGGTTCTTATAACAACAGGCTTTCCCTCAAGCTTCTCTGCTACAAATTTATAGGCTTCAAACTGCTCTTCTTCAGAAGGCATAGTTTCTCTGTCCATATATAAGAATTCAGTTCTAAATAGTCCTACTCCCTCTCCGCCATTTTCAATTACTCTAAGTACATCCTCTGGCTTTCCTATATTACCAACAACTTCAACCCTCTTACCTTGTTTTGTTCTAGTCTCAAGCTTTACAAGCTTTTTCAGTTCTTCCTTCTCAGCTTCTAATTTTTCCTTCTTTGCTGTGTATTCTTTTATTTCAGCCTCAGTAGGATTTATTATTGCTTTGCCTTCTATTCCATCAACAATAACCGTATCTCCATCTTTAACTGCCTCAGTTATATCACCTAATCCAACAACAGCTGGGATTTCTAAGGTTCTAGCCATAATAGCACTATGAGAGGTTCTTCCACCAATGTTAGTTAAAAAAGCTATAACCTTGCTCTTATCAAGCTCTGCTGTATCTGATGGTGTTAAGTCATGTGCAACAACAACAGTGTTGTTATCTAAGCTGCCCATGCCCTCCATAGCTATTCCAAGAAGGTTATTGAGTATTCTATTTCCTACGTCTTTAACATCTGCTGCTCTTTCTCTCATGTATTCATCATCCATAGCTTCAAACATGGTAAGAAACATATCTACAACATCCTTCAAAGCCTTTTCTGAATTTATCAGATTACTTTCAATACTACTTACTACAGAGCCTGTAAATTCAGGATCATCTAAAAGCATTAAATGGCTTTCAAAAACCTCCGCCTTATCATCTCCCATTTCTACTTTTGTCTTTTCCTTAATCTTTATAAGCTGTTGTCTGGATTTTTCAACTGCTTCGTCAAATCTGATTTTCTCTTCTTCTATATTCTCAATTTTTCTTTCAATTATAGTTTGCTCTTTTCTAACTTTTAGAGCTACCTTTCCTATAGCATAGCCTCTTGAAGCTGCAATTCCTTTCTTCATATACGTATACACTCCCTTATAAAAATATAATAATATCTATACTATTATATTAATAGCAAGTTTTATGCCAAATTAAAAAATGCCTAAAATCAAGCATTCTTAATATTTCTCTTGATATTTTCTATCAAAGGCACAATAATTATACTTTAGTTTTTGTCCTGATATTTATCTAGACATAATAAAATACTTAGTGTATCATGATATTGATACTTTTTATCAATATTATAGCGTATTTGATATTTTTTATCAAAGGGAGAAGATCATGTATAAGAATAGTATAGTTGTAAATGTTCAAAACGGAGTGCATACAAGAATTGCTGCTATGATAGTTCATAAGGCAGCTGAGCTTAAGGGCAAATATAATATAAATCTTTATATAAGAAAGCTAGATAGTAAAGATCCTATAGCTATTAGTATGCTTGCTCTTTTATCCTTAAAAATCAGAGAAAATGAAATAGTAGAAATATCTTCAATTGAGGAAACAACAGCCGGAAGGAATTCTGTTCTTGAGTTATGTAATTTTATAACAACACAAATCGAGCCTCAAGGGAAAATATTAACCAATATAGATGCCTTAATAGAAGAAAATACAATTGCCAATGAACAGATCTTAGAAAATCTGCCTCTAGGCGTAATAGTTATAGATGCCAATTCCAACGTAACCTCTGCAAATGAATATACCTTAAAACTAGTAAATAAAAATATTAGTGAGGTGCTTGGAAGAAACGTAAACGAAGTTATTCCATATTCCTGTCTTCCAAAGGTTATAAAAACCAAAGAAAAGAGCACTGGTGAAACTATGCAGATAAACGAGCATATTGTAATTACAAACCGTTCCCCTATTATTTCAAATAATAAGGCAATTGGGGCTATTGGTGTGTTTCAAGATATATCTGAGCTTGCTAAAAAACTGGAACACTATCAGGAAGAACTTAGCTACTACAAAGAAGAGCTCCAAAAACACACCTTAAAAAATAATCACTTTGCTAATATAATTGGCTCAAGCGGCAGCTTAAAGGAAGCCCTATTAATTGCTGAAAAAGCATCACACTCCACCTCCACTGTATTAATTCGGGGTGAAAGTGGAACAGGAAAGGAACTAATCGCAAAGGCTATACACAATCACAGCAAAAGGAAGGATAAACCTTTTGTACGTGTAAATTGCGCCGCTATCCCAGAAAATCTTTTAGAAAGCGAGCTCTTTGGCTATGAAAAGGGAGCCTTTACAGGTGCTGTTAAAAATAAGCCAGGCAAATTCCTTCTAGCAGACGGCGGCACAATTTTCTTAGATGAAATTGGCGACATGCCAAGGACTATGCAGGTTAAACTCTTAAGAGTGCTTCAGGAAAAAGAATTTGAAAGCATCGGCAGCAATGAAACCCATAAGGTAGATGTGCGAGTCCTAGCAGCTACCAATAGAAACTTAGAGGAAATGCTAAAGAGCGGTGATTTTAGAGAGGACCTTTACTATAGATTAAATGTTATCTCTATATCCCTTCCGCCCCTTCGAGAGAGAAAAGAAGATATAAACCTTTTAATCGAGCACTTTATTAATAAATTAAGTAATACATTAAATAAGAAAATCACTCATATTGATAAGGAAGCTATACAATATTTGCAAAGCTATGACTGGCCGGGTAACATAAGAGAACTTCAGAATATAATTGAAAGAGCCATAAATCTATGTGATAACAGCTCAATAACTTTAAAGGATTTACCTATTTATATAACAAATATTAAGCCAAGTAGTACTAGCCTAGTAAACTTAGTAGATGGAGATATCCTCCCTTTAGAAGAGTATGAGAAAGAACTTATAAAGCTTGCCATGAAAAAATACAAAAGCTTTAACAAGGCTGGAAAGGCCCTTGGCCTTACCCATAGGACTGTATCTCTTAAGTGCGAGAAGTATGGTATAAGCTTAGATGAAAAATAAATAAAAATTACAATATGGAATGTTACCTGAGAGCCTTCTAATATAGACTTATTCTTATCTATATTAGAAGGCTTCATCTTATATTTAAAAGCTTAAGCACATTTGGATCAATATAAGTAGCTTTACTATTTATACAATTCGTAATAAGAAGATTCAAGACCTCTAAATAATTTTTATACCAAAATGTTATGAATATTTTCTTGTGTTCACCATAGATTCCAATATTGACCTTTTTCCCCTTACTCGAAGGTAACTTAATCTAAATAAACTAATTCATCATCCTCATCAATTATTATGCAGCTAATTTTTTTATTAGTATTACATAAATACAATATAATCAAACAAATAATTTTTGTATCCAGTTTATTCTAATTTTTGCAGTGATATTCTTATATAGCATAATTTATGGTTCTCATACTTGAACCAGTTCTCGGGTTATAATTTGAAGATATTTCACCCCTTGAATACTTAAATGGTGGTTTACCGATAAGGCAGAAGTATCTCCTATATAGCTTTGAACTGTTTTTGAACTCTTTCCGTATTCCTCTAAATGTATTTTGAATTTCTATGCAATTTATTTATCAGCGTCTCTTTACCGCTTTCAATATTTTTAGAATTAGAAAAAGGCTAACACCTCTTCTATAAAAGCATTAACCTTTCATAACAACGATGTGTATTTGAGTTTTATTTCTTCATATTTTCTAAATAAACCAACTCATCATCCTCATCAATTATCATTCTTCTAAGTGAAGCTTCAGATGAAAAAAACATTAATGAAGCTTTGGGTAATATTTTTTGAAAGTATCTTTTTAATTTTCTTAAATCTTCATCTGAAACTTCTTCAGCTTTCTCTGTTAATTGTAAATATGCTCCATCATCACTTAACGTTTTAACCAAGTATACAGGTGCTTCCTTCTTAATTTTTTCTATTCCTCCTAATAACTCTACATGTTTCTTGCTTAAATAATTGCCCCAACTATATCCTCTGAAATATTTATCAAAATTCTCTGAGGCATTCATATATCCAAGTCCCACATATCTTTCATGTGCACTGAAAGAGCAGTATGCAGCCATAGTATCTATTGTAATAAACCCTCCTACACACTCAACATTTGATATCACCATCTCAATTAATTTCTGAAATTCCAAACACACATATTGAGAATTATTCTTCGCACAAGTCCATTTATTTACTGAAAACTCTATAAGACTTGCTCTTTTAGGATTTTCAATGTTAGATAAAATATTAAAATTAATAAGTTCTGGAAATATATAAGCCTCTGGACACTCTATTCCTTTCACTCTAGCATCAATTGTTCTTTCATCGAAATGAACAAAATTAATTTTTTCTACCTTGCCTTCATTAATTAAAACCTTAGTTTTTTCCCAATTTGAAATCACATACTTATATTTCTTTTTATTCCCATTAATTCTATAATTTAATTCCTTATCTATTGGTTTCACTATCTTCTCTACAAATTCCTCTATAACATAAATTATAACTGAGCCTTTAGATGATAAAGAATCATATGTTGAAATACAGCCATAAACACTATTTCCATATTCCACTATTTTGTTCACACTTTCACCTTCATTCATTATAATGGAGCTTTTATTTGACTTTATATCTTCAATGAAGATTCTGTTCTTTACGTCACCACTGCTATTTATAAGCTGTCCATACAACACCTGTTTCTGTATTTATACCTAACTACCAATTTCCCATATGTTTCAAAGTATCTTCCTGGTTCTTTTACTGCAAGGTCTTTCATAGCCTCATTCAATGATGTTGAAAAAAGTAGATGAAGAAGCAATTAGACATAATTTTCATTATTTTTATGGGAATAACAAAAAGCCACCTCTAGACATTGCGATTAATCCTAAATCTCTTCATTATAGCTTATTAGTTATTATGAAGTGATAATTCATCCTAATCATGAATATTATTCACTAATGCTCAAGACTAATTAATTTCTAGCGAAATTAATTGTTTTGCTATAATTAGGCATTCTTCACATGTCTTTTTAAACACATATTCCCCAAAGTTATCAGAAAATATTTTTTTATTCCCTTAGAAATCTCATCTTTATCTCTAGCATCTTTTAACAGTTCTATTATTTCAAGTATTTCATCTCTGTATTCATCAGGCGGAAAAATAGGTAATAAGTCTATTGGATCCCATTCATTTATTATCTTTTCAATTTTATCATACAATTTCATAAAGTCTCCTTTTCTAGTCGCCAAATAGCGCTTTTACAACAACTTCCATAGCTTCATCATAATCATACTTTGACATTACTGTAACTAATTTACCTTCTGCCACTACTGCAGCGCCATCTTTTGTAATAAACAAATATTTGTTCACTCCTTGTTGAAGAACTTTCCCAGTTCTTACCCATTCGTTAACTTGGTCAGTAGTAACATTACGTTCTAATATACGCCCTAAACCATGCTTTGAAAATTGGCCACAATCTACTTTTATTCCTGGATTCTCAACTAAAGTTCCTTGCTTGCCAAAATTTGTACCAATCTCAGCAGCATTACCCACACCCTTGGGGCTGAAACTGTAGTTACAAAGTAAAATGGTAGCAACATACTTTTCCTGTTACTACCAATTTAACATTGAATTTTATTTTGTACATTAGCTTACTGCAGAATTGAGATTATGCAAGTAGTTTTGTGCTGGCCACCTTTGCATACAACCTCGCGAATGATGACTTTCGCTTTTCAGTCACATCCCAGCCGTTATTCTGCAGCCAGTCCAGCTACGCTTTGCAGTTAGCTATTGACGCTTGGCGTCACGATTTTCGCTCTCACCCCAACAGAAAGGCTGCTACTCTATTAAGATGACTGCCTAAATCAAGCTAATAATTTTTATAGCTGAATTGAGCATTCCTCATATATCTTGTTCGCTATCTGTTTACACTCTTCAATATCTTTTGTAAAAAAATCTCCACCAAATCTTCTAGTAAAAATATTTTTTATCCCATCAACTAGCGACTGTACATCTGGCAATCGCTCTATTTAGATTTACTATGACATTCATTTCTACTTCGTATTCATCCTTTGGAGAATATGGAAACAAATCTATTGGATCCCAACTATTTATTATCTCAGTGACCTTTTGTTTCATCGTTCTACCCTCACTTATTTTCCATAAAGCCGATTAACAATATTTTTCATATTTTCATCAAAATCTTGAACCGAATAGGTGGTTACTAACTTTCAATCTGTAGTAACAACAGCACCATCCTTTGTAATAAAAAGATATTTATTAGCCCCCTGTTGCAATGCTTTTATATTAGAAACCCTGGAATCAACCATTTCTTTAGTTACTCCTCTTCGAGCCATTCTATCCGAACCATGCTCTGCATAAGCATCCCAATTCACTTTAATTGAAGGATTTTCAACAAGAGTGTCCGTTTTACCGAATGATATTCCTAATTCAACCCCAGCTTCACCCATCATTGTGGCAGAATTTATCATATTATCTATTAGTGTTAGAGCCAACTGTTTTTCCATTGATGAGGATTAAAAAAATACCAGTTTCAAATCTCAGACTTCCATATCAGTTTTAATTTAATTTTAAAAAGCGAGTTAATACACAGGCACTATAAACGTACCTGTGCATTAACAATGTCTGGCAGTGCGGGGCTTTGAAGGCGTTTTAAAAACGGTGATGTAATCTGGGTTACGGTGATGTTTAGGGTGCTGCAACCATAAAAAAATGCCAAGTAATACGATAAATTAGCCATTTAATACCGGCGCAGATTTCGGCTCTGTAGATGAATTTAAAAGCATTTAAGTTTTCCCTACAAACTTTATACTTAAATTACCATCCGTGATATTTAAGAAATTTATCTGGCAGCCTAAGCCTACAATATTTGTCAATAATTTGTAAGCTATTAGTGATTGAATTTTTATCAGAATTAAGACTAATTTTTTCATTAGGTAGCACTTCATGACTTATCTTGCTCTCACCAATAACTATTCCGGCTCCAAAGCAATTTGTTCTTTCATCTAACGAAAAATGCACTTCAAAAGCATTGTATAATATACAAGCAATTTCTCTTTTTTCTGAATTCTGATAAAGCATTTTTACCTTATTTCCATAAAATTCTTTAACTAAAGCGTATAATTCATCCAAATTTATTTTAGTAATCATTTAGAAACTCCTTTATTAATTTATTAGATTTGCTATCATAGTGCTCGGGTCATATTTATACCCATTTTGCATAAGATAATTTAATTCTTCTCCTAAAGCTCCCGTATCGCCAATAGGATTCTGGGAAAAATGAAATGTACTACCTGAGTTAATACCGTCATCCAAAAATGATTCATTAAATAACTTAAACATATCAGAATCAGTTAAATTATATTTTTGTTGGACGGCCCCCCAGTCTTCACCTAAATCAAAATATTTATATCCTAAATTCTTTGCTTGATTTATATAATTTGTTGGACTGCCTCCATCATACTTCCCAAGCATAATATCATTGCTGTTAAAACCATTATGAAGGGAACTATTATAAATATTTTCATACTCATTATAAGGTATAACAGTATCCTCAGCAACAGCTTCACCCGCCCCCTTATTGAATATTGATAGTATCTTATCTTTTAAAGCTGTCAAACCACCTGCTACATAAAGATCAGTAATACTAGCTATCGTTCCTAACACAGCACCTGCTGTTATTATTTCTCCAGCAATCTCCCACTGTCCTCTTGTGTAGGTTATTGGATACCCACGGTTAGACATAATAGTAATTATTTCATCAGCGGAAGCTGTATTATTATACGTGCTTTGTGTGATATGACCAGAATTACCCGTCCCCTGGCTACCTATATAATCCTTACCATCACAGGCTTTACTCTGTCCTAGTAATGCTCCCCAGGTCTGGCTGCCAACTATACCGTCTACACTTAAGTTTTTACTCCACTGGAAGTTCAATACTGCTTGCTCTGTCTTATTTCCAAATATCCCATCAGCACCTGAGGGACCTAAATCATAATGTTGTGCTATAAGAGCCTTCTGAAGCTTTTTTATGGTGTCTGTGTCAGTTGAGCCTTTTTTCAGCATTGGTAGTGCAGCACTATTTGAAGCTGTTGATGAGGCTGTTCCTACTCCTCGTAGTGCTCCCCAAGTCTGGTTTCCTACTATACCATCTACGGAGAGGCCTTTACTTGCTTGATATGCACGTACAGCTTTTTCTGTATTGTTTCCAAACATACCGTCTATTGTACCTGGGTTAAAGCCTGCTGCACTTAACATTGTCTGAAGCAGTGCTACATCTTTGCCGCTGGACCCATTTCTTAGCATTCCATAGCTGCTTGCTGCTGCAACGCCATCATCATTAATGGCTAATGCCATGTTTCCGCTTGGATCTATGTTCATAACTGGATTGTTCAATGCATAATCATACCTATTTAAGCTAAGAGGGTTCATTATATTACCCATATAGCTGTCTCTAGTTAAAAACCTGCCGCTGTCTGCTTCATAGTATCTTGCTCTTAAGTACTGCAGACCACTAATATTATTATACTCTTCTCCATTGAAGCCAAAGTAGTCCTGATAATGGGCCTTGCTGTTTCCTAAAGGTCCATCATGGTCTGTAACTCCAAAGGGATCATAGCTGTAGCTGTTTTTTACTTCACCACTACTGTTAATAACCTGTCCCACACTTCCCCGGCCATCATATAAGTAGTATAGAGGATTATTTTTTCCTGAATCATCAGCTGTAAGATTATCAGCGGATATTCTGTCTAATCCATAGGTGTATGCCTCTGTGTAGTTTCCGTTCTTATCGGAGGTCATTAGTACCTGCGGATTTGCTAGAGATATGTCATTTACATAATTAATTATCTCATAATTACTTGTATTGTCCAGCGGATCTTGGTTCCCTGGGTTTTGTGGATGATCTGGCCTCTTGTACCAGCCTAGGTGAAGACCATTGTTGCCATTATTGCTGCCGTGATTGCCGTTTCCATTACCATTACCATTATTACCACTATTGCCATTTCCATTGCCATTATTGCCATTGTTATTGCTGTTGCCGTTTCCGTTGCCATTTCCATTACCATTGCTCCCACTGCTGCCATTACCATTGCCATTTCCATTATTGCTTTTATCTTTATCACTACCATTACTTCTGCTATTTCCATTTCCATTGCTGCTTTCAAGCTTTTCTGCATAAACAAAGGACATTTCCTTTGCCTTTACCTTGCTTACTCCAAATAATTGCTTGAAGAAGTTAGCTATGGCTTCTGCTGCTTTCTTTATCCCTTGTGAAACCATGGAAGTAAATTTGATGAAACCTTCCTTTACTGTTTGCACAAACTTTTGTATGAAGGATTTATTTTCAGTTTTAACTTCTGGTGAAGCCTTCTTATCTGGAGCCTTTGTATTAACACTTTGCTTCTGCTGTTCATTTTCTGAGGCAGCTGTATTATTTGCTGCACCATTTGCTGAAGCAATTGGGCTGCCCTTTGCTTCACTGTTTGAAGAGTTAGCATTAGTATTAGCAGCTAGTGCAGTATTAGACTTAGTAGTTGAAGCAGGTGTATTATTTTTTGATGAAGGTGCCTCTGCTTTATTATTCTTTGATGTGGATGATGGCATATTTACTTCTGTTCCAGTTCCTGCTGTTCCAGCTTCCGATCCATTGCTAGTGTCCACATCCTTTGGTTTATCTTCTTCTACACCCTTCTGAGGCTTGAAGTATATACCATAAGTTGAGAATAGCCTATTTCCATCACTGTCATAACCGAAGGTTAATACTTCTCCGCTTGGATTTGTTATTTGAAGCAGTCTGTTTTCAAGGTCATATTCATAATACTCAATTTTCTGACCTGGCATAATCTTTCGGAGTCTGTTTCCGTTTTTATCATACTCATACTTTATGCTTCCATCGCCGTCTTTGGTTTCACTAACTAACTCATCTGCTTCATTGTATTTATAGCTTGTAGTATTTTGTGAATCCCCATCCTTTACACTTACAGCTATTCTGTTTCCATCCTTGTCATAGCTGTAATTGTAGCTCTTTACTTGGGCTGTACCGTCTTCATCTACTTCTTGTTCTGTAAAGCCAATAATTTCATTGGAAGCATCATAGCTGTAGGTTCTTGTATAGCTATTTTCCTTACAGGTAAGCTTCTCGCCTACTATGTTTCCTGCATTATCGTAGGTATATTCGTAGGTAGATATTGGGCTTCCATTCTTGTCTGAGTTAACAAGCTTAGTGAGTCTGTTTGCTGCATCATATATATAGCTTACCTTTGTGCCATTTGGAAGAATTGCTGCAACTCTTCTACCTGCTCCATCATAGCTATAATAGGTCTTTTCACCCTTCCAGTTTTCCACATAATTCAATCTGTTTATACCATCGTAGTTATATTTTACATATTTTCCATCAGGGTAAATAATCTCTGACTTTCTTCCAAGCTCATCATACAAGTATTTAACGTTTTCTCCTGTGGCAAAGCTCACATTTTGAAGTCTATTCAGCTTATCATACTGATAGCTTGTAGTGCCTTCTTCTCCCTTCATCTCTATAGGATTTCCCATTATGTCATACTTGTAGCTTACAGTTTTATTATCAAGCTGCTGTCCACTGTTATCACTGTATTTCTTAGCTACAAGCCTATTTAATATATCGTAGTTATAGCTTATTTTACTGCCATCAGGCTTCATGTAGCTTGCTACTGTACCTATTGGGTTGTAGCTGTAGCTTTCACTTTCTCCCAGTGGGTTTGTAACTGATGTAACTCTTCCAACCTTATCATAGGAATATTTAGTCTCATTTCCATTGCCGTTTATTACGGATATAAGGTTACTTGATTTATCATAGCCATATTTTGTTTCCTGATTTAAAGGATCCGTTACCTTTATCAGCCTATTTAGCTCATCATAATCATAAGAAGTTTTGTTGTTATTTTCATCTGTTACAGAGGCTAAATTTTTATTCTTGTCATAGCTGTACTTTGTGACATACCCCAATGGATTACTAACTTGAGTAAGCATATTTAAGGCATTATAGCTGTAGGTAGTTTTGCTTCCCATTGGATTAGTTTCAGTTGTCAGCATATTATTTTTGTTATAGGTATAACTTGTAGTTTCCCCTAGTGGGTTTACCATACTTGAAAGATTGTTTGCCTCATCGTAGGTGAATTTGTATTCCTGGCTTCCAGGTTTAACAACCTTTACTATATTGCCCAAAGAATCATATTCGAAGGTTGTTGCCTTTCCTTCTGGATCTACGGTTTTGTTAACTCTGTCTAAGGCATCGTATTCATATAAGCTTATGTTTCCGTTTGGCTCCTTAACAGAATTAAGGTTTCCAATTGAATCATAGCTGTAGCTGGTAACATATCCTGCAGTGTTTTGCTCTGATAAAAGCCTGTGCATCTTATCATAGGTATAGGTAGTAGTATTTCCTGCAGAGTCATACTCCTTTTCTAAGTTTCCTAGGCTGCTGTAGTTAAAGCTCTTCATATAGCCTTCTGGATCTGTTATGGAGGCTATTCTATGAACCTTATCATAGCTATAGCTGTAAGTTTCTCCCATAGGGTTAATCTGTTTTATAAGCATATCGTTTAAGTCGTACTGGAACTGTGTTTCACCCTTAAGCGGATCTGTTATATTTGTAGTAAGCCCATGCTTGTTGTATTCATAGCTTGTCTTATTACCTTTTGCGTCAACTACAGCTGTTAAATTATTAAGGTTATCATACTGATATTGTGTGTCAAAGCCTAAGGCATCTACCTTCATTTGAAGCCTGTTTAAGGCATCATATTTGAATTGAGTAATACCTCCCATGGCATCCTGTACCTTTATAAGGCTTCCTCTTCCATCATAGGTAAAGCTGTTTATATTTCCTCTTTCATCCTTGAAGCTTGTAAGCCTGTCTAAGGCATCATATCCATATGTCTTGCTGCTGCCTTTGGAATTTGTAACTTCAGTAAGGTTTCCGTCCTTATCATACTTGTAACCTGTGGCATTGTTCAAGGGATCAATAGTTTTAATTAAATTGCCAATATTGTCATATTCATAGGTATATTTTTTATCTCCAGGTTCTTGCTTTTGAGTTAATCTATCAAGACCATCATAATTAAGTGAAGTAATCTTGCCTTCAGGGTCTGTAATATTTATAACTCTATTTTTCTTATCATAGGCATAGGCTGTAGTATTCCCATCAATATCAACCTTAGAAATAATTGAACCTGCTAAATCATAACCATATTTAATTGTTCTTCCCATTATATCCTTCTGCTGAATTAGTCTTCCAAAGCTATCATAGGAGTCTTGAATTTCATTGCCGGCATTGTCTGCCTGCTTTGTAAGTTTACCCATAATATCATATTCATAGCTCTTTTTTAAGCCAGCTGGATCTGTGGAAGAAAGCAATCTATTTTCTCCATCATAGGTCATTGATAAAGAATCTCCATTAGGATATACAAGCTGAATCACATTTCCATTCTTATCATAGTTCATTTGGAGTACGTTGCCTATGGCATCTGTAACCTTAGAAGGAAGGTTTGTCCCAGTATATTCATAGCTTGTGGCATTTCCTTGTGAATCTATAATCTTATCAACATTTCCTGCTTTGTCATAAGTGTACTGAGTAAGATTGTTTAATGGATCCTTTACGCTGATCAGCCTATTTAGTGCATCATAGCTGTAAAGCTTCTTGTAGCCATTTGGTGAAGTTTCCGACAATAAATTTCCATTAAGATCGTACTCATAGGACTTCGAGTTTCCTAGGGCATCCGTTGTTTGCATTAAGTTCCCAGTGGCTGTATAGCTGTAGTTAGTTACATTTCCTGCAGCATCCTTACTGGAAATTAATGAATTTCTGCTGTCGTAGGTATAATTATTCTCATAGCCTAGAGGGTCAATGGTTTTAATAAGATTGCCATTTTCATCATATTCATAATTATATTTTCTATTTAAACTATCATTAATTTGAGTAACATTTCCCATTGGATCATAGGTGGTATTTGTTATAAGCCCATTTATGTCTGTAAATTGTGTTTGTCTATAAAGGCTGTCATATTTATACTGCTCCACATTTCCATCAGGTAATGTTAATTTTATTAAATTACCCTCTGCATCATATTCATGAAGAAGGGTTTGTCCCAAAACACCTACAGCCTTTTCTATTTTATTAACAGCATAGTTATAGGTGAAGGTGGATTTGTTCCCAGTAGGGTCTGTTGAAGAAATAATATTCCCAAGAGCATCTCTCTCATAGGTTGTTACTCCCTGACCCTCATCAATTACTTTTACAAGTCTATTTAAGCTGTCATATTCATATTGCTTCTTGCCGCCTCTAGGATTAAGCTCTTCAATCATGTTGCCATTGCCGTCATAAAAATATTGAGTTAGGTTTCCTAAGGCATCTGTAACCTTAAAAAGCCTGTTTAATTTATCGTATTCAAAAGCTGTGACTTTTTTATTCCCATCTGTAATTGATGTTTTATTTCCATTAATATCATAGCCATAGGTTAAATTAGCACCATTTGGAAGTAAGGTACTTAATTCCTGACCGCTCTCATTGTAAGACATTCTAGTTATTTTACCTAATGGGTCCTCAATGCTTATAACCTTTCCCATTGGATTGTAATAGTACTTATAGGCATTTCCCTTTGCATCCACAATTTTAGATAGGTCTGCACCATTATAATAATAGCTTGTTACCTTTCCTTCAGGATTCACCATGGTTGAAACTTGATTATTATCATTATAATTAAAGCTATAGCTATTATTTTCCGGTTTTTGTAGCTTTAAAAGATTTCCTTTTGTGTCATAGGTCATAGTAGAAGTATTTCCTGAATAGTCAGTTATTGAGGTCATATTATCCATTACATCATACTGGTAGGACTGGACCTTTCCATCGAAGCGTATTTCCTTTGTTTTGTTGCCTCTGCTGTCATATTCAAAGGTAGTAGTATGTTTTAAGGCATCAGTTTTAGTCTTTACGTTATTATTATCATCGTAGGTTGTAAGCTCTACAGTGCCATCAGGATTTACGACCTTTGTTATTCTATAACTTGAGTCATAATAATATTGTGTTTTGTTCCCGTTGGCATCAAGAGCTTCGTTATAGCCATCATAGTAATTTATTGTAATTGTCTTTCCTTCCGCATCTGTTTGATTGACTACCCTGTCCTCGCTGTCATAAACATTGGAGGTTACCTTATTTCCCTTAGGATCAGTAAAATAAGTCATCCTGGATTTTTCATCATAAAAATATTTTGTTTCCCCGCCTTTGGCATCTACAAAGGAAATTAAGTTTCCGTTATCATCATAGCTGTAATGAAGAGTATTTGTATCTGGAAGAGTAATTGTACTTATTCTTCCCTGTCCATCTAGAGCAATACCAAATACTTTACCTGAAGGAGTTGTTATGCTAGTTAGTTTATAGTTCTCATCATAGGTAAGCTTAGTTGCATTCCCCTTTACATCAGCTTCTGAAGCTAATAGCCCTATTTTGTTAAATAGCATAGTTGTTAGTCCATCGGATATTTTATAACCTATGCTAGGCATAGCTTCATCCTGTACTAAGGTAAGCTTAAGATTATCACCAACAGGACCATTATAGCTTCCATCACCATTTGGTCTGTAGTAATTAGCATTTCCATCCCCTTTATTGAAAATGATTGTACCATCTTTTAGCTGAGATAAGGACTTATTAAAATTAAAATCCCACTTTACTCCAAAGTAGCCATCGTGTGGCTCTCCCTTGGCATTATAAGTTCTTATAATAGAGAAATCCCCATTATAATCACTTGCAGAAGCATCTACTGCATTATAGTAGAAGTTTCCTGTAATAAGGTTTATAGGCTCAAAGCCATATACGCAGTGCTTGTTTCTGCCCATAAGGGCACTATCTATTTCCCTCTTTTTTTCATCACTAAGTGGTGCAGGGGTGTAAGCTTTGCCTTGATTTTTCATAGGATTTCTAATAAACAATGTATTTCCTTCTATAAGAAGGCTGTCTCTAACACTGTTATCCTTCTCAATAGTAGCTGCAGGTACACCATAGAAATTAGCTATATACGGAATTGTATCCTTAGCTTGTACCTGATAAATTTGAAAACTATCGCTGTACCCTGGTGCACCGCTTACTCCATTTAATTCTGCAACAGCCTTAATGCTATATAAAGTGTTGAAGGAATAACCTTTAAAAATATTTGAAGCCTGCCAATTACTTACTATATCCTTATAGATGCTGCCGCTGTAAGGCGTCCCTGTAAGCAAGTCGCTATTAGGATACTTATAGGAGTAGCCTGCATCAACAGTACCAGTATAAGATTGACTTTCATCTTCTAAGCTGTAGGTTACTGCTGAGCCAGGTTTTGCTATACCGTCTGCAAATACTCCATCTAGAGCTAATAAACCATCACTTGTATGCCTGCTCAAGGGTCTTAGGTTTACTTTTGGAGAATCAAGTGGAGTCTGCGTATCTACAGGATTGTTATATTCAGATGTGATTTCAACATAAGGTGCAGCTTGGCACCAGTTATTACTAACACCACCAGAGAAAGTTTCTGGTGGATCGTTATCATTTTCTGTTTTAATAGTTACACCATTATTTGGAGCACCTAATGCCCATTTTTGCACTAAGCTTGTTATGTTCCAAACTACTGGTTGAGGACTGCTTTTTGTTGCATTACCAGAAACAGACTGCGTATCAACCTTAGTATATTCCATTGGTCTATTGCTCCAGCTCATGCCAACTAAATCCACTGGTTGGTCCAAGCTGCAAAGCTGAATATTTCTTGCAGCATCTGTTCCAGTTGTATATCTATATAAAGTTAAAGTAGCTGAAACTATTTTCTTGTCTTGAGTTATATTCACTGGAAATTTTAAATATGATTGGGTATGTCCCAAACCACCCGGTACTTTAGACAATTCCCCAGTTTCATTACCTACATATAAGAAGCCATTCCCAAAATATCTTTCACTAGGGTTGGATTCCTCAACGTGAGTTGATTGTATGTTAGTTATTGCTTCAATATCTGGATCCACTTTTACTGGATAAGCTCTTTCCTTATCTTGAAGCCATTCCTTATTTGCTGTTACAGTAATAATGTCTTTACCGAAGAGCTTCTTATCTAGATGAATTTGAAGATCAGTATTAACTTTTCCTGCGGCATCTGTCATTATAGGTGCATTTATAATGAATAGAGGCTTGTCATTATCCTTTGCATAAGCCGCTATTGTATTTGACTCTTCTTTTAATGTCAAACCTTTTGCTGATATATAATATTTAAATTCATTTTTATCCACATAGTGATTTAGTATTATATCTTCCTTTAAACTCGTGTTCTGTACTGTATATTGATAGTCTATACCTTCAAATACATCATTAAAAAGTATAGCGTTTTCATTTACTGCACTTTTACTAAAGTCGCCCTCATAAGGGTATAGGGTTAGGGAATATCCGTCCTTGCTCATGGTTACCCCATTATCCTTATCCATTAAGGCAGGAAGGGTAGTCGTAAAGTCATTAGCTTTATTTTCATAGTATTCTGTACTACTTTTTCCTTTTCCTACAAGAGTATTATCTATATCTTGAAGGTTCCCATTTTTATCTTTGTAATGTATTTTATCAAGATATACCTCTGTTACGTCATGGTTTGCATCAAGCTTATAGGTTTTACTATTCTCTGTTCTCTTTTCTAACTTTTCCTTGTCTTTACTGTAATTCGATTTTATTTGTGCTTTGTTTACCTGTGGTTTTCTAAGAGCTTTCACCGCTTTAGAAGTGTCCTGCGGCAATACATTAACCTTATCTGTATTTTGATTTATGTCCTTTCCATAGTATTCACCCTTTACAGGAATGCTTGCTATGGTGTTTGCAGCAGCTGCAAATACAGTGCTGCTTGAATTGAGAAAGAATAAGAAAGTAAGCAAGATACTTAAACCTCTTATTCGATTTTGTTTTTTCATGATAACCCCCTGATTAATTCCATAGACAAAGGCAAAGACGTGATATTAGAAATGAAAAATAGGTTCCATTTAGGCAGCCCGGCTGTCATAGGATTTCTCCTTTAGACCCGCAGCTTTGCGTCTTTATCTTTCGATAAATTTGCCATTTTCTATGTTAATTTGTTAAATTATTGAATAAATTGTCAACTTTTAGAGCATTAACTATATGTTAACATAAATTAGTAAAAATATAAATACTTTTTATTTAATTCCATTTCTTATAATAAAAGGACTTGTGAAACTACACTAAAAAATAGTTCACAAGTCCTTATAAATATTACTTAAATATACAATTATTAATCTATATATGCCTAATCTTAACCTTTTGTACTAATTTATTTACTTCCTCTAATGAACAAGCCTCTGTCCCTTCCGTTTCAACAGATGCCGCTCCGCAGGCATTGGCAAAGGCAAGTGTTTCTTCATCACTTAAGCTGTTTATTAAGCTGTAAACAAGGGCAGCTACCATGGAATCTCCTGCTCCAACAGTGCTTTTTACATTTACCTTTAAGCCTTCACAGGAATTTATACCAGCTTTAGTAACATAAATGGCTCCTTTTTCCCCTAAGGATACCAACACCTTTTTCACCCCGGTTTCAATAAGCTGCTTTGCTGCATTAATTACTGTTTCCTCATCTTCCTTTTGAAAGTCCATTAACTTTTGAAGTTCATGGATATTTGGTTTTATTAAATCAGGTTTCTCCTTTAATCCATGCTTTAAAAGCTCTCCATCTGCATCAAGTACTGTAACAGCGCCCTTCTTTTTTGCAAGCTTTATTAGTTTTCCATAAATGTCTATAGGAATGGAAGCGCTTACTCCCCCAGAAAGCACCACAATGTCACCTTTACTACAAAGTGCTTCAAATTTTTCTAAAAAACAGTTTAATTCTTCATTAGTTATTTCTGGGCCTGCCTCATTTATATCAGTATAAACCTTGTTTATTGAATCCACTACCTTTGTGTTTGTCCTTGTACTTCCTTCTATATGAACAAAGCTTGTGTCAATTTTTCGTTTCTTAAGTTCATCCTGAAAATAATTCTCCCAAACCCCGCCTAAAAAGCCTGTGCAGACCGAATCAATATTAAAATTTTTCAATACCTTAGAAACATTAATACCTTTGCCCCCAATATCATATCTGATGCTTCCTGCTCTATTTACTATGCCTAAATTAAAATTGTCAATGGTTAAAGTCTTATCTAATGCAGGATTAAGAGTAACTGTAATTACCATAATTCTTCATTCCCTTTCTTAATAATTTCAACTCCTATGTCTTTATATTCCTTAACAACATTTTCATTTAAATCAGAATTTGTAATTATTAAATCGACGGCCGTAACTGGACCTATTACTGCAAAGCTTACTTGATTAAACTTGGAGCTGTCAGCGGCTAATATAACCTTGCCGGCTGCCTTCATCATTTCCCTTTTCATATGAGCTTCCAGAAGATTAGGAGTAGTAATACCTTCTTTAATAGATATGCCATTTGCCCCAATAAAGGCCTTATCCACTTTAAAATTCTTTAATACCCCTTCTGAAATTGGTCCAACTAAAGCTCTTGTAGTTATTCTAAAGGCTCCCCCAGTTACAATAATCTCTATATCGTTTCTATTAGAAAGCTCTGAGGCAATATCTATGGAATTTGTTATTACAGTAATATTCTTAGCTTTAATACACTTTGCCAGCTGCAGTGTTGTAGTTCCTGAATCCAGTATTATTGTATCTCCATCCTCAATCATGGCTGCAGCTATTTTACCAATATATAATTTTTCAATATACCTTTTATCTTCTTTTTCTTTAAAGCTAGGCTCAAAAATAGCTTTTTCCTTACTTACTGCTCCACCATGAGTTCTCGCCAAGAATCCTTTCGCTTCCATTTCCTGCAGATCTCTTCTAATTGTTGATTCAGATACCTTAAAAACATTTGATAATTCATTTACCTTAATACTGCTTTTTTCTTTTAACAGCTCTGATATTTTAATTTGTCTTTCTTCAGAAAACATGCACAACAGCTCTTTTCATTAATTATTTATGCTCATGTGTGATTATTTATGATTATTTGTTAAAATTATAATGTATAAATTCATGTATGTCAAGGTATTAGTCTGCAAAGTAAAATTACCCTTTAAAAGGCTACAGTGCAATATTCAAAATAAAGAAGCTGCGCGGAATTCTGCTATGCTGACTATAAAAAAAACAAATATAAGCATTTATTTATGCTTATATTTGCTTAATTCTACTTAAGGAGCTGCTGAAATTCTTTACTATTTCTAACATTATTAAAGTCAGGTTCCTCTTTTGCAAGTTCCTTTACGCTGCTGTCAATGTTTATTGCTGTTTGTAAGTTTTTAATGGTGTTTGGAACATCACCTTTTCTTCCATATATACTAGCTTTACCATAATAACTCCAAATATAATTGTTTTCTACTGATAAAGCCTTATCATACCAAACAAGGGCATCATCATAATGAGCATAAAGCTCTAGTGCCAGTGCCTTATTAAAGAGTCCGTAGCCATAATCACTTTTTATTTCTAAAGCTTTATCAATATTTTTCATGCCTTCTATGTATTTGTTTGAATAGCATAGGGCAATTCCCTTAATACTATAGGCCTTGTAAAAATTATTGTCTGCATTTATAATTTCGTCAGCTAATGTTATAGCAGTACTGTACTTTTTACTGTGGAAGTCTGTAAAAGCTGTTTGGTATTTTTCTTCCAGCTGTTTTTCTAGTTCAGCCTTTTTAGCTTCTTCTTCTTTTTTATTCGCCGCTTCTTCACTTAGCTGCTTTTCCTTATCCAAGGCCTCCTTATTACTATTAGCAGCTGTTATTTCTCCACTGACGCTGCTATTTTTTATTTTAAGCTGAGCAATTTTCCAATTGCTCACACCATTATAAACTATTATTCCAATGCCAATTGCTGCTGCAATAGCAAATATAATTATTTTTCTCCCCATAGAAAACTTCCTGAACATATAAATCCTCCAAATGTTAATTAGATATTAAATTAATTATACTACATAATTTACTAAATACAGCGATTTATTTTATAGAGAGAAAAAACACTTAATATTTTTATGCAATCGCTTGCACACGGAATTATTAAAGTGTATAATCTTATTAAATAAATATAAAATTAGGATTAAAGGAAAAGGAGGAAATTATGGATATTAAAAAACTTCCAAGGGTTGCATATTTCTGCATGGAATATGGACTTCATTCTGACTTTAAAATGTACGCAGGTGGACTTGGAATACTTGCAGGGGATCATTTAAAAGGTGCTAAGGATTTAGAGCTTCCTCTAGTAGCAATAGGTTTAAAGTGGAAGCAAGGCTACGGCGATCAAGTAATTGGAGCAGATGGCAGGCCTTATGATGCTTATAAAAACTATAAATATGACTTCTTAGAGGACACCGGTGTTAAGGTTACTGTTAAAATAAGAAATGTGGATGTAGTATGTAAGGTATGGAAAACTGAAGAGTTTGGAAATAATCCATTATATCTTTTAGATACTGATATTCCTGAAAACAGTGAGCAGTGGATAACTGGACAGCTTTACGGCTGGTTTGGAGAAGAAAGGATAGCTCAGGAAATTGTGCTTGGTATAGGTGGAGTTAAAGCTCTAAGAGCACTTGAGATACCTGTTGATGTTTATCATTTTAATGAGGGACATGCTGATTTAGCTGCAATAGAGCTAATAAGAGAAAAAATGTGCTCTGGTTTAAGCTTTGAAGAAGCTTGGAAGGCTACTAGAGATGAGGTTGTATTTACAACACATACTCCAATAATTCAAGGAAACGAATCTCACCCAATTGACAAGCTTGAATACATGGGAGCCTTTAATGGTCTTACTAAAGATCAAATGATTAGACTTGGCGGTAGTCCCTTTAACATGACAGTAGCAGGTCTAAGACTTTCAAGAAAGGCTAATGCAGTTGCACAGCTTCATGCAGAAACAGCTAATAAAATGTGGAAGGATGTTGCTGGCCGTTCTGAAATAATAGGAATAACAAATGCTATCCACACTCCTACCTGGGTAGATGAAAGAATAACAAAGGCTTATCAATCAGATGTAGATCTTTGGTCTGCACATATGGAAGTTAAGAGAGAACTAATAGCCTTTATTAAAGATAGATCAGGAATAGAGCTTGATGCAGATAAATTACTAATAGGCTTTTCAAGAAGAGCAGCTCCTTATAAGAGAAGCGATTTAATCTTTAGTAATAGAGAAATTATTGAACCTTATCTTAAAGAAGGTAAAATCCAAATAGTTTTCTCCGGTAAAGCTCATCCACTAGATGATACAGGTAAGGAAATAGTTGCTAACTTAGTTGCCATGATGAAAAAATATCCAAAGGCAGTAGTATTCCTCGAAAACTATGATATGAACATCGGCAGAATGCTTACTAGAGGCTCTGATATTTGGCTTAATAATCCAATTAGACCTTTGGAGGCTTCAGGTACCTCAGGAATGAAAGCTGCTATGAATGGCGTGCTTAATTGTTCCATACTTGATGGCTGGTGGCCAGAGGCATGCATTGATGGCGTTAATGGCTGGCAATTTGGAGATGGCGTTTCTGAAGGAGAAGTTCCAGATATTAATGAGCACGACAAAGAAGCCCTATATGATGTTTTATTAAATAAGGTAGTGCCTACCTATTACAATAATAATGCAAAGTGGGTAGAAATGATGAAGGAAAGCATAAGAACTACAAAGGATGCCTTTTCTACTAAGAGAATGCTTGAAGAATATTATAATAAGCTATATATTAAATAAAACTTTTGATTCCCCTTATAATTATATACATTAACAAAAGCACCCTTACCTTTTGTATGGTAAGGGTGCTTTTTAAGTATTATTTTTTAATTTAGTGTGGTGAGTTGCTTATTTTTATTTTTTCAATAATCTCTCTACCTTTTCCACTACTTAAAAATTCAAGCGTTACCTCAGGAAGTATATTTTTAAGCTCAGTGAAATTATCTTCTTTAATAAGCTGTCTTACTCTGGAAGCGCTTATAGCACTTCCACCTAAGCTTTTACGTGGAGTAAGTCTTACCTCAACCTCATAATTTTTTAAAGTATTTATTAATGCTTCATTATAGCTGTTTGTGACCTTATCATAGGGCTCTGTTCCAACATATCTTCTTTCTATATTAAGCCTTCTGCAAAAATACTTTCCAAAGATCCCAGCGTCCAGTTCTGTATATGCTGTAAGTCTATCATTTTCTTCTCTGAGAAAATAGGAGGGAAAAGTAGCTGAAGAAATAATATATTCTCCTCCAGGTATTACAGTAACATTTTTTAAATGCTCTGTACCTTTCTTAACTAATTCATATCTAATATTAAATGGAAATAGAGATCTATCCTCTTCTACCATAAAAACTATAACACTTTCATTTTCTGAAGCCGCTTTTTCAATTAGATATTTATGTCCTAAGGTAAAAGGATTGCAGTTCATTACAATTGCAGCTTTTTTACTATTATCTATATTATAGTTTTTAATTAATTTGTCTAAATAGCTGTTTATATTATAAATTCCATTTTCTAAAAGAGCTACCTTCTTCACCTCATGAAGCAGCTTATAATTTAATGAAGAGAAGATTCCTATATTTTCAGGCTTTGTAAATATAAAGCTGTGATAAACACCTTCTTCAAAGAGTTTATCTATTAAATTGGAAATTAGAGTAGAAGTTATCCCCTCTCCTCTAAGCTCCTTATCTACTGCAAAACATTTAAGTACATTACGAGACTTGGAGCAGGTGGCTTTAATAATTTCTTCTTGCCTTATAACTATGGTATAATCTACATCCTTATCTAAAATGAGATCGAACCTTTCAAGAAACTTCTCTACTTCTTTTAGCTCCTTCTCATCCTTTAAATTTACTTCTTGTACTTCCATGTTATACATAGCTTTCCCTCCATCAGAAACACTGGTTAGTTAACCTAGGTCCACTGCAGCGGCCTAGGTTAATCTAAAAGGATTTTTTTATTCAATAACCTTTTTAACTACATCTATAACAGTGCCGTCTCTATATTCAACTACTGCCACAATATCCTCAGAAAACTGGATGTCCTTTGGTTTACCTGTCATTTTTTCTGCTAAATTTTTAAGTTCTTCTATAGTCATAACAGGAAGATTAGTTTTCTTTAACTTATCTATTAAATCCTGCCTTCTAGGATTAACTGCTATACCTCTTTCAGTAACTATTACATCTATGCTTTCACCTGGAGTAGTTATAGTTGTAACCTTGTCTTTAATTATAGGAAGCCTTGCTTTAACTAAGTTAGTAACTATTATTGCAAGCTTAGACCCTGCAGCAGTATCACTATGTCCGCCAGAACCTCCCATAATAACTCCGTTTGAACCTGTAGTAACATTTACATTAAAGTCTGTATCTATTTCAGTAGCACCTAGTATCATAATATCTAAATTATTAACAACTGCTCCCTTATTATGAGGATTTGCATACATAGAAGCAGACATTGGCTGATGTTTTGGATTATCTCTATAGGATTCTACTGCCTTTAAATCAAAACACTGCACGTCTAGTATGCTATTAAATAAGCCTTCCTCAAGCATTTCAACAATATATCCAGTTGAGCCTCCAGCTGCAAAGCTTCCTACTACCTTATCTTTTTTCATTATATTTTTAAGCTCTGCTGCCACTGCAAGTGATGTTCCACCTGCACCTGTCTGGAAGGATAAGCCGTCTTTTATAAGTCCAGAAGCCTTAATAACCTCAGCGGCCATTTTAGCTATTTTAAGGCCAACAGGGTCCTTTGTAATTCTTGTAGTTCCTGATACAATACCTTCAGGATTTCCTATAGAATCAACCGAAACTACATAGTCAACATAAATTTGGCTTATTTCTATAGGACAGGCTGGATAAGGTACTAAATTATCAGTTACTGCAACTACCTTGTCTGCAAATTCCGCATCTGATACTGCATAGCCTAGGGCACCACAGGCTGATTTACCTTGAACTCCATTAATGTTTCCATAGGTATCAGCAGTAGGAGCAGCAATAAATGCTGCGTCTATATGCAGGTCTCCGCTTTCTATTGCCCTTGGCCTTCCTCCATGAGTATGCATAACAGCACATTTCTTAAGATAGCCTTTAGAAACCGCATCTGCCACAGGTCCTGACATATAATTTGCATATATCCCTGTTATAGTACCATTTTTAATTAATTCTACCATTGGAGCATGTATAGGGAATATTGAGCTTGCTGCAACTGTAATATCTTTAATACCTTTTTTAGCTATGGCTTCTAGTACCATGTTTAATACATAATCACCATTTCTTAAATGATGATGAAAGGATATTGTCATTCCATCCTTTAAATTAAGCCTGTCTATTACCTCATCTATACTCTCTAATAATTTTTTATCATTAGGAATAGCTGAATTTGCTTTTACTGCTTTTCTTTCCTTAGTTCCCATATTTGAAAAGGCTCCCTGAAAGAGCTTAACCTTGCCATAGCCTTCAATAAATTCAGGAATTTCTCTGCCTAATATATTTTTCATATCTTCACCCGCCTTTAAATCAATGCAAGTCTTTTTGCTAATTCTACTGTTGTTACTGCTCTATTAATAACTGGTGCATCCACCATCTTCCCATCAACCGAGAAAACTCCTTTGCCTTCCTTCTTTGCCTCTTCCATTGCATCTAAAATCCTTAAGGCATGTTTTATTTCCATTTCAGTAGGTGCAAACACTGCATGAATTGTATCAATCTGCCTTGGATTTATTGAAGCTTTCCCGGTCATTCCAAGACTCTTTGCCTTTGCAGTATCTTTTTCTAAACCCTCATAGTCATTTGTATCGGTAAAAGGAGTATCTATAGCATCCACCTTTAAAGCCTTGCAAGCAGTAGCCACCTTGTTTCTAGCGTAAAAAATTTCTTCTCCCTCTTTAGTTCTTTTTATTCCTAAATCAGCAGTTAAATCTTCTCCACCCAATAAAATTGCTGTTACTCTTTTTGAAGCCTTTATAATGTTATATACATTTTCAAGTCCAAAGGCAGTTTCAACTAATGGAATTAACTTAATGCTTCCTTCTTCAAAGCCTTCTTCCATTTCAATTTTATTAAGCATTTCATGGACTAGTTTTATTTCTTCCTCATCAGCCTTAGGAACCATAATAGTTTCAGGTTTTACTCTAGCTATGGTGTCTATATCCACTGCTCCAAATTCATTATCTAAGGGATTTACTCTTACTACTACCTCAACCTTAGAATAATCCACATTTTTTATTGCCTCTCTTACTAAGATTCTTGCACTATCCTTTTCAGGAATACTAACAGCATCTTCTAAATCTAGTATAATTGAATCAGCACCTAATATTGCTGCATTTTGAAGCATTCCAGGATTATTACCAGGCATAAAAAGCATTGTTCTTCTTAACTTTTTCATTTTATTACACCGCCCTTTTAATTGCAGTTTCTACCCTTGCTGCAATTGTATAATCCAAAGCTCCTTTATCCTGAGCCTTTATAGAAATGTCCTTAACCTTCATCTCATTTACTTTATCTATAATGACCTTTTTAATTTGTTCGCCAAATTGCTTAATTACTATACTTTCAAGCTCAAGTTCAATTCCGCCCTTATCATTTGGCATAACCATTATTAATATGTCATTTGATTCTAGTGTACCTGCCTTAGCTACTCTAGTTATATTCATACCTTCACCGCCTTTGTAAATAAAAAATTCTTCATTCTTTAAAAATGTTATTTATTTACTGAATCTAAATAATTCTTCTGTCCAATTTCATAAAGATTGTTTCCTACACAGTCTATAACTACAACTACAGGGAAATCCACAACTTCAAGTTTTCTTATTGCCTCTGCTCCTAAGTCTTCGTAAGCTATTACCTCAGCCTTTTTAACTGATTTACCTATAAGTGCAGCTGCTCCACCAATGGCACCAAAATAGACTCCAGTATGTTTTTTTATAGCTTCAATAACTTCAGGTCCTCTTAAACCCTTGCCTATCATTCCTCTTAAGCCAAGCTCTATAAGCTTAGGTGAATATGAATCCATTCTATAGCTTGTTGTAGGTCCTGCAGAACCTATTGCCTGCCCTGGTTTTGCAGGAGTTGGCCCCACATAATAAATAATAGAATCTTCTACATTCATTGGAAGTTTTTCTCCCTTATCTATAAGCTCAACTAGTCTTTTATGAGCTGCATCTCTGGCAGTATAGATAGTACCAGTAATAAGTACAGTATCTCCAGCCCTTAATTCTTTTACCTTTTCCTTAGTAAGTGGAGTTGTAATTCTCTTTTCCATAGCTTTTACCCCCGTTATTAAAGTTCTATTTCAGCATGTCTTGTAGCATGGCAGCTAATATTAACTGCAACAGGAAGACCTGCTATATGAGTAGGATAGGTTTCTATATTTACGCATAATGCCGTTGTTCTTCCACCAAAGCCTTGAGGCCCTATTCCTAAAGCATTGACCTTTTGAAGAAGTTCTTCTTCAAGGGCAGCATAAAATGGATCACTATTTCTCTGTGTTACAGGTCTAAGTAATGATCTTTTAGCTATAGCAGCGGCCTTTTCAAAGGTACCTCCAATGCCTACACCTACAATAATTGGCGGGCAAGGATTTGGGCCTGCTTCCTTAACTGTCTGAAGTACAAATGCTTTAACTCCTTCAATTCCATCAGCTGGCTTTAACATCTTAAGCTTGCTCATATTTTCTGAGCCAAAGCCCTTTGGAGAAACTGTGATATGAAGCTTATCTCCTGGCACAATATTATAATGAATGACTGCAGGAGTGTTATCTCCAGTATTAACTCTATTTAATGGGTCTTTAACTACGGACTTTCTTAAAAAGCCCTCATCATAACCTTCTCTTACACCTTCATTTATTGCATCTTCAAGGTTGCCGCCAACTATATGAACTTCTTGACCTAAGTCAATAAAAACACAGGTCATTCCTGTATCTTGACACATTGGCATATTCTCTCTTTTTGCTATACCTGCATTTGTTAAAATTTTTCCTAAAATATCTTTTGCTATATTCCAATCTTCCTGTTTATGGGCCTCTTCTAATTTTTCTTTTATATCATCTGATAAATAATAATTAGCATCTATACAAAGCTTTCTAATGGCCTTAATTATTTCTGAAACATGTATTTCTCTCATAATTAATCTCCTCTCTAAAATATTAACATAAAATTTTGAAACAAAATAAACAAAAGACACTGAAGACACAGAAAAGTCATTATCTTAATATCTGTTTCAGTGTTTTCAGTGATTCTTCCGTTTTACCTGATAAATATTTTATTATAAGAAAATCCCCTAAGGGATCTTCTATATTATTAATTCAGTTATTTGTTTTTTCTTCTATTAACAAGAGCTACAACTCTATTCATCTCATTATTTACAATCATGTACCCCTCATCAACGCCCATTCCTGGTTTTGCTAGACATTGATCAGCACCACAGCCAATAGCTATATTAGTTGTAACTTCTGCAGATCTGTTAGTTTCGTTGCAAGTTCCTCCGCAGTAAGCACCTACTCCATGATTTTTGCAGTATAAAATTGATTCTATGATATTATTTACTCCGCCTAAATCTGGAGTTTTTATTTGAAGCATGTGTCCTGCCTTATTGTCAGCAAAGAATACAACATCTTCATAGGTATTGCACCATTCATCTGCAACTAATTCTACCTTTATTCCTCTATTATCTAGCTCTGCTGTTAAATCTCTTAAAGCTTCCATTTGTCTTTCTCTGTGCTCAACATCCATTGGTCCTTCAATTCTTAAATGGAATGGCTTTGCAGCTTCTTCTAATGTCTTTAAATAATCTGCCATAGCTTTAATATCGTTATTAAAGGCAACACCTATTGTTCCATAAACATCAATATGGAATACAGGAAGATAGCTTTCACTAGTTCTTAGTTTTAATACTCTATCTCTTAGCCAGCTTACATAAGCAAGAAGTTTTTCTCCCTTTAAGCCTAATTTATCTTCAACATGGTTGATTAAGGCATGAGGCATAACGTCTGCATTTTTAATTATCATTTTGTCTGCGTTATCATATCTATCATCACCAGATTGAGTAAATATTGGAATTCTCTTTATATCTACTCCAGTGTTATATTCATCTCTAACAACTTCTGCCATTGTAACTTTCTTTGCTTTAGAAGTTGCATCAAGAATTGCTTGAGTTATACCATATCTTATAGCAGTATGAAGTCTTTTTCCGTTAATAGTCATATGGTCAAATTCTTCAGCTAGTTCCTTGAAGCTATTTAGTTCTCTTCCAATTAACTTAGGTGCTATTTCCTTTTCTATAACTGGTATAAAATCTCCTGCTAAAAATAATGGATCTCTTCCGCCTGCTCCTGAATATTGTACTGCAGCACAGTCTCCATAAGCTACCTGACCATCTTCTAAAATAAGCATAACAGAAATTGATTCTCCAGCCACTCTAACAGCCTTAAAGCCTTCTGTTACAGGTTCACCAACATAGGTAAAGCCATCATGCTTAGCTCCCTTTTTTATTGCTCTTTGGTCATCAAAATAAAATCCAGTTCTTCCACCAGAACAAACAACATCAACAATTTTCATGTAAAAAACCTTCTTTCGTTTAATATATAGTGCTTGAAAATTCCACTAGGAATTTTCAAGCCTGATTTTTCATCTTTAACAATAAACTTTTATCTTTAATTATTTCTCAGGTCTTCCAATAAGTACTCCCTTACCAACAGCAAAGATATCATCTATGCTCATTTGGAAGCTTATTCCTCTTCCTTCAAACTTAGCTCTTTCTTCTAGTTTCTTCTTATTGTAAGCTTTTAATTCCTCTGATAATGGAATATTACCAAATTGAAGATATCTAACTGCACCATTGTTGTCTCTTGCAGGCATCATCTTTCCTGCATTATACTTACTTGGTGCAAATGGAATATCAATAACTCCATTAGCAAAGGCCTTAACAGTTCCTATAGCTAAATCTCCATTACCTACTTCATATACCTTGTCAAGCATGCATTTAGTTTCTGCTTTAATAATAGCTATTTCAGTTTCTAATTCCTTTGAAAGTGGTAATCTTTGACCAGTAAGAAGGTTTAAAGCCATTTTTGTAGCTCTAATTCCCTGTCCATTAGCTTCCTTAGTTGGAATTCCTATTGCTTCATGAGGAGTCTTTACTATAACCTTTGTTGCTCCTGCAAGTGCTGCTGTTGCTGCTCCTAAGGAAATTAATCCAAAGGCCTTAGCTTCATCTACCGGGAAGCCTCCCATCCATTGATGGAATACTGTAGTAACAAATACATCATTGTAGCCGCATTTCTTTAGATACTCATTTGTTTGTTCTTCAAGAGCTCTCATTGCAGCTACGTCTTGAATCAAGTTTCCACACATACCATAACCAACAGTTACATTCTTTACTCCCTGCTCTGCAGCAAGTAGTGCTTCTATTATTGCTACTGCATTTGAAGTACTTGGTGGTACTAAGGTTCCTGTTAAAGGTCCAAAGGGTTCTCTGTTTATAGAAATTCCCTGCTCTTCATAAAAACCAACTAATCTATCGCAATACTGCCAATCTAATAAAGTCTTTTCAATACTTACATTTTTAGCATAAGGTATATTATAGGATATACCGCCACCTTCATTTGAAGTCCAGCCAGCTGCATGAATTATTTCAGATAAAAGTCTTGCATCAGGAGTACCATGTCTCGCCTGAAGTGGTAGGTTTACTGCCTCATATATTCTTTTGCAGCCTTCAACTCCATGATTAACTCCAGGAAAACCATTTAAAAGAGAACGTCCAGCTGCTAAACTTTCTTTTATTCCAATTTCACACTCATCATATCTATTTTGTCTTGTATAGCTGTCTATTGTAGAAGGTAATAAATCAGCCTCTCCAACATCCTGAAGGTATGTTAAAAGCTCAATATGCTCATCAATTAATGCAACTCCAGCTCTTGGCTGCGCTAAGGTTATTCCTGCTTCTTTAGCTTTTCTTAATTTAGCAGAAAAGTTTTTGTGTTCTGGAACTGACTTTAAAAAATCTACTGCCTTATTTAAATCTACATCCTTACCTGTTTTCCATTGATTTAAGACTTCTTCTCTTGTAGTAAAAAATTGTTCTTCTGTCCATTTCTTATTTTTTAATTCCATGTTTTTTTCCCCCTACATTAGGATAATTTGACTAAATATTTTTTCATGATTCTAACTGCCATATCTGGATAATCCTCTGCTAAAAGTCCCATAGCAGACAGTATATAAGTTTTATCTATTAAATAACCTGGATTTTGTGGTTTCAAGTAAGTAGGACTATTTATATTAAAGGTTCCTGCCTTTAATATTTCACCTGGATTATTGCTGTGAACAAGTACTCCTCCAGTTCCAATGAAATACTTAGTTTGCATTAAATCCTTGCCAACCTGTGAATAAATAACACCCATAGGGGTATAAACACTTTCAATAACTCCTACATGTCTTTCCATAGCTAAATCAGTTGCTACCTTTGCCATAGCTTCATCAAATTTAATTTCTTCTTCCGTGCTGGGAACCATTTTTATATTCTCTGATCTAAATTTACAGTTTTCTTCTACATTAATGCTTTTATCTTGAAGATATTGCTGAAGTTTTCTCGTTCCCGAGGCTTCCCATAAGGACAGAGCTGAATATCTCATGCCTAAGTCCCCTTCAACTGTTCTTTTAGCAAAGGGTTCCTCTAAACCTCTTAAGGTAACTCCCGGCTTAGTAGGTTCTCCATCTGCAATAGAATGAATATCTGTAGTGGCTCCACCTATATCTACAACTACTAAGTCACCAATACCTTCTTCCTTATCGCTGCCTTCACTAAGCACCCTAGCAGCTTTCAATACAGCTGCTGGAGTAGGCATTAAAATGCCGCTTATAAAGCTCTCAGCTTTTTTCATGCCTTTTGCTTCTATAATCTTTTCCATAAAAATTTTACGTATTTCTTCTCTTGCAGGTTCTACATTTAATTCATTTAGCCTTGGCATAACATTTTCAGTAGTTCTGTAAAAAACTGAATTGCTATTGAAAATTTCTTCTATTTCGTCAGTGGCAACTTTGTTGCCTGCTGCAACTATAGGAAGCTTTATTCCTGCCTCTGCAATGGCTTTAGCATTGTGAATTATACATTCCTTATTGCCTCCATCTGTGCCCCCTGCTAATAGAAGAATATCTAAATTCGAATTCTTTATTTCATTTATTTCCTTTGTAGTAAGCTCATAACTGTAAACTTTTAATACTCTGGCACCAGCTCCTAATGCAGCTCTTTTAGCTGCTTCTGCTGTAAGTTCTGGTACAAGCCCAACTGCTACCATCTTAAGTCCACCTGCTGCAGAAGAGCAAGCCAGCTTTTTAACAAAGTTAATTTCCTTACCTTTAAGTTCTTCCATTAACCTTTCATAGGCTTTATTAAAGCCAAGCATTATATCACTTTCAACAGTTGTAATATCCTTTGCTGTTGCTAAAATTTCTTCATTTTCAATATCAACTGCAGTAAGTTTTGTATAAGTACTCCCAAAATCAATAAGCAAATATGCCTTCAACTCTACCACTCCTAAATTAAGATTTAAACAAGTTTAATGCTTAAAATTCTTAATTATATATTGTATATAAGTTACTAAGCTTCATTATTAATTATTATTCTCCAAGGTCTTCTCTTAAATCTCTAATAGCAGTCTCAGTAGAAGTTCCTGGTGGGTATACTCGATCAAAGCCCATTGCCATAAATCTATTATAAACATCTTCCCAATTTTGTTTTCCTACAACTATATTTCCACCTACATATAGTTTTATGCCTTTAAGGCCTGCCTCATCGCATTTTTCTCTTAAGCCTCTGCAGTCAATTTCTCCATGTCCATAAAGGGAAGAAACAAGAATCAAGTCTGCGCTTGTTTCAACAGCTGCATTTATAAAATCTTCTTGTGGTGATAAAACTCCAATGTTAATAACATTGTAGCCTGCTTCTGTTAGTGCATGATCTAATATTTTGTTACCTACTGCGTGGCAATCTGAACCTATAACTCCAAGAACTATTGTTTTCATAATGACATCCTTCCTTATTTTTGATAATTTATTTCTAATATTTTTGATTTTAATGCCTTAACTGAACCATCATCTAAAGTGTATATAAATCTTATAATTTCTTTATTATCCTTATTAAACTTTTCAACATCCTTGTATCTTCCTGGAGATACGATTAGTACGTCAGAATTATTTATTATATTTATTAGTTCTTCCTCATTTTGAGTATTTGAATACACTATATTTATATTCCCAAGTCCTGATTCTTCAATAGCTCCGCGAATTTTAAACTTAAATTCCTCAGATATACATAGGAAACCAAATTTTATGCCATCTGGAAATCTTGCTATTTTAACTATTGTCCCTAAATCCGGCTTAATTGCTATTCCAAGCACTTCTCTATGAAAATTTCTTGTAAGCTCTTTTACTTCATTAACATGATTAAAGGTGGCAATTATTACTTGAGACTTTTCTACAGTTTCTTTTGTCTCAGGTTCCATTCTTGCTAAATCAGGTACAGTTAGTGGAATTATATTCATATTTGTATCTTTACTAAGCTGATGGCTAAACATCCTAGCTTGTTCAATATTGCATTCCACATAAACAGCTGTCATCTTGCTCATATGTTCCTTTTTTTCTTCTACTCTTTGTACTACCATTTCCAAGAACTCATCCACATCCATGCCAACCTCTAAAGCTTCTTCAAGTCCTAGGTCTACAAGTTTAATGATTTTATCTTTTAAGCCTTGAGCTTTCCATGGTCTGGCTTCTTCAGCCACAAAGGTTCCCTTGCCTTGATAAGACTTCAATACGCCTTCTTGTTCAAGCTCCTTATAAGCCATGCTAACCGTATTTCTGCTTACCTTTAAATTTTCAGAAAGCTCTCTTTCAGTTTGCATTTTATGACCAACTTTCAGAGAACCATCTCTTATTTGGTCCATTATTTGTTTTTTAACTTGTAAATATAGAGGAACTCCACTTTGCTTTTTAATTTCAATATTTATTTTAATCACCTCTAAATTCAATAATACTTCAATATTAGAGCGTTAATTTTAATGCTTAATGGACTAATGGACTAATCCATTAGTCAACTTTATTGTATCACATTGTTCCATTCACTTCAATATATTAAATATATTTTTGAAAGTTTTTATTGCAAATTTTATTAATAATGATAGATTTTCTTCATATGTTAAATTAAAAGAAAATTCTACAAATAAAATTTTCTTTTAATTCGTAGATTTGTATTATTCATCATAATCTGGCAAACTAAAATTAAAGCGACATATTTCCCAGGGAATATGTCGCTTTACATATTAATTTTCATCTAAATAGGTTTTTATGGATCTTGTTAAGGATTTTGCTATTAAAACTTGATATTCCTCATTCTTTAGCTTCAATTCTTCATTATAATTGGATAAAAAACCACATTCCACCAATACAGAAGGCATAGTATCATTATTTCTAAGTATTTTATAATTGTCCTTTGCAGGCTTTTCCACTCGTTTGTTACTTTTGTCTAAATCCATTATAAGATTACCTTGGATAAGATGTGCAAGTATACTGCTCTCTTTGAAATCTGAATACCACACTTGAGAGCCATAATATTGACCTTGTGGAAAATGATTTTGATGAATACTTATAAATAGATCAGGATTTACTTCCTTCTTGATTTTACATCTGTTAGCTAAGTCCTGGCTTTTTTTAGTACTGTATTTAGCGCTTCTTTGATCTATTAATGCCTCGTCTTTTTCTCTAGTCATGAAAACTTGAAAGCCCTCAGCTTTTAGCATATCTTTTAATTTAAGACTTATACTTAAATTAATATCCTTTTCCTTAATGCCAGTTTTCCCTTCTGCACCGCCGTCATAGCCCCCATGACCAGGATCTATTAGTATTACTTTTTTCTCAGCGGTCACTTCTTCATAATCCTCAGCAAACGCAGTATATGTTGGAATTAACAGAATGCACAACAACATTATGCCTATAACAATATTCTTTCTAAAGTTCATCATTCATCCTCCTATAGCAATATTACAAAAAGATCAAAAGATTTTTTGAGCTTAATAAGTATAATTCACTGAGCACACTGAGGAGCTATTATAGTTTATATTTAATAATAACCTCCCAAGCGTCTTCTGCGCTTTCTGTTATATTACGCATCTAATTAAAGTTTTTAATTCTTTAATGTCTCAATCCACTTATAGTTTGTGCATAATGTTATTTTTTAATTATTTTTTTCCACAATAAAAAAAGAGTTATATATCAAATTCTAACTCTAAACCAGTTATTCAAAAATTATACTTTTAAAATATATAACATAATTAACTTTTAATCATAAAATGATATTGACCAATATTTTCACTCCTAGCAAGAGTTTGTTAGTATTATTGAGTATCTATCTTACTCCCCCTAATGAGTAAACAAACTCTTGTTAATTTTTCATTTTTTATATTCAAAAGTAAATCACTATATAACCTAGTTTAATAATATTGTGTTTTAGACAATTATTTTATTTTACAGTTATAACATCTTAAATAATATATGATATAAAATAGCAAATCTAAAATTAAAAATTTTATATCTTAGGAGGAAGTGGAATGATGCCTTCTGAATTTGAATTGCTTGAATTACAAAAAACTTCGGGAGTTCTATATGCAATTGCGTCTTTTCTTATTATCTTTATCGCTAACTGGTCACAGACACTTTTACTCCAGCAGCAAACTGAAGGGAACAGTATTCCAAAAAACAACCACCCTACAAAAATAACGCCATCTCAATTAACACTAATTACTTTCTTTATTGTCATTATAGCCAGTTCATTATCTTTATTTACTGCAAGAGAAAGGTTAAGACAGCGGCAAATTAATCAAGCATCCGGGAGAGATACAACTTCATTATCACCTAACATATTAACCACATTAGGGATCACCTTAAGCTTTATAGGTATAATTACATCAGCTTTAGGTGCGAAGGAAAGAGTTGAAGAAGAAGCTCAAATAACTAGTTAAAATAAAGGTATTGTCAAATACAGTAGATAGTCATTAGCAATGACAGTATCTTTTATTCTTGAGAATGTTATCAAAATTAATATATTTTTTTTAATTCTTATATTGTGTATCAAAATGAAACAAATTTATTCTAATTTAATATAAGTCTCGAATTTTTCTGGACTTTTTTCGTTTAATATAAATACTCTTGCACCTTTTAAAAAATCCTCTTTATCATAGGCATTATAACCAGTACAGCGTCCATACCCTAAAGTAATACCATTAATACTTCCCATATAATCGTTTGTATGATCATGGCCTACAAACACTCCTTTGACATCTCCCATTTCAATGAGTGCATTAAATAATCCTTTATCAATTTCCTGTGAACTCTCTTGTTCATTTCTGCTTCCTATAGCTTTTCTATTTTCCCAAACCATATATTGTTGCTGTAAGGGAATATGAAAAAACATAAGAGAAGGAATTGTCTTACCAGTTTTTTTCTTCAGACTGGTTGATAATTTTTTGTACCACTTTATTTGTTCTCTTTTCATATAGGCAGAATCATTGAAACAGTAGCTACCAGAATCAAGCATATAAATATTAAATACAGGTTTTGTGTGTTTTGAGTCATTTATAATAAGATTATAATCTCCTGCTCTACCAATTACGCTTGAAAAATCTTTACTAAGATTATGTTGATAAGCCATATACATTTTCATCTGGCTCTTTCTATCTACTTGACAGAGATCACTGTCATGGTTACCTAAAACTACTGCCCAAGGAATTTTTCTAATTTCCATAGGCATTGCAATATTAGCGATTGCTTTTTTTACCTCTTCTTCAGAGCAGTTTTTGCCATCTATATTGTCTCCAGTTAACACAACAAGATCTGGTTTTTCTAAATTTAATATATCTTCCATAAGCTTTATTGTTTTTTCATTTTTTAACGAGAGCTCATGCAAATCTGTAAATTGCACAAGTTTAAATTTACCATTTGGATTAAATTTTAATTGAATCTTTTGAGTGCTTTCTATATAATTTCTTTGAAAAATTATAATAAAAAATATAATAAAAAATATATCAATTATTTTTATTACTTTTTTAAATGCACTATTTATCATCTTCTATTTCATTCCTTTAATATCATATTTTGAAATAACTATTCATTCATATCTTTCCCTCCTTATTAAAATTTAATTTTATCATAGTTCTTTAAAACCTTGAACCACTAAAGCAAAAAGCCCTGATTACTCAGGGCTTTATTTGAAATTAATAACTATCTAGGAAGTATTGATATTACAGCAAAAACAGCTGCTATTCTAATTATTTTTTGATTACAATATTACTATTTGCTTTTTCGTGAAGACATAGCCATAGCTATAGCTCTACCAATACCAAATAATCCCACAACTATTAATACTACTATACTGCTAGAATCCATTTTTCCACCTTCTCCTTTATTATTTATTCAAAAAAAGAAGGTTTTATAATACAGTTACTCCCATATAAAATCGGAGATTTAAATATATATATTTTGGTTCTTAAGTCTATAATTGGTTCTCTATATATAATGATAGATTTTATACTAAAATACGCTATTGCTAAAAAAACGGTTTTGTAAAAGAAATCAATATAACTATAATTAAATTGAACAAATTTCCTTTGATTTTGTATAATAACTGAATTTTGGTCAACCTTAACCGAAGTTATTATAGCCCCATTAGTTCCAACATTAGCTTTTGAAAAGTTTTGTGCAAAGCTAAAGGGAAGCATAGCCCGAAAAATAAATAAAACAACTAATATTTTTGTGCTAAGTTTCCAAAAAAAACTCATATACTTCTTCCTTTTGTTTCTATAATTTATATTTATTATTATACTAATTTCTTAAAGTAAGTAAAATAGGTTTTTATAAAAATTTTTGCTAATCCTCATCCGCTTTATATTTTCCGAAGAATCCATTTACAAGTCCTTAGCTCATGCTTCTTTATGATTCATATTGGACTCCGTTAATTGAACAAATTGAAAAGCTAACGATGCTATAGGATTCCGAAAATAAAAAATCCCCAAACCACAAGGGTTTGAGGACTTCTGTATAATAGACCTATTATCTCTTTGAGAATTGTGGAGCTCTTCTTGCCTTTTTAAGACCGTATTTCTTTCTTTCCTTCATTCTTGGATCTCTAGTTAAGAAACCTGCTTTTTTAAGCTCTGGTCTTAAATTTTCATCAGCTTTAAGTAAAGCTCTTGATATACCATGTCTGATTGCTCCAGCTTGACCTGTAAAGCCGCCGCCATGAACATTTACTATAACATCGAATTTTTCTTTAGTTCCAGTTAATACTAATGGTTGATTAACTATGAATCTTAAAGTATCTAATCCGAAATATGTTTCAATTTCTCTTTTGTTTATTGTAATTTTTCCTTCACCAGGTACAAGTCTAACTCTTGCAACTGATTTTTTTCTTCTTCCAGTTCCTATATATTGAACTTTAGCCATTTTATATTCCCTCCTGCTTCCAATTAATACTTTAACTCAAGTGCTTCTGGTTTTTGAGCTTCATGAGTGTGTTCTGCTCCTCTAAATACCTTTAGCTTCTTAAGCATATCTCTTCCTAAAGGTCCATCTGGTAGCATTCTTCTTACAGCTTCATGGAAAGCAAATTCAGGCTTCTTTGCTAAAACTTCTCTATAAGGAGTTTCTTTTAATCCACCTGGATATAATGAGTGATGTCTCATCATCTTTTGATCAAGCTTTTTGCCAGTTAAAAGCACCTTTTCAGCATTAATAATTATAACAAAATCTCCAGTATCAACATTTGGTGTAAAAGTAGGCTTATTTTTTCCTCTTAATATTGTAGCAACTTGGCTTGCAACTCTTCCTAGTGGCTTTCCAGCTGCATCGATAACATACCATTTTCTTTCAACTTCGTTCTTCTTAGCTAGATATGATTTCATTTTTTTCCCTCCCTGAACTTTACATAAAAAACTTTATCTATGTCAAGATCCGGGGCTAGTGGATCTTATACACAACATAATACAACATTATTCATTATAATACATTCTTCCAGGCGTGTCAACAATTTTCCTCTAGTAATAAACAACTTCTAAACATAGTCCTGATGCAGGAGCTGTCTTGCCTGCCTTAGTTCTATCCTTTGATTTTATTATATTTGAAATCTCATAAGGTTTAAGCTTATGAATTCCAACATCTATAAGTGTACCAGTCATTATTCTAACCATATTATATAAAAAACCGTCGCCTTCAATATAAAATGTAATTTTATCTTCATTTTTTTGCAAAAATGCACTTTTAATATTTCTCACAGTAGTTTTCACAGAACTTCCTGCTGCCTTAAAGGCAGAGAAATCATGCTCACCAATAAAATAGGAGGAAGCTGCCTCCATTGCCTGAAAATCCAGCTGTTTTTTATAATGATATACGTAATTTCTTTCCAGTGCAGTTGGCTCATGTCTATTTAAAATAGTATAACTGTACCTCTTACCAATTGATGAATACCTAGAGTGAAATTCCATGTCAACTTCTTCGGAACCAAGAATTACTATATCTCGCGGCAGCTTACTATTTATTGCATCTTTAAAGCTTTTAGTATTTATATTGCTTTCTGTCATAAAGTTTGCAACAAAGCCTCGTGCGTGTACACCAGCATCTGTTCTACTTGAGCCAATAACCTTAACCTTATTATTAATAATTAATTCAATAGCCTCTTCTATTTTCTGCTGAATTGTAATAACCTTTTTTTGTTTCTGCCAGCCTGCGTAATTTGTTCCATCATATTCAATAGTCAGTTTAATATTTCTCATAATTAATTACACTATACTGCCTTCCACCAGAACCTACTTGCAATACACAATATTGTAAATATAATTGTAAAGACGGCTCCAAGAAAATCTCTATTTGTAAGATGCAGTTCTTTCATTCTTGTTCTGCCTTCCCCACCTCTGTAACATCTTGCTTCCATTGCCATTGCGAGCTCATCTGCTCTTCTAAAAGAGCTAATAAACAGCGGTACTAGTAAAGGTATTAAATTCTTTGCCCTATTTAGTAAATTTCCACTTTCAAAGTCTGCTCCTCTTGCCTTCTGAGCTTTCATTATTTTATCAGTTTCATCCATAAGCGTGGGAATGAATCTTAATGCAATAGTCATCATCATAGCAAGCTCATGAGCAGGAACTCCTATTTTTTTAAATGGACTTAACAATTTTTCTATACCATCTGTAAGCTCTATAGGTGAAGTTGCCAAGGTCAATAAAGAAGTTCCTATAATTAAAAATGTTAGTCTCAGTATCATAAATGAGGCTAGCACTAAGCCCTCTCTATATATTCTTATAACTCCATAATGGAATATGGGTTCCCCAGTTCCATTTGTCATAAGTATATTAATTAGGGCTGTAAATAACAATAACACGAAAATCGGTTTTAAGCCCTTATAAATATACCTGAAAGGAATTTTAGATACAGCAATTGAAATAGCAGTAAATGCAATAACAAAAATATATCCTTCAAAATTATTGACTAAGAAAAGGGATATAACATAGACTATAGAGATTAATATTTTAACTCTAGGATCTAACTTGTGTACGAAAGATTCTCCAGGAATGTATTGGCCAATAGTAATATCTTTAATCATTTTCAGCCCCCCTTAAAACCTTTAATATCTCTTTCTTAGCTTGATCAATAGTATATGCTTCTTTAGATACAGGAAAACCTTTTTCATTAAGGCTTCTCATTAAATATGTCACTTGTGGTACAGCTAGCCCTACACTTTCCAAAGTGTCTATTTCATTAAATATTTTACTTGGAGGTCCATCTAATATGCATTTACCCTTATGCATTACTAATATTCTGTCTGCCACCTTAGCAACATCTTCCATGCTGTGTGAAACCAATATTATTGTCATATGGTATTCATTATGAAGAAGTTTAACTTGATTTAAAATATCATCTCTGCCCTTAGGATCTAATCCTGCAGTTGGCTCATCTAAAATAAGCACAGAAGGCTCCATAGCTACAACTCCTGCAATAGCTACTCTTCTTTTTTGTCCTCCGCTTAAATCAAAAGGAGATTTATCTTTATAGGTCTCATAGTCAAGCCCAACCATTTCCATAGCTCTTCTAACCCTTAAACTTATATCAGCTTCAGAAAGGCCCAAATTTTTTGGTCCAAAAGCTATATCTTTTTCAATTGTCTCTTCAAACAATTGATATTCGGGATATTGAAATACAAGGCCAACTTTCTTTCTAATATCACTAAGCTTTACGCCTTTTTCAGTAATGTCAACATCATTAACATATATTTTGCCACTGTCAGGTTTTAAAAGTCCATTAATATGTTGTATTAATGTAGACTTTCCGGAGCCTGTATGACCTATAAGTGCAACAAACTCTCCATCCCCTATTTGTATTGATACAACATCTAAGGCTTTTTTTTCAAATGGAGATCTTTTCATATAAGTATGTGTTAAATTCTCTATTTTAATTGGCATAATGCACTCACCATCTCATTTATCGTTAATATATCTGTATTAATATTTATTCCGCTTTTCTTAAGTTCATAGGCAAGCTCAGTTACCTGCGGAACATCCAAGCCAATCTTTTTCATTTCAGAAACATGATTAAAAATTTCCCTAGGTTTTCCCTGCATAATAATATTGCCTTCATCCATAACTATAATTCTATCTGCCTCAGCAGCTTCTTCCATAAAATGAGTTATAAGAATAATAGTAATTCCAAAATCCCTATTTACCTGCTTTATTGTCTTCATAACTTCTCTTCTGCCTATAGGATCCAGCATAGCTGTTGGTTCATCAAAAACAATACACTCTGGTCTCATTGCTAATATGCCTGCTATGGCTATTCTCTGCTTTTGTCCACCAGATAATAAATGAGGAGCATGTCTGCTGTATTCCAGCATATCAACAGTTTTTAAAGCCTCATTTACTCTTTTTCTAATTTCTTTAGGTTCTATACCCAAATTTTCAGGTCCAAAAGCCACATCCTCTTCCACAATAGTTGCTACTAATTGATTATCAGGATTTTGAAATACCATACCTGCTTTATTTCTAATGTTCCAGACCTCTGATAGATTTGATGTATCTAGGCCATCCACAAAAACTTTTCCACCACTAGGTAAAAGTAAGGCATTGATATGTTTAGCTAGAGTTGACTTTCCAGAACCATTACGTCCTAGGACAACTAAAAATTCACCTTTTTTAACCTCTAAATTTATGTCATTAACCGCTACTTTTCCAGCAGTATTATCTTCAGAAGTATACTTGTACAGAAGATTCTTACACTCCACCATATTGTTATTCATAAAAAACACCTCTATTGCAAAAAAGGGACTAAGCTAGTAACTTAATCCCTTTCTACATTATACTAACTCTAGTATAACCATTTCTGCTCCGTCGCCTCTTCTTGGACCTACTTTGTACATTCTAGTATATCCACCGTTTCTTTCAGCGTACTTTGGTGCAACCTTTTCAAATAAATCATTTACTACTGTTTCCTCAGTAACAAAAGCAAGTACTTGTCTTCTTGCATGAAGATCTCCTCTTTTTGCAAGAGTAATCATCTTTTCTGCAATATTTCTAGTTTCCTTTGCTCTAGTATCAGTAGTTTCTATCTTTCCATGCTTAAGAAAACTTGTAACTAAGTTTCTAAGCATTGCTCTTCTTTGGTCTGTAGGACGACCTAACTTACGATATCCTGCCATGTCTTTACCTCCTTTTATAAACTCGTGAAATACGAATCAATTTAGAAAGTTAAGTTATTTATAAGACTCATTTGAAATTACAAACAGAAGCCTTATTACTCTTCACTTATCCTTAAGCCTAGTCCTAAAGCATCAAGCTTTTGCTCAACTTCTTCTAAAGACTTTTTACCTAAGTTTCTTACCTTCATCATATCATCCATAGATCTCTGAGTTAATTCTTGAACTGTATTAATTCCAGCTCTCTTTAAGCAATTATAGCTTCTAACAGAAAGATCAAGTTCCTCAATAGTCATTTCTAAAACTTTTTCCTTCTTATCTTCTTCTTTTTCAACCATAATTTCTACATTATTTGCATGATCAGTTAATGTAGTAAATAATTTAAAGTGCTCTATAAGGATCCTTGCAGATAATCCTATAGCTTCATCAGGCTTAATAGTACCATTAGTCCATATTTCTAGAGTTAATTTATCATAGTCAGTTATCTGACCTACTCTTGTATTTTCAACAGTGAAATTAACTCTTTTAACTGGTGTATAAATTGAATCTACAGGAATAGTATTTATTGGTAGATTCTCATTCTTATTCTTAGTTTGAGAAACATAGCCTCTACCCCTATCAATAATAATTTCCATATAAAGCCTACCATTATTATCTAAGGTTGCTATATGTAAATCTTTATTGATTATTTCAACATCTCCATCAGTTTTAATATCTGCTGCTGTTACTTCGCCTTCGCCTTTAGCATCGATGTAAATTGTTCTTGGACCCTCACCAATCATTGTAATTGCTAAACCTTTAATATTCAGCACCAATTCTGTTACATCCTCTTTTACCCCTTGAACAGTTGAAAATTCATGAAGTACATTTTCGATTTTCACAGAAGTTGCTGCAACACCAGGTAGTGAAGATAATAAAATTCTTCTAAGCGCATTGCCTAATGTAATGCCATATCCACGTTCTAAAGGTTCAACTACGAATTTACCATAGCTGCCATCTTCATTAAGCTCAGTACATTCAATTTTTGGCTTTTCTATTTCTAACATTTTTATAACCCTCCTTATTTATTAATTTATCTCTATTATGAGGGCAACTGATTCCTTTTTATTACTTGCTATATAACTCAACTATTAATGTTTCATTTACTGGAATGTCTATGTCAGCTCTAGCTGGTTCAGCAACAATTTTACCTTCTAAATTTTCTACATTTCCTTGTATCCAATTTGGAAGAGCTTTAGGATTTTCAGCAAATACCTTGAATCTCTCGCTGCTTCTGCTCTTTTCTGAAACAGTTATAACATCGCCTACAGAAACCTCAAATGATGGAATATCCACCTTTCTTCCGTTTACTAAGAAATGTCCATGATTTACTAACTGTCTTGCTTCTCTTCTTGAAGATCCATAACCTAGTCTAAATACTACATTATCGAGTCTCATTTCTAGAAGTTTTAAAAGATTTTCACCAGTGATTCCCCTCATTCTTTCAGCCTTTTCATAGTACTTTCTGAATTGACCTTCAAGTAATTCGTAGATTCTCTTAGCTTTTTGTTTTTCTCTTAATTGAACACCATAGTTAGATAACTTTTTCTTACCTTGTCCGTGCTGTCCTGGTGCATAGCCTCTTCTAGCAAATGCACATTTATCTGTATAACATCTATCCCCTTTGAGGAATAGCTTCATTCCTTCTCTTCTGCATTGTCTGCAGTGAGCTCCAGTATATCTTGCCATTAAATTCTACACCTCCTGTATATATATGTGAATGCAGCTGCAAATTAAACTCTTCTTCTTTTAGGTGGTCTGCAGCCATTATGTGGTATTGGAGTTACGTCTTTTATTAGAGTTACTTCTAACCCTGCAGCTTGAAGAGATCTTATTGCAGCTTCTCTACCTGCTCCTGGTCCTTTAACATATACTTCAATACTTCTTAAGCCATGTTCCATTGCTGCCTTAGCAGCTACTTCTGCTGCCATTTGAGCTGCATATGGAGTGCTTTTTCTTGATCCTCTAAAACCTAATCCACCTGCACTTGCCCATGATAAAGCGTTTCCGTTTTTATCAGTAAGTGTAACTATAGAGTTATTAAAAGTGGATTTAATATGTGCAGCGCCGTGTTCAACGTTCTTTCTTTCTTTTCTTCTTCTAGTCTTTTTAACTTTAGACTGAGCTGCCATTTTCATACCTCCCTATTATCTCTTCTTTTTAGCCCCCATAGCTCTCTTTGGGCCTTTTCTTGTTCTTGCATTAGTCTTTGTTCTTTGACCTCTAACAGGAAGTCCTTTTCTATGTCTTATTCCTCTATAACATCCTATTTCAACTAATCTCTTAATGCTAAGAGATACGTCTCTTCGAAGATCTCCTTCAACCTTGAAGTTCTTGTTAATGTAGTCTCTAAGTGCATTAACTTCTTCTTCAGTTAAGTCCTTTACTCTTGTATCTGGATTAACTCCAGTTTCTTTTAGTATATTTTTTGAACTTGGTAATCCTATACCGTATATATATGTTAGACCTATTTCAACTCTTTTTTCCTTTGGTAGGTCAACACCTGCTAATCTTGCCATTAAATCTTACACCTCCTAGGTTTTAATCAAAAGTACATACTTATTAATGAATATATATATATTAAAGCTTTAGGTCAATAGATTTCATCTATTGTCAGCCGCACCTAAAACAGTATTAACATTTACTAGCCTTGCTTTTGCTTGTGCTTAGGATTTTCACAAATAACCATGACTCTTCCTTTTCTCTTTATAACCTTGCACTTTTCACAAATTGGTTTTACTGATGGTCTTACTTTCATGGCTAACCCTCCTTATTACTTCGCTCTCCAAGTTATTCTACCGCGAGTTAAGTCATATGGAGATAACTCCACAGTAACTTTATCACCTGGTATAATTCTTATGAAATTCATTCTTAATTTTCCTGATAAATGTGCCAGTATTTCGTGACCACTTTCTAATTCAACTCTAAACATAGCATTAGGTAGTGCTTCTAATACCTTACCCTGCATTTCAATTACATCATCTTTTGACATAAGGTAATCAAACCTCCTCCTTAGAGCTCATTCTTTCTATAACCTTTTTTACTGTACTATTACTAACCTTATCTCCTGCTTCTAAAATTTCTTTAATTTCTTCAACAGTATCATTTGTAATATTTAGGTGCTTTATCTTTTTCTTCTTAGGTCTTTCTGCAGGCCTTAGCTTCCCATCTGAAATATAGACATAATCCTTATTTATTATACCTAGTATTATAAAAAGTTTATCTTTATCTCTACCAGATATTGAATAAGCTAGCCTTCCCATTAAATCCAAATTAGTCAAATAAACCACCTCATTAGACAAGTGTTAGAATTTCCGGTCCGTTCTTTAAAATGGCTACAGTATTTTCATAATGTGCTGACAGGCTGCCATCAGCTGTTACAACAGTCCAGTCATTAGCCTGAACTTTCACATCATAATTACCTATATTAACCATTGGCTCAATAGCTAATACCATGCCATGTACTAGTTTGGGCCCTCTTCCTGGTCTTCCAAAGTTAGGTACCTCAGGATCTTCATGCATATCTCTACCAATGCCATGACCTACAAAGTCACGAACAACTGAATATCCATAGCTTTCAACATAATTTTGTACTGCAGCAGATATATCAGTAAGTCTATTACCTACATAGGCCTTTTCTACAGCCTTAAAAAAGCTATCTTTAGTAACTTGAATTAGCTTCTCTGCCTCTGCAGAAACTTTTCCTACGGGAATAGTCCTTGCCGCATCTCCTTGGTAGCCATTTAATATAGCCCCACAGTCAATACTTATTATGTCACCTTCCTCTAATACCCTGCCACTTGGAAATCCATGTACTACTTCTTCATTAACAGAAGCACATATGGAAGCAGGAAACCCATGATAACCTTTGAACGATGGCTTTGCATTATGACTCACAATGAACTCTTCTGCTATTCTATCAATTTCAGCCGTGGTTATTCCTGGCTTTATTACTTGTTCAAGTCTTGCTAAGGTTTCTCCAACAAGCCTACCCGCATTCCTCATATACTCTATTTCTAAATCATTTTTTATTATTATCATTAAATATCTCTCCCTAGGATCTCACAAATATTCTTAAATACATCATCTATTGATTGAGTTCCATCAACAACTACAAGCTTATTTTTCTCCTTGTAATAATTAATTAAAGGCTGAGTTTGTAGATCATAAATCTCAAGTCTTCGTTTTACAGTGTCTTCCATATCGTCTACTCTTTGAACAATATTACTGCCGCAGTAATCACATTTTCCTTCTACAATAGGAGGATTAAATGTTTTGTGATAACTTGCTCCGCAAGAGAGACAAACTCTTCTTCCACTCATACGATTGATGATAAATTCATGTGGGACATCAATTAATAAAACATAATCTAGTTCTTCATTCTTCTTTTCTAAGTACTGGTCAAAAGCTTTTGCCTGCACAATTGTACGTGGAAAACCATCTAATAAGTAACCATTTCTACAATCCGGCTGCTCTAATCTTTCCTCAACTAAGACGATTGTGATTTCATCAGATACTAATTGCCCTTTATCAATGTCCTTCTTTGCAACAATACCTAGGGGTGTCATTTCCGAAATATTCTTCCGGAAGATATCACCAGTAGATATGTGAGATATTGAAAATTTACTGCTTATTGATTTTGCTTGAGTGCCTTTCCCAGCTCCAGGAGGCCCTAATAATACTATTTTCAATTGCACCATCTCCAGAAAGTTATTTTAAAAATCCGTGATAATGACGCATTACTAAATGGGATTCCATTTGTCTCATAGTATCCAATGCGACACTAACCATAATTAATAAGCTAGTTCCTCCAAATTGAATACCTTGGAATTTAGTATACCCCTGCATAATTACTGGAAAAACAGCAATAATTGCAGCAAAAGCTCCGCCAATTAGTGCTACTCTAGTCAAAACTTTTTCAATATACTTTGCTGTATTATCACCTGGTCTTATTCCTGGAATAAAACCAGAGGATTTATGCATATTTTCAGCCATTTCATCAGGTTTAAATGTAACTTGTGCATAAAACCAGGAAAAGAATAATATCAATAAAAAGAACACAATGGAATACATCCATGAGTTAGTTTTAAATGGACTAAATTTCCCGGTTGTTATTACTTGAAACACAGTTGAATTTGGCCAAAACTGTGCAATTGTAGCTGGAAATTGCATAACTGAAGTTGCGAAGATAATCGCAATAACTCCAGTAGCATTCATATTTATCGGTATATGAGTTGATTGTCCTTTAAAAGACTTATTCCCAACTGTTTTCCCTGCATATTGAACAGGTATTCTTCTTTCAGCCATACTCATCACAATAACTGCTAATAATAAGACTGCGATAACTGCTATAAACATTATAACCTGTACTACGTTAACTTCTTCTGCCTTTTGGAGTCCCGCAACTTGATAAATTGATAAAGGAAGTCTTGATATAATATTAATAAAAACTAAAAGAGAAATACCATTACCAAGTCCTTTAACTGTTATCTGATCACCTAGCCACATTAGGAATATGGAGGCTGTTGTAACAGTCAACATTATAATAAATACACTCAAAGCTGAAGTGTCTTTTAGCGCATGTTGATTTGCTATTAACACATAAGTCGTAAAAGACTGTAATATAGCAAATCCAACCGCTGCATATCTAGTATAATTTTGAATCTTTTTTCTTCCATCTTCACCCTCTTTAGAAAGCTGCTCTAAATAAGGTATTGCAATAGTTAATAACTGAAGAACAATAGATGCGTTAATATACGGAATAACACCCATTGCAAAGATATTAAACTTACTGAAAGCACCACCTGAAATTAAATCATAAAATCCTAGTAGAGTTCCTGAGTTAGCAATGTTCTGCAGTGCAGTATTGTCAACTCCTGGAACTAAAATATGATTTCCGATTCTATATATTGCAACGAAGAATAAAGTGTATAATAATTTTTTCCTTAAGTCGGGAGTTCTCCATGCATTACGTAGGGTTGATAACATTTATACCACCTCAATTTTTCCCCCAGCCGCTTGTATTTTCTCAGCTGCAGTTTTAGTAAATTTCGCTGCTTTAACTGTCAAGCTCTTCTGTAAATCCCCATTTCCAAGTACTTTTACACCATCATATAATTTGCTTACTACTCTTTTTTCAAGTAATAATTCTGGTGTTACAACAGTACCATCTTCAAAAATATTTAATCTATCAATATTTATAGCGGCATATTGTTTTGCAAATATGTTAGTAAAACCTCTCTTTGGAAGTCTTCTAAATAAAGGCATCTGACCACCTTCGAATCCAAGTCTTACTCCGCCGCCTGATCTAGACCATTGTCCTTTTTCACCTTTTCCGGAATTTCTACCTAATCCTGATCCAGTTCCTCTACCAACTCTTTTAGGACTTTTTTTAGCGCCCTCAGCAGGTTTTAAATCTTGAAGTCTCATCATCTACACCTCCTCAATTATACTTCTTTTACTTCTAAAAGATAGTTTATTTTATTTATCATACCTCTTATTTGAGGAGTATCCTCTTTTTCAACGCTCTTACCAATTGTTCTTAGTCCAAGAGCGTTAGCTGTAGCTATATGACTGTCTAATCTTCCTATTAGACTCTTCTTTAGTGTAATCTGTAACTTAGCCATAGTCAAACCCTCCTAACCTAGAATTTCTTCAACGGTCTTGCCTCTAAGCTTAGCTATATCTTCAGCTGTTCTTAGACTTGCTAAACCATTAATAGTAGCATTAACCATGTTTCTTGGATTATTAGATCCAAGAGACTTAGCTCTAACATCTTTTAATCCTGCAAGTTCAAGAACTGCTCTAGCAGGACCTCCTGCAATTACTCCAGTACCTTCGGAAGCAGGCATTATAAGAACTTTACCTTTACCAAATTCTCCAGCTATTTGATGAGGAACTGTTGTTCCAACGATAGGTACATTAACAAGATTTTTCTTTGCATCTTCAATACCTTTTCTTATAGCTTCAGGAATTTCTATTGATTTTCCAATGCCAACGCCAACGTGGCCATTTTCATCTCCAACAACTACAAGAGCGCTGAATCTGAAATTTCTACCACCTTTAACAACCTTAGCAACTCTATTTATAAAAACAACTTTTTCTTTAAGCTCTAGTGTGCTAGGATCAATTCTCATTTATTTCCCTCCTTTTTTTAGAATTCTAGTCCATTTTCTCTTGCGCCTTCTGCAAGTTCTTGTATTCTTCCGTGATATATAAATCCGCCTCTATCAAATACTACAGACTTAATTCCTTTTTCTGCTGCTCTCATGGCAATAAGCTTACCAACTTCTTTAGCTGCTGCTTTATTACTTCCAACACCGTTAAAATCTTTATCTAATGTTGAAGCTGCGGCTAAAGTTACTTGAGCAACATCATCAATGATTTGAGCATATATGTTTCTTTCACTTCTATATACTGCTAATCTAGGTCTTTCAGCAGTTCCAGAAACCTTTTTACGAATTCTTAAATGACGTCTAACTCTAGCTTCTTGTCTATCATCTTTTCTAATCATGAAGTACACTCCTTTCTCTATTTGTCAATACTCTAAATTACTTTATACGCATTGACTTATGATTACCTCATTTATTTCTTACCAGTTTTACCTTCTTTACGTCTGATAACTTCATTATCATACTTAATACCCTTACCTTTATATGGCTCAGGTTTTCTCCAAGTTCTAATATCTGCTGCTATAGCTCCAACTAATTCTTTATCAATACCTTTAACGATAATTTTTGTAGGAGCTGGGGTTTCAAAATCTATTCCATTAACTGCATTTATTTCAACTGGATGAGAATATCCAAGGCTTAATACTAATTTCTTACCTTGAAGTGTTGCTCTATAACCAACACCAACTAACTCTAAAGTTTTCTGGTATCCTGTTGTAACACCAGTAACCATGTTATTAACTAAAGCTCTAGTTAAACCGTGAAGAGCCTTTTGTTCTTTTTCATCATTATTTCTAGTTACAACTATTGAATTATTTTCAAGAGCTATATTTACTTTTGTGCTCATAGCTTTAACAAGCTGGCCTTTAGGTCCTTTTACAGTAACAACGTTATCTGGTGTTATTGTAACATTAACACCGGTTGGTATAGCTACTGGAAGTTTTCCTATTCTTGACATTGATTACACCTCCTCTGTTAAACTACCAGATGTAGCAGATAACTTCTCCACCTAGTCCTAATTTTCTTGCATCTCTATCAGTAAGGATTCCCTTAGAAGTAGAAATTACTGCAACTCCTAGTCCATTTAGCACCTTTGGAGTCTCATCTTTTCCACAATAAACTCTAAGTCCTGGCTTAGAAATTCTTCTAAGTCCTGTTATTGTTCTTTGCTTATTAGCACCATATTTCATTGTAAGTCTTAACATAGGTACGGAACCATCATTATATTCCTCTATGTTTTTAAGATATCCTTCTTGTAGCATTATATTTGCAACAGCCTTCTTTATATTTGAAGACGGAATTTCTACCATTTCATGTCTAACCACATTAGCATTTCTAATACGGGTTAGTAAATCTGCAATAGGATCTGTCATTGCCATTGATTTGTGCCTCCTTTCATTCAATAAGTTCTATTACCAGCTTGCTTTCTTACATCCAGGTATTTGACCTTTGTATGCAAGCTCTCTAAAACAAATACGGCATATTCCAAATTTTTTTAATACAGCATGTGGTCTTCCACAAATTCTGCATCTAGTGTAAGCTCTAGTTGAATACTTAGGCTCTTTATTCCACTTTTCTATCAAAGCTTTACGTGCCACGTTTTTCCCTCCTTAATTACTGAGCAAATGGCATTCCAAGGAATCTTAATAATTCTCTTGCTTCCTCGTCAGTCTTCGCAGTAGTAACAAATATTATATCCATACCTCTTACTTTGTCAATTTTATCATATTCAACTTCTGGGAAAATTAACTGTTCCTTAATACCTAAGGAGTAATTTCCTCTTCCATCAAAAGACTTATCTGAAATTCCTCTAAAGTCTCTAACTCTTGGCAAAGCTACATTCATAAGCTTATCAGCAAATTCAAACATTCTGCTCTTTCTTAGAGTAACCTTACAGCCTATTGGCATGTTTTGTCTTATTTTGAAGTTTGCTACTGATTTTTTAGCTCTTGTTAATATTGGCTTTTGGCCAGTAATTAATTGCATATCAGCCATAGCTGATTCAAGAACCTTTGCGTTTTCTTTTGCTTCTCCAACGCCCATATTTACAACAACTTTATCAAGCTTTGGAACTTCCATTATATTTTTATATCCAAACTTTTCCATTAAAGCTGGAACAACTTCTTTTTCATATTTTTCTTGTAGTCTAGGAACCATTAGTTATACCTCCTTTCAAACATTAAAATGTTTCTCCGCACTTCTTACATACTCTAACTTTAGTTCCATCATCAAGTATCTTATGGCTTATTCTTGTTACATTCTTGCAGTGATTGCAATATAACATAACTTTAGAACTAAATATTGGTGCTTCTTTCTTAACAATTCCACCCTGCATATTTGTTTTGCTTGGTTTTGTATGCTTGCTAATTATATTAACACCTTTTATTAGAACTTTACCTGTCTTAGGTAATACTGCTAGAACTTCGCCAACTTTGCCTTTGTCCTTACCTGATATAACCATTACAGTATCTTTTTTTCTAACATGTAATTTATTATTTTCCATTATAGCCACCTCCCTGTCTTATAGAACTTCAGGTGCTAATGAAAGAATCTTTGTATATTCTTTATCCCTTAGCTCCCTAGCAACAGGTCCAAAGATACGAGTCCCCTTTGGCTGTTTATCATCTTTTATTATAACTGCTGCATTTTCGTCAAACTTTATATAGGATCCGTCAGCTCTTCTTAATCCTTTTACAGATCTAACAATTACTGCCTTTACCACATCACCTTTTTTAACAACTCCGCCTGGTGTTGCACTTTTAACGCTAGCAACTATTACATCACCAATGTTTCCATACTTTCTCCAAGATCCACCTAAAACTCTAATGCACATAATTTCCTTTGCACCAGTGTTATCAGCTACCTTTAACATTGTTTGTTGCTGTATCATGTAAATACCCTCCTTTCAGTGTTAAAGCTATTTAGCTTTCTCAACTATTTCAACAAGTCTCCATCTTTTATCCTTTGATAATGGTCTTGTTTCCATTATTAAAACTCTATCATTTAATTTTGCTTCATTATTCTCATCATGAACTTTAAACTTAGTAGTTCTATTCATTGTCTTACCATATAGTGGATGACGTACTTTCGTTTCAACAGCAACAACTACTGTCTTATCCATTTTATCTGAAACAACTCTACCGATTTTTGATTTTCTTATTCCTCTTTCCACTTGGACACTCCTCCTTCCAGTATTACTGTCTTAATGCCCTTAATTCAGCTTCCCTAAGGATGGTCTTAATTTGGGCTATGGATTTTTTAACTTCTCTAATTCTCATTGGATTTTCAAGTTGCCCAGTAGCTAGTTGAAATCTTAAGTTAAATAACTCAGCTTTTAGGCTATTTAATTTTTCTGATAAATCTTGAGGAGTATTTTCTCTAATATCTCTTAACTCATTAGCCTTCATTAATCTCACCACCCATTTCCTCAAAATCTCTTCTAGTAACAAACTTAGTTGAAACTGGAAGTTTGTGTGATGCAAGTCTCATTGCTTCTCTAGCAACTTCTTCAGACACACCTGATAATTCAAATAAAACTCTTCCTGGTTTAACAACTGCTACCCAGAATTCTGGTGAACCTTTACCGGAACCCATACGAGTTTCAGCTGGCTTTTCAGTAACTGGTTTATCTGGGAAAATCTTTATCCAAAGTTTTCCCCCTCTTTTAACATATCTATTTATTGCAATTCTCGCAGATTCAATTTGATTACTTGTAATCCATCCTGGTTCAGTAGCTTGAATGGCAAAATCTCCGTAAGCTATAAAGTTTCCTCTTGTAGCTTTTCCTCTCATATTGCCGCGTTGAACCTTACGATGTTTAACTCTTTTAGGCATTAACATATCGTAATCCTCCTTCCTTATGCGTTAGCTACTTCCTTATTAACTTTCTTTGTTGGAAGTACTTCTCCTTTATAAACCCAAACCTTAACTCCTATTTTTCCATAGGTAGTGTCAGCTTCTGCAAATCCATAATTTATATCAGCTCTTAAAGTTTGTAGTGGAATTGTTCCTTCATGATATCTTTCAGACCTTGCAATTTCAGCTCCGCCAAGTCTTCCAGAACACTCAGTTTTAACTCCCTTAACTCCTTGCTTCATTGCTCTTTGAATAGTTTGTTTCATTGCTCTTCTAAAAGCTATTCTTTTTTCTAATTGTTGAGCAATATTCTCAGCCATTAATTGAGCTTCAGTCTCAGGATTTTTCACTTCAACAATGTTAATTAAAAGTGTTTTATCTCCAACCATAGAAATTAACTCTTTTTTTAGTGCTTCAATTCCTTGGCCACCTTTACCAATAACCATACCAGGTTTTGCAGTAAATATGTTAAGTTTAACTCTCTTAGCAGCTCTTTCTATTTCTATTTTTGATATTCCTGATTGGAATAGTTTTGCTTTTACAAATTCTCTAATTTTATTATCTTCTATAATATAATCTGAAAAGTTTTTGTTATTAGCATACCATTTAGCATCCCAATCTTTTATTACACCAACTCTTAGTCCGTGTGGATGTACTTTTTGTCCCACTAGATATCCCTCCTTCTTACGCTCTTTCTTTAACTACTAGAGTTATGTGACTTGTTCTCTTCTTTATGCTGAAAGCTCTTCCTTGTGCATGTGGTCTAAACCTTTTTAATACTGGTCCTTGACCTACATATGCTTCAGCCACATATAGTCTATTAACGTCTAAGTTTAAATTATTTTCCGCATTAGCTACAACAGATTTTAATAGTTTATTAACTACTACAGCAGCATCCTTCGGAGTGTATTGTAATATAGCAAAAGCTTCTTTAACATTCTTATTTCTTACTAGATCAAGAACAATTCCAACCTTCATTGGAGACATTCTTATATATTTTGCAATAGCTTTAGCTTCCATTGATTGTGACCTCCTTCCCAAGACTATTTTATTCCAGTCTTCTTTTCTGTTCTATCTACATGACCTCTATAAGTTCTAGTTAGTACAAATTCTCCTAACTTGTGCCCTACCATATCTTCTGATATGTAAACAGGAACGTGCTTTCTTCCATCATGTACAGCTATTGTATGACCAATCATTTGTGGAAATATAGTTGAACTTCTAGACCATGTCTTAATAACTTTCTTTTCTCCAACTTTGTTCATTTCATTTATTTTCTTTAATAATCCCTCATGAACAAAAGGTCCTTTCTTAACTGATCTACTCACAGATATTGCCTCCCTTCATTCTACCATCTTATATTAGACAATAATTTAGGAAGAGAATTAAACATTCTCTTCTAAATTATTTAGTATTCCTTCTCTTAACTATTAATCTATCAGAGTACTTCTTATGCTTTCTAGTCTTATAACCAAGAGCTGGTTTGCCCCATGGAGTAAGTGGTCCTGGATGACCTATTGGAGATTTACCTTCTCCACCACCATGTGGATGGTCATTAGGATTCATAACAGATCCTCTAACAGTTGGTCTAACACCTAAGTGCCTCTTTCTTCCTGCATTACCAAGGTTAACAATTTCATGAGTTAAGTTTGAAACTGTACCGATTGTAGCTCTGCATTCAATACGAACATATCTCATTTCGCCGCTTGGAAGTCTTAGAGTTGCATAATTTCCTTCCTTAGCCATAAGCTGTGCTGAAGCACCTGCACTTCTTACTAGTTGTGCTCCTTTACCAGCTGTTAATTCAATGTTGTGAATTATAGTACCTACTGGTATATTCTTTAATGGTAATGTATTACCAACAACTATATCAGAATCAGCACCAGATACAACTTTATCTCCAACCTTAAGTCCTACTGGAGCAATGATGTATCTCTTTTCACCATCAGCATAAGTAACAAGTGCTATATATGCTGATCTATTTGGATCGTATTCTACTGTAGTAACCTTTGCTGGAATACCATCCTTATCTCTTTTGAAATCAATTAATCTATATTTTTGTTTTGCACCACCACCGTGATGTCTAACAGTTATTTTACCTTGATTATTTCTACCTGCAGTCTTCTTTTTTGCTACAAGAAGAGATTTTTCTGGTATGTCTGTTGTTATCTCTTCGAAAGTAGGCATAGTCATTTGTCTTCTAGAAGGTGTGGTAGGATTAAACTTTTTAACTGCCATTCGTGATTCCCTCCTTCTTTTAGCTTTTCTGGCGCTCAGCCAATACCTGCATTATTAATTACATTCCTTCAAAGAACTCTATTGATTTGCTATCTGCAGTTAATTTAACAATAGCTTTCTTGTAATCTGGTCTCTTACCCATATGAACACCAACTCTTTTGTTCTTACCCATGATGTTCATAACTTTAACTTCATCAACTTTTACACCGAAAACATCTTCAATTGCACTTTTTACCATAGTTTTATTTGCATGTACGTCAACTATGAAAGTGTATTTTTTATCTGACATAGAAGCCATACTTTTTTCAGTTATTACTGGTCTTCTAATAATATCATAATTAGTTAGCTTCATTATGCATACACCTCCTCAATCTTAGATACAGCATCTTTAGTAACTATGCATTTTTCATATTTTAATAAGTCATAAACATTAATATTATTAACTGGTATAATTTCTACACCTTCAATATTTCTTGCTGACTTATAAACATTTTCATTTACTTCTGCAGTAATTATTAATGTTTTCTTTACATCAAAAGCATTAAGCATTGCAGCAACTTCCTTAGTCTTAGGGGCAGCTAACTCTAAGCTCTCTAAAACAATTAGGTTATTGTCAACAACCTTTGTTGATAAAGCAGCTTTTAGTGCAACTCTTCTCATTTTCTTAGGTATTGACATACTATAATCTCTTGGCTTTGGTGCAAATACAATACCACCATGAATCCATTGTGGTGATCTTGTTGAACCTTGTCTAGCTCTACCAGTTCCCTTTTGTCTCCAAGGCTTTATACCACCTCCAGAAACTTCAGCTCTAGTCTTTGCTGATTGAGTTCCCTGTCTTTTATTTGCAAGCTGAGCAACAACAACTTGATGCATTGCATATGTGTTAATTGGAGCAGCAAATATGTTTTCTGATAATTGGATATCTCCAACTTTTTGTCCTTCTTTATTAAACAATCCTACTGTAGGCATTCTGTATCCTCCTTTCTACCAAAACTTAAGCTTTAACAGAGTTTTTGATTACTACTAAACCCTTATTTGGACCAGGTATTCCACCTTTGATAAGAATTAAATTCTTTTCTGGCATTACCTTTGCAACTTTTAGATTTAATACTGTAGTATTAACATTACCCATGTGTCCTGGCATTTTTTTATTTTTAAATGTTCTTGATGGATAAGATGATGCACCCATTGAACCAACAGCTCTATGGAATTTAGATCCGTGAGTCTCAGGTCCTCTATGGAAGTTCCATCTTTTTATAACTCCAGCAAATCCTTTTCCTTTTGATATTCCTGAAACGTCAACTTTATCTCCTGCTGCAAATACGTCAGCCTTTATTTCCTGACCAACCTCATATTCTGCGGAATTTTCAAGTCTTAATTCCTTTACATATCTTTTTAAGGAAACCCCTGCCTTTGTGAAGTGTCCCTTCATTGGCTTGTTTCTTAAACTTTCTCTTACTTCACCAAAACCTACCTGTATTGCTTCATAACCATCATTTTCAACAGTTTTCTTCTGAATTACAACGCATGGTCCTGCTTCAACAACAGTAACTGGAATTACTTTTCCGTTTTCATCAAATATTTGAGTCATACCAAGCTTTTTACCTAGTATAGCTTTTTTCATAACCTTTGCACCTCCTAAACATATTAGCGGATTGCCTAGCAATCATAATAGTTCAAATTAATTTCGTACAATCTTATGTACGACTAAAGTTTTATTTCAATATCAACACCTGCTGGCAAGTCTAATCTCATTAGAGCATCAACAGTCTTTGGTGATGGACTGATTATGTCTATTAATCTCTTATGTGTTCTAATTTCGAACTGCTCTCTTGAATCTTTGTACTTATGTGGAGCTCTTAAGATTGTAATAACATCTTTTTCAGTTGGTAGTGGAACTGGTCCAGCCACCTTAGCTCCTGTTGATTTTGCAGTTTCAACGATTTTTTCAGCTGATTGATCCAATATATTGTGATCAAAAGCCTTTAACCTGATTCTGATTTTTTGTTTTGCCATTTTATTTTCCCTCCTTTTCATCGCACGCTTTACTTCCTACGCACAACAGCGGATGTTCCGTAAACTGCTCCGGGTGTTTCATATAAGAAAACGCAATAAACACTTTACAAAACTCCGTCGCTTAGTTCTTGACCAAGCATACTCAGCAAAGAATTTCCCGGAAGTCGGCTACCTCTTGCTTCATCGCTGTTATAACATCGCAACTATTATATTATACAATAGAACTATTTCTTTGACAAGTATTTTTTTATTCTTGTCATACCGTAGAGAAATTAAGCATATTCATTTAAAATAAAGAAAAGAACTTCTTAAAAAATAATCTCAAGAAGTTCTTAACTTTGGTGCAGGCGAAGGGAGTCGAACCCCCACGCCGTAGGCGCTAGATCCTAAGTCTAGTGCGTCTGCCATTTCCGCCACGCCTGCATAATATATGGTGACTCCTAGGGGAATCGAACCCCTGTTACCACCGTGAAAGGGTGGTGTCTTAACCGCTTGACCAAGGAGCCATTTATTGGCGATTACCTACTCTGCCACTTAGTCGCCCAAGCAGTACCATCGGCATCTCAAAGCTTAACCTTCGTGTTCGGTATGGGAACGGGTGTAACCTTTGCATCATCATCACCAACTATTTCTTACATTACATAAGAAATTAGAAAGTTTGTATACTGGGTAATTTGAACTCGCCCATTCCCATGGGCTAAATTACCCATCAAATGTCATTTAGACATTTGATCTCTCAAAATTGCACAGATTAAATTATTTGGTCAAGCCCTCGACCTATTAGTATTAGTCAGCTGAACATGTCACCATGCTTACACCTCTAACCTATCAACCTTGTGTTCTTCAAGGGGTCTTACTAGCTTACGCTATGGGAAATCTTATCTTGAGGTGGGCTTCACGCTTAGATGCTTTCAGCGTTTATCCCTTCCTAACATAGCTACC